>NZ_JBIRNP010000003.1:0-583654 GCF_044331705.1 Streptomyces sp. NPDC017202 | reverse complement strand
CGGTATCGGGGCGACCCTCCGCCTTGCGATCGCACGCACCGGACGCCGCCGGGCCTGCCCTTCGGGCAGACGACGCCACTTTCGAAACACGCCCTGGTGCCCGCCCCATTTCGTGCGGTGGCCCTCAGTCCTGCTCCAGGACCACGCAGGACTCCCCGGGCAGGCGCAGCAGCCCGTCCGCGCCCGCCGTCTCCACCGGCTCCCACGCGGCCAGCACGCGCGCGGGGCGGGTGCCGAGCGGGATCTCCGCCGGTGCCTTGCCGAGGTTCACGGCCACCCGGACGTCCCCGCGGCGGAAGGCCAGCCAGCGGGCCTGCGCGTCGTAGGCGATCTTGAGGTCCGCCAGGTCGGGGTCGGTGAGGTCGGCGTGGGCGTGCCGCAGGGCGATCAGCCGGCGGTACCAGGCCAGCACGCGCGCGTGGGGCTCGCGCTCCGGTTCCGACCAGTCCAGGCAGGAGCGGTCCCGGGTCGCCGGGTCCTGCGGGTCCGGCACGTCCTCCTCCGCCCAGCCGTGCTCCGCGAACTCCCGCCGCCTGCCCCGCCGCACCGCCTCCGCCAGCTCCGGGTCGGTGTGGTCGGTGAAGAACTGCCAGGGCGTGCCCGCCGCCCACTCCTCGCCCATGAACAGCATCGGCGTGTACGGCGAGGTCAGTGTCAGCGTCGCCGCGCAGGCCAGCAGGCCGGGGGAGAGGGAGGCCGCGAGCCGGTCGCCCTGGGCGCGGTTGCCCACCTGGTCGTGGGTCTGGGAGTAGCCGAGGAGCCGGTGCGCGGGCAGCCGGTTACGGTCCAGCGGCCGGCCGTGGGACCGGCCGCGGAAGCTGGACCAGGTGCCGTCGTGGAAGAACCCGCCGGTGAGGGTCTTGGCGAGCGCGGCGAACGGATCACGCCCGAAGTCGGCGTAGTAGCCCTGGGACTCGCCGGTCAGGGCGGTGTGCAGGGCGTGGTGGAAGTCGTCGTTCCACTGCGCGTGCAGCCCCAGGCCGCCCTCCCGGCGGGGCGTGATCAGCCGCGGGTCGTTCAGGTCGGACTCGGCGATCAGGAACAGCGGCCGGCCCGTCTCCTCGGCGAGCGCGTCCACCGACTCCGACAGTTCCTCCAGGAACGGGTACGCGCGCGTGTCGGCCAGCGCGTGCACCGCGTCCAGCCGCAGCCCGTCGATCCGGTAGTCGCGCAGCCACGCCAGCGCGCTGCCCAGCAGGAACGCCCGCACCTCGTCCGAGCCGGGCGCGTCCAGATTGACGGCCGAACCCCACGGGGTGTGGTGCGTGTCGGTGAAGTACGGCCCGAACACGGGCAGGTAATTGCCCGACGGGCCCAGGTGGTTGTGCACGACGTCCAGGACCACCCCCAGGCCCAGCTCGTGCGCCCGGTCGACGAACCGCTTCAGCGCCTCGGGACCGCCGTACGGCTCGTGCACCGCCCACAGCGACACCCCCTCGTAGCCCCAGCCGTGCCGGCCGGGGAAGGGGCACAACGGCATCAACTCCACGTGGGTCACACCGAGTTCGACGAGGTGGGCGAGCCGGTCGGCCGCCGCGTCCAGGGTGCCCTCGGGGGTGTACGTGCCCACGTGCAGCTCGTACAGCACCGCACCCGGCAGCGGCCGCCCCGGCCACCGCGCCCGCCACGCGTACCGGCCGTGGTCGACGACCGCGCTCAGCCCGTCGGGCCCGTCCGGCTGACGGCGCGACCGCGGATCCGGCCGCACGGGGCCGTCGTCCACCGCGAAGCCGTACCGGGTGCCGTCCCGCGCCTCCGCCTCACCTGTCCACCACCCCGGCCGCGCGGCGTCGCGCTCCAACGCGCGCGTCACGTCCTCGCACTGGAGCGTCACACGTTCGGCCTGCGGTGCCCACACCTCGAACTGCACGGACGGTTCCCCTTCGTCTGCTCACCGTGATGTAGCCCGACCCATCGTGCTCCAAACGAGGTCGATCCGCCGCACGAACACTCCCTTCGCGGCCGGTGTCGTAGCGGTCCGCTCCGGGCACGCGCGCCGGGGCGCCGTTTTCCCGTTTTCTGGACAGTCGACGCCCACTGACCGACAATCACGAGCGTGACGTCGTCATTCGAGTTCAACACGTACCCCGCGCGCCTGTCCGACGTGGAGCGCGACAGGGCACTGAAGGTGCTCCGTGACGGTGTCGCCATGGGCCGTCTCTCCCACGACACGTTCATCCGGCGCATGGAACTGGCGCTCGCCGCCCGCCGCTCGGACGAACTGGCGGTCCTCACCGCCGACCTGCCCAGGGAGAGCCGCTTCTCGCGGGCCGTGTTCGGCACCGTCGAGGCCGTCTCCGGCTTCACCGTACGGCTGCGCAGGGCCTGGCAGGCCGAGCGGCTGCCCAAGCTGCTGCTGCCGCACCCCGGCACCGAGCGGGCGCTGCGCATCGGCCGCGACCCCGCCAGCGGCCTGCGGCTGACCCACGACAGCGTCTCGCGCGTGCACGCCGAACTCAGCCGCCAGGGCGGCATGTGGATCCTGCGCGACCTCGGCTCGACCAACGGCACGACCGTCAACGGACGGCGTGTCATCGGCGCCGCCGTGGTCCGCGAGGGCGACCAGGTCGCGTTCGGACGGATGGCGTTCCGCCTCTCGGTGAACTAGGGCCTCTCGTTCGGATCATGCCGGGCTCGCGGGGCCTGGCACCGTCCCTCGCCGCGTTGTCGTCGGTTGCCATGGCTCCGCCATGGCGCCCTCCTCCGCCTCGCGATGAACGGCACCAGGCCCCGCTCCCTGATCCGGCCTGATCCAAACGAAAGACCCCAGGCCCTGTCGTTCGGACCGTGCCGGGCCCGCGGGGTCCGGCACGATCGAGACGGAAGACCCCGGAGCCTCCCGTGCGGGTCGCGCCGGGCCGCGGGCCGGCCCGGTCCGCGGGAGAGATGCCGGGCCCGCCCGGCAAGTCGAGGCGCCCGGGGCGGTGTTGACGTACCTTCCGGGTCATGACTCACTGTGTGTGCACCCGGCACTCCCGGTGAACCGAAGGCGCTCCCGACGCGGAGGTGTGTCCTGCCGGCACTTCGGCGCTACCCGACCGTGGACGAACTCGCGGCCCGCGCGGCCGCGCTCGTCGCCCGCCGGCCCCGCGACACCCGGCTGCGCCGCGTCGGCGTCTCGCGCGCGGGCACGCCCCTGTGGCTGCTCTCCGTGGGCCACGGCAGCCGGCAGGCCCTGGTCGTCGCCGGGCCGCACGCCAACGAACCCGTGGGCGGCGGCACCGTCCTGCGGCTCGCCGAACGCGTCCTCGCCGACCCCCGGCTCACCGAGGACGCCGACGCCACCTGGAACCTGCTGCTCTGCCTCGACCCCGACGGACTGCGCCGCAACGAGGGCTGGCTGTCCGGCCCGTACACCCTCGGCCGCTACTTCCGGCACTTCTTCCGGCCCGGCTTCCTGGAACAGCCCGAGTGGCTGCCCGACGGGGCGCAGGCCGCGGCGCTGCCCGAGACCCGGGCGCTGCTCGGCCTCCAGGACGAGCTGAAACCTTTCTTCCAAGGTTCGCTGCACGGTGTCGACGTCGGCGGCGGCTTCGTCGAACTCACCCGTGACCTGCCCGGAATGCCCCAGCGCGTGGCCCACGCCGCCGCCCGTCTCGGCATCCCCCGCGAACTCGGCCCCTACGACACCCTGTACTGGCCGGAACTCGGACCCGCCGTCCACCGGATCCCGCCGCCGCGCCCGCGCGACCTGGCCGCCGCCATCACCGAGGCCGCCGTCGAGTCGACCTGGTACCACCCGCACCGGCACGGCACCGTCACCGCGGTCGTCGAGGCGCCCATGTGGGGCGTCGCCGCCGTCGAGGACGGCTCACCGCCCGCCGACCGCGACGCCGTGCTCCGCGCGGTGAGCCGGACCCTGCGCCACGAGACCCGCCTCCTGGAACGCGTTCTCGCACGCGTGCGGCCCCATCTCCCCGGCGCACCCGACACCGCCCGCCTGCTCGCCCCCGTCGACGACTACCTCCTCGTCTGCCCCGGCCTCGCCGACGCCTGGGATCCCGACACCGGCGACCCCACCCGTCCGCTCCCGCCCCTGAACACCGCCCACCTGGCCGCCCTGCGCATCGCCGGCCGCCGTATCGCCGTGCGCACCGCGGGCCTGCTGCACCAGCTCGTCGCGGGGTCCGGGCACGATCCGGCCGGCGCGCTGCCGGAGCTGGACGCGCTCATCGACGCGTGGTGCGCCGACTACCACGACGGTCTGGGGGCCCGCTGGATCCCCGTCGCCCGCCAGGTGGAGTACCAGACCAGGGTCGTCCTCGCCGCGTTCGAACTGGCCGCACGGCCGGCCTGCGCGCCCGCACGATCGGGTGAGCCGGACTGGGGAACCGGGGCCCCCGTGCCGATGCACCGGGAATGAAGCACTTCCCCGCACCCAGCCTCCTGGTCGCCCTGCCCGTCACGGCCGCCCTCCTCCTCGTCGCCGTGGCCGTCGCCCCCGCCCGGGCGTCGGCGCCCGGTCACGTCCTGCCCGGCGACGGACTCCTGCCCGGCGACGGACTCCGGCTCAGCGTCACCACGGGCGACTCCCGCTCCGGTGACACCCGCGGCACGCTCCTGCTGTGCGACCCGCCCCAGGGCCACTCCCGCGCCGCCGAGGCCTGCGCCGACCTCACGGCGGCGAACGGCGACATCGACGCCGTCGCGCCGCGCGAGGCCGTCTGTTCCCTCCTGTACGCGCCCGTGACCGCCCGCGCGAGCGGCCGGTGGCACGGCCGCCCCGTCGAGTACACGAGGACCTTCTCCAACACCTGCGTGATGCTCGCGGAGACGGGCGCGGTGTTCGCCCTGGACGACGACCGGCTCCCCGAACTCCCCGGACTCCCCGAACTTCCCGGACTCCCCGAACTTCCCGGACTTCCCGGACTGTCCGAGCTGCCCGAGGTGTGAGGCCGGCTCCGGGCACGCGCGCGTGGGCGTGTCCGGAGCCGCCCGCCCCCTGGGTGACGCCCGGCGCGGTCGGCGACGTCCTCGACACGGACGTCGTCGGCACCGTGCAGCAGGGTGGCGCGCGTCGGCGAGGCTCCTCGGATCTCGGGAGGGCTTGCGGGGGGCCGCTCGCGGCGCCGGCCTTCCGCAGGTCCGAGTCGTTCCAGGCCGTCATGGACTTTCCTCCGGGCGGTTCAGGAGCCGAGGGTGACGTTGCCGAGCCGGCTGACCATGGCCGGGTCGCGGTGGTCGAAGAACAGCGACGCCCCGGTGTCCAGGGCGGCGACGGCCGCCATCTGGTCGTCGGTGAGAGCGAAGTCGAAGACGTCGAGGTTCTCCGCCATCCGGTCGGCGCGCACCGACTTCGGAATGACGACGACCCCGCGCTGGACGAGCCAGCGCAGCACGACCTGCGCCACGGACTTGCCGTGCGCGGCGGCGATCCCGCTCAGGCGCGGGTCGGTGAAGAGGTTGTTGCGCCCCTCGGCGAACGGGCCCCACGACTCGATCTGCACCCCGCGCTCGCGCATCAGGTCCTGCTCCGCGGCGCGCTGGAAGAACGGGTGGGTCTCGACCTGGTTCACCGCCGGGGTGATCTCGTTGTGGTCGATCAGGTCCACGAGCCGGTCCGGGTAGAAGTTCGACACCCCGATCGCCCGGACGAGACCCTCGCGGTGCAGGGCCTCCATGGCCCGCCAGGAGCCGTAGACGTCGCCGTAGGGCTGGTGGATCAGGTACAGGTCGAGGTGGTCCAGGCCGAGCTTGCGCAGCGAGGTGCCGAAGGCGCGCTTCGCCCTTTCCTCACCGGCGTCGGAGACCCACAGCTTGGTCGTGACGAACAGGTCCTCGCGCGGGACGCCGCTGCTGCGGATCGCGCGGCCGACGGCCTCCTCGTTCCCGTACGCGGCGGCCGTGTCCAAGGACCGGTAGCCGGCGGCGAGGGCGTCGCCGACGGCTCGCTCGGTCTCCTCCGGTGGGATCTGGTACACGCCGAAGCCGAGGATCGGCATGTCGACGCCGTTGTTCAGGGTGACGGTCTGCATGAAAACTCCTGGGAGTCGTGAGGTCATGGGGGTTCTCGGCGTTCGAGCGTCTGCCGGGCGCCCTCCGGGTGGGCTTCTCCGGCTGCCGGGGGAGGGCAGGCCGGAGAGACCGTCGAGCACCGCGGGGGTGAGCCGGATGCCGTCGGCGGCGGTGTTCTCCCCGATCCGGGACACGCGCGTGGTTCCGGGGACGGGGCGATGCCCCCACCCTGGGCCCGCGGCAGGGCGACGGCCACCCGGGCGGGGTAGCGCCGGCCTCGGCGGTGCCGGAGCGGACGGCGTGGGCGCGGCGAACGGTGCCCGGCCCGGCCCGATCCGCCGGGGCGGGGCCCGGTGTTCCGCGCCGGGCCGGCCCCTACGGCTGCCGCGGTGCCCCCTCGCGCGCGTGCAGGGCCGCCGCGACGACCGTGCGGGACTGGTGCTCGACCTGGTGCTCCAACGGCACCCAGCGGGCCCGGAACCGCTCGGCGAACGCGTCGCTCCACCCCGCCACGAGACGCTCCAGACGGGGCGCCGCCCGGTCGTCGCGCTCCCGCAGCACCCGCCACAGCATCGCCGCCGCCCGCAGCGGCAGCCGACGGGCGAAGGCGTCCACACTCCCGACGTACGCCACCGTGGTGTCGGCCGGGGGCGTGTGCGTCCAGTCGGCGGCCAGCCCCGGCACCAGCTCCAGCACCCAGCGGGCCGCCCGCAGCAGCGGCCCGTCGACGTCCTCCAGCCGCGGCGAGGCCTCCGCCAGCACCCGCTCCACCTCCCGCGCGTCCCGCAGCAGCCGCCCCGCCAGCCTTCGGATCGCCTCCGCGGGATCCGGGTGCGGCGCCTGGTCGTCGACCAGGTCGCTCGCCCACATCGGCACCTCCACGACCGCGCTCAGGCCGCCGTGGCGGTGGGCGTGGTACCAGGCGTGTCACCCCACCCTCTCCAGCAGCGCCACCGGCAGCCGCCCGAACAGTTCCGCCACGCGCGCGTGGCCCGTGAACTCCCGGCCGGGATCCAGGGCGTCCACCCACCTGCCCGGAGGGAGCGTGAGCCGGGTGTCCCCCCAGCCGCCCGCCTCCGCCAGGCGCAGGGACAGCCGGGTGGCTGCCGTGACGACCCGGCCGGAGCGGGCGAAGGCCAGGCAGTGGTCCGCGGCCGGCCCCTCGGCGGGCAGCGGCTCGTACGTCGCCGCCGGACCGAAGGCGTCCGGATGCCGGCGGCGCAGCCGCAGCGCCGCCGCCGTCACGGCCTCCTTGACGCCGGCGCCCCCGGTGCCGATCCCCTCGGCACCGAGGCCTTCGGGGCCGGCGTCCGCCGGCGGGAAACGGACGGGGCGCCGGTTGTCGGGGTCGACCAGGGCCAGGTACTCGCCCTCCGTGCCCTGGTAGACGTCCGGCACCCCCGGCATCGTCAGCTGCACCAGCGCCGCGCCCAGCACGTTCGCCCGGACGTGCGGCGCGAGCGCCTCCCGCAGGGCGGCCACCCGCTCACCCGGCACCCCGCACGGCCCCGCCGTGACGAACGCCGCCACGGCCTCCTCGTACGGCGGCTCCTGCTCCGTCCAGCTCGTGTACATGCCCGCCTCGCGCACATGCTTGAGCAGGGCCTCCCGGACGCGCTCCGGGGCGGCCGGCCCGAGCCCGAACACGGTCTGCCAGGCCGCCCACGCCAGCTGCCCGTCCGGCACGCCCTCCCCGGCGTGCGTCACCTGCTCCAGGACCTCCGCCCAGCGTTCCGGGCACTCGGTGAGCACGGCCAGCGCCGCCCGGACGTCGGCGCTGCGCTTGGTGTCGTGCGTGGACAGGACCGTCCCGGTGAGCGGCCAGTCGCGCTGCACGCGCACGCAGTACGCGTGGAAGGCGGCGGGGGAGACGCCCTGCCGGCCGGGATCGCCGCCGACCTCGTTCGCCGAGAGCAGCGGCACGTACCGGTAGAACGCCGTGTCCTCGACCGACTTGGCCCGCAGCGCGGACGCCGTCTGCGCGAACCGGGCGCGGAACTCCACCGCCTCCGGCCCCTCCCCGCCGCCCAGCACCAGGCCGCGCACCACGTCCACGGCGCCCGCCTCCTCGGGGACGACGAAGGCGAGCCGGGCCTCCTCGGCGGCCTCCTCGGTGACGACGGCGGCCGCGTCGCCCGAGACGTACGGCCGGTAGACCTCCATGCGCACCAGCAGCTCCTCCAGCGCGGTGCGCAGCGCCCAGGGCGCCCGGTCGCGCAGCGCCGGATCCGGCGACGCCGCGCACGCGCGTGTGGCCGCCCGCGTCAGCCGGTCCAGCTCGGTCGCCAGCTCGTGCCCGAGCACTGCGTACGCCGCCCGCCGCACCGTCGCCGCCCAGTCCCCGCCCCGGTCCGCCCGCGGGGCCGCGAACCGCCGGTACAGCCCCAGCAGCTCCCCGGCGCCCGCGGGGTCCGTGAACAGCCCGTCGACGTGGCGCAGGGCGTCGTAGCCGGTGGTGCCCGCGACCGGCCAGGCGTCCGGCAGCCGTTCGCCGTCGGCGAGGATCTTCTCCACGACCGTCCAGCGGCCCCCGCTCGCCCCGTGCAGCCGCGCCAGGTAGGCGTCGGGGTCGGCGAGCCCGTCCGGGTGGTCGACGCGCAGCCCGTCCACCACGCCCTCGTGCAGCAGCTGGAGGATCTTGCCGTGCGTGGCGTCGAACACCTCCGGGTCCTCCACCCGCACCCCGATCAGCTCCGAGATGCTGAAGAACCGCCGGTAGTTCAGTTCCGTACGGGCCAGCCGCCACCACGCCGGCCGGTACCACTGGGCGTCCAGCAGCTCGGGCAGCGGCAGGTCCGCGGTCCCCTCGCGCAGCGGGAACGCGTGGTCGTAGTAGCGCAGGACGTCCCCGTCGACGCGCAGCTCGTCGAGGACCTCGCCCACCGGGGCGCCGAGGACGGGCAGCAGCACCCGGCCGCCCTGCGCCTCCCAGTCGATGTCGAACCAGCGCGCGTACGGCGACCGCGGGCCCTCCCGCAGCACCTCCCACAGGGCGCGGTTGTGCCGCGGGGCCATGGCCATGTGGTTGGGCACGATGTCCACGACCAGTCCGAGCCCGTGCTCGCGCGCCGTGCGCGACAGGGCCCGCAGCCCCTCCTCGCCGCCCAGCTCCGCCCGCACGCGCGTGTGGTCGACCACGTCGTAGCCGTGCGGGGAGCCGGGCACCGCCTCCAGCACGGGCGACAGGTGCAGATGCGACACGCCGAGCGAGGCCAGGTACGGCACGGCCGCCGCCGCGGCCCCGAACGGGAACCCGGGCTGGAGCTGGAGCCGGTAGGTGGCCGTGGGCACGACGGGGACAGGGCGCTCAGAGGTCATGCAGACCTACGTACCCGCCCTGCCCCCTTTCGTGTCATCCCGGCCGCCGGGCGTCATCCCGGCCACCGGCCGGCGCCCACCGCCGGCCGCCGGCCTACGCGGGCCGCTGGAGGACGATCATGCTCCGGTCGACCAGGGTCAGCCGGTCACCGGCCGCGACCCGCACGGGCGTCTCCCCCCGCACGGACTCCGGGTTCGCCGTGTCCACGACCACCTGCCACTGTCGGCCGTGGTCGACCGGCACCACGAACTCCAGGGTCTTCGGGGAGGCGTTGAACATCAGCAGGAAGGAGTCGTCGGTGATCCGTTCCCCGCGCGAGCCCGGCTCGGAGATCGCGTTGCCGTTGAGGAACACCGTCAGTGTCGAGGCCTGCGCCGAGTTCCAGTCCCGCTGGGCCATCTCCTTGCCCTCCGGGGTGAACCACGCGATGTCCGACAGGTCGTCGTGCGTCCCCTCCACGGGCCGTCCGTGGAAGAAGCGGCGGCGGCGGAACACGGGGTGCTCCTTGCGCAGCCGCACGATCGCCCGCGTGAAGTCGAGCATCCGGTCGCCCTCCCCCTCGGGGTCGGGCCACTCCACCCACGACAGCTCGCTGTCCTGGCAGTAGGCGTTGTTGTTGCCGCGCTGGGTGCGCGCCACCTCGTCGCCGTGGCTGATCATGGGCACGCCCTGCGACAGCATCAGCGTCGCCATGAAGTTCCGCATCTGCCGGGACCGCAGCTCCCGCACGTCCGGGTCGTCGGTGTCGCCCTCGACGCCGCAGTTCCAGGACCGGTTGTGGCTCTCGCCGTCCCGGTTGTCCTCGCCGTTGGCGTCATTGTGCTTCTCGTTGTACGACACCAGGTCGCTCAGCGTGAACCCGTCGTGGCAGGTCACGAAGTTGATCGAGGCCAGCGGCCGGCGCCCGTCGTCCTGGTACAGGTCGGAGGAGCCGGTCAGCCGGGAGGCGAACTCGGCGAGCGCGCGCTGCTCGCCCCGCCACACGTCCCGCACGGTGTCGCGGTACTTGCCGTTCCACTCGGTCCACAGCGGCGGGAAGTTCCCCACCTGGTAGCCGCCCTCGCCCACGTCCCACGGTTCGGCGATCAGCTTCACCTGGGAGACGACCGGGTCCTGCTGCACCAGGTCGAAGAACGACGACAGCCGGTCCACCTCGTGGAACTGGCGGGCCAGGGTCGCCGCGAGGTCGAAGCGGAACCCGTCGACGTGCATCTCGGTGACCCAGTACCGCAACGAGTCCATGATCATCTGGAGTACGTGGGGGGACCGCATGAGCAGCGAGTTCCCGGTCCCGGTGGTGTCCATGTAGTACCGCGGGTCGTCCGCCAGCCGGTAGTACTGCGCGTTGTCGATGCCCCGGAAGGACAGCGTCGGGCCCAGGTGGTTGCCCTCGGCGGTGTGGTTGTAGACCACGTCGAGGATCACCTCGATGCCCGCCTCGTGCAGCGCCCGCACCGCCGACTTGAACTCCAGGACCTGCTGCCCGCGGTCGCCCCAGGAGGCGTAGGCGTTGTGCGGGGCGAAGAAGCCGATCGTGTTGTAGCCCCAGTAGTTGTTGAGGCCCATGTCGACCAGGCGGTGATCGTTGACGAACTGGTGCACGGGCATCAGCTCCAGCGCCGTGACGCCCAGCTCGGTGAGGTGTTCGATGATCGCCGGGTGCGCCAGGGCGGCGTAGGTGCCGCGCAGCTCCTCCGGCAGCCCCGGATGGAGCATCGTGAGGCCCTTGACGTGCGCCTCGTAGATCACCGTGTGGTGGTACTCGGTGCGGGGGCGCCGGTCGTCGCCCCAGTCGAAGTAGGGGTTGACCACCACGGACGTCATCGTGTGGGGCGCCGAGTCGAGGTCGTTGCGCTTGTCGGGCGCTCCGAAGTGGTAGCCGTACACCTCCTCGCCCCACTGCACCGCACCGCTGATCGCCTTCGCGTACGGGTCGAGCAGCAGCTTCGCCGAGTTGCAGCGCGCCCCGCGCTCGGGCGCGTACGGCCCGTGCACCCGGAAGCCGTAGCGCTGCCCCGGCATGATGCCCGGCACGTATGCGTGCCGGACGAAGGCGTCGCTCTCGCGAAGTTCCACCGCCGTCTCCGAGCCGTCGTCGTGCAGCAGACACAGCTCTACTCGGTCCGCGGCCTCCGTGAAGACCGCGAAGTTCGTACCGGCGCCGTCGTACGTGGCGCCGAGGGGATATGCCTCTCCAGGCCAGACCTGCATGGACACGACTCTTCCAGGTGTGCTGCTCCGCCGGGACCGCCTTCGCACCGAGTCTCCAGGAAAGTGAGGGAACCACCTGTGACTTACGTCCCTCTTACCGGGCGACCAGTGCATACGCCCCATTCGGCGTACGCCGAACCAGTGGGGCCTACAACGTACTCCCGGGGCACAGGGGGGAGTAGGGGGAAGATGTGCGCACGACAGTGCGCCGCCACCTGGGCAAGGTGGTGGCAGGCGCGGCCGTCGCGGTGGCCGCGACAGCCGCGATGATCGCGATCACCCTGCCGGGCACGGCGGGGGCGGAAGGAACCGGAGGGGGATCGGCCGGCCGGGTGACGGCCGGCGGGCAGGACGCCGCACAGGACGGTGCGGGACAGGACGGTGCGGGACAGCAGGGCGGCGCGGCGGCGGTGGCGCCCGGGGTCGTCGAGCGGGCGCCCGCCGAGGGCGAGCGCGGCACCGGCCGCGACCCGCTGACCGACGACGAGATCGCCCGTGTCGAGCGCATCGCGCTCAACCGGCAGCTGCTCGACGCGAGCCGGGACGTCGACGGCGACCGCGGCCCGCAGCACCTCGGCGTGGACCTCGCCGAACCCGGCGCGGACGAGATCGACGACCCCTCGGCACCCCGCCGCGCCGAGGTGACGTTCTACGACTACGAGGACGACACGCTCGTCACCCGGACCGTCAACCTGGACACCGGCAAGGTCGAGGCCACCGACAGCGGACGGGGCGTCCAGCCGCCGCTCAGCCGCGCCGAGAACACCGAGGCGGCCGCGCTGCTGATCGCCGACCCGCTCGGTGCGGGCCTGCGCGCCGACTACCAGGACGCCACCGGCAAGAAGCTCACCTCACCGGAGCAGCTGCAGCTCTCCAGCATGGTGTACCGCGCGGTGCCGGGCGCCCAGCCCGCCGCCTTCGACCAGTGCGGGATCCACCGCTGCGCCCGGCTGCTGCTGAAGGTGAAGAACGGCCCGTGGATCGACACCCGGTCCCTGGTGATCGACCTCAGTACCCGCAAGGTGGCCGCGCTCACCCGCTGAGCGCCCCCTTCCGTCCACTTTTCCGACCCGCACCTCCCGCGCGGCCGCGCTGCCTGCCCCGGGAGGGTGACGCACAGGGAGTCATGTCCGCATGCGCCTGAACCACCCGAACGGCGGCCACCGGCCGCCCGCGATCAGCCGTGCCCGCAGGGGCGCGGCCCTCGGCCTGTCCGTGGCCGCGCTGGCCGCCGGAGTGTCCGCGACCGGCACCGCCCCGGCCGCCGCCCGGCCGAAGGCCGCCCCCGCGGCCGCCGCCGACTGCAGCGCCGCCTACCGCATCCAGCAGAAACTCTCGGGCGGCACGACCTGGAGCATGTGCTGGCGCTTCGAGTCCAAGTCCGGGCTCGTCCTGGAGAAGGTCTCCTACCAGCCGCGCGGCGAGGCCCGCCCGATCAGAGTCCTCAACAGCGCCAAACTCGCCCAGATCCACGTGCCGTACGACGACGGCTCCAACGAGTACAACGACATCACCGACTACAACTTCGGCTCGGGCCTGGTCAACATGAGTCCCGCCGAGTGCCCCGGCGGCACCATCAAGACGGTGAAGGTCCCCGACGCCTACAACTCCGAGAACCCCAACGTGAAGGGCCTGTGCACCACCACGCGGGCCCGCGGCCACGCCTACCGGATGCAGACCGACTCCGGGAAGGTGTACCAGGCGCAGGGCAAGGACCTGCTCGTCTACACCGTCAACAAGGTGAGCTGGTACGAGTACATCACCGAGTGGCGCTTCTCCGACGACGGCACCGTCTCCATGAACGTCGGCGCCACCGGCAGCCTCTCGCCCTTCGACTACGACGCGGGCGACGGCCGCGGCTGGCCGATAGGCAAGGGCGCCAGGGCCTACGCCACCAGCCACAACCACAACGTGTTCTGGCGGCTCGACTTCGGCATCGACGGGTCGAAGAACAAGGTCGAGCAGTACGACTCGGTGGTCAAGCCGCCCGCCAGCGGCGCCCAGGCCCCCACCAACAAGACCACCCGCACCCCCGTCACCAAGGAACTCGCGGGCGACGCCAAGAACATGCGCTGGTGGCGCGTGGTCAGCACCACCGGCAAGAACAAGGACGGCCACCCGCGGTCGTACGAGATCGTCCCCGGCGTCAGCAGCAAGTACCCGGGCCGCGCCTTCACCCGGCACGACATCTACTTCACGCAGTACGACAAGTGTGAGCGGTACGCCAACAACAACGTCCGGCTGTGCGCTTCCGGGCATCCCACGACCGTCGACAAGTGGGTGAACGGACAGGCCCTCACCCACCCCGTGGCCTGGGTGAACGTGGGCTTCCACCATGTCGCGCGGGACGAGGACCAGCAGCCCATGCCGGTGCACTGGCAGGGATTCTCCATCGCCCCCAGGGACGTCACCGCTATGAGCCCGCTCACTCCGTCCGCCCTCGTCGGCGAGAACGGACGTCCGCGCACCGGAAGTTGAGAAACGACCCTGTCCATCCGGCTGCACCGCCGACCGCTCCCGGAGTACCCTTCCTTGATCGTTGGGACGGGGATGCTCGGGGGAGCGGAAGGCGGTGCGCGGGTGGGCTCGGGAGGGCTGGAGCTGCCCCCTGGTGACGACAGTCGCGAGGGGGGCTCCACAGACGTCCCGCCCGGTACGGTGTCCCTGGCCCGGCCGATGGAGGGCGCCATCGGGCCGGAGCTGGACTGGGACGCCGAGGCCTGGCGCGAGGTGCGCACCCGCGCCCAGCGGGCCGGCCGGGCCTACATCTGGCTGAACCTCGTCGAACAGCGGCTGCGCGCCGTGGTGGCCGCCGTGCTGCGGCCCATCTACGAACCCGTCCACGGCGACGAATGGGTGGTCGCCGCGGCCGGACCCGCCGGCCAGGAGTGGGTGCAGCGCGCCGTCGCCGTCCGCGAAGTCAGCCGCCGCAAGGGCTACTTGCTCGATCCGGCCGACGACAACGTGATCTCCTTCCTCACCCTGCCGCAGCTGCGGGAACTGATGGTGCAGCACTGGCCCTGCTTCGAGCCGTACATCGACGACCGCCGGGACGTCGAACTCGCCCTGGACGAGCTGGAGGTGACCCGCAACGTCGTCTCCCGCAACCGGGCGCTGTCCGAAGCCGTCCTGAACCAGGCCGAACGCGCCTCCGCGCGCCTGCTGGAGATGCTCGGCACCGGCGGCGACGTCCCCTCCGCGCGCCGGCTGCCCGTGGACGCCGTCGAGGACCTCGTCGGCGACCGGTACGCGGACGTGGTCGCCGTCCACTCCGACCGGGTGCGGCTGCTGCGCCAGTTCCCCGCCGAGGACATCTTCGACGGGGCCCGCCGGCTCGACGCGATCGGCATCGGCCTCAACCTGCTCGTGCAGAACTTCTCCGGCCGGCGGCTCGTCCGGCTGGCGGAGGCGGGCGCCCGGGTGCGGCTGCTGTTCCTCAACCCGGCCTCCAGCGCGGTGAAGCGCCGCGAGCGCGAACTCGGCATGAAGCGGGGCGAACTGAGCCGGTCCGTGGAGATGAACATCCTCCACATGCGCCGGGTCCGCTCCCGGCTGCGCGACCCCGGCGCCTTCCAGATCCAGGTCTACGACGAGACGCCCCGCTTCACCGCCTACCTGGTCGACGGCGACGGCACCGACGGGATCGCGGTCGTGCAGTCCTATCTGCGGCGCATGCGCGGCATGGAGGCGCCGGTGCTGGTGCTGCGCAACGGCAACCGGGTGGTCAAGTCGGGCGAGGTCGACGAAGGCGGACTTTTCTCCTCCTACCGCGAGGAGTTCGAGCTGGCCTGGGCGGACTCGCGGCCGGTGTCCTGACCGTTCGCGGGGGTCCGCAACCGGCGCCCTGGTCGTTCGCTGGCGGTCCGGGCCGGTTGTCCCGATCGTCCATGGGTGGTCTGCGGCAGTTGTCCGGAACGTCCCGGGGGTGAGCGGAACGCGTTCCTCTGGTTGTCAGTGGTGCATGCGAAGGTGGAGACCACTGGGGGAAAGCACCACCGAGAAGGGGGGCCACCATGGCCTGGCACCGCGAACTGCTCATCGGCTTCGACCTGGAGACGACGGGGACCGACCCGCGTGAGGCGCGCATCGTCACGGGCGCCGTGATCGAGGTCAGGGACGGGCAGGTCCTCGGGGGCCGGGAATGGCTGGCCGACCCGGGCGTGGAGATCCCGGCGGAGGCGGTGGCGGTCCACGGCATCAGCAACGAACGGGCGACCTCCGAGGGCCGTCCGGCCGACGAGGTCGCGGACGCCATCGCCGGCGTCCTCACCTCCTACTGGCGCACCGGCGTCCCCGTCGTCGCCTACAACGCGGCCTTCGACCTGACCCTGCTCTCCGCCGAACTGCGCAGACACGGCCTGCCCTCCCTGCGCGACCGCCTTGGCGGCCTCGACCCCGCCCCGGTCGTCGACCCGTACACCATCGACCGCTGGGCCGACCGCTACCGCCGCGGCAAGCGCAACCTCGAAGCGGTCTGCGCCGAGTACGGCGTCACCCTCGACGCGGCGCACGACGCCCGCGCCGACGCCCTCGCCGCCGCCCGCCTGGCCCGCGCGATAGCCGAGCGCCACCCCAAGGTCGCCTCCCTCGGCCCGGCGGAGCTGCACCGCCGCCAGATCGAGTGGTACGCGGCCTGGGCGGCGGACTTCCAGGACTTCCTGCGCCGCAAGGGCGACGCGGACGCCGTCGTCGACGGCGTCTGGCCGGTGCGGGAGCCGGCGGACAGCCACACCCTCTGAACCCGGCCCACGGCCGCCGGGCGGTGCGGGGCAGACGCCGGAGCCGGCCCCTCAGGGCTCACCAGGGGCGTCCGGGCGCGGCTCAGAAGGGGTACCAGCGCACCGACTCGTCCCCGTCGCGCAGCGACGCCACCCGGCGCCCGAACTCGGCCAGCGCCTTGGGGTCGGCCGGCGCGTGCTGGGCCACCCAGGCGCAGCTCGCCGTCTCCCGGGCGCCCCGCAGCACCGCGCAGCCCTCCCACTCCCGCACGTCCCAGCCGTAGGCGACGGTGAAGGAGTCGTAGGCCTCGGCGGGCAGGCCGTAGCGGTCGCGGGAGAGAGCGAGGACGACCAGGTCGTGCTCGCGCAGGTCGGCGGAGAAGGTCTCCAGGTCGACCAGGACCGGCCCTTCGGGGCCGACGTGCACATTGCGGGGGAGCGCGTCGCCGTGGATCGGGCCGGGCGGCAGATGGGGCGTGAGCGCGGCGGCGGCCGCCGCGAAGCCGTCCCGCCGCTCGCGCAGGTACGCCGCGTCCGCCGGGTCGACCGCGTCGCCGGCCAGCCGCAGCCAGCGCTCCACACCGGCCAGCAGATCGCGCGGCGGCAGGGTGAAGGAGGGGGAGGGCAGCGCGTGCACGAGACGCAGGAGTCCGGCCAGGTCCCGGGGCTCGGCGGGCCGCACCGGGTCCGGCAGCCGGTGCCACACCGTCACCGGGTGCCCCTCGACCAGCAGGGGCTTCGCCTCGGCCGCCCGCACCGCCGGGACGCCCGCGTCCGCCAGCCAGGCCGCGACCTCCAGCTCGCGCCGGGCCCGCTCCAGCAGCTCGGCGTCCCGGCCGACCTTCACCACCAGGTCACCGGCGGCGAACACCGCGTTCTCGCCCAGGGCGAGCAGTCGCGCCCCGCCGGCCGGCAGCCCCGCCGCGGCCAGTACGTCCCTCGCGCGTGCCTCGTCCATCGTCCGCCTCCCTGTCGTGACCGTCTGCTCCTGCCGGGACGACGTCGGGAACCGGCCGTCCGGCGCCCAGTCTCGCATTCGCACAGGTCGGACCGTGTGCGCGGTGCCTTGACGGCGCACCCCCGCTTCACGAGCGGGACGGGGCCGCCCCCATGGTCCGCCAGGCCCCGGGCGACCGGGTGCCGCCCGCGGGCGCGAGGACGCTCGCCCACCGGGCGCTGCACGCCACCGAGCACGACCGGACCACCGGCATCGTCCTCGCCCGCCCACCTGCGCCCCGCCGCGCGCAGTCGGTGCGCTGCTGCCCGGAGGGGAAGGACGAGGCGGCCACCCCGGCCTTCCGGGAGTGCTCCAGCGGTGCGAACGGCCCGGACGGGCCGCGCGACCGGCTGGAGGGCGGAGCCCGGGGGCACCGCACGTTATTGCGTTGTACGAGACGTATCGTCTCGCCTATCGTCGATCACATGACCGCACCCGCGCACATCGCCATGTTCTCCATCGCCGCCCACGGCCATGTGAACCCCAGCCTGGAGGTGATCCGCGAACTCGTCGCCCGCGGGCACCGGGTCACCTACGCCGTCCCGCCCGCCCTCGCCGACAAGGTCGCCGCGACCGGCGCCGAGGTGAAGCCGTGGCACTCCACCCTGCCCTCGCCCGACGCCGACCCGTCGGCCTGGGGCTCCACCCTCCTCGACCACGTGGAACCCTTCCTCGCCGACGCCGTGCAGGCGCTGCCCCAGCTGATCGAGGCCTACGAGGGCGACGAGCCCGACCTCGTCCTGCACGACATCGCCTCCTACCCGGCCCGCGTCCTCGCCCACCGCTGGGGCGTGCCCGCGATCTCCCTCTCACCGGCCCTCGTCGCCTGGGAGGGCTACGAGCAGGAGGTCGCCGAACCGATGTGGGCCGAGCCGAAGAGGACCGCGCGCGGCCGGGCCTACTACGCCCGCTTCCACGCCTGGCTGGAGGAGAACGGCATCACCGCCCACCCCGACGACTTCGTCGGCCGGCCCGCCCGCTCCCTGGTGCTCATCCCGAAGGCGCTCCAGCCGAACGCCGACCGGGTCGACGAGAGCGTGTACACCTTCGTCGGCGCCTGCCAGGGCGACCGCACCGCGGAGGGCGACTGGCCCCGGCCGGCCGGCGCCGAGAAGGTCGTGCTCGTCTCCCTGGGCTCCGCCTTCACCAAGCGGCCGGACTTCTACCGCGCCTGCGTCCAGGCCTTCGCCGGCCTGCCCGGCTGGCACCTCGTGCTCCAGATCGGCAGGCACGTCGACCCCGCCGAGCTGGGCGACGTGCCCGCGAACGTGGAAGTGCGTTCCTGGGTTCCGCAGCTGGCCGTGCTGCGGCAGGCCGACCTGTTCGTCACCCACGCCGGCGCCGGGGGCAGCCAGGAGGGGATGGCGACGGCGACGCCGATGATCGCCGTACCGCAGGCCGCTGACCAGTTCGGCAACGCGGACGTGCTCCAAGAGCTCGGGGTCGCCCGCCACGTCCCCGCCGAGGAGGCCACCGCCGGGACACTGCGCGCCGCCGCCCTGGCCCTGGTCGACGACGCGGAGGTGGCCCGGCGCCTGAAGGCGATCCGGGCCGACATGGCCGGGGAGGGCGGCACCCGCCGGGCGGCCGACCTCATCGAGGCCGAACTGCCCGCCCGGTAGCCGTCCCCGGCCCCCACCCGCGTCCCGGTGGACACGGGTGGGGGCCCGTCGACTCCCCGGTGATCGACGGGCCCCGGCCGGGGCGACTTCGGGCTCCCCGGCTCCACGCCTCTGGCTCCCTGGCTCCACGCCTCTGGCTCCCTGGCTCCACGCCTCTGGCTCCCTGGCTCCAGGGCTCCGGCTCCCCGGCTCCGGCTCCGGCTCCCCGGCTCCGGCTCCGGCTGCCCGGCTTCAGGGCTCCGGTGATCCGGGGTTCCGGAGGCGTGCGGTTCGGGTCAGCGGGTCACACCCGCACCGGCTCGCCCTCGTCGTCCCTCGCCGTCGGCTCGAAGGCCTCGGCCGACTCGTCGTGCGTCAGGTCGGGCAGCCGGTGCAGCCACGTCGGCAGGTACCAGTTGCGCTCGCCGAGCAGCGCCATCACCGCCGGGAGCAGCACGCCCCGGATGACCGTCGCGTCGATCAGGACCGCGGCGGCCAGGCCGACGCCCATCTGCTTCATGGACTGCATGGACAGCGTGCCGAAGATCGCGAAGACGGCGACCATGATGACGGCGGCACTGGTCACGACCCCGGCCGTGGTGACGACACCGTGGGTGATGGCGTCCCGCGTGGTACGGCCGCGCAGCCGCGCCTCGCGGATCCGGGAGACCACGAACACGTGGTAGTCCATCGACAGGCCGAACAGGATCACGAAGAGGAACAGCGGCAGCCAGGTGACGATGGCGCCGACGCCCTCCGCGCCCACCAGGGACGCGCCCCAGCCGTGCTGGAAGACCCCCACGAGGATGCCGTAGGCGGCGCCCACGGACAGCAGGTTGAGCACGATCGAGGTGATCGCGATCGTCAGCGAGCGGAACGAGAGCAGCATCAGCGCGAAGGCGAAGACGACGACGAACGCGAAGACCGGGACGACGGCTCCGGCCAGCTGGTCGTTGAAGTCCTTGGAACCGGCCACCTGCCCGGTGATGGGCGCCTCGACGCCGTCCACCTTCCCGAGCGTCGCGGGCCGTACGTCGTCACGCAGCTTGTCCAGGCTCGCGCCCGCCTTGTCCAGGTCGGAACCGCCGACCAGCGGGACGTACACGAAGGCGATGTTCTGCGCGTCGTGCAGCTTGATCTCGACGGGGCCGCGGGAGGCGCCCGAACTGATCGCCCGCTCGCGGAAGTCGGCGAGCGCCGACTTCACCTCGGGGGCGTTGATGTCCTTCGCCCGGACGACCACCTCGGCCGGGTCGGAGCCGCCGGGGAAGGCCTCGTTGACCCGGTTGTAGGTCTGCACGATCGGCAGCGAGTCGCCGAACTCCTGGTCCAGGGTGAGGTTCTGGGTCTTCATGCCGAGCGCGGGGGCCGCGATGGCCAGCAGCGCGCCGGCCGCGACGAGCACGGAGACCAGGGGCCGGGCCAGGACGCCCTTGAGGACGGCCGACCAGAACCGGCTCTCGCCCCCGCCCCCGCCCTTGCGGGCACGGCGCCGCAGGAAGGGGATGCGGCCCTTCTCGACCCGCTCGCCCAGCAGCGACAGGAGCGCGGGCAGCACGGTCACGGAGCCGACCATGGCCACGGCCACCACCATCAGCGAGGCCAGGCCCATCGCCTCGAACTCGGCGAGCCCGGTGAACAGCATGCCCGCCATCGCCACGCACACGGTGACACCGGAGACGATGATCGCCCGGCCGCTGGTCGCGGCGGCGATCCGCAGCGCGGTCTGCCCGTCCCGGCCCGCCTCGCGCTCCTCGCGCTCGCGGCGCAGGTAGAACAGGCAGTAGTCGACGCCGACGGCCAGGCCGACCAGCAGCATAACGGAGTTGGCGGTATCGCTCATCGGCATGACGTGGCTGACGACGCCCATGAGGCCCATCGTCGCCATGATCGCGGTGACCGCGAGCAGCACCGGGAGCAGGGCGGCCACCAGGGCGCCGAACGCGATGAGCAGAATGCCGAGGGCCACCGGCACCGCGGAGTACTCGGCCTTCTGGAAGTCGTCGCCGAACGCGTCGTCGAACGTCTTCATCATGCTGGCGCCGCCGATCTCCTCGATCCGCAGCGCCTCGTGGTCCTTCTGCACGCCCTCGACGGCCTTCAGGACCGGCTCGATCCGCTCGCCGGCGGTGTCGGAGTCGCCGCGCACGTCGAACTGCACCAGCGCGCTGCGGCCGTCCTTCGAGATCGTCCGCGAGTCGTACGGCGAGGTGACCTCGGTGACCTTGCCGGTGCCCTCGACGGCCGTGACGACCGCCTCGACGGCCTCGCGAAACGCGGCGTCGGTGGCCTTCAGCTTCGTGTCCTTGGCCTGGACGAGGACCGTCTCGCTCGCGGGCTCCTCGATCCCGGCGTCCTCGATGATCTTGGCGGCGGTGTGCGTCTCCCCCTTGAGCTGGTCGCTGTCCTTGACGTCGACCCGGCCGGCCGCCGAACCCAGGGCCATCGCCAGGAACACGAACAGCACCCAGATCCCGACGGCCGTCCAGCGGTGCCGGGCACTCCAGCCGCCGGCCCGCGCGGCGATGCCCCGCACCCGTGAATCTCCGTTCCCCATGACGGGCTTTCTCCCTCGAGGTGCGGTGGCAGCCCCCTGCCGCCACCTCTCCCTTCGAAGGTAGGGGGCGTATAAAGCCATCTCGTCGTGCTGTTCGACGAGGTGCGGGCCGCCCGGCTCCTCCCCTCGGACCCCGCCGTCTCACCGCTGGGGAGGACAGCGGCCCCCTACATCTATCGCCGGCTCTCGGGGCCGATGATCAGGGTCACGCCCCGCTGTCCGGTCCGCCGGGCCGGACCACCGCGGCAGGGCGCCCGGGTGGGCCACTGAAGACGCTCCCGATTGGGCCACGGCAAAGGCCCACCGGGGGACTACCGTCGCCGGCATGACCCACACGCCCGCCCCCGCCCGCCCCCGTGTCGACCTCTGGTTCGACCCCGCCTGCCCGTTCGCCTGGATCACCTCCCGCTGGCTGCTGGAGGTCGAACGGCGGCGCCCGCTCGACCTCCGGTTCCGGGTCATGAGCCTGTATCTGCACAACGAGGGCAACGAACTGCCGGACTGGTACCGCGCGCTGGTCGACAGCTCGATCGGCCCGGTCCGGGTCGCCGTCGCGGCGGCCCGGCAGCACGGCGACGCGATCCTGCGGGACCTCTACACCGCGCTCGGCACCCGCATCCACGTGCAGGGGGTCAAGGACTTCGACGCCGTGATCGCCGACGCCCTCGCCGAACTGGGCCTGCCCGCCGGTCTGTCCGGGGCCGCCCACGACCCCTCGTACGACGACGCCGTCCGCCGCACCCACGCGGCGGGGGCCGAGCCGGACTCCGGCGCCTACGTCGGCACACCGACGATCCACGTGGACGGGGCGGTGTGGTTCGGGCCCGTGCTGCGCGCCGTCCCGCGCGGGGAGCGGGCCGCGGAACTCTTCGACGCCTTCCGCGTGCTGGCGGCCGACCCCGACTTCTTCGAGCTGAAGCGGACCAGGGTGGGCGGCCTGTCCTACGCGTGACCGTCCCGGCCGTCCCGGCCGTCCCGGCCGTCCCGGCCGCCCGGCCCGTTCCCGCCCGCGGGCAGGGCCCTCAGGCCCCGACCGCCGCCGGCATCGGGACGCGGGCCGCGTCGTACCGCTCCAGCAGGACGCGGGCCACCTCGGGGGACGGGCCCAGCACCTCGGCGAGGACGTCCGCCCGCGCCGCGCCCCGGGCGATGCGGTCGGGGAGGAAGCCGGGGGCCAGGACGTACGGGGCGACCGCCACCGTGGAGCAGCCCAGCTCGCGCAGTTCGCGCACCGCGTCCTCGGTGCGCGGCAGTGATGCGGAGGCGAACGCGGGTCGCACGGCGCACCAACCGGTGTGCCACCACTCCCGCGCGATGTCTGCGATCACCGCGATCGCCTCCGGGTCCGTGGACCCCGCCGAGGCCAGCACGACCCCGGTCGAGGACTTGTCGGCGGGCGTCAGCCCCGCCTCGTACAGCCGCCGTTCCAGAGCGGAGAGCAGCAGCGGGGAGGGGCCGAGCACCTCCGCCTGGTGGATCCGCAGCCGGCGCGGAGCGTCCCGCAGGACGGCCGGGATGTCCGCCTTGGCGTGGAACGCGCGCGTCAGCAGCAGCGGGAGCGCCACCACGTCACGCACGCCCTCCGCCGCCAGCGACTCCAGCACGCCTTGCACGGACGGGACGTTGAAGTCCAGGAAACCGGTCTCCACCCGCAGCCCGGGCCGCAGCGACCGCACCCGCCGCACGAGGGCGTGGACGGTCGCCGCGTGCCGCGGATCGCGGCTGCCGTGGGCGATGACGAGGAGGACCGGTTCTCGGCACACGAGGATCAGCCCTTCACCAGCAGTCCGCGCCCGCGCAGCACCCGTCGCTCCAGCGGGCTGAAGATCAGCAGGTCGATGGCGATGCCGACGAACAGGATCAGGACGATCGCCTCGAACACCATCGCCATGGAGCTGGCGTTGCGGCCGTTCTCCAGCAGCGCGCCCAGGCCGATGCCCAGGTCGGGGGAGGAGGCGATGATCTCCGCCGCCATCAGCGACCGCCAGGAGAAGGCCCAGCCCTGCTTCAGACCGCTCAGGTAACCGGGCAGGGAGGCCGGCAGCACGATGTGCCAGGCGCCCTTCAGCCCGGTCGCGCCCATCGTGCGGCCCGCCCGCAGGAACAGCGGCGGCACCTGGTCGATGCCGGAGACCAGGCCGTTGGCGATGGAGGGGACCGCGCCGAGCAGGATCACCGCGTACATCATCGAGTTGTCCAGGCCCAGCCAGATCACCGCGGGCGGCACCCACGCCACCGACGGCAGCGACTGCAGACCGGACAGGACCGGGCCGATCGCGGCGCGCACGAACTTCACCCGGGCCACCAGCAGACCCAGCGGGGTGCCGATGGCGAGCGCCATCAGGAAGCCCAGCAGACCACGCGAGACGCTGGTCCAGATGTACCCGAGGAGCTTGCCCTCCAGCCACGCGTTCTTGAACTCGGCGCCCACGTCGGACGGGGACGGCAGCTTCGCCGGGTCGTCGACGACCCTGAAGGTGATCAGCGCCTGCCAGACCACCAGGACCACCGCGACCGCGACGATCGGCGGCAGGATCTTGTTGACGAAGGTCTGGCGGAAGGTCGTACCGGCCGCCGTCGACGTCTCGAGGGCGTCGAGGCCCGCCTCCACCCCCGCGATGCCGTTGTCGCGGACCGGGGCCTTCGCCGTCGGGTCGCTGGTCTCAGTGCTGGCCATGACGGCGGATCTCCCCACGCAGGACTTCGGTGATCTCCAGGGACAGCTCGGCGACGGGAGCGTCCTCGATGCGGCGCGGCTGCGGAATGCCGACCGTCCACTCGCGCGCCACCCGGCCCGGCCGGGAGGACAGGAGCACGACGCGCTGCGCGAGCCGCACCGCCTCCCGCACGTTGTGCGTGACGAACAGCACCGAGAGGCCCGTCTCCGCCCAGATCCGGGTGAGTTCGTCGTGCAGCACGTCCCGCGTGATCGCGTCGAGCGCCGCGAACGGCTCGTCCATCAGCAGCAGCCGCGCGTCCTGGGCGAGGGCCCGCGCCAGCGCCACCCGCTGGCGCATACCGCCGGACAGTTCGTGCACCCGCTTGCCGTACGAGCCCTTCAGCCGGACCAGTTCGAGCAGCTCCTCGGCGCGGCCGCGCCGGTCGTTCTTGGCAACTCCCCCCAGTTTCAGGGCGAGTTCGATGTTCTTGCCCGCGGTGAGCCACGGGAACAGGGCGTGCTCCTGGAACATCAGGGCCGGCCGCCCGTCGGTGCTGATCCGGCCGGCGGTCGGGGCGTCGAGCCCCGCCACCAGGTTCAGCAGCGTCGACTTGCCGCAGCCGGAGGCCCCCAGGAGGGTGACGAACTCGCCCGGCGCGACATCGAGGGTGATGTCGTCCAGGACGAGCTGCGGCCCGGCGGGGCCGGTGAAGGACTTCGAGACGTGCTCGATGCGGGCGGCGTGGGCCACCGACTCGGTGCCGTCGGCGGCCTTGGCCAGGGTGGTTGCCATGGTCGTCACCTCCTGGGAACTCTCGTGGTTGCGTGGTTACTCGACGCCGAGGCCGGCGTCGTCGACGGTGGGCTCACCCGCGGCCCGAAGGACCTTGTTCAGGGGCGCGAGGTCGTAGATGCCGTCCAGCAGCGGGTCGTCCAGCAGGCCGGCCTCGACCGCGTGCCGGGCCTCGCTGTTCAGCGTGGCCGCCAGCGGGTCGTCGGTGAACCGGATGGACTTCCAGGCCGGGTCCAGCACCTCCGCGGGCAGTGCCTTGCCGGAGTCCGCCTTCAGCTGCGCGTTCGCCGCCGCCTTCGCCTCGTCCGGGTGGGCGTCGATGTACTCGTTGACGTCGGCCGACGCCTTCAGGACCGCCTCGACGGCCTTCGGGTGCTCCTTGAGGAACTTCTGCGACACGATGATGTTCGTGATCACGAACTTCTTCTCGGGCCACAGGTCGGACTCGTCGAGCAGCACCTTCGCGCCCTCGGCGACCAGCTTGGACGCGGTCGGCTCGGGCACCCAGGCGCCGTCGACGGAGCCGGACCTGTAGGCGTCGGGGGTGATCTTGTTGTCGGTGCGGACGACGGAGACGTCGCCCTTGCCGCTCTCCGCGTCGACCTTCCAGCCCTGCTCGGAGATCCAGTTGAGGAACGCGACGTCCTGGGTGTTGCCGAGCTGCGGGGTCGCGATCTTCTTGCCCTTGACGTCCTTCAGGGACTTGATCTTCTTCGGGTCGACGACGAGCTTCACGCCGCCGGAGGCGGAACCGCCGATGATGCGCAGGTTCTTGCCGTTCGACTTGGTGTAGCCGTTGATGGCGGGGGAGGGGCCGATCCAGCCGATGTCGATGGAGCCGGAGTTGAGCGCCTCGATCTCGGACGGGCCGGCGTTGAAGACCTGGTACGACGCCTCGGTGGCGCCGAGAGCCTGCTGGAAGTAGCCCTTGTTCACGCCGACGAGGGCGGTCCCGTGCGTGAGGTTGCCGAAGTAGCCGATCCTGACGGAGTCGAGACCGTCGACCTTCTCCGCCCCGGCGGCGACCTTCTGCCGGGCCGGCTCGTCCTCGGCCTTCGAGCCGTAACCGCAGGCGGCGAGGGTCAGGAGGGGAAGCACCGCCATGACGGCGAGGCCGCGGCGAAGCAGGCGGCGAGGGCTGCCCCCGTCCGGACGGAGCCGGGGGAGGGGAAGGTTGGCAGGCACGGGAGGTCTTCCTCTCGTCGGCCCGGCGGTCACGGTCTCTCAGGTCGTGGCCGGGGGGTCGGCAGGTTTTCGTCTACGGCGGTGGGGGGTGCGGGCGCGCGGGCAGTGCGCGTACGTCAGCGCACACATCGCGCCACTCCGCCCTGCCCGCTGCCGACGGCGCCGCTGCCGACGCGGCCGCCCTCCTTCGCGAACGTGGAGTAGTAGTCGGTGGAGTTCACGTCAGAAGTCCCACCCGTCGTCCTCGGCCGGGTCCTTGACCGGCTCGGGGGAGGCGAACGACTCGCCGACCATGCCCGCGGTGAGGGTGGTGCCGTCGCTCGGGTCGATCAGGATGAACGAGCCGGTGCGGCGCGAGTCGGCGTAGGAGTCCACCGGCAGCGGCTCGGCGGTGCGGATCTTCACCCGGCCGATGTCGTTGGCGACGAGCTGTCCCGGGTGCGGGTGCAGGGACAGGTCGTCGAGGGTGAGACGGGAGGGGATGTCCTTGACGATCGCCTTGACGGTGCGGGTGCCGTGTCTGAGCAGCACCCGGTGGCCGACGGTCAGCGGCGCGTCGGCGACGTGGCACACGGTCGCCTCGACGTCCTGCGTGGTCGGCGGGGCGTCCTTGCTGGGCACGATCAGGTCACCGCGCGAGACGTCGATGTCGTCCTCCAGCAGGACGGTCACCGACTGCGTCGTCCAGGCCACGTCGACCGGCGTGCCGAGCAGGTCGATGCCCGCGATCCTCGTGGAGCGGCCGGACGGCAGCACCGTGACCTGCTCGCCCACCCGGAACGTGCCGGCGGCGATCTGGCCCGCGTAACCGCGGTAGTCGGGGTGCTCGGCGGTCTGCGGCCGGATCACGTACTGCACGGGCAGCCGCGCGTGGCAGTGCGCCAGGTCGTGGCTGACCGGGACCGTCTCCAGGTGCTCCAGGAAGGTCGGCCCGCCGTACCAGTCCATGGTCGCCGACGGCTCCACCACGTTGTCCCCGGCGAGCGCGGAGATCGGGATCGCGGTCACCTCGGGAACGCCCAGCTCGCCCGCGTAGGCGGTGAACTCCTCGGCGATCGCGGCGAAGACGGACTCCTGGTAGCCGACGAGGTCCATCTTGTTGACGGCGAGCACCACGTGCGGGACGCGCAGCAGGGCGGCGATCGCGGCGTGGCGGCGGGTCTGCTCGACGACGCCGTTGCGGGCGTCGACGAGGATCACCGTCAGCTCGGCCGTGGAGGCACCCGTGACCATGTTGCGGGTGTACTGCACGTGGCCGGGGGTGTCGGCGAGGATGAACCGGCGCCGGGCCGTGGCGAAGTAGCGGTAGGCCACGTCGATGGTGATGCCCTGCTCGCGTTCGGCGCGCAGGCCGTCGGTGAGCAGCGCGAGGTCGGGGCCCTCCTGGCCGCGGCTCGCCGAGGCGCGTTCCACGGCCTCCAGCTGGTCGGTGAGGATCGACTTGGAGTCGTGCAGCAGCCGGCCCACCAGCGTGGACTTGCCGTCGTCGACGGAACCGGCGGTGGCGAACCGCAGCAGGGTGGTGGCCGCGAGTTCCTCGGTCGTGATCGTGCTCATGCTTAGAAGTACCCCTCGCGCTTGCGGTCTTCCATCGCGGCCTCGGACATCTTGTCGTCGGCGCGGGTGGCGCCGCGTTCGGTCAGCCGGGAGGCGGCGATCTCGGCGATGACCTGCTCCAGCGTCAGCGCGTCCGAGTCGACGGCGCCGGTGCAGGACATGTCACCGACGGTGCGGTAGCGCACCAGGCGCTTCTCGACCTTCTCGCCCTCCTTCGGGCCGCCCCACTCGCCGGCCGTCAGCCACATCCCGGCCCGTGGGAACACCTCGCGTTCGTGGGCGAAGTAGATCTCCGGCAGTTCGATGCCCTCGCGGGCGATGTACTGCCACACGTCCAGCTCGGTCCAGTTCGACAGCGGGAAGACGCGCACGTGCTCACCGGGGGCGTGCCGGCCGTTGTACAGGTTCCACAGCTCGGGGCGCTGGCGGCGCGGGTCCCACTGGGAGAACTCGTCCCGCAGGGAGAACACCCGCTCCTTGGCGCGGGCCTTCTCCTCGTCGCGCCGCCCGCCGCCGAAGACCGCGTCGAACCGCTCGGCCTGGATCTTCTCCGTCAGCGGCAGCGTCTGCAGCGGGTTGCGGGTCCCGTCCGGGCGCTCCTTGAGCACTCCGCGGTCGATGTAGTCCTGCACCGAGGCCACGTGCAGCCGCAGCCCGTGCTTCGCGACCGCGCGGTCGCGGTAGTCGAGGACCTCGGGGAAGTTGTGCCCGGTGTCCACGTGCAGCAGCGCGAACGGCACCGGCGCCGGCGTGAACGCCTTCAGCGCCAGGTGCAGCATGACGATGGAGTCCTTGCCGCCGGAGAACAGGATCACCGGGTTCTCGAACTCGCCCGCCACCTCGCGGAAGATGTGCACCGCCTCCGACTCCAGGGAGTCCAGGTGGCTGAGGGCGTACGGGGAGTCCGTGCCCTCCTCGGTCCGTGCGACGGTCGTCACACCAGTCCCCTCTCGCTGAGCAGGGCGTACACCGACGCCGCGGACTCCTTGACGGTCTGGTTCTGGGACTCGATCCGCAGATCGGGCCGCTCGGGGACCTCGTAGGGGTCGTCGACCCCGGTGAGCCCGGTCAGCTCGCCCGCCGCCTGCTTGGCGTACAGGCCCTTGACGTCCCGCTCGCTGCACACCTCGACCGGGGTGGCCACGTGCACCTCCAGGTACGCCGTCGCGCCCTCCTCGTGGCGCTTGCGAACGGCCTCGCGGCTGTCGGCGTACGGCGCGATCACCGGCACGAGCGCCTTCACACCGTTGCGGGCGAGCAGTTCGGCGAGGAAACCGATGCGCTGCACGTTGGTGTGCCGGTCCTCGCGGCCGAAGCCGAGGCCCGCGGAGATGAACTCGCGGATCTCGTCGCCGTCGAGGACCTCGACGCGGTGGCCCTCCTCGCGCAGCCGGGCGGCCAGCTCGTACGCGATGGTGGTCTTGCCGGCACTCGGCAGACCCGTGAGCCAGACGGTGGCTCCGGTCGTCACGTGATTCTCCTGGGTCGCAGTGATCGCTTCTGTCACAGCAGGGGAGACGGGGGCCGGGTGAGTCGTTCCGATCGTCTCGGCGCCCGTCATCCGTGCAGCCCGCACTCGGTCTTCGCGCGGCCCGCCCAGCGGCCGGCGCGCGCGTCCTCGCCCTCCAGGACCCGGCGGGTGCAGGGGGCGCAGCCGACGGAGGTGTAGCCGTCCGTCAGCAGGGGGTTGGTCAGTACGCCGTGCTCGGCGACGTAGGCGTCCACGTCGTCCTGGGTCCAGCGGGCGATGGGGGAGACCTTGACCTTCCGCCGCTTCTCGTCCCAGCCGACGACCGGCGTGTTCGCCCGGGTGGGGGACTCGTCGCGGCGCAGCCCGGTCGCCCAGGCCCGGTAGCCCTTCAGGCCCTCTTCCAGCGGCCGCACCTTGCGGAGCGCGCAGCACAGGTCGGGGTCGCGGTCGTGCAGCTTCGGGCCGTACTCGGCGTCCTGCTCGGCGACCGTCTGCCGCGGGGTGAGGGTGATGACGTTGACGTCCATCACGGCCTCGACCGCGTCCCGGGTGCCGATGGTCTCGGGGAAGTGGTAGCCGGTGTCGAGGAAGACCACGTCCACGCCCTTGAGCACGCGGGAGGCCAGATGGGCCACCACCGCGTCCTCCATGGACGAGGTCACGCAGAACTCCTTGCCGAAGGTGTCCGCGGCCCACCGGAGGATCTCCAGCGCGGAGGCGTCCTCCAGGTCGCGGCCCGCCTGCTCGGCGAGCGACTTCAACTCCTCGGCGGTGCGGTTTTCCTGAGCAGTCGTCATATCGCCTCCCCTCCGTTGTCGGTGCGCCGGACTCCCCGGGCGAGCAGCCCGAGGAACTTCAGCTGGAATGCGCGGTTGCACGCGCCGCATTCCCAGGCGCCGGGGCCCTGCTCACCGGGACGCAGGTCCTCGTCGCCGCAGTAGGGGCAGTGGAAGGGGGCGGCGCGCTCGCTCATGCCGCGCCCCCCGTCTCGTCCGCCGTGCTCACGACAGGGCCTCCTCGCCCGCTCGCGCGGCCCACACGGCGAACCGCTCGCCGTCCTCGCGCTCGGCCTGGAACCGCTTGAGCACCCGCTCGACGTAGTCGGGCAGTTCGTCCGAGGTGACCTTCAGGCCGCGGACCTTGCGGCCGAAACCGGCCTCGAGTCCGAGCGCTCCGCCCAGGTGCACCTGGAAGCCCTCGACCTGCTCACCCGCGTCGTTGAGGACCAGCTGGCCCTTGAGACCGATGTCCGCCACCTGGATGCGGGCGCACGCGTTCGGGCAGCCGTTGAGGTTGATGGTGATCGGTTCGTCGAACTCCGGGATGCGGCGCTCGAGTTCGTCGATCAGGGTGGAGCCGCGCTGCTTGGTCTCGACGATGGCGAGCTTGCAGTACTCGATGCCGGTGCAGGCCATCGTGCCGCGCCGGAACGGGGAGGGCTTGGCGGTCAGGTCCAGCGCCCCGAGGGCCTCGACCAGCGACTCGACCCGGTCCTCCTCGACATCGAGGATGATCATCTTCTGTTCGACGGTGGTCCGGACCCGGCCCGAGCCGTGCGCCTCGGCCAGGTCCGCGATCTTCGTCAGGGTGGCGCCGTCCACGCGGCCGACGCGCGGTGCGAAACCGACGTAGAAACGGCCGTCCTTCTGGCGGTGCACGCCGACGTGGTCGCGCCAGCGCTCGACGGGCTGGGCGGGGGCGGGGCCGTCGACGAGCCTGCGCCGCAGGTACTCGTCCTCCAGGACCTGGCGGAACTTCTCCGGACCCCAGTCGGCGACCAGGAACTTCAGGCGGGCGCGGTTGCGCAGCCGCCGGTAGCCGTAGTCGCGGAAGACGGAGACGACGCCCTCGTGCACGTCCGGGACCTCGTCCAGCGGCACCCAGGCGCCGAGCCGGACGCCGATCTTCGGGTTGGTGGACAGGCCGCCGCCGACCCACACGTCGAAACCGGGACCGTGCTCGGGGTGGTCGACGCCGACGAAGGCGACGTCGTTGATCTCGTGCGCCACGTCCAGCAGCGGCGAACCGGAGACCGCGGTCTTGAACTTGCGGGGCAGGTTCGAGAAGGCCGGGTTGCCGACGATCCGGCGGTGCATCTCCTCGATGGCCGGGGTGCCGTCGATGATCTCGTCCTCGGCGATGCCGGCGACGGGCGAGCCGAGGATGGTGCGGGGCGTGTCACCGCAGGCCTCGGTGGTGGACAGGCCGACCGCCTCCAGGCGGTTCCAGATCTCCGGCACGTCCTCGATGCGGATCCAGTGGTACTGCACGTTCTGCCGGTCGGTGATGTCCGCGGTGCCGCGCGCGAACTCCTGCGAGATCTCGCCGATCACCCGCAGCTGCCGCGTCGTGAGCCGGCCGCCGTCGATCCGGACCCGCAGCATGAAGAACTCGTCGTCCAGCTCCTCCGGCGCCAGGACGGCGGTCTTGCCGCCGTCGATCCCGGGCTTGCGCTGGGTGTAGAGCCCCCACCAGCGCATCCGCCCGCGCAGGTCGTTGGGGTCGATCGAGTCGAAGCCGCGCTTGGAGTAGATCGTCTCAATGCGTGTCCGCACATTGAGACCGTCGTCGTCCTTCTTGAACTGCTCGTTGCCGTTGAGCGGGGTGAAGTGCCCCGCGGCCCACTGACCCTCGCCGCGGTGACGGCTCACCTTGCGGCGGGGCGCTGAGGCGGCAGGGTTGTCGGGGGTGGCGGCCATCGTGAATACGTCCTTCGGGACAGTGACGGGAAGGGGCCGGCGCGGGGCGCCGTCCATGAGGAACGGTGGTCGGGTGCCGGGCGGACGACCCTGACCTGCGCAGGCGGGAGCGCACCGGGGCACAGGTGCGCGTCGTTGCGCGGAGGGAGGCTGGAGGGGGCTGTCGGCGGGGCTTCGGCTCGTCAGCTCGCCGGACAGATGGCGCTGGACATGCGGCCGAGATCGACGTGCCGCCGACTCACCAAGGCAATTCCAGTTCCAGACATGACGGAAGCGTGTCACGGCGATCTGGACACAGTCCAGCTTCGTCCGTCATGTGGACACCCTGGTCCCGCTATGTGAGACCAGGGTGGTGTCTGTCACATGCTGTGCGTGATGTCTTGTCGACGCAGGTCAGACGGGGTATGCACCCGGCCAGGGACCCGGGGCGGCCACCTCGGGCTTCTCCTCGACCGTGGTGTCGAACAGCCTGAACCCGCGGCGCCGGTAGTTGTCCATCGCGTGCTCGCCGTCCAGGCTGCACGTGTGCAGCCACACCCGCTTCGTCTGCGGCAGCCCCGGCCAGCGGTCCGCGAGGTCCCAGGCGCGCGCGGCGCCGTACGACAGCAGGTGGCCGCCGATCCGCCGCCCGCGGAAGGCCGGGATCAGCCCGAAGTAGACGATCTCGACGGCCCCGTCGTCCTGCGGTTCCAGCTCCACGTACCCCGCGGGCGTCCCCCGGTCGTACGCCACCCAGGTCTCCACGCCCGGCCGGCCCAGATGCTCCCGCCACCGCGCGTACGTCCAGCCCAGCCGGTCGATCCAGCGGATGTCCCCGCCGACGGAGGCGTACAGGAAACGGCTGAACTCGGGCGAGGGCACCGCGGAGCGCACGATCCGCACGTCGCCCTCGGGCGCGGCGGCCGGCCGCAGGTCGCCCGGCGCGGTCTGCTCCAGGGACCAGGTGGTCACGGGGATGTCGGTCATGCCCGTCAGGGAATCATCTACTCCGCGGATCTGTCGATCGAGGCCAGCGGCAGCGCGAACAGCGTCCGGCCGGACTGCGTCCACACGTCACCGGTCTGGGCCCAGTACGACAACGACTCGGTCCGCGGGCTCCAGCAGTCCCGGCTGTCGTCGGCGCCGCAGCGCGCGGCCCGCGCGCCGTCCGCGTCCTGCCGCCACAGCGACCCGCGCCCGTCCTCGGCGCCGCCCCGGCTCACGTACCAGCCGTCCTCGTACGACAGCACACCGCGCACCCCGTTCGCCTCGGTGCGGTACGCCTGCGTCACGCCGACCCGCCCCGCCGGGTCACCGGCGAGGAGACCGGCCCGGCCGGGCGCGGTGTCGAAGGCGTACCGCCACAGCCGGGCGCCCCGGTCGCCGTCGTCGAGGGTCCACTCCCCGGCGACGAGGGTGTCCGGCGCGGTGCTGCGGTCCAGGGACACGGTGGCCGGGCGCGGGGCGCCGGAGCCGCCGCTCAGCCGGTAGGAGGCCACGGCCGGCAGGACGTACGGGGCGCCGTGCGCCGACCAGCCGCCGGGCACCCGGCCGACCGCCGCACCGGCGACCGTGGTGCGGTGGATGCGGTTGACGTCGTACACGTACAGCGCGGCCCGGTCCCCGTCGCCGGCGGTCACCAGCAGTTTGTCCTGGTACCAGACCATGCCGGAGACCCGGGAGACCAGGCCCCGGTAGTCGCGCCCCCCGTCCACGGGGACGGCCAGCAGCGCCCAGGTGTAGGAGAGCCGGTCCATGTCGTCGGCGTCCACGAACGCCACCCGGGCCAGACCCCGGTCGGCGACCGGGCCCGAGCCGCGCGACCAGCCGGAGACGATCACCCGGTGCGCGCCCCAGCGGCCGTCCTCGTCCGCGTCGCCCGAGGTGGTGACGGCGCCCGGCTCCCAGCCGGCGGTGTCGTCGGCGTTCCAGCAGTACGCGCGGGTGGCTTTCGGGGAGACGGGCAGGGCGTCGCGCTCGCCCCCGGTGCAGTCGGCCGCGTCGCGCAGTGAACGGGCGGCGCCGCTCAGCGCCTCGCCGACCCCGATCGACGGGCCCATCCCCGCGGCGAGCCGGTCCAGGTCGGCCGGCGGCACCGCCTCCTCCGTCAGCCGCAACGCGGCCGTGTCGGCGGACGACGTGAGCGGTTCCAGGGCGCCGGGGCCGTCGGAGACCGTCGCCTGGGAAGCACTGATCATGGTGGCGGCCGCGGTGAGCGCGAGGGCGGTTCCCGTCAGGAAACCGCGCAGCACCCTGCCCCGCCTGCGCCGGCGATGTCGGCCACGCTGCTTCATTCGTCCTCCCGAGGCGGGCCAACTGCGCCTGACGATCCTTGCGTTGCCCTAGGAGCAGGTGGGGTGACCCGTAGAGGGATGCTACGGCAGTCGGCGCCCGTGAGGGGGTGAAGACCTCATATCCGTACGGAAACTCCGGACGGAGACTTCGTACGGAAACAGGGAGGGCGCGCCGGGAGGGGACCCGTCGGGCCCGCTCCCGTTCCTCCCGTTCCTCCCGTTCCCGCCGGTCACGGCACGGGCCGGGCCCGCTCCACGAGCGCCCGCAGGTCCAGCGTGTGGGGCAGCGTCCCGAAGGCGGCACCGCCGTCGCCGCCCAGCCGCGAGGCGCAGAACGCGTCGGCCACCTCCGGCGGCGCGAACCGGACCAGCAGCGACCCCTGCAACACCAGCGCGAACCGCTCCGCGATCCGCCGCGCCCGCGCCTCCGCACCGTCCAGATCGGCCAGTTCGGTCAGCAGGTCCTTGATCGCCGCGTCCAGCCGGTGATCCGCCCCGCGCGCCCGCCCCACCTCCTGGAGGAACGCGTTCAGCGCCTGCGGCTCGCGACGCAACGCCCGCAGCACGTCCAGCGCCTGGACGTTGCCCGCGCCCTCCCAGACCGAGTTCAGCGGCGACTCGCGCACCAGCCGGGGCATCCCCGACTCCTCCACGTACCCGTTGCCGCCCAGGCACTCCGCGGCCTCCACCGTCACCGGCGTGCACCGCTTGGTCACCCAGTACTTGGCGGCCGGCACCGCGATCCGCAGCAGTGCCCGCTCCTGCTCGCCGTCGTCGTCGCAGGCCGCCGCGAGCCGCAGGCCCAGAACCGTCGCCGCCTCCGACTCCAGCGCGAGATCGGCCAGCACGTTGCGCATCAACGGCTTGTCGAGGAGTCTCCCGCCGAACGCCTCCCGGTACGCGCTGTGGTGCACCGCCTGCGCGACCGCCGCCCGCATCAGCCCCGCCGACCCCAGGACGCAGTCGAGCCGGGTCGCCGCCACCATGTCGATGATGGTGCGCACCCCGCGCCCCTCCTCACCGACCCGGCGGGCCCACGTCCCGTCGAACTCCACCTCGGCGGAGGCGTTCGACCGGTTGCCCAGTTTGTCCTTGAGGCGCTGGATCAGGAACGGGTTGCGCGTGCCGTCCTCCAGCACCCGCGGCACCAGGAAGCACGTCAGCCCCTCCGCGGCCTGCGCCAGCACCAGGAAACCGTCCGACATCGGTGCCGAACAGAACCACTTGTGCCCCGTCAGCACATAGGTCCCGGCCTCGGCCAGCGGCCGCGCGGACGTCGTGTTCGCCCGGACGTCGCTGCCGCCCTGCTTCTCCGTCATCCCCATCCCGAACAGCGCCCCCGCCTTGTGCCCGGCGGGCCGCAGCTCCCGTTCGTAGACCGTGGACGTCAGCCGCGGCACCCACTCGGCCGCCAGCTCCGGGTCGGTGCGCAGCGCGGGCACCGCCGCGTGCGTCATGGACAGCGGACAGCCGTTTCCGGCCTCCACCTGCGTCCACACCAGGAAGCCCGCCGCCCGCCGCACGTGTCCGCCCGGACGCGTCCAGGCCGCGGTCAGCCCCGCGCCGACCCCCTTGCCCAGCAGCCGGTGCCACGCGGGATGGAAGGCGACCTCGTCGACGCGGTGCCCGTAGCGGTCGTGCGTGCGCAGCTCGGGCGGATTCTCGTTCGCCTGCACCGCCCACTCCTGGAGCTGCGCCGACCCGGCGGCCCGGCCCAGCGCCGACAGCTCGCCGCGCGCCTCGTCGAGCAGTTCCGGATCGAGGTGCCGCTCCACCGCGGCCACCAGGGCCCGGTCGGTGCCGTAGACGTCGTGCCCGAGGAGGGGAGGGGGCTGGTTGGTCACGGTGTGCGTACTGCCTGCCATACCGCGAACCTACCCCCGGGTACGCGGGATCATGGCCTCGGGAGCCCGGCACGCGCCGCACGGCGCCCGCCGGGGCCCACCGGAGGTGAGTGCGGCCCCGCACGACGGATACCTTTAAGGCGTGCAGCCAGCAAGTCAGTCACCCGAGCAACCCGAGGCACCCGGCGGGCGTCTTCATCGGGCGCGTGCCCTCTACCGGAACGTCTCCAAGCGCAGGACCGCCTGGCTGCTGGTCAAGGACACGGTCAACTCCTGCATCGAGTACCGCATCCTCGGCCTCGCCGCCGAGGCCGCCTTCTTCACGCTGCTGTCCGTGCCGCCGCTGCTGCTCAGCCTCATCGGCCTGCTCGGTTACGTCGACGACTGGACCGGCACCGACACCATCAGCAGCCTGGAGGCCAACCTCCTCGACGCCTCGCGCACGGTCCTGTCCGAGAAGGGCGTCGCGCAGATCGCCCAGCCGATCCTGGACGACGTGATGAAGGGCGGCCGCCCCGACGTCATCTCCATCGGCTTCCTGTTCGCCCTCTGGTCCGGCTCGCGCGCGGTGAACGTCTTCATAGACACGATCACCGTCATGTACGGCCTCGACGGCGTGCGCGGCATCGTCAAGACCCGGCTGGTGGCGTTCCTGCTGTTCGTCGCCGCGCTGCTGCTCGGCGCGGTCGCGCTGCCCCTGATGGTCGCCGGACCCGACGCCGTCGTACGGGTCGTGCCGTGGTCGACGACGGTCGTCCAGGTCCTCTACTGGCCCGTCGTGATCCTGCTGTCGATCGCCTTCCTGACCACGCTGTACCACGTGTCCGTGCCGGTGCGCTCCCCGTGGATCGAGGACGTGCCCGGCGCGCTGGTCGCCCTCGCCATGTGGGTGCTCGGCAGCTTCCTGCTCCGCATCTACCTGGAGAACACCATCGAGGGGGCCACCATCTACGGCTCCCTCGCCGCGGCCGTCGCCGTCCTGCTGTGGATCGGTGTGTCCGCGTTCGCCGTGCTCGTCGGCGCCGCCATGAACGCCGCCATCGACCGCGTCTGGCCGGCCGCCGCGACGGCCGCCGTCCGCGACGCCAACGAGCGGCTGCGGCAGGAGGAGGCCGCCGAGTACGTCGCCCGGGTGGCCGCCGCCCGCGTCCACGAGGACCCCGACGACCCCGACATGCCCTCCGAGTTCCCCGAACGGTGGTCCCGGTTCCTGCCCCCGGAGGACGTCACGGGCCGCCTGCGCACCCACGCGAAGACCTCGCCGAAGGGGAACGGGAACGGGAACGGGAACGGGGAGGAGTGCCGGCCCCCCGAGGGGTGAGGCGCTGCCGCGGGCCGCGGCGGGGCGGCGCGTAGCCTGGGCCCCGTGTACGAGGAACGGCCCTCCCGGCTCGCCGGCGCGGTGGTGTGGACCAGCACCCCGCCGGGCGGCGCCCCGCGGCCCGTGCTGCCCGACGGCTGCATGGACCTGCTGTGGAACGAGGGCAGGCTGATCGTCGCCGGTCCCGACACCCGCGCGTACGTCCCCGACGGCCCGGCCACGGCCTGGGCGGGCGTGCGCCTCCACCCCGGCACCGCGCCCGCCCTCCTGGGCGTGCCCGCCCACGAACTGCGCGACCGGCGGGTGGACCTGACCGCCCTGTGGCCCGCGGCGACGGTACGGCGGCTGAGCGCCGGGATCGAGGCCGCGACGCACCCGGCGACCGCGCTGGAGGAACTGGCACTGGAGCGGGCCGCCCCACCCGACCCCGAGCTGCGCCGACTGGTGACCGCCCTCGCCGCGGGCCGCCCGGTCGCCACCGTCGCGGACGAACTCGGACTCGGCCCGCGGCAACTGCACCGGCGCTCCCTGCACGCCTTCGGCTACGGCCCCAAGACGCTGGCCCGCGTCCTGCGGCTCCAGCGCGCCCTGAGCCTGGCCCGGCGGGGGGTGCCGTACGCGGACACCGCGACCCGTGCCGGCTATGCCGACCAGGCGCACTTCGCCCGGGACGTGAAGGAGCTGAGCGGCATGACGCCGACGGTGCTGCTGGGCCGGGGGAGCCGGGGCTGAGAGGCCGGGGGCCGCTCAGGGGCCGGTCAGGGGTGCGAACAGGGGTGCGAACAGGTCGACCTCGTGACCGTCCGGGTCCTGTACGACGGCGTACCGCTGACCCCAGAAGGCATCCCACGGCTTCAGCTCGCCCGCGCACCCGGCCCCCACCAGCTCCCCGTACACCGCGTCGACCTCGGCCGGGTCCGCGCAGCGCAGCGCGAGGGAGTGCCGGCCGCCCCGGGCCGGGGTCTGCCTGCCGGGGTGGAAGGACCGGACGGTCTCCTCGGTGTCCAGCATCAGCCGCAGCCCGCCCGGCACCACGGCCTCGGCGTGCGGCTCCCGCTCGGCGCCCTCGGGGAACGCGAAGCCGAGCCGGCGGTAGAAGACGACGGAGGCGGCCATGTCGGAGACGACCAGGCCGATGGCATCGAATCGTGGACTCATGCGGCCCACCGTAGGCAGGGCCCGTCCGAGGAGTCTTGAAGGAAACGGACACACCGTCCCGCGTCGGCCAGGTCACCGGAAACACCGCTACCGCGGAACACCTGTGCGGCAGGATGACCGCATGATCCGTACCGCCCGCCTGCTCCCCGCCCTGCTGCTGGGGCCCGTGCTGCTCACCGCCTGCGGCAGCGAGCGGGCCGACCCCGCCGACCCCGCCGAACTGGCCTCCCGCGCACAGGCCCTGGGCATCGCGCCGGAGGCGGTGTACACCACCGACGCCCCCGGTCACACCCTCGCCCAGCAGTCCGTCGGCGTGCTCGGAGACGACGGCTTCTCCGCCGTCTACGTCTCCCCGCAGAAGGGGACACAGGTGCAACTCGCCGTCGACCGGGGCACGGTGACCGCCGCGACCTGCGAACGGCGAACCGGCACCGAAGCCGTCACGACACCCGTCACCTGCGTCCGCGACGGCGACGCCTGGTACCGCAGCGCCGGGCAGTGGGCGGAGTACGCCGTCCCGAAGAAGGACTTCGTCATCCGCGTCGGCGGCACGGACGTGCCCCGGGACGTCCTGCGCGAGGCCGTCGATCACCTGCACCGCCCCTCCGCCGACGAACTCGACACCCTCCTGCCGTCGGCACCGCCAGGCGGCGAACCGGTGGAGCGCGGCGACCTGCCGTCGTTCGGTGACGGAGCCCCGGACAACGACGTCGACGCGGGAGGATGAGACACCGCGGAGCCGGAGGCACTACGGGCGGGTGCCGCGTCACCGGCCCGGCGGCGCGGTGCTCGCCCGCTCCACCAGCCGTGTGGACAGCTCCGTGCGGGTCCCCTCCGGGTGCTCGCCGTCCATCATCCGCACCAGCAGCCGGAGGGCCGTCGCCGCCATCTCGGCCAGCGGCTGGCGGACGGTGGTCAGGGCCGGCGTGGTCCAGCGGGACTCGGGCAGATCGTCGAAGCCGACCACGCTGATGTCGTCCGGGACCCGTAACCCCCGTTCCGCCACGGCCTCGTAGACACCCAGCGCCATCCGGTCGGAGCACACGAAGACGGCCGTGGGCGGCTCGGGGAGGTCGAGCAGCTCGCGCATGCGGTGACGGGCCACGGACTCGTCGAAGCCGGCGTGGCGGACGTACTCCGGGCGGTGGCCGAGGCCCGCCGAGGCCAGGGCGGAGCGGTAACCGGCCACCCGAGCGGTGCTGCACATCCGGCGGCGCGCTCCGGCGATCACCGCGATCCGCTCGTGACCGAGGGCCAGCAGGTGCTCGGTCGCCGTGACGCCCCCCTGCCAGTTCGCCGCGCCCACCGACACCACGCCCGGCGGCGGCTCCAGCACCGGGTCGATCATCACGAACGGGATCCGGTGCTGTTCCAGCCACAGGTACTGGGACTCGGTCAACTCGGCCAGGTCGAACAGCACGCCGGCCGAACCGCGCGCGGTGAGCTTGTCCAGCCAGCCCCGCTGCGGACGGCCCGCCCGGGTGCGGGACAGGGCGGCCGAGACGACCACGTCCAGGCCGGCGTCGTGCGCCGCCTCCTCCACGCCGTGCAGGACCGCACCCGACCAGGAGCTGGCCAGGGAGCGCACCACGAGATCGACCAGCCGGGGCGGCTTCGCCGGGTCGAAACGGGGCCGGCGCACGTAACCGAGCCGGTCCAGCGCCTCCGTGACGCGGCGCCGGGTCTCGGGAGCGACGTCCTCGCGGCCGTTGACCACCTTCGAGGCGGTGGGCACGGACACCCCCGCCTCGCGGGCCACGACCGCCAGGGTCGGCCCGGCCGCCACGCTCGCACTGCCCGTGCGGACCATCGGGAACCACCTCTCCGGCCCGCCCGAGGGCCAGCGAACGTTCGACCACCGCCCTTTCGGAGCCGATCCTGACCGACGGCTCGCAGAAAGCGCTTGCTATCCTAGGTGTGCCTCGGCGCGGCGTGAAGACGTGGGGAACGGTCGCGCGGTGCGGACGAGGGCCCGGGTGCGGGTGTGGCGGGTACGGCGGCAGGGGTCGCCACGGCGCGACGGCGCGCCGCCGCGAGGGGGTGCTCCCGGTCAGGCCTCCTCGAAGCGCCTGCGCGAGGTCTCGATGTGGCCGAGGTACCGGTGCGTCCAGTCGCACAGTCCGTCGATCGTCACGCGCAGGGCGTGACCCGGCTCGGTCAGCGCGTACTCGACCCGTGGCGGCACCGTGGGATGGACGGTCCGCTCCACCAGGCCGTTGCGCTCCAGCATGCGCAGGTTCTGGGTGAGCATCTTGTGGCTGATGCCCTCGATCTCGTCCCGCAGCGCGCTGAACCGCAGCGTGCGGTCACCGAGCACCTCGATGATCAGGAGCGCCCATTTGTTGGCGACGTCCGAGAAGATCTCCCGCGCGAGCGAGTCCGCGCGGGTCAGGTCCGCGTCCTCGGGCGAGCCCTCGTACCGCTTGGTCACCATCTGGTTCCCCAGTCACCGAAAAGTGCGTTCTTCCTTGTCGGCCCACACTCTCCTACGGTTTCCGAGTAACCACAAGTGACCACGGGGCGGGTGTGGTGGAGCACTCCACCGACGCCCGCCCCCGCCCACTCGCGTGCTCGCACGTGCTCACGAAACTCACGAAGGAGACGGACGACATGGCCATCACCCTGCTGAATCCCCCCGGCCTGCCGGAGATCGACGCCTACCGGCAGGTGTCCGTCGGGACCGGTTCCCGGCTGGTCTTCGTCGCCGGGCAGGTGGCCTGGGACGCCGACGGGGTCACCGTCGGCGAGGGCGACCTCGCCGCCCAGGTCGAACGCTGCTACCTCAACGTCGCCACCGCCCTCGCCGGTGTCGGCGCCACCTTCGACGACGTCGCCAAGCTCACCGTCCACGTCGTCGACTGGACCCCCGACAAGATGCCGCTGTTCCTGGAGGGGGTCGCCCGGGCGGCCGCGAAGCTGGGCGTCACACCGGTGCCGCCGGGCACCCTGCTCGGCGTCGCGGCACTGGACGTGCCCGAGCATCTGGTCGAGATCGAGGCCGTGGCCGTCCTCGACTGAACGGCTTCCGGGGCGAAGGCCGGGCCCCGCGGGCCGGTTCAGGCCACCCGCGCCAGGTCCGCGCGACGTACCTCGTGGGCCAGGGGCAGTCCGTCGGCCAGCCGTTCCAGTTCCCCGACGACGACGCGGCCGAGCCGCTCCAGCTCGTTGCCGAGGGAACCCGCGATGTGCGGGGTCAGGAACACGTTCGGGAGCCGGTAGAGGGGGGAGCCGGCGGGCAGCGGCTCCGGCTCGGTGACGTCGAGGACGGCCTGCAGCCGGCCGGAGACCAGTTCGTCCGTGAGGGCGGTGTGGTCGATCAGCGCGCCGCGGGAGGTGTTGATCAGTACGCCGCCGTCGCGGACGAGAGCCAGCCGGTCCCGGTCCAGCAGGTGACGGGTCTCCGGGACGTCGGGCGCGTGCAGGCTGACGATGTCGCTGTACCGCAGCAGGTCTTCCAGCGGCACCAGCCGCGCGCCCAGTCCGACCGCCTCGGCGGGGGTGACGTACGGGTCGTGCAGGAGGACCTCGAACGCGTGGGGGCGCAGGAGTTCCAGCAGCCGGCGGCCCACGCGCGAGGCGCCGATGACGCCCACCCGGCGGCCGAGGTTGCCGAGGGGCGCCGTCTCGTCGGCAGTGGGGTGGGTGTGGGTGCGGCGGAAGCGCTCGCGGTGGGTGAACGCGTCCTTCCCGGCCAGCAGGATCATCGCGAGGGTGTACTCGGCGACCGGGACGGCGTTGCCGACCACCGCGCTGGAGACGGTGACCCCGTGGTTCCACAGGGGTTCCCCGACCAGCGAGCGGACGGAGCCCGCGGCGTGCAGGACGGAACGCAGCCGGGGAGCCGCCGCGAGCACGTCCGCGCCCAGCCGGGGGCAGCCCCAGCCGGTGATCAGGACCTCGGCCTCCGCCAGCGCGGCCGCGGCGACCGGATCGGTGAAGTCCCGTACGACGAGTGAGGGGTCGATGTCGGCCGTCCGCCGCAGCCGGTTCAGGAGCGGAGCGGGGAACAGCCGGGGGAGGTGCACCGGATCCATGGCGAACACGGCCCTGGGCGGCTCGGCGCTGGGCATGGCTCTCCTGGGGTGCGTGGGAAACCTGTTCCGAAAGCGCCTTCTACGGTAGGTGGGGCCGTCGGACAGGGTCAATCGGTCGGACACGGCCTTGCAGCCGCCGAGCCGCCGAGCCGCCGAGCCGCCGAGCCGCCGAGTCGCCGAGTCGCCGAGTCACCGAGCCGCCGAGTCGGCGGGCGCCGGGTCGGCCGTCGCCGGGCCGGCTGACGGTGGGCGCCGAACCGGCCACCGTCGGGCCGGCCGCCGCCGCGCCTCCCACCGTCGGGCCGGGTGGCGCGGTGCCGGGCGGCTTCTGGCCGGCCGCCGCCTGCCGGGAGGCGGCGGATCCTCGGCCAGATGGCGCCGGCCGGGTTTGGACGGCCTCGGGTACGCCGAACAGCCCTGCGGGAGACTCGTGCGCCGGAATTCCGCGTGCCGCTGTGGTGCTCTGGTGTCACCGGCGCACGAGCGCGGCGAAGGGCTGGTGGGCAGATGACGGCGGACCAGGCGACACCCGGGACCGGGGCTTGGCGGGATCCCGTGGCCACGACCCCGTACGGGGCGGTGCGCGGCCGGCGCGAAGGCGGGATCGCGGTCTTCCGGGGGATCCCGTACGCGGCGCCCCCCTTCGGGCCTCGCCGCTTCGGGCCGCCGCGGCCGCCCGAGCCCTGGGACGGCGTGCGCGACGCCGGCGCCTTCGGACCCACGGCGCCGAAACCGCCGTACTCCGAGGCCTTCGCCGCCTACCTGTCCGACCCGGTCGTGCCGGGGGACGACTGTCTCAACCTGAACGTCTGGACGCCCGAGCCCGGCCGGGGCGCGCGGCTGCCGGTCCTGGTGTGGTTCCACGGGGGCGCGCTGACCAGAGGCTCCTCGGCGGTGCCCGTGTACGACGGGCGGCACTTCGCGCGCGACGGCGTCGTGTTCGTCTCGGTCAACCACCGGCTGGGCGTGGAGGGCTACGGGCTGTTCCCGGACGTTCCCGCCAACCCGGGCCTGCGCGACCAGCTCGCGGCGCTGCGCTGGGTGCACGAGTCGATCGAGGCCTTCGGCGGCGACCCCTCGCTGATCACCCTGGCCGGGCAGTCCGCCGGTGCGATCAGCGCCGGCGCCCTGATCGCCGCCCCGCAGGCCCAGGGACTGTTCCGCAGGGCGGTGCTGCAGAGCGGGCCGCCGGAGGCCTTCGAACGGGACAAGGTGCGGCGCATGGTCCGCCGGATGGCGAACCGGCTGAAGGTCCCGGCCACCGCCGAGGCCTTCGCCGCCGTCGACCGGGACCTGCTGCTGCGCACCCAGGCGGAGATCGGCCGGCTCAGCAGCCCGGTGCTCGGCGGGCCCGCCTTCGGGATCGTCATCGACGGGGACCTCGTCCCGCGCCACCCGCTCGACGCCCTCGCCGACGGCGACGCGGCCCGCGGCACCGACCTGCTGCTCGGCTGGACCCGCGACGAGTACCGGTTGTGGCTGGTCCCGGGCGGCCTGATGGAGCGGGTGGACCGCCTCGGCGCCGTCGCCCTGGCCGGCGCCATGGCCCGCTGCCGCTGCGGTCCCGAGGTGCCGCGCGGTTACCGGGCCCTGTACCCCGGGGCGGGGACCGCCGAGACGGTCGGGCAGATGGTCACCGACCACCTGCTGCGGCAGCCGCTCCAGCGGCTGGCCGACGCCCGCCCCGGTTCGTCGTACGTGTACGAGTTCGCCTGGCCGTCGCTGCGGCCGGGCCTCGGCGCCTGCCACGCCCTGGAGCTGGGCTTCGTCTTCGACACGGGGGACCTGCCCGAGTCCGCGAGGCTGGCCGGGGACGGTGCTCCGCAGGACCTGGCCGACGCGATGCACGGCGCGTGGGTGCGGTTCGTCGCGACGGGCGATCCCGGCTGGGAGCCGTGGGACTCGACGCATCCGGTACGGGTCTTCGGCGAGGGCGACAGGGCCCCGTACACGGAACGCGGTCCACGGGACCGTGCACTCGCCCTGTGGTCGGCCGATGCCCGCCGGGCCGCAGAGGGGCGGGAAGAGCCGGAAGGGCGGGGAGGGCGGGAAGAGCCGGAAGGGCGGGGAGGGCGGGAAGAGCCGCCGGAAGGACGTGGAGGGCCGGAAGGACGAGGAGCGCCGGGAGGGCGGGAAGAGCCGGAAGGGTCGCAAGGACGAGGAGGATCGGAGGACGTTCGAGGGACCGGGACGCCCCCGACGCCCGCCCTCTCGGGCGTCCGGCCCGGCCGGACCCTGCGCGGCCCGGAGATACGCGCGGTGGTCCGCCGTCTGCGCCGCGCCGGAGGTGTCGGCCGGGACTGACTCCCGGCCGCCCGCGCCGGGGACCCGGCCGGGACCGCCGACTCACCGCCCTGACCACCTGAACCGCCTGGACCATCCGAACCGCCCGGACCGCCCGGACCGCCCGGACCGCCCGGACCGCCCGGACCGCCCGGACCATCAGAACCGCCCGGACCGTCCGCGCCAGGGGCACGGCTCCGGTCCGGTCACGCCGCGGTCAGCGTCCGCGCGATCGACGCGACCGCGTCCGGACCGACCCGGCAGCAGCCGCCGATCAGCCGGGCGCCCGAGTCCCGCCAGGCGAGGACCTGTTCGGGGGCGAACGTCGAGCGGCCGTTCCAGGCGCGGGCCTCGGCGTCCCAGGCCTCGCCGCTGTTGGGGTAGACGACGACCGGCTTGCCGGTCACCCGCGCCGCCGTCGTCACGGCGCCCTCGACGTCCTCGGGGGCACAGCAGTTCACACCGACCGCGATCACCTCGTCCGCCTCCGCCGCCAGGGCGAACGCCTCCTCCAGCGGCTGCCCGGCGCGGGTGCGGTCGCCCGCGACGCTGTACGACAGCCAGGCCGGCACGCCCAGTCCGCGCACCGCCCGCAGCAGCGCCTCGGCCTCCTCCGCGTCCGGCACGGTCTCCAGCGCCAGCACGTCCGGCCCGGCGGCCGCCAGCACCTCCAGCCGGGGCCGGTGGAACCGCTCCAGCTCGTCCACCGTCAGCCCGTAACGGCCCCGGTACTCGGACCCGTCCGCGAGCATCGCCCCGTACGGCCCCACCGACGCCGCCACCCACAACGGTCGACGGGCAACGCCCCCGTCCCGGGCCCGCCGGGCCGCCTGCTGAGCCAGCTCCACGCTCAGCGCGAGCAGCCGGGCCGCCTCCTCGCGGTCGATCCCGCGCTTCGCGAAGCCCTCGAAAGTCGCCTGGTAGCTGGAGGTGATGGCCACGTCCGCGCCTGCCTCGAAGTAGGCGAGGTGCGCCTCGGTGACGGCCTCGGGCCGCTCCGCGAGCAGGCGCGCCGACCACAGCTCGTCGCTCAGGTCGTGTCCGGCGGACTCCAGCTGGTTGGACATGCCGCCGTCGAGGACCACCGTCCCGGCGGCGAGCGCCGCGGCGAGGCCGGGGCGGCGCGGGCCGGAAGTCCGTGCCGAGGAGTCGTGGGCCGGGCTGCCGTGCGCGGAGGGACCGGGTGGGGAGGGGGTGTCGCTGGTCATGCCCCGACGCTAGTCGAACCCGGAACGGACGAGCCGGGGATGTCCACCAGGTGAGCAGATCGCCCACGATGTGGGACACCGGGCTACGATCACGCACTCCCCGCCCCACCGCACCCGTACGGACCCGCCATGACTTCCCCCGACACCACCGACACCACCGAGGCCACCGGCCCCGGTACCGGACCAGACAGCGGCACCGGCACCGGCCTCAGCCCCGCACCCGCACCCGCTCCCCGCCGTCGCCGCTTCGGCCTCGCCGCCGCCACCGCCCTCGTCATGGGCAACATCATCGGCGGCGGCATCTTCGCGCTGCCCGCGGCGGTCGCCCCGTACGGCACGGTCAGCCTGCTCGCCCTGGTCGTCCTCTCCGTGGCCGCGCTCCTCCTCGCCCTCCTCTTCGGCAGGCTGGCCCGCCGCAGCCCCGTCACCGGCGGCCTGTACGTGTACCCGCGCGACGCGTTCGGCCCCTTCGCCGGCTTCCTGTCCGCCTGGTCGTACTGGACGATGTGCTGGGTCAGCATCGCCGCGCTGGCCGTCGCCGTCGTCGGCTACGTCGACGTGCTGATACCGCTGCACGGCAGTCACGCCCTCGCAGCGGTCGTCGCGCTGGCCGCGCTGTGGCTGCCGGCCGCCGCCAACTTCGCCGGCACCCGCTGGGTGGGCACGGTGCAGATCGTGTCGACCGTCCTGAAGTTCGTCCCGCTGCTGGTGGTCGCCACGGTCGGTCTGTTCTTCGTCGACACCGACAACTTCGGGCCGTTCAACGCTTCCGGGGACAGCGTTCCGGGCGCGCTCGCCGCCTCCGCCGCCCTCCTGCTCTACAGCTTCCTCGGTGTGGAGTCGGCGGCCGTCAGCGCGGGCGAGGTCGACGACCCCGAACGCACCGTCGGCCGGGCGGGCGTCCTCGGCACGCTGGGATCCGCGCTCGTCTACCTGCTGGGCACGGTCGCCGTGTTCGGCCTGGTCCCGCACGAGCGGCTCGTCGACTCCGGAGCGCCCTTCGCCGACGCCGTGAACGCGATCACGGGCGGCAGTTGGGGCGGCACCGTCATCTCCCTGGTCGCCGTCGCCTCCATCGTCGGCTGCCTCAACGGCTGGATCCTGCTGGCCGCGCAGATGCCGTACGCCGCCGCCCGCGACGGACTCTTCCCGCGGCCGTTCGCCCGCGTCGGCAAGGGCGGGGTGCCCGGCTTCGGCGTGTGGGCCGTTGCCGTCCTCGGCACGGTGCTCATCGGCCTCAACTACACGGCGGGCCCCGACGCCACGTTCCGCGTACTGGTCCTCATCACCACGTTCACCGGCTGCGTCCCGTACCTGCTGTCGGCCGCGGCCCAGCTGTACTGGCTGGCCCGCGGCACCCGCGAACGCGTCCGTCCCGCTGGTCTGGCCCGCGACCTCGTCGTGGCCGCGCTCTCCTTCGCCTTCTCCTTCTGGCTGATCGCGGGAGCGGGTTACGCCGCCGTCTACCAGGGCGTGCTGTTCCTCTTCGCGGGCATCCCGGTGTACGTGTGGCTGCGCGGCCGCCGAGAGACGCCGGAGCCGATCGCGCCGACCGAGTGACCATGCCGACCGGACTGCGAGACCGGGCCGCGGGACCGGGCTGAAAGGGCTTTCCCCCTTGTCTCGTCGGACCCGTTGACCTCCTCGTGGCGCGCCCTTACCTTTTCGGCGTTCGTCGTTCCCCCTGCCGTTCGCGGTCCCGAACGCCCGAAGACGGCTCATGGCGGTCACGACCCCCGGGCGAGCGGCAGCCGCGTGCGGCCCCTCCTCTCGCCCTCGAAGGAGAGTGCGTGACATGAGACGTGCGTACGCGGTCCTGCTCGCCCTCTGTCTGGCGCTGACCGGCGCCCTCGCCACCGCGGGTCCGGCGCGGGCCGCCCCCCAGACCGTCGCCAACGGCGTCCAGTTCAAGGACACTTCGGGCAACCCCGTGCACGCCCACGGCGGCGGGGTGCTCAAAGTCGGCACCTACTACTACTGGTTCGGTGAGAACCGCAACGCCGACAACACGTTCCGGTACGTGGACGCCTACCGGTCCACCGACCTGAAGAACTGGGAGTTCCGCAACCACGTCCTGACCGAGGCGAGCGACCCGGAGCTGGCCACCGCCAACATCGAGCGGCCGAAGGTCATGTACAACGCGTCCACCGGCAGGTTCGTCATGTGGATGCACAAGGAGAACGGCACCGACTACGGCGAGGCCCGCGCCGCCGTCGCCGTCTCCGACACCGTGGACGGCGACTACGCGTGGCAGGGCAGCTTCCGCCCGCTCGGGCAGCACATGTCCCGCGACATCACCGTCTTCGTCGACACCGACGGGGCCGGGTACATGGTCTCCGCCGCCCGCGAGAACTACGACCTCCAGATCTACCGGCTCACCGCCGACTACACCGGTGTCGCGAGTCTGGTCGCCGACCCCTGGCACGGCGGACGCCGCGAGGCCCCGGCGCTGTTCAAGCGCGGAAACGTCTACTTCATGCTGACCTCGGGCGCGACCGGCTGGAGCCCCAACCAGCAGCAGTACGCCACCGCCACCTCGCCGGCCGGGCCCTGGTCCGCGATGACGAACGTCGGCGACTCGACGGCGTTCGGCTCGCAGACGGCGTACGTCCTTCCGGTGCAGGGCAGTTCGGGCACCTCCTACCTCTACCTGGGCGACCGCTGGGGGAACTCCTTCGGCGGGACCGTCGACGACTCCCGCTCCGTGTGGCTGCCGGTGACCTTCCCGACCCCGACCTCGATGTCCCTGACCTGGTCCCCGGAGGTCACGATCGACACGGCCGCGGGCACGGTCACCGGCACGAGCGCCCCGTACGACACACTGGTCGCCCGGCACTCCGCCAGGTGCGCCGACGTCACCGGCCAGTCCCTCTGGCAGGGCGCGCAGATCAAGCAGTACGACTGCAACGGCGGCGGCAACCAGAAGTACTGGTTCAAGCCGGTCGGAGCCGGCTACCACCAGCTGGTCGTCAGGAACAGTTCCCTCTGCGTGCGGGAGAACGCGAGCACCGTCACCCAGGAGGACTGCGACGCCACGGCCACCGCCCAGCAGTGGTCGCTCACCGCGTCGGGCGGTTACGTGACCGTCAGGTCCCGCGCCAGCGGCGAGTGCCTGGACGTGAACGGCGCGTCCACCGCCAACTCCGCCGCCGTCATCACGTACACCTGCAACGGAGGCACGAACCAGCAGTGGACGCGCGGCACCTGACGTCCCCTCGGTCCGTCAGGCCAGGAGGTCGATCGCGTCGAAAGCGGTCCCCGCGCTGAGGAAGCCGGTCGTCCCCGAACCGCTCACCACGTTGATCCTCAGCACGTTGTACTGACCGGTGTCCGTCCGCCAGGCGCTCGCCGGGACGCTGTAGGTGAAGGTGTGGTTGTTGCCCCGGTAGGAACCGTTGGTCAGTGACCGCGTGTTCGGCTGGGTCGGCGGGGAGGGGACGGCCGAGGTCCAGGTGTCGTTGACGACGACCTGCGGGCGGCCGTTGGCGTAGGCCGTCGTCACGCCGATCCGCAGGGTGTGCGCGGCGGCGGCCTGGGCGGCGGTGAGCCGGAAGTACACCAGCAGTCCGCTGTTGACGTCCTTCCAGACGTAGCAGGGGAAGGCGGAGGTCTCGCTGCCGCTGCCGATCACCACGTTGCCCGTCCAGGAGGCGGCCCGCACGTCGGAGGGGTGCGCGTACGTCATCAGGTCGGCGTTCTTGAAGCTGGCGGGCGTGCCGGTCCACTCGTTGATGCGCCAGACGGCGCTCGCGTTGCCCGGGTCGTTCGTGGCCGGGATCGCGATCGTGTTGAGGGTGGTCGTCGACCCGGCGGACACGGTCACCTGTGTGCTGTACACCGCCAGTTCGCTCTTGTACACGGTCAGCGTGTACGTCCCCGGCAGCACCCCGCCGATGGAGTAGTAGCCGTCCGACGCCCGCGCCGGACCCCAGTACTGGGCGGCCGCGCCGGCCAGTCCCACCGTGTACGGGTACGCCGTGTTCCGCCCCGTGATGCCGACGCCCGCGACCCGTCCCCGGCCGCTCGCGCCGACGTACCCGGCGATGCCCAGCGAGTCCGCCCACGGCGTGGTCAGCGTGCCCGGGAACAGCGCCGACGAGGGGGCCCCGCCGTCCGTGAACGCGATGACGTACGGCCCCTGGAGGCCGAAGCGCTGCTCCTCGGTCTGGTTCTGGCCGTAGTAGAGGATCTCGTACAGGCCGCCGCCGTCCGCGCTCTGGTGGCGCAGGAGGGACCGGTAGAAGGGGCCGCCGGAGGCCTTCTCGTGGTTGCTGCGCACGATCCACAGGCCCACGCCGCCGGCGCTCCAGCCGACGTGGTCGTAGTCCATGACCCGCCGCCTCGCGTAGTGCTTGGAGCGGGTCTGGCCGTCGGACTTCGCGAACACGTCCGAGGCCTCGATGGTGCTGGTGGTGTACGTGTAGGAGTCGGGCTCGTCGTTGAGGAACAGGCCCTTCTTCACGCGCAGGATGTAACGGGTCGCCGAGACGGACGCGTCGGCCTTGTTCGTCCACAGGTAGACGTTGTTCTCGCCGCTGCGGGCCGCGTAGTAGTGCTTGAGCGTGCCGTACGCGACGGAGATCAGGATCGTCGAGCCGGACTGCTTCACCGACACGGTGGAGGCGCCGAGGCCGGACTCGATGTGCGAGTTCATGCCGCCGTAGCCCTGGTACTCCACGCCGCGGTAGACCAGCGAGGTCAGGTCGCCGTTGGTCTTGCCGACCTTGAAGACGAGGCTCGCGCCGGTGTCGACGACGTAGTTCGCGCCGTCGTCGGTCCAGCCGAAGGCCGCGGCGGACGCGGGGGCGGCGAGGGGGCCGGCGAGCGCGGCGGTGCCGGCGGCGGCCGCGGTGCCGAGGACGAAGGTGCGGCGTCGGACCGGCCGGTGGCCGTCGGATCCGGACATGGGGGTGCCTCCTTCGGGAGGTGTGGGGGTGCGGGTGACTGGTCAGCGTGGCAGTTGAATCGATTTCGCGAAAGGGCTTTCGCTCGACGGGAGTTGGCGATCCCGCGAAATGGCCCCGAGGTCTAGAAAGCGCTTGCCAGAGGCGGTACGGTCCTCCGCCAGGTCCTGTTGCCGCGACCGAGGAGCCGCAAGTGAGACGTTTCACCCCCGCCGTGCCGGCGGCGCTGGCCCTGGCCACCGCCCTGACGGCCGTACCCGCCGCCCGGGCCGACGACGGCGCGGGCCCGCCGCCCGGCATCGCCGGCTGCACCGCCACCGCCTGCCACTTCGACGTACCGCCCGGCACCTACGACGTGAAGGTCCTCCTCGGCGGCGAGGCCGCGTCGAGCACCGCCGTCGGCGGCGAGACCCGGCGTGCCCTGCTCCCCGAGACCGCCGTCGCGGCGGGCGAGCGCGTCGCGCGCAGCTTCACCGTGAACGTCCGCACACCCGAGGGCGAACCGACCGGCGCCGACGGAACCCCCGGCCTGGACCTCGTCCTCGGCGGCTCGGCCCCCGCCCTCGCCGGCATCCGCGTCACCCCCGCCCGGCACCCCCGCCAGATCTTCCTCGTCGGTGACTCCACGGTCTGCGACCAGCCGGGCGACCCGTACTCCGGCTGGGGCCAGCAACTCCCGCAGTACCTGCGCAAAGGCGTCTCCGTCGCCAACCACGCGGACTCCGGGGAGAGCACGGTCACCTATCTGGGGAACCCGCGGCTGTGGGCCGCCGTCCAGCCGCAAATCCACCGCGGCGACCTGGTGCTGCTCCAGCTCGCCCACAACGACAAGACGACCGACGAGGCGACCTACCGGGCGAACCTGGAGACGCTGGTCGCCGGCGTCCGCGCGAAGGGCGGCGAGCCGGTCCTCGTCACCCCGATCGTGCGCCGCTGGTTCAACGCCGACGGCACGCTGAACAACGGGACGGCCCTGCTGGTCAACGGCCTCGGCGTCGACCACCCCGCCGTCGTCCGCTCGGTCGCTGCGGCGCACGACGTCCCGCTGATCGACCTCACGGCGAAGACCAAGGCCCTGGTGGAGTCCCTGGGCGTGGAGGGATCCAAGGCCCTGTACCTCTACAACGAGAAGCGGGACAACACGCACACCTCGGTGCACGGCGCCACCGTCTACGCCGGCCTGGTCCGTGACGAACTCGTCGCCCTGCGTCTGGTGCCGGAGGGCCTCGTACGGGTGGGATAGATCCCTGGGGGCGCCCCGACCGGAACCGGGACGCCCCCAGGCTCCGCCCCCCCCGTGGCCCGGCGGCCGCCGCCACCGGCCCCGGCCCGCCGGCACGGAAGGAAGGGTGCCGCCGCCACCGGCCCGCCGACCGGCCGGCACCGGAGGCAGGGGGGGGCCGGTGCCGCAGGTCCCGCCCCGTCCGCCCCGCCCGGTCCCGTCCGCCCCGCCCGGTTCGGAAGGAAGCAGCCCGCGATGCGTCTCCCCCCGCCCGACCACGTCCTCAGCCCCCACACCGGTCTCACCCGCGCCCACTGGGAGGCGGCCGCCGACGCCCTGCTGGCCGCCGTCGAGCCCTACGCCACCGCGGATCGCGCCCTCTACCACCTTCCCGGCGACCGCGAGAGCTGGTCGGGGCGCCTCAGCGACGGCCTGGAGGGGTACGCCCGCACGCTGCTCCTGGCGGCCTTCCGACGCGACGAGACGGCCCTGGAGCGCTACGCCGACGGCCTCGCGGCGGGCGTCCGCGGGGCCTGGCCGCGCATCGAGGACCGCGGCCAGCCGCTGGTCGAGGCGGCGTCGATCGCCCTCGCGCTCCGGCTGACCCGGCCGCAGCTGTGGGACCGGCTGGACGACGGCGTACGGCAGCGGGCGGCGGACTGGCTGGGCGACGCCCTGACCGCCGAGCCGTGGCCGTGCAACTGGGAGCTGTTCCCGGTGACCGTCGGCGGTTTCCTGCGTACGGTCGACCGGACATCGGATGCCGCCCGCAAGGCGATCGACCGGGGCCTGGAGCGCGTCGAGCGGTGGTACGTCGGCGACGGCTGGTACACCGACGGCGCCGGCCGCGCCTTCGATCACTACAACGGCTGGGCGATGCACCTCTACCCGGTCCTGCACGCCTGGCTCGACGACGACCCCCGGCTGCTGGAGCTGTACGGCGGCCGGCTCGCACGGCATCTCACCGACTACGCGCGCCTGTTCGGCGGCGACGGCGCCCCGATGCGCCAGGGCCGCTCCCTCACCTACCGCTTCGCCACCACGGCCCCGCTGTGGCTGGGCGCCCTGACCGGCCACACCCCGCTGTCCCCCGGCGAGACCCGCCGCCTGGCCTCGGGGGCGCTGCGGTACTTCCTCCGGCGGGGGGCCGTCGACGAGCGCGGACTGCTGACCCTCGGCTGGCACGGACCCGACCCGGACGTCCTGCAGGGGTATTCGGGCCCGGCGTCCCCCTACTGGGCGAGCAAGGGATTCCTGGGTCTGCTGCTTCCGCCCGAGCACGAGGTGTGGACGGCGCGGGAGGAGCCCGCGCCGGTGGAACGGGCGGACGCGGTCACGCCCCTGTCCGCCCCCAACTGGCTGGTGCAGTCCACCCGTTCGGACGGACTGGTCCGCCTCCACAACCACGGCAGCGAGGACGTCCGCTACGACCCGTACTACACGCGGCTCGCCTACTCGACGGCGACGGCGCCCACGGCCGGCCCCTCGGCGCCGTACGACAACAGCGTGGTCGTCGGGGGCGATCCCCGCCGCACCGGGATCGAACCGCTGGGGGTCGGGGACGGCTGGGCGGCGTCGCGGCACACGGCGGGCTGCGGAGCGCGGGTGACCAGCGTGGTGCTCGCACGCGGGGCCGTGGAGGTGCGGGCGCACCTGGTGACCGGCGCGGAACCCGGGACACCGGTGCGGGTGACCGGCTGGGCGACGGCGGAGGAGGACGGCGTGCGGGCCGAACTCGTGCCCGTCGCGGGCCTGGACGACTCGCTCACCGGTGTCACCGGGGACGTCGCCTCGCTGTTCGTCGTCCTCGCCCGCCTCACCGGCGAGCCGGACCCGGTTCCGCTGGAGGACTCCGTGTCGGTGCGGACGACGGACGCGGCGGACGGGATCCTCCACGTCCGCTTCGGCGAGGGGCCCGAGGTCCGCGTGGCCGTCTCGCCGGACGCCGTACGGGTCACCGGTGCGGCGGGGACGGACGGGCCGCCGGCTTCCGGGACTTGAGGCGGCGGGCGGCCGCGAGGGTGCCGGTGCGCCCGTTGCCCCGCGGAGGCGGCTGCGCGAGAATCCCGGCATGACTTCCAAGATCCGTCACGTGACGATCGACAGCGCGGACGCCCACGGCCTGGCGAAGTTCTGGTCCGCGGTCCTCGGCGAGCCCCTCCACGAGGACGACCGTCCCGGTGACGAGGAGGCGCTCATCGAGGGCGCCGGCCTGCTCTTCGTGACGGTCCCCGAGCGGAAGACCGTCAAGAACCGCGTGCACCTCGACCTCCAGCCGCAGGACCGCACCCGCGACGAGGAGGTCGACCGCCTGCTCGCCCTCGGCGCCACCCTGGTCGCCGACCACCGCCGACCGGACGGCAGCGGGTGGGCGCTCCTCGCGGACCCGGAGGGCAACGAGTTCTGCGTGGAGCGGAGCGCGGCGGAGCGGGCCGGCTGAGACCCGCCGCCCCGCCGGCCGTCGCCGCGCGCGAAACGCCGTTCCCCGCTTCCCCGCGCGGTTCCCCGATTCCCTGGGTGACGGATCCCCTGGGTGACGGATCCTCGCCGCCGCCCGAGGAGTCCGGCGCCCGAGGAGTCCGGTCACTCTCCGGTGGGCCAGTGCGTCAGGGCCGCGTGCAGGGCTTCGACCGCCTTGTCCCACGAGCGCTGGACGTCGCGGGGCGCGCCGAAGCCGCCGCCCGCCTCCAGGACGCAGTAACCGTGGAAGGTGCTCCGCAGCAGACGTACGGCGTCGGTGAGGTCGGGTTCCTGGAGGCCGTACGCGCGGAGCATGCCGTAGGTGATCTCGGCGGTGCGGCGGAACGCCGGGGCTTCGGCGACCAGGGTCTGGTCCATGGGGATCTGGGTGGCGGCGTACCGTCCCGGATGCTCCAGCGCGTACTCCCGGTAGGCGCCCGCGAAGGCCGCGAGGGCCTCCTTGCCGGAGCGGCCCGCGACGGCCGGGGCGATCCGGTCGATCAGCTCGGCGCCCGCGTACAGCGCGAGGCGGGTCCGCAGGTCCTGGATGTTCCGGACGTGCGAGTACAGGCTCGCGTCCTTCACGCCGAAGCGGCGGGCCAGCGCGGAGAGGGTGACGTTGTCGAACCCGGCCTCGTCTGCGAGGTCGGCGGCGGCCGTGACCAGGAGGTCCGCGGTGAGGCCGGCTCGGGGCATGGGGGACGCCTTGTTCGTCGGGGGGCCTTGGTCGGTGGGTCGGGGAGGATCCTAACCTTCGTCATCCGGTCTCCCGGGCCGACGGCGGCACCGAGGTGACGCGCACGATCGTCCGCCGCTTCCTCGACGGCGTCCGGCCACGACCGTGCCGGACGCCGGAACCGCTGCCCCGGTACGGGGCACCGGCCCCGTGCCGGACGCCGATGGCGACCGCCCCGTGAGGAGCCGTGCCCCCGCGGGGCCTGTCCGCGTCGGCGGCCTCAGCCGGCCGGTGCGTACACCACCCCCAGCTTGTCCACCTCCGCTCCGGCGCGGCCCGTGAAGCCGACGATCTGCCAGCCGGACGGGGCGGTGAAGGTCCTCGCGTCGGCGGTCGGTGTGCCGGTCGCCAGGGTGCGGCCCTTGTCGGTCGTGAAGGACGCAGAGAAGACGCGCGTACGGCCGTCCTTCTGACCCTGCGTCAGTTTGGCGGACGTGAGGTGCTCACCCGTCGCCAGGGTCAGTGAGGTGGCCGTGCCGCCGGTGCCGCCGTGGGTGAGGACCGTACCGCCGTCGTGGGTCAGGGAGACGGCGTCCACGCGGGAGCCGCCGCGCAGCGTGAGGGTGCGGGGGGCCGGGACGGCCGGCAGGTCGTCCGCGTCGGTGAACGCCGTGCCGTGGGGGCCGCCGAAGAAGTCGCTCGCCCGCAGACCGGAGGCGAGGGTGTAGGAGAAGTCCACCGTGTGGGGGAAATGGTCGGAGAGGTTGCCGCCCGCGGAGTCCAGGAAGGACGCCCACGCGTTCCGGTACCGGGTGGCGTCGAGCGAGAGGAGCCTGCTGCCGCGGTAGAGGACCTTGTCCACCACCTCGCAGTCGTTCGTCGGGGCCGTCGTCGGGCAGAGCAGCGCGTCCGCGCCCCGGTCCGGCGCCGTACCGCCCTTGACGAGCTTCACCCAGGGGTCGGTGAGCCCGTTCTCGGTGACGAGGGTGCGGATGTTGTCCTCGGCGCGGGTGTAACGGGTGTTGGTGTCACCCATCACGATCACCGCGTTGCCGGACGAGTTCGCCTGGATGAAGTCCGACAGCTGCTCGATGTTGGCCCGTCGGGCGGCCATCGCGTCGTCCGTCGAGTCGGCGTTGGTGTGCACGTTGTACAGGTCCAGGAAGACGCCTTCGGCAAGTCGCACCCGGGCCAGCGAAAAACCCTTCGGCGTGAGGCAGTTGGTGCCCGTGCAGGCGTTCCACCGCACCCGCTCGAAGTCCTCGAAGGCGTGGTCGGAGAGGGTGTTGAGGCCGTCGCCGAACGGGACGCCGCCGCTCGTCGCGGTCCGGTAGGGGTGGTCGTCCCCCGCGTACAGCGCCGCGTGGTAGTTGAAGTCCTCCTGGACGTTGACGATGTCGTACGCCCCCAGCCGCGGTGAGATCAGGGGGGTGTTGGTCGCCGGACGGCCCGAACTCAGGCCCTCGGGCAGACCCGCCACGTTGTAGGTGAGCACGGTGAACGAACCGGTGGTGGCCGCCGCGGCGGCGGGCGCGGCGGCCGCGGTGGGCGTCGCGCCCGTGGCCGTGAGGCCGGTGAGGGCGAGCGTGGCGGCCGCGAGGGTGCCGAGGAGTCGTCGTCTCATGGCGTGGGTGTCTCCCGGTGTGGGGGCGGACTGCGGGGAAAGGCGAACGCTGCTCGGATTCGGTGGCAATCAGTCTGACGGGAAAGGGCAGTCGGGGGAACAGTGGAAGACGGGGCGAGCCGCCGTGTCCGGGTCGGCCACCGCTCACTCCCCGGACGAACCGGCCTCGTCGGCAAGGCTGGTGACGAACGACCACGTCCGCCCGCAGCGGCAGGACGGCGAGCCGGTGCTCGCCGCGATGCCCGCCGCGGGCGGCACCCTGGTCCCGTTCGAGGTGCCCGAACCGACGCCCTGCCGCGCGGACCACTGAGGTCAGCGCGGCTTGCGGCGGGCCCGGCGCGGCCGGTGCGGCGCGTCCAGCTCACCGACCGCCGCCCGCACGTGCGCGGGGCCCCCGGGAGCGCTGCCGCCCGCGCACCACCACACCGCTCGGCCGTCCTCCTGGCCCGCGTGCATCCCGAGGCCGTGCTCGCCGCAGACCGGCCAGACCTGCCACAGGCACTCCAGCACGGTCTCCTGCGCGGCCTCGGCGACCTCGGTGAGCGCCGTGTGGGGATCGGACGCGGAGCCGTGCCAGAGGTGGTCGCCGTGCCGGCGGCCGTCGGGCAGGGCGACGTACACGTGCTCGCGCCCCGACCCGTCCTCGGCCTCCTCCTCGTCCCAGGACGGCAGGGCCAGCAGCCGCAGGGGACCCCGGCCGGGGAGCAGAGCGTCCAGGTCCCGGTCGACGAGCGCCAGGGCCTCCTCCCACAGCGGGTACTCGCCGGGCCGGACGGAGCGGGGACTGTCGTGAGGGCCGTTCATGCAGGTCATCGTGGATCACGGCAGCCCCCCGGCGGTAGTCGTTTCCCCGGCCGGCACCCGGCCGGCCGGGGAAACGCCCGGCGCGCCGGTTCAGCCGGCCGCGGTGAAGACGAAGGAGAACTCGGCGGGACCGGCGTTCAGGAAGTACCGGGGCAGCGGGCCCGGACCGCAGGACTGGGAGCCGATGCCGTGCTGCCCGTGGTCGAGGTTGACCCACACGGTCGGGCCGGCCACCAGGTCGGTGCGGTGCCGGGCCGCGTCGAGCTGTTCGTTCGTCCAGCGACGGGCGCTGAACCAGAACTCCGGGTCGCCCTCGATGCGCAGTCCGCCGATCTCCGCCCACCGGACGTCGGCGCGGGCGCCGTTCTCCTGCGGACGGACGTACGGCGTCTGCAGACCGTCCACGGTCGACTGCCAGCGGCCGACCATCGACGCCGCCCGGGTGTCGGGATACGCCTCGCCCGGGCCGCCGCCGAACCAGGTCACCCGGTCGGCCTCCGAGAGCCCGAAGCGGATGCCCAGCCGGGGCAGCGGCAGCGTCCAGTCGCCCTCGGGCGACACGGACACCGTCAGCTTCAGCCGGCTGCCGTCGGAGGTCCAGCGGTACACCGCGGCGAGTCCGGCCTCGCGGCCGGCCGGTGCCACCCGGGTCCGTACCGTCAGCGCGTCGTCGCCCGGCTCGACACCGTCCAGCCGGTGTCGCATGCGGTGCAGGCCCAGCTCGCGCCACAGCAGGCCGTAGCGGGTGTCCGACTGCCACGCGGCGCCGTCGTCGTTGTCGGTGGTGGCCCGCCAGACGTCGAGACGCAGCCCCTCCACGGGCACACCGCCGATCGACGTCGGCGCGCCGGTGCGGGCGTCGAAGACGCCCGGTCCGAGGGTGATCAGCCGTTCACCGGCCACCGGGGCACGCTCCGGGGTGACGGACGGCAGCGGCCGGGTGGCCGCCGCGACCTGCCCCCACGCCACCTGATGGCCCTTCGCCGCCCACGCGGTGTCGGCCGCCAGCGACGCCCGCACGGTCCACCACGACTCGGCGCCCCGCGCGTCCACCGGCGGCTCCGGCAGCTTGACGTCGGCCGACTCGCCGGGCGCCAGCGGCGGCACGTCGAGTGTGCCCGTCCCGGCGCTCTCCCCGTCCACCAGGTACGACCACTCGAAGGCGAGTCCCGAAAGACCGGCGAAGTCATGGGCGTTGCGCACCCGTACGGTGCCGGCGGCGCCGTCGCCCTCGATCCGGACCGGTTCGATCACCTTCTTGAACTCGACGAGTCCGGGGGAGGGGGTGCGGTCCGGGAAGAGCAGCCCGTCGCAGACGAAGTTCCCGTCGTGCAACTCCTCGCCGAAGTCGCCGCCGTACGCGTAGCCGTGGCGGTCGTCCTCGATGCCGTGGTCGATCCACTCCCACACGAAGGCGCCCTGCAGACGCTCGTGTGCCTCGAACAGCCGCTGGTAGTCGGCGAGTCCGCCGGGGCCGTTGCCCATGGCGTGGGCGTACTCGCAGAGGACGAAGGGCAGTCGGCGCCGCCTGGCCGTGCCGCCGTCCAGACCCCGGCCTATGCGCTCCACCTCGTCGTGGGAGGCGTACATGCGGGAGTACACGTCGGTGTCACGACAGTCGAGGTCGCCCTCGTAGTGGACGAGGCGCGAGGTGTCGCGGCCGCGGATCCACTCGGCCATGGCGGTCAGCCCGCGGCCGGTGCCGGCCTCGTTGCCCAGCGACCACATCACCACCGACGGGTGGTTCTTGTCCCGCTCCACCATGCGGGCGGCGCGGTCGAGGAGCGCCGGGGTCCAGCGGTCGTCGTCGACGGGGTTGTCGCGCCAGTCCTGTTCGACGAATCCGTGGGTCTCCAGGTCGCACTCGTCGATCACCCACAGGCCGTACTCGTCGCACAGGTCGAGGAAGGCGGGGTGCGGCGGGTAGTGGGAGGTGCGGACGGCGTTGATGTTGTGCCGCTTCATCAGCAGCACGTCCTCGCGCATCGTCTCCGGGTCGAGCGCGCGGCCCCGCACGGGATGCCACTCGTGCCGGTTGACGCCCTTGAACAGCACGGCCGTGCCGTTCACCTTGATCAGGCCGTCGTCCAGGGAGACGGTGCGGAAACCGATGCGCAGCGGGATCCGCTCGCCCGCGGTCACCAGCTCGCCGTCGTACAGCCGGGGCGTCTCCGCGTTCCACGGCTCGACGGGCACCGTCACCGGCTCGCCCGTCGCGACATCGATGTCCAGGGCGGCCACGGTGACCCGCCCCGCGACGTCGCAGTCGACGCGCAGGGTGCCCTCGCCCGTCACATGGTCGTAGGAGGCGTGCACGAAGAAGTCGCGGGCGCTGCCCGCCGGGCGGTGCAGCAGCGTCACGTCACGGAAGATGCCCGGCAGCCACCACTGGTCCTGGTCCTCCAGATATGTGCCCGCCGACCACTGGTGGACCCGGACCGCCAGCACGTTGCCCGCCGCCCTCAGCAGGTGGCCGACCGCGAACTCGTGCGGCAGCCGCGAGCCCTTGAACTCGCCGAGGTCCGTGCCGTTCAGCCAGACCCGGGCACAGGACTCCACGCCGTCGAAACGCAGGACCGCGTCCCCCTCCCCGAGGGCGGGCCAGTCCTCGGGCAGGTCGAAGACCCGCAGGTGGTCACCCGTCGGATTCTCCGTCGGCACCCGCGGCGGGTCGACCGGGAAGGGGTAGAGGTGGTTGGTGTAGACGGGGGAGCCGTGCCCCTGGAGGACCCAGTGACCGGGGACGGCGACCTCGGCCCAGTCCCCGGCGTCGTAGCCCTCAGCGGTGAACGACTCGTCCTGCGCGTCGGCCGTCGCCGACAGGCGGAAGCGCCAACTGCCGTTCAAGGAAAACGACTTCGCGTCCGACGACGCGTACCAGGCGCGGGGCGGGAGGGCCCCGGAGCCCGGTGACACGTCCTCGACGTAGCGGACGGACGACGGGGAGCTCCCCGCCCGGGCGACGCCGGGAACGGGGGAGGCGTGCAAAGACATCGGTCTCCTTGCTCAGCCCTTGATGCCGGTCTGGGCGATCCCCTGCACCAGCCAGCGCTGGAGGAAGAGGAACACCAGCAACAGGGGCAGGATGGACATGGCCGTGGCCATGAAGATCAGGTGGTAGTTGACGGTCTGGTTGGTCATGTACGACGACAGCGCGACCTGCACCGTCCAGGCGCTCGGGTCCTGCCCGACGACCAGCGGCCACAGGAAGGAGTTCCAGCCGTTGATGAAGGTGATGGTCGCCATCGCGGCGAAGAAGTTGAGGGAGTTGGGGACGACGACGCGCCAGTACGCGCCCCAGTGGCCGAGTCCGTCCACCCGCGCCGCCTCCTCCAGCTCCTTGGGGAACCCCAGGAAGTACTGCCGGAACAGGAAGCAGGTGAAACCACTGAAGAGGCCCGGAACGATCAGACCGCGGTAGGAGTCGATCCAGCCGAGGGACGACACCAGGACGAACCCGGGCACGAACGTGACGGCGGTGGGGACCATCAGCGTGAACAGGACGCCGTAGAACACCTTGTCGGCGTGCCGGTAGGGGATCCGGGCCAGACCGTAGCCGGCCAGGGAACACACCAGCAGCGTGCCGACGGTGTGCAGGACACCGACGACCAGCGAGTTCCACAGGGCCCGGCCGAAGTCGACCGTCGGGTCGTCGAACGGCTCGGTGACGTTGCCCCACCGGATGTCGGCGGGGAAGAACGTCCACTCCTCGCCGGTGATCTCCGGGTCGGTGGCCAGCGCGTTGCGGACGAGGACGTAGAACGGGATCAGGAAGAGGACGGCGGCGAGGCCGACGGCGGCGTACAGTCCGGCGGAGCCCATCACCCCGCGGGCGCGCCGGCCGGGGCGCGCCGGCCTCGCGGCCGGGTCGGTCCTGGTCGCGCCGGCGGCGGTCACGGTCACCTCGGCGGCGGTCACTCGGTCACCTCGGCTGTGGTGGCGGTCACTTGGACTCCTCACCCCTTCCGAAACCCATGATCTTCCCCTGGAAGAGGGTGACGAGGACGATCAGCAGGGTGAGGATCACCGCGCCCGCGCTGCCCGCCCCGTAGTCCTGGCTCTCGCCCAGCGCGGTGTAGTACAGCTCGACCAGCGGCGGCCGGCCCCAGGTGGTCTTCGACAGCAGGTTGAAGAACTCGTCGAAGGCCTGGTAGGCGGCGATCAGCAACAGCAGGATCACCGCGGTCGAGGTGGCCCGCAGCTGCGGCAGCGTGATGTGCCGGAAGGTCTGCCAGCCCGGCCTGGCGCCGTCCAGGGCGGCCGCCTCGTACAGCTCGCCCGGGATGTTCTGCAACGCGGCCAGGAAGAGGATCATGTAGAACCCGGATTGCAGCCACAGCCGCGCGGTGACGAGGACCAGCCAGTACCAGGGTGGGTCGGGGTCGGCGAGCCAGGCGACGTTCTCGGCTCCGAACCAGCCGATCACCGTGTTCGCCAGGCCGAACCGGACGCCGTTGAAGAGGGACATCTTCCAGATCAGCGAGGCGGCGACGTAACTGCACGCCGTCGGCAGGAAGAAGACCGACCGGAAGAACGCCCGCAGGAACCGCAACCGGTTCACCAGCAGGGCGAGCCCCAGCGACAGCGCCCAGGTGGTCGGCACGATGATCGCGGCGAAGACGGTGAAGGTGACGAGGGCACCGGTGAAGTTCCCATTCTCCAGCATGTACCGGTAGTTGTCGAACCCGACGAACGTACTGGGCGTGACGGTGAACCGGGCCTCGAAGAAGCTGAGCCAGACGCTCCAGACGATCGGGACGTAGACGAAGATCAGCAGGCCGATCAGGAACGGTCCGGTGAACAGCCAGAAGTTGAGGGTGGCGCTGCCGCTCGGCCCGCGCCGCGGCCGGGACTTCGCGGGACCGGCCCCGGCGGGCCGCGCGAGGTCGCGCGTGGTGGTCGTCGACATGGCGTGGTCCGTCCCGCCGCCTATCCGAAGAGCTTGTCGAGTTCGGCGCCGACGACCTTGTCGCACGTGTCGAGCGAGGCCTCCGGGTCACCGTCCTTGCGCACGCAGTCGGCGAACACGTCCTCGGTCGCCTTGATCATGGCCTGTGTCCAGCCGATGTTGTCGAAGTGCCCGTACTCACCGAACAGCTTGACGCCCTCGGCCGGCAGGCCGGACTTGAGCTTGTCGGCGGACCGGGCGATCGAGGTGCGCGGCGGGATGTGGAAGCCGTAGGAGAGGGCCCAGTCCTCCTGGTACTCCTTCTGGTCGATCCACAGCCACTTCACGTACTCCTTGGCCTCCTCGGCCCGGTCGCTCCTGGCGTTCACGAACATCGACCAACCGCCGTTGTAGACGGCGGGCTTGCCGGCGTCGCCGACCTTGGGGAAGGGGAAGACGCCGAGGTCGTCGCCGAGGGCCTGCTGCATCGCCGGCATGGCCCACATGCCGCAGAACTGGATGGCGGTCAGGCCCTGGTTGAGGGCGGAGGGGTCCCAGTAGTCGGCCGGTGCGTCCAGGAGCAGGTCGCCGCTGGTGAACAGCTTGCGCATCTTCTTCAGGCCCTCGACCACGCCGTCCGTGTGGTAGGCGGGCCGGTTGCCGGCGTCGAGGGTGTCGGCACCGGCCGCCCAGATCATCGGGCGGATGACGGCCTGCAGCGTGTTCCCGAGGTAGACGCCCTTGACCTTGTCGGTGGTGAGTGCGGCGGCGGCCTCGATCAGTTCGTCGAGGGTCTGCGGCACGCCCACGCCGGCCTTCTCCAGCAGCGACCTGCGGTAGAAGAAGAACTGCGGGTCGTCGATCATCCGGACGCCGTAGACCTTCCCGTCGACCGTGTGCGACTGGATGTCGGCCTGGTTGAAGTCGTCCTCGACCGGCTCGACGATGTCGGTGAGATCCGCCACCTGCCCGCTCCTGACCAGCTGGATCTGCGGGTGGAACTCGAACAGGTCGGGCGCGCTGTCGGTGAGCAGGCTCGCGAACAGCTTGCTCTCGAAGTTCGACCCGGTGATCCACTGGGTGGAGACCTTCGCCCCGTCGTACGCGGCCGCGTACTTCTTGACGGCCTGTTCGGTCCCCGCCTCCCCGTAGGCGTGGAAGTACTGCACGAGGCTGTCCGCCGAACTCCCGCCGCCAAGACCGTTGTTGCTGCCGCAGGCGGCCAGCGTGCCGGCGGCGGCCATACCTGCCGCGGCCCGGAAAAGGGACCGGCGGGACCAGTTGCGGTTGCTCATTGCCGACATGTGACGTCCTTGTCTCGAGTACGGCTGCGGCTCGTGCGGCATCAGCGTCAGAGGGCTCGAAAAGGCGTTGCGGTGCGGGACGTTAACCTTCGGCTAATGCTTCGGCAAGGGGTTGGACGAAGCCCGTTCGAAGCGTTGTGCGGCGTTCGGGATGTCGGACGCGAGGAGAGGGGCAACGGACCGCCCCCGGCGCCGGCCCTGCTCCCGGCGCCGGCCCTGCCTTCGGCGCCCGCCCCGCCTCCCGTGCCCGTCAGGCCGACGGTGCCGCGGGGGAAGCCGCGCGTTGCGCGCCCCGTTGCCCCACCGCCTGCAGCGCCCCCTCGAGCGCGAACGTCGCCGCGCCCAGGCAGACCGGGTCGGTGGGGATCGGCGAGAGGACGATCCTGGTCGAGTCCAGCGGACGCCGCAGCGCATGCCGGGCGACCGCCTCGCGGACCTCGTCGAGGAGGGGCTCGCCCAGCCGGGCGGCGACCCAGCTGCTCAGCACGACGACCTCCGGATTGAGGAGGTTCACCAGGTCCGCGATGCCGGCGGCCAGATAACGGGCGGTGTCCCGGACCACCTTGACGGCGACCGGATCGCCCGCGGCGACCCCGCGGGCCAGCGCGTCGACGGTGGCGGTCTGGTCCTCCGGGTGCAGCAGCGGGCTGCGCGGGCTGTGTTCGCGCAGGTTCTGCATGATCCCGGGCGCGCCGACGTACGTCTCCACGCAACCGTGGTTGCCGCAGTGGCACAGCCGGCCGTCGAGCACGAGCGTGGTGTGCCCCCACTCACCGGCGCTGTTGCTGACCCCCCGGTGCAGTGCGCCGCCCAGCACGAGTCCCGCGCCGACCCCGGTGCCGAGGTTGACGACGACGGCGTCCCCGTGACCGCGCGCGGCGCCGAACCACAGTTCGGCCACCGCGCAGGCGCGCAGCGGGTTGTCCAGGTGCAGGGGGTACGCGATGTGCGCGCGCAGCAGGTCGCGCAACGGCACGTCGTGCCAGTCCCAGTTGGGCGCGTACTCGGCGATCCCGGTGTCCCGGTCCACCTGCCCGGGCACGCTCACGCCGACCCCGAGCACCCGGGCCGTCTCGACGCCCGCCTGCGCGACGACCTGGCCCACGGCCGCGGCGACATGGGCGACGACCTGCTCCGGGCGGCTCTCACCGGGGCGGATGTCCTCCTCGGCGCGGGCCAGCACGTTCAGCGCGAGGTCGAACAGCTCGACATGGACGTACGTCTCCGCGATGTCCACGCCGATCAGCGCGCCCCCGGAGGCGTTGACGGCCACCAGGCCACGGGGCCGGCCGCCCGCCGAGTCCTCGAAGCCGACCTCCGTGATCATGCGCAGGTCGAGCAGTTCAGCGACCAGGGTGGCGACGGTGGCCAGGCTGAGGCCGGTGGCCGCGGCCAGCTCCTGCCGGGAGGTCGGGGACCGGGCGATGATCTGGCGCAGCACCTCGTAGCGGTTCGCGGTGCGGATGTCACGCGAGGTGCGCTTCACCGGAGAGCCCCCTGTCTTCCGTGCCGGCACCCGGGATCCGAGGTGCCGGCCTGCCGGTGTGCCGACTTGCCGACGCGTCGGTGCCGGGGCCGGGGCGGCACCGGCGCGGCGTCAGGCTATGGCGTGCGACACGGTTCGACAAGGGGTTAGGAAAGGGGCTTGACGAAGTCGGCGAAGTCGCGGCCGGGGGCGTGGCTCACGGGCCGAGGACGTCCCGCACGAAGGCGTTGGTGAACGTCCCGGCCGGATCCAGTTCCCGGACCAGCACCCGGAAGTCGTCGATCCGCGGATACCGTCCGCGCACCGCGGCGGCGGGCAGTTCGTACACCTTGCCCCAGTGCGGCCGGGGCCCGAACGGCTCCAGCACGGCCTCCAGCTCGCGCACCACCGGCAGCACGGCGGCCGTGTCGTCGACCCAGGTGAAGTGCACGGCGACGGAGTCCCGCCCGTGGGCCGGGCTCAGCCACTGCTCGTCGGCGGCGACGGTACGCACCTCGCAGGTCTGCAGCACGGAGGCGACCGTCTCCCGGATGCCGTCGATCGCGTGCAGGACGTCGGCGGCGTGCTCGCGCGGCAGCAGGTACTCGCTCTGCAACTCGTTCCCGCTGCTCGGCGTGAATTCCGCGCGGAAGTGCGGCAACCGCTCGTGCCACGGCCCCGGCACCCCGAACTGCTCGGTGCAGTTGACCGCGGGCATCCCCGGCACCGGATGCAGCGCCTCGGTGGCCGGCGCCGCCCACGGGAAGTCGGCCAGGGGCCGGTCGGTGCGCCGCTTGAGCCACACCTGCCGGAACCCGGGCGCCCGCCAGTCGGTGAACAGGCTCACGCTGTACGCCGCCGCCGCGACGGTCTCGAAGTCCAGCCCGTCCAGGGGGAGTTCGGTGAACAGGTGCTGCTCGACCTCGAAGGCCGGCTCCAGGTCCAGGGTGAGCGCGGTGACGACACCGAGGGCGCCCAGCGAGGTCACGGCCCCGCCGAACCGCTCGTCCCCCCGCTCGATCACGACCGTCGAACCGTCCGCCGTGACGATCTCCACCTCCCGCACCGGCGCCGCGAGCGGACCGTTGCCCACTCCCGAACCGTGGGTGCCGGTCGCCACCGAGCCGGCCACCGAGATGTGCGGCAGCGAGGCCATGTTCGGCAGCGCCAGCCCGTGCGCGTGCACCCGCCGGGCCAGCTCGGCGTACCGCACCCCGCCGCCGACCCGCACCGTCCGAGCCGACGGGTCCACCTCGACCTCGGCGGGCAGCGCGCCCAGCGACAGCAGCACCCCGTCCGCGCCCGGCTCGGCGATCGCGTTGAAGGAGTGCCCGCTGCCCAGCACCCGCACCCGCTGGCTCGCCGCGACGAGCGAGCGCAGCGCGTCGAGCGAGGCGGGGCGGTGCAGCTCCCCGGCGGCGTACGTGATGTTGCCCGCCCAGTTGGTCACGGTCTCGGCCATGCGGATCGCCCTCCCGAGGAGATCGAGAACCAGGAATTCCCAGGTGGAACCTACCCTGCCCGCGACACGGGGCCCCCGCCCCCACCCCCGCGCGAGCGGGGGCATACCGTGAGGAGTCGTACGCCTGAGCCGGGAGGAGAGACGATGGGCAGCCGTACCGCGCTGGTCGAGGATCTGATGGAGCGGTTTCCGCACGTGCCGCGGGAGGCCGTCCTCAAGGAGGACCTGCTGCGCGGAGGCGTGGCCTTCGACCCCTCCGCGCTCAGCGACAACGAGGGCGGCGAGGTCAAGCCGAAGTCGTACTTCATCTTCTCCTTCGACCACGGCACCCTCCCCGAGCTGGGCGAGGCCGCGCTGCGCCGCCCGCCGGAGGAGATCATCCTCACCGGGGGGCCCTACGACCTGCGGCGCACCGTCGTCTCGGTCCGGGTGAACCCCGCCTCGCCCTACCGGGTGGCGGCCGACGAGGACGGGATGCTCGGTCTCTACCTCGACGGGAAGCGGATCTCGGACGTCGGCGTCCCGCCCATGCCCGAGTACTACCGGCACAAGCTCTCCAACGGGAAGTCCGTCATGGAGGTCGCCCCCACCATCCAGTGGGGCTACCTGATCTACCTGACCGTCTTCCGGGTCTGCCAGTACTTCGGCGCCAAGGAGGAGTGCCAGTACTGCGACATCAACCACAACTGGCGCCAGCACAAGGCCGCCGGCCGGCCGTACACCGGGGTCAAGGACGTCGAGGAGGTCCTCGAGGCCCTGGAGATCATCGACCGCTACGACACCGCGAAGGCCTCCACCGCCTACACGCTCACCGGCGGCGCGATCACCAGGACCGTCTCCGGGCGCGACGAGGCCGACTTCTACGGCCACTACGCCAAGGCCATCGAGGAGCGCTTCCCGGGCCGCTGGATCGGCAAGGTCGTCGCCCAGGCCCTCCCGCGCGACGACGTGCAGCGCTTCAAGGACCACGGCGTGCAGATCTACCACCCCAACTACGAGGTGTGGGACGAGTACCTGTTCAAGATGTACTGCCCGGGCAAGGAGCGCTACGTCGGCCGCGACGAGTGGCACAAGCGCATCCTGGACTCCGCCGAGATCTTCGGCGCGCGCAACGTCATCCCCAACTTCGTGGCGGGCGTGGAGATGGCCGAGCCCTTCGGCTTCAAGACGGTCGACGAGGCGATCGCCTCCACCACCGAGGGCCTGCGCTTCTTCATGTCGCACGGCATCACCCCGCGGTTCACCACCTGGTGCCCGGAGCCGACCACCCCGCTCGGCAAGGCCAACCCGCAGGGCGCGCCGCTGGAGTACCACATCCGCCTGCTCCAGGCGTACCGGGCCACGATGGACGAGTTCGGCCTGGCCTCGCCCCCCGGCTACGGGCTGCCCGGCCCCGGACGTGCCGTCTTCTCCGTCAGCTCCTTCATGGACAGCCTGCCGGCGAACGAGCCCTCGGCCACGGAGGACGAACCCTCGGCGCTCTGAGCGCGCCCGGGCCCGGCCCCCGGGCCCGGCCACGACCGGGCCGTCACCACGCGGCCGGGCATTCCCGGCTCCGGCCGCTCCCGGCTCCGGCCACGGCCGGAGCCGGTACCGTGGCCGTCGCGGAAGAAGGAGCGCCACCGCGTCGAGCCGCAGGGCGGACCGCGTCCGCGCCGGAGGCCCCAGGGCCCCGTCCGGGGGCGCGGGCGGTCCTGTACTGACATCTGAACAGCGCGCTTGTCAGTTGTGCGCAACTCGTGAAAAGCTCTGGCACTGCCGCGAGGTTCCCCCCAACTCCATTGCCGACATGTCGAGTTGACCTCGCTTGTGGATGCAGGAGACTCATGCCCGACCTGCCGACCCCCAAGGACGCCGCCGAGGCAGCCCTCTTCTCGGAGTGCTGGGACGCCGTCCTGTCGTACGCCGACCTGTGCACCTCCGGGTCGACCGCGGCCAACGGCCTGGCCCGCGAGGCGTTCGCGCTCGGCATACGCGAGGCCCGCGCGGCCGAGGACGGCACCCGGCACACGGCCGGCCGCCGCGCGTCCCGGCTGCCCCGGATCCCCCTGCTGCTGACCGCCGTACGCACCACGGCGGCCGCCTGGGAGGCTCAGGGACAGGGCCACCGACTCGATCCCGACCTGCGGCTGTGGCTGAACTCCGACAAGGCCGCCCGGTACACCGGACCGCCCCTGCGCCGGCCCGTCGCACTGCGCGGGCTGCGCGACATGCAGGAGCCGGACGCCTCGCTGCTGTGGCTGGCGGAGGTGGAGGCGCTGCCGCTGCGCGCCGTCGCCCGCAGGCAGGGGCTGGACCCGGCCGCCGCGATGGAGGAGCTGAACCAGGTCCGCGGCCTGTTCCGGGACCGCTGCCACCGCAACCATCTCGACACGCCGATGGACGCCGAGTGCCGCAGCTACGTCCGCCTCCTCGACGCCGTGACCCGCTCGCCCGTCGCCGAGACGCCGGAGGACCTCTCCCGGCACCTCGCCACCTGCGTGGAGTGCGCGGAGGCCGCGGCCTGTCTGCGGCTGCACGGCGGCGGGCTGCCGGCGGCGCTGGCCCAGGGCGTGATCGGCTGGGGCGGACTCGCCTACCTGGAGCGTCGCCGCCGCGCCGCCGAGGTGCGGATGAGCGCCGGCGGCCCGCCCGCGCCCGACCCGGACGCCGAGTGGGGCGACCCGGCCGCCGACAAGGCCCGCACCCTGCGCAACGGCCTGCTCGTCGCCGCCGTCCTCGTCTCCGGGCTGGCCCTCGCCGCCTCGCTGATGCCGTTCGGCGAGAGCGACGACTCCGCCCGGGGCGGCCTCCCCGCCGACAGCACGCCGGTGGCCGGCCCCGGCAACCCGTCCGGGCCGTCCCTCGTGCCCGACACCTCCCCCTCGTCGACCGGTACGCACACCGCTGCCGACGCCGCCTCCGCTGCGCCGAAGCCGTCCGTGGGCGGTACGCCGTCGACGACGGGCCGGACCGATCCGGAACCCCAGGGCACCTCGTCGCCCACCGCGCGCACGGCGGCCTGCGAGGTGACGTACGACCTGGTCAACCAGTGGTTCGACGGCTTCCAGGCCACCGTCACGGTGACCACCGCCGAGCCGCTCGACTCCTGGCGGGTCGCCTGGTCCTTCCGGGACGGTCAGCGGGTCGACCAGATGTGGGACGCGAGCGTCGCCCAGGACGGCCCGCGGGTCACCGCCACCGCCGCCGACTACAACAAGGCCGTCCCGGCGGACGGCACCCTCTCCTTCGGCTTCCTCGCCTCCTGGCAGAACAAGAACACCGCGCCGTACGGCTTCAGCCTCAACGGCGCCGCCTGCACCCTGTCCTGACCGGCCGCCCGGTGACACCTCCGCGTCATACCGGCGTCAGTCCCGGGTTCCCCGCCTCCGTGACGAAGGACGCCGCCGTGGAGACGGGGGAGCCCGGCGTCGTCACGGCCGCCAGCGTGCGGAAGTCGGTGCGGGCCGCTTCCGGGGTCAGCCGCACCCGGACGTAGCCGCGCCGGCCGTCGTAGAAGCGCAGGTGCGGGTTGGCCGTGAGGTACGTCTGCCAGTCGGCGGGCCGCTCGGTGCCGTCCTTGCCGCTGGCGACGGACGTGGTGACGATCTCGGTCCCGACCGTCTCGGACGCCGGGTCGTCGAAGTCGGCCTTGATGTCGAAGGCGTAGCCCACGTGGACGTCGCCGGTCAGCACGACCAGGTTGTCCACCCCGGCCGCCCGCGCCCCGGCCAGGACGCGGTCACGGGAGGCGCGGTAGCCGTCCCAGGCGTCCATCGACATCTTCGCCTGCGCGTCGGCGGACAGTCTGCGCTGGGAGAAGCAGACCTGCTGCGGCATCACGTTCCACACGGCGTCGGACGCCCGCCAGCCGTCCAGCAGCCACTTCTCCTGGGCCGCGCCGGTCATCGTGCGCGCCGGATCGTCGGACTCGGGGCCGGGCACGTGCGGGACGTCGCCGTAGGCCTGGTCGGAGCGGTACTGGCGGGTGTCGAGGACGTCGAACTGCGCGAGCGAGCCCCAGCGCAGACGCCGGTACAGCGGCATGTCGGGGCCGACCGGAGCCCGGCCCGCCCGCAGCGGCTGATGCTCCCAGTAGGCCCGGTAGGCGGCGGCCCGCCGCAGCAGGAACCCGGCCGGCGGGCCGTCGTGCTCGTCGACGGCGCCGGCGTAGTTGTTCTCGGTCTCGTGGTCGTCCCAGGCGACGACGAAGGGATGGGCGGCGTGGGCGGCGCGCAGGTCGGGATCGCTCTTGTACAGGGCGTACCGCAGCCGGTAGTCCTCCAGGGTGACGGTCTCCCGGTCGAACACCGCGGGCAGCACCCGGTCCGGGTAGGCGCGCGCGCCGCCGGCGGAGTCCACCGGGTACTCGTACAGGTAGTCCCCGAGGTGGAAGACCACGTCGACGTCCTCCTGCGCGAGATGCCGGTGCGCCGTGAAGTACCCGTCGTGGTACGCCTGGCAGGACACGGCCGCGAAGGAGAGCGCACCGGGGGCGGCGCCGAGGGCCGGCGCGGTGCGGGTGCGGCCGGTCTCGCTGGTCCAGGCGCCCGTCCGGAACCGGTAGTAGTACGGCCGTCCCGCGTCCAGGCCGGTGACGTCGACGTGCAGGGTGTGGTGGTACTCGGGCAGCGCGAGGGCGGTACCGCTGCGCACCACCAGGCCGAAGTGCTCGTCCTGCGCCACCTCCCACTCCACGGCGACGCTCTGCCCGGCCAGCCCCCCGCCCGGCTCGTACGGCTCCGGAGCGATCCGGGTCCACAGGACCACGGAGTCGGGCAGCGGGTCGCCGGAGGCGACGCCCAGGGTGAAGGGGTCCTCGGAGATCCTCGCCGGGTCGAGCCGGCGGGCGGCGGCCGCACCCCTGGCGGGGGTGTGGGTGGCGAAGGCGAGGGCCGCGGCGGCGGCGGTGAGCGTCAGGAACCGGCGGCGGCCCAAGTGCCGTGCGGCGGCGTGCAGTTCGGGACCGTGAAGGGCCGCGGACCGCTGGAGGGCGGCGGCGCCGGGGAGCGGGGTTCGGTGACGGCCGGTCGGACGCATGGGGCTCGGCTCCCGTGAGGATCAGGGGGCGTCTGCGGCCTCGGCGGCCGGAGCCCGCGGCGCGGGCCCCTAGATGCTAAGCGGACAATCCTCGTCATTCGGGCAGGCGTGACGTCCCTTCGGGGTGTCGGTCCCCTTCGGGCCTCTCGTTTGGATCAGGCCGGGCTCGCGAGCCCTGGTGCCGCACCTCGCCGCGTTGTCGTCGGTCGCCAGGGCTCCGCCCTGACTCCCTCCTCCGCCTTGCGAGACACGGCACCAGACCCCGCTCCCTGATCCGGCCTGATCCAAACGAAAGACCCTAGGGCCGCCGGTCGCGAACGGGCCGGTGCCCGGGACGCCCTGACCGGGCGTCAGCGGGGGAAGGCCTCTACAGGCCGACGTAGAACCGCACGGTCGTGCCGTCCGGTGCCGTGTGCAGGCGCACCAGGTCCGCCACGTAGTGCACCAGCATCAGGCCCCGGCCGCCGATCTGGCCGCGAGCCGGCGGCCTGCGGCCGGCGAGCGGATCGATCAGCCGTCCCTCGTCGCTGACCTCGCACACGACCTGACCCGCCTCGGTCCAGATCCGCAGCGTGCCCTGTCCGCCGCCGTGGACGACGCTGTTGGTCGTCAGCTCCGCGACCGCCAGTTCCGTGTCCTGGAGCCGCTGCCCGCCCAGGCCCAGCCGCGCGGCCAGGCCGACGGCGAAGTGACGCGCGTCGGGCAGTTCGGCGGAGCCGAAGGAGAAGACGGCGGCGTCCGGCGCGGGCGTCAGCACCTCGTTGTACCGGTCCACCACGAACCGCCAGTCGTAGGCCTCGCTGGCCCGCTCGCGGCCGTCGACGATCAGGGTGGGGTGGGTGATCCGCGCGTCGGCGAGCACGTCCGCGTCCAGGCCGCCCGCGTCGTACGGGCACAGGATGGTCGCCGCCCGCCCCTCGAAGGACGCGTTGATCAGCGCCTCGTGCTGCGCGCACGCCGGGTACTCCACCGGGCTGCGGCCGGCCCAGACCGGCTCCCCGACGATCCGCACCCGCGCGTGCGGACGGGCGTCGGCGAACGCGCGCAGCACGCCCGGGATGATCCGTCCGGGGTTGCGGCCGACGTCGGTCATGTCCAGGAACTGGACGTCCTCGGCGTCCGGACCCAGTCCGGCCCTGACGAGTTCCAGATTGGGGCCGGGCACGGCCACCGCCACGGGTTCGCCGAGGGCCAGGCCCTCCCGGACGAAGGGCACCATGTGGTCGGTGTACTCCTGCCCCGTGCGGTAGAACAGTGCCGAGTGGAGGAACTTCTCGTCTGCTGCGACTGTCATCGCGGCGCCACCTCGATCCCGTGCAGGGCCGGCCAGAACAGCGCCAGCACGCGCGACAGCTGCGGGGGCGGGGACTCCACGACGACCCGTCCGCCCGGCAGGTTCATCGCGGTGACGGCGAGCGCCGACACGCCGGCCACGTCGACGAAGCACACGCGGGAGAGCTCCACGTAGGACACGTCCGCGTGCCGTCGGGCCAGGTCCGCCAGCGCTCCCTCCCAGGACCCGCGGGTGGCCACGCCGATCTCGCCACTGACACGGATTCCGGCACGACCGGACAACGGGCTCACCTCCAGCACGGAACCGCCGTGCGGGGGAGCGGCGTTCCCCCGGTCGCGCGTGCCATCCACACTCGGTCTCCTCCACGGTCGCCGGCCGTCTGCTTCGTTCCGGCGTGGCACGGACGGAAGGGCGACACCTTTCCGGTTCCCGGCCACGCAGCCTACCGTCCGTGCGGTGGCACGGGCGGAGACGCCCCACCCGTCCCCTGCGGGTTCCCCGGGTGCCGGGCGGCCATGCCTCCCCCGTCCCACCCCGGCGTCCCGGGGGACGGCTCAGCTCCCCGACGTCTCCGCGAGGGTGTGCGCCACGAGGGCGTTGGCGTGCCCGTGTCCGAGACCGTGCTCGGACTTGAGCCAGGCGACCAGCTCCATGTGCCGGGTCAGCGGCGAGGCCCGGATCAGCTCCTGCCACTCGGCGACCGGACGGCCGTACTTCTTCTCGATCGAGGGGAAATAGGCGGCGGGGCCTTTCACGGGAGCGCTCACGGCGGTCACGTCCTTTCCTGTGGCGGGACAGTCACTCCTCATGACGGCGAGAGGGCGCCGAAGTGATCGGCCGGAGGGTGTGACGTGCGTCACGGTGCGGCCGTGTCGCCCTGGCGTGGGCCGTGCGCCGGACCCCGGAAAACGGATGGCGTCCGGCGCCCGCGCGCGCCTACCCTGACGGGGCCTCGTCCGGCGGCCACCGCCGGTGCCCGGACGACGCACGCGCCACAGACGCGCACGACGCACGTGACACGGATCAGGAGGTGTGACCGATGACTGTCGCCGACACGGGTGCTGCTCGCAGCCACCAGACGTTCGTCCACCCCACCTCCGCGGTCCCCGGCTGACCACACGAGCCTTCGCGCGCCGCCGAGCGCGCCGCCGGGACCGCCCCTGTGAAGGGTCTGTCGTGAACCTCTCCACCTCCCCGGCCCCGTCCCACCCGCTCGCCCCCTACGGCTGGGACGAGGGATGGGCGGCCGAGTTCGCCGTACACGCCGAGCGGGGCCTGCTGCCCGGCCGTGTCGTCCGCGTCGACCGCGGGCAGTGCGACGTCGTCACCGCCGACGGCGTCGTCCGCGCGGACACCGCCTTCGTCACCCCGCACGACCCCCTGCGCGTGCTGTGCACCGGGGACTGGGCCGCCGTCGACGCCGACGGCAACCCGCGCTACGTACGGGCGTACCTGCCGCGCCGTACCGCCTTCGTGCGCTCCACCTCGTCCAAACGGTCCGAGGGGCAGATCCTCGCGGCCAACGTCGACCACGCCGTCGTCGCCCTGTCGCTCGCCGTCGAACTCGACCTCGGGCGCGTCGAACGGTTCCTGGCACTGGCCTGGGAATCGGGCGCCCAGCCCGTCGTCGTCCTCACCAAGGCCGACCTCGTCACCGACCCGGACACGCTCGCACACCTCGTCGAGGACGTCGTGAAGAGCGCGCCCGGAGTGCCCGTGCTCACCGCCAGCGCCATGGCCGGGCACGGCGTCGGCGAACTCGCGGCGCTCCTCGGCCGGAGCACCTCCGTGCTGCTCGGAGCGTCCGGCGCGGGCAAGTCGACCCTCGCCAACGCGCTCGTCGGCGAGGACGTCATGGACGTCCGGGCCACCCGCGACATGGACGGCAAGGGCCGGCACACCACGACCACCCGCAACCTGCTGCCGCTGCCCGGCGGAGGCGTCCTCATCGACACGCCCGGACTGCGCGGCGTCGGGCTGTGGGACGCGGATCACGGCGTCGGCCGGGTGTTCACCGAGATCGAGGAGCTCGCCCGCGGCTGCCGCTTCCAGGACTGCACCCACGAGCGCGAACCGGGCTGCGCGGTGCTCGCGGCCGTGGAGGACGGCGAGCTGCCGGTCCGACGACTGGACAGCTACCGCAAGCTCGTCCGCGAGAACCGGTGGATCGTCGCCAAGTCCGACGCCCGGCTCCGCGGCGACATCCGGCAGAGCTGGAAGCACAAGCAGGCCGCCGGACGGGCCGCCGGGCGGGCCAAGCGGACCGGGGAGTGGTGAGCGGGCGCGCGCCCGCCGCGCCACCCGGCCGCAGGGCCGGAACGACGAACAGGCCCCTGCCGCCGGACGGGAGGGATTCCCCCGGACCGGCTCCCCCGTCCGCCCGGACCCGCTCCACGGCCGGCCGGTCCGGGGCGGGGGAGGGGGGCCGGGGCGGGCCGTCACCGCCACGTCCGAATTCCGCTGGCGGCGTTCTCCGGGCGGGCGAAGACTGGGACCCGTGATGGACGAGGAGAGCAGGTACGAGGCGGTTCGCAGCCGGGACGCCCGGTTCGACGGCGCGTTCTGCTTCGCCGTCGAGACGACCGGCATCTACTGCCGGCCCAGCTGCCCGGCCGTGCCGCCGAAACGGCGCAACGTGCGCTTCTTCCCGACGGCCGCCGCCGCGCAGGGCTCGGGTTTCCGGGCCTGCCGGCGGTGCCGGCCGGACGCCAGTCCGGGTTCCGCCGAGTGGAACGTGCGCGCCGACGTCGTGGGCCGCGCCATGCGGCTGATCGGCGACGGGGTCGTCGACCGGGAGGGCGTCGCCGGACTCGCCGCACGCCTCGGCTACAGCGCCCGCCAGGTGCAGCGCCAGCTCACCGCCGAACTCGGCGCGGGCCCCGTCGCCCTCGCCCGCGCGCAGCGCGCCCACACCGCCCGGGTCCTGCTCCGGACGACCGGCCTGCCGGTCACCGAGATCGCGTTCGCGTCCGGCTTCGCCAGCGTGCGCCAGTTCAACGACACGATCCGGGCGGTGTACGCCGCCACCCCCACCCAGCTGCGGGCCGCCGCCCCGCGGGGGGACCGTACGGCCGCGCCCGGAGCGGGGATCCCGCTGCGGCTCGCCCACCGGGGCCCGTACTGCGCCGCCCCGGTGTTCGACCTGCTCGCAGCGGAGGCCGTTCCCGGAGTCGAGGAGGTGAGCGGTCCGCCGGGCGGCCGGACCTACCGCCGGACCCTCCGGCTCCCGTACGGCACGGGCATCGTCGCCGTCGGGGAACGGCCGGGCTCCGTGCCCGGCGCCGCCGTCCACCCCGGCGGCTGGCTCGACGCGCGCCTGCACCTCACCGACCTGCGCGACCTCACCACCGCCGTCCAGCGGCTGCGCCGGCTGTTCGACCTGGACGCCGACCCCTACGCCGTCGACGAACGGCTCGCGGCGCACCCGCGGCTCGCCCCGCTCGTCGCCGCCCGGCCCGGACTGCGCGCGCCGGGCGCCGCCGACCCGGAGGAGCACGCGGTACGGGCGCTGGTCGGCCGCGCCGAGGCCGGGCACCTGGTCCGCGCCCACGGCAAGGCCCTGGACGCGCCCTGCGGCGGGCTCACCCACCTCTTCCCCGAACCGGCCGCCCTCGCCGACACCGACGGCCCCCTGGGTGTGCTCGCCACCGCCCTCGCCGACGGCACCGTACGGCTCGACGCCGGTACCGACCGGGACGACGCCCAGGAGGCACTGCTCGCCCTGCCCGGCCTGGACGCACCTACCGTGGCCGCGATCCGGGCCCGCGCCCTCGGCGACCCCGACGTCGCACCGCCCGGCGCCGACGTCCCCGACAGCTGGCGCCCCTGGCGGACCTACGCCCTGCACCACCTGCGTGCGGCGGGGGAACCTCACGTACGTCACTAGTGCCGCGGCAGGCGACGTCTGCCCGTCGAGGAGCGGCGTCCGGTGCGGCGAGTGGGGGTCCCCCTCCGGGGGAGCGTGCCGGGCGTCGCGACGGGGCGAACGTTGCCTGGTGCGGCACCAGCGTCGACAGCCCGCTCGGCCCCCCCGCTCCTCACCGCCGGGCTACCGCGCCCTACCCCCACCACACCGCCCCCAGCCACGCGCCCATGATCAGCAGGCAGGTGAGGAGTTCCGCGAGGATGCTGGATCCGCCCGCCCTCATCACCGTGCGCAGGGAGGCGCGGGCCGCGTCCGGGCGGCCCAGGCGGAGCCGCTCGGAGAGGTAGACACCGCCCAGGAAACCCGGGATCGCACCGAGCACCGGCACCAGGAAGAAGCCGAGGAGGGCCCCCGCTCCGGCGTATCCGGCCATCCGGCGGGTGGCGCCGCTCGTCTTCAGGCGGCGCGGCGGCAGCGCCCAGCGCGCCACCTGGGACAGGAACAGCGCGACCGTCGCGCCCACCAGCACCAGCCAGGAGAGCGGCCGGGGGTCCTTCAGCGCCCACCACAGGACCGCGGCCCACACCAGCCACGATCCCGGCACGCCGGGCACCAGCACTCCGCACAGGCCGAGCAGGATCACCAGGCCGACCAGCAGGAGTTCCCACGCTCCCATCTGCCCAGCCTGCCGGAAACGGACAGAACGGGCAGGCCGAGGGGCGTCCCGCCGTTCGCACGGTTGTTCACCGGGTCGGCCCTGACGCGTTTTTTCGGATGCCCGGTTCCTCCGCGGCCCTCCCGGTGGACAATCAGGGGCATGAGCCAGCAGGGGGGAAGGCCCACCGGTCACGAGGACGACTGGTGGGGCCAGTTGTACGACGACACCACCGAGGACACCGGCCCCACGACCGGCCCGGACTCGCTCGACGACAGGTTCGCCTCGGCGGCGGGGACGGTCCGCACCGGGGGTCCCGGCGACGCGGCCCCCGGCGACGCCGTCCCGGCCGACGTGCCGGGCGACGTGGAGCCGCGGGCCTCGGGTCCGGTGCCGGGGCCGCGCCGGGAGCCGAGCGGGCGGGCCGACCGGTGGGCGGGGGAGCCGACGGGCGGACCGCCCCCGCCGGCCGGGGCGGCCGACCACCCCGCCGGGCCGACGACGTTCCTGCCCGGCCCCCTGCCCGCCGGCTTCGACGAACGCACACCCCGAACGCACACCCCGGGCGGCCACACGTCCCCGGAGGCGGCGCACACCGCCCCGGCCCCGGAGGCCGAGCCCCCCGCGCCGACGACGGCCGCCGACCGCGCCCCGGCCCCACCGCAGGCACCACCGGCCCCACCGGCCGGATCAGCCCCACCGGCCCCGCACCAGCCGCCGCCGTTCGCCGACGGCACCCCTCCGCCCTCCGGCACCCCGCCGCTCCCGCCCCCCGCCGCGCATGCGCCTCACCGGCTCCGGCACGCCCCGCACCCACCGGCCCCCGCCGGCCCGCCCCCGCCGCAGGGGCTCCCGCCGGCCGAGCCCTACCTCGGGTCCGGGCCGCCCACCTACGACGCCGAGCCGACCGCGCTGCCGGCCGCCGATCCGGACGGGCTGGACGACCTGGTCGCGGACACCGTGCTGGACGGGGCCCGGTACGGGGCCTGCACCCTACGGGCGGCGTCCGTGCGCGGGGACTCCGCGCGGTTCCGGGGCGAGCCGCGCCGGGACTCGCTGCTCACCGCCCGTTTCGGCAGCGGCGACCAGGCGCTGATCCTGGTCGCGGTGGCCACCGGCGCCCGTGCCGTGCCGGGCACGCACCGGGCGGCCGCCGAGGTCTGCCGATGGATCGGGCGGGCCGTGGGCCGCAGCCACGCCCGGCTCGCCGACGACATGCGGGCCGCCCGGAGAGAGGACCTGAAGTCGGGGCTGCACCGGCTCACCGACCGCAGCCTGGGACGGCTGCGGGCCAGCGCCGCCGAACAGGGCCTGGCACCGGACGAGTACGCGGCGGGTCTGCGCTGTCTGCTGCTGCCCGCCGACCCCGCCTGCCGGGTCCGGGTCTTCTTCGGCGTCGGTCCCGGCGGACTGTTCCGCCTCCGGGACGGCGCGTGGCAGGACCTCGAGCCACCGGTCGGTGAGGCCGCCGGCGCGCCGGTCGTCGGCTTCGGGACGCGGCCCGCCGAGACCCCCGAGGGCGACCGGCTCACCATGGACTTCGGCGTCCCGACCCCGCCGAGCCCCTACGAGCCGGCCCCCGGACCGCCGCGCGAACCCTTCCGGTTCCGGGCCTCCCTCGCCCGCCCGGGTGACACCCTCCTGATGTGCTCCGACGGCCTCGCCGAACCGCTGCGCGGCGAACCCCGGCTCCCCGCCCACCTCGTCCGACAGTGGTCCGCGCCGACCCCGCCCGGCCTCGCCGCGTTCCTCGCCGACGTCCGGATCAGGGTTAAGGGGTATGCGGACGACCGTACGGCCGCCGCCGTTTGGGAGGCGTGACGCGGTCCGCTGTGGATTGATGGAACCCGGAGGGAACCGAAGGATCTACGGAGACCGAAGGGGCAGAAGAGCATCATGGCCAAACAGAACGTCGCCGAACAGTTCGTCGACATCCTCGTCCGCGCCGGAGTGGAACGCCTCTACGGCGTCGTCGGCGACAGCCTCAACCCCGTGGTCGACGCGGTGCGCCGCAACCCCGCCATCGACTGGGTGCACGTGCGCCACGAGGAGACCGCCGCGTTCGCCGCCGGCGCGGAGGCGCAGATCACGGGCAAGCTGACGGCGTGCGCCGGGTCCTGCGGGCCCGGCAACCTGCACCTGATCAACGGCCTCTACGACGCCCACCGCTCGATGGCGCCGGTCCTCGCGCTCGCCTCCCAGATCCCCTCCAGCGAGATCGGTCTGGGCTACTTCCAGGAGACCCATCCCGACCGTCTCTTCCAGGAGTGCAGCCACTACAGCGAACTGATCTCCAGCCCGAAGCAGATGCCCCGGCTGCTCCAGACGGCCATCCAGCACGCCGTCGGCCGCAGCGGCGTCAGCGTCGTCTCCCTCCCCGGTGACATCGCCGCCGAGCCCGCGCCCGAGAAGGCGGTGGAAACCGCGCTCGTGACCTCCCGGCCCACGGTCCGCCCGGGTGACGCGGAGATCGACGAGCTCGTCCGGCTGATCGACGCGGCCGACAAGGTCACCCTGTTCTGCGGCAGCGGCACCGCGGGCGCGCACGCCGAGGTGATGGAGTTCGCGGAGAAGATCAAGTCACCGATCGGCCACGCGCTGCGCGGAAAGGAGTGGATCCAGTACGACAACAAGTTCGACGTCGGGATGAGCGGGCTCCTCGGATACGGCGCCGCCTACGAGGCCACCCACGAGTGCGACCTGCTGATCCTGCTCGGAACCGATTTCCCGTACAACGCCTTCCTGCCCGACGACGTCAAGATCGCCCAGGTGGACGTGCGGCCCGAGCACCTCGGCCGGCGCTCCAAGCTGGACCTCGCCGTGTGGGGCGACGTGCGGGAGACCCTGCGCTGTCTCATCCCGCGCGTGCGGGAGAAGAAGAGCCGGCGGTTCCTCGACAAGATGCTGAAGAAGCACGTCGACGCCCTCGAAGGGGTCGTGAAGGCGTACACCCGCAAGGTCGAGAAGCACGTGCCCATCCACCCCGAGTACGTGGCGTCCGTCCTCGACGAACTCGCCGACGAGGACGCCGTCTTCACCGTCGACACCGGCATGTGCAACGTCTGGGCGGCCCGTTACCTCACGCCCAACGGCCGCCGCCGCGTGATCGGTTCCTTCTCGCACGGTTCGATGGCCAACGCGCTTCCCATGGCGATCGGCGCGCAGTTCACCGACCGGGAACGGCAGGTCGTGTCGATGTCGGGCGACGGCGGATTCGCCATGCTGATGGGCGACTTCCTCACCCTCGTCCAGCACGACCTGCCGGTGAAGGTCGTCCTCTTCAACAACTCCTCGCTGGGCATGGTGGACCTGGAGATGCTGGTCGCCGGCCTGCCCTCCCACGGCACCACGAACAAGAACCCGGACTTCGCCGCCGTCGCCCGCGCCTGCGGCGCCCACGGCGTGCGCGTGGAGAAGCCCAAGGACGTGGCGGGGGCCCTCAAGACCGCTTTCCGGCACAAGGGTCCGGCTCTCGTCGACATCGTCACCGACCCCAACGCGCTGTCCATCCCGCCGAAGATCAGTGCCGAGATGGTGACCGGGTTCGCCCTGTCCGCCTCGAAGATGGTGCTGGACGGCGGCGTCGGGCGCATGGTCCAGATGGCCCGCTCCAACCTCCGCAACGTGCCGCGACCCTGACGCCGGCCCCGGCGCCGTCGACGGGAAACCGCGTGCGGTGCGGCGCCGGGGCCACGGATCGGGCACACCGAGTAGAGGTGATTTCGGCCAACTTCGCGCGCCGGTGCCGGGGGGCAGGACCGCCGCCACCCGCCGGGGGAGGCTGCGGGCCCGCCGGGACGTGGCCGAACACCTGGTCGTCGCCGATCCGGCATGACTGGCCCGCCGCCCCTGGGGGCAAGCATCCCGTGAACGTGTTCGAGCAGGAGGGGGACCGACATCGGCACGCGGGCGGGGGTCATGAAGAGGCAGGCAAGAGGCAGCGGTTCGACCGTGATCGCGGACACCTCGGAGAGGAAGCGGACAGGGGAGGCCACGGCGGACGGCGGCGGGGAGCGGGGGCACACGTCCCAGCTCCGGCACAGGCTCGGACGGGCGGACTTACGGGCCGTGCCCGAGACGCGCCGGGCGCTGCGCGAACTGCTGCGGCACTGGGGAAGGCCCGGACAGTCGGATACCGCCGAACTGCTCACCAGCGAACTCGTCACCAACGCGCTCGTCCACACCGACCGGGACGCGCTGCTCACGGCGACCGTCGGGCCGGACGGCCTGCGGGTGGAGGTACGCGACTTCGCGGCCGGCCGTCCGCGGCCGCGCGGGCGGGACACCGAGGAGGGCACGCACGGCCGGGGTCTGCTCCTGGTGCAGTCCCTCGCGGACGCGTGGGGCGTGCGGACGCACGGCATCGGGAAGGCGGTCTGGTTCGAGCTGGGCGCCGGACTGGCCTGAGCGGGCCACCGGCCGACGGGTCATCGGCCCGACCGGACGACGGACCACCGGCCCGGACCACCGGGCCGCCGGACCACCGGGCCGCCGGCCCGCCGGGACCAGGACCGCGGAACCAGGGCCACGGCAACGCGGCCGCGGGAACACGGGAACGGGAACACGGGAAGGGGGCGCGACCTCACCGGTCGCGCCCCCTTCCCATGACGGTGCGTCAGCCGAACTGCTGCTCCAGGTCCTTGAGCTTGCGCTCCAGGGAGTCCAGGCGCGGCAGGGCCATCGTGTCGTCCTCCGCGGTGAGGTCGACGGTGATCGGGTCAGTGCTCTGACGGACGGGCTGGAGGGAGGGCCGCGTACGCACGGGCAGCTGTTCCGGCGAGTTCGCCGCTATGGCAGGCTCCGCGGGAACGCGTTCGGTGCCCCGCTCCAAGGAGGCCTGGGCCTCCAGCTGGCGGCCACCGCGACCGGGGAAGCGGTGTCCGCGGCTGATCGCCTTGAGCTGGGCGCGCTCCACGCGGTCCTGCTCGCGGCGGCGCAGGCGCGCCGTCTCCTTCTGCCGCTTGTCCTCGCGCACCTCGTCGACGGCCTCGTCCAGACTGCGCACGTTCTCGAGGAGCATCAGCGACCACGCCTTGTACGTCTCACGGGGGGCCCGCAGCCAGCGCACGACACGGATCTGCGGCAGTGGACGCGGCACCAGGCCCTGCTCGCGCAGTGCGGCCCGACGGGTCTGCTTCAGTGCCCGGTCGAACAGGACGGCCGCGGACAGGGACATGCCGGAGAAGAACTGCGGTGCGCCGTCGTGGCCGAAACCACGGGGAGCGTGCACCCAGTTGAACCAGGCCGCGGCACCCGCGAACGTCCACACGAGTATCCGCGAACCGAGGGCCGCGTCACCGTGGCTGGCCTCGCGCACGGCGAGCACGGAGCAGAACATCGCCGCCCCGTCCAGGCCGAACGGCACGAGGTACTCCCAGCCGCCGGTCAGGTTCAGGTTCTGCCGGCCGAAGCCGACCAGTCCGTGGAAGGAGAGCGCGGCGGCCACCGCCGCGCAGCAGAACAGCAGGACGTAGGAGGCGGTGCCGTATATGGCCTCCTTGCGCCTGCGGCGCTCTTCGCTGCGCTCCCACGAGTCGTCGCTCGTGTTCTCCCCCGAGGAGCGCTTTCCGCGCGCGAGCACCGCCACCGCCGCCAGCATGCCCAGGAGCAGCACGGCGCCCGGAAGCAGCCAGTTCAGCGATATGTCGGTCAGTCTCATCTGGGGTCCCTTGCATTGGGATAGGGCGTAACGCCCGCCATAGTGGCCCAACCCCGCCATCCCTCAGGGGGTTTCGGGGCAAGAGGCCGCCAAGGAGGTGCAAGGGGATGCCCAGGGCGACGTTCTGCTCGAACTGCCGCATGAGGGGCGGGAGTTGAGTTCGAATAAGACTACCCGTACGGGTGGTTCCACGGAAAGTTCCCGTGTCGAGTGAGGAAGTTGTGGAGCACCCGTGACGGTCCGAGAGATCTCGTTCGGGTGATCTTACGGGACGTCGGGTGCCGGATCGACCGGAGGGTGACTCAACTCGCGGCCAGCGCGGTGAGCTTGCCGACCCGGTCCGCGTCGCAGGTGCGCGGGCAGGTGGCGCAGGTGTCCTCGGGGCGCACCGTGTAGAACATGCAGCAGCTCGCCCGGTCCCGGGTGGGCAGCGGCTTCCCGTCCGGTCCGGTCAGTTCCCGGAAGGCCGCCGAACCGACGTACGGCCGGGTCGCGCCCGGCAGCAGCAGTTCGAGTTCGTGGCGGGCCCGTTCGCCCTCGGCCTCGCCGAACAGGCCGGCGACGTACCAGAGGCCCTCGACGATCTCGTCCGTGACCATGCCCCACAGGGCGCGCCCGCGCCGCCGGGTGCGCGGGCCGAAGCCGGCCAGCACGGGCTCGTGGTGCTCGGCGACGGCGGCCCGCACCTCCGCGCGCAGGGCCTCCTCGTCCGGGACCACCCGGGCGCCGGGCAGGGCCGCCGCCGGGTCGCCCGGCAGGCAGGCGAACGAGACGGGCGCGCGGACGGCCATCCGCATCCCGGCGCCGGTGCGGTCGTACGAGACGTGGGTCACCGGGAGGCGGGGGACCCGGCGGTGCAGGAACCAGGGGGCGGTGATCAGCAGGCAGGCCGGCCAGGCGTACCGGTGCAGTCCGAAGCTCGCCACGACGTCCGGGCGGGCCCGCTGCCCGTAGTCCCGCACCACCTGGTTCTCGTCCCAGGCCAGGAAGGCGTCCAGCTCCGCGCCGCCCTCCGCCAGCGCGGCCGCCGACACCCAGCCGCCGCCGCGCGGGGCGGGCTCGCCCGGCCCCAGTTCCCTGACGGTCAGGCCCGGGCAGGCCGCGGTGAGACGTGCGTACGCGTCCGTCACGGCCGACGGGTGTGAGGGCATACCGGTACCACCGATCCAGCGATGAGGGCGAGGTAAGCCTTACCTTACCCAATCCGGTCGGGATGTGAACCGGTGGCCGGTAACGCCTAAGGTGCTTGACGGACGAGTAACAACCGGCCGTAATGACCCCAAGTACCGACAGATCCGGAGGAGCACCCGTGGAGCGGAGCGCGCAGGGCTTTGCCGGCACGGGAGCCCCCGGCACGGGACCGCGGGTTCCCGCGCAGCCGCGCGCCACGGACCGGGACCGGGGCGCGACGGCCCCCTTCGCCGACGGCCCGACGCCCGCCTTCGCCGACGGCCCGACGCCCGCTTTCGCCGACGGCCCGACGCCCGCTTTCGCCGACGGCCCGACGCCCGCTTTCGCCGACGGCCCGACGCCCGCTTTCGCCGACGGCCCGACGCCCGGCCCCGGCGGCGATGCCGCCGCCGTGCGCGGCGAGCACACGCACGGCGAGACCCCCCTCGAACGTCCCCGCCCCCTCGTCCAGCGGTCCTCCGTCCGCGGTCAGATCCTCGACGCCCTGCGCACCGCGCTCGTCGCCGGGGAGCTGACGCCCGGCGAGGTGTACTCGGCACCCGCCCTCGGCGAGCGCTTCGGCGTCTCCGCGACACCGGTGCGGGAGGCCATGCAGCAGCTCGCCCTGGAGGGCGCCGTCGAGGTCGTGCCCAACCGGGGGTTCCGGGTGATCGTGCGCGGCACGCGGGAGCTGGCCGAACTGGCCGAGGTGCGGGCCCTGATCGAGGTCCCCGTGATGCTGCGGCTCGCCCGCACGGTCCCCGCCGAACACTGGGCCGAGCTGCGCCCCCTCGCCGAGGCGACCGTCCGGGCCGCCGCCTCCGGCTGCCGCGCCACGTACGCCGAGTCCGACCGCGCCTTCCACCGCGCGGTCCTCGGTCTGAGCGGCAACGGGCAACTGGTCTCCGTCGCGGACGACCTGCACCGCCGCTCGCAGTGGCCGCTGGTGGGCGGGCCCGTCTCGCGCGGCCGGGCCGACCTGGTGGCGGACGCGGCGGAGCACCTGGCGCTGCTGGAGGCGCTGGGGGCGGGGGACGTGGACGTGGTGCAGGCACTGGTGCGGGAGCACTTCGCGGGATCACGCTGAGGGCTGTCGGCATCCTGCCGTCTCCCCGCCGGCCGCCGGCCGCCGTCACGGCCTCCCGCCGGGATCCCGGCCGTGAGCGACGGCACCGCGTGGACACACCGTGAGCCGGGGGCCCCGGCCCGCCCCGACCGTGGTGAAGGACATCGGACACGAGGAGCCGGTCGAGCCCGGCCGACGCGCCCGGCCGCCGCGCCCGCCCGGCCGGTACGCCTCTCCGGCCGGTACGCCCCTCCGGTGCCGCGGACGGGGCCGCCGCGACCCCCTGCGCGGAGGTCGCGGCGTTGCCGACTCCCCTGCTCGGCAAGGTGGTACGGCCTTTCCGCCCGCGATCCGGGGCGCCCCGGCCGGCAGCGCCCGCGCCCTCGCCGCCGGTCCGTGGGCGCCTACCGCGTGGCCGCCTACCGCGTGGCCGCCTACCGCGTGGCCGCCTACCGCGTGGCCGCCTACGCCGTGGCCGCCGGTGGTGTCAGATGGCGGGCCAGCCACGTCGGGACGCCGCCCAGGAGCCGGAAGAGGCGTCCCGCCTCCTCGCGCAGTCGGGACGCCTCCGGCTCGGTCTCCGCGTCCGCCAGCGAGACCAGCGCCGGGGCCGTACCCACCAGGTAGCCCAACTCCTCCCGGATGCGCAGGGACTCGGCGAAGCCGTGGCGGGCCTCGGCGATGTCGCCGTCGCGCAGGGCGAGGCCCGCCAGGTGCCGCCAGGTGAAGGACAGCAGCAGGACGTCGGAGCGGGCCTCGGCGGCCGTGTGCGCGCGCCGGTAGGCGGCGCGCGCGGCCTGCGGGGAGCGGGTCAGGTTCTCCGCGAGCAGTCCGCGCCGGAAGTCCAGCAGGGGCCGTCCCGCCGCGTCCGGAGGGATCAGCGCGGCCGCCCGGCCGAGCGCGGCCCGCGCCTCGTCGGCCCGGTCGCGCACCCCGTGCACCGTCGCCGCGTACGCCAAGTGCCCCCGTTCGCAAGCGGCCGCGCCCCGTTCCTCGTCGGTGTGGGCGAGGGCCTCGGCCGTCCGCAGCGCGTCCTCCGCCTCCTGCCAGCCCCGCTCGGTGTAGAGGCACCGCTCCACGAGGAGGGCCGCCCGCTGGACGGCCCCCGCCGCGCTGTCCGGCGGCAGTAACGCCGCGGCGTCGGCCCAGCAGGCCCGCGAGCGCAACCGCCACACCGCGGTCTGGAGGGGATCGTCACCAGCGGTCGTTCCATTGCCCGACATGGCGGAATGCGCCACGTTGCCCTCCCCAGGGTCCTGTCCTTCGGATCAGCTCGGGGTCACGGGGCCCGGCCCGCGCGTCCGCGGCGTCGCCGTCGGTCCTCGACGCTTCGCGTCGGCTTCCTCCCGCGCCCCGCAGTCGCACGCACCGCGTCCCGCTCATCGGCACGGCAAGGCACCGCCCCCCACGACGACCTGATCCGAAGGGCAGGCCCAGCACACCGTCGAGCTTCGAGTGGTGGCCGCATCTCAACACGAATGACGGGCCGGGCCAAGGGGGCGGGTGAAGCTTTTCACAAAGTCGTGGGCCCCGGGCGTCCCCCGGGTTTCAGCTCATCCGCAGGGCCAGGAAGAAGTCCAGCTTGTCCTCGAGGCGCGAGAGGTCCCGGCCCGTCAACTGCTCGATCCGGCCGACGCGGTAGCGCAGTGTGTTGACGTGCAGGTGGAGCCGGGACGCGCAGCGGGTCCAGGAGCCGTCGCAGTCCAGGAACGCCTCCAGCGTCGGGATCAGCTCGGCGCGGTGCCGCCGGTCGTAGTCGCGCAGGGGGTCCAGGAGACGGGCGGTGAAGGCCCGCCGGACGTCGTCGGGGACGAAGGGCAGCAGCAGGACGTGCGAGGCCAGCTCCTGGTGGCCCGCCGCGCACACCCGGCCCGGGCGGGCCGCCGCCACCCGGCGGGCGTGCCGGGCCTCCTCCAGGGCACCCCGCAGCCCCTCCGCCGAGTGCACCGCCGCGCTGACGCCGAGCGTGACCCGGCCGTCGCCGTCGAGGCCCGCGGCCAGCGGCTCCCGCACGGAGGCCAGCAGGGTGTCGGCGAGGACCCCGGAACCCGGTCCGTCGTGCTCGCCGGCGACCGCCGGGAGGGGGACGAGGGCGACGGCCTCGTCACCGGTGTGGGCGACGGCGATGCGGTCGGAGGGCTCGGGGCCGGTGGCGTGCGGGTCGACCAGGATCTCCTCCAGGAGGGACTGGGCGATCGGACCGCCCTCGGTCGCACCCCCTTCCGCGCCGTCCCACTCGACGCGCGCCACGACGACCTGCCAGTGCGGCGCGGCCCCCAGCCCGGGCAGCAGTACCGGCGCCGCCACCCGCAGCCGGGCCGCGATCTCGGCGGGCGCCGCGCCCGTCTGGACCAGTTCGAGGACCTCCTGGGCGAGCCGTCTGCGCACCGTGCGCGCCGCGTCCCGCCGGTCCCGCTCGACCGAGATGAGCTGGGTGACGCCCTGGAGCAGGTCGAGCCGCTCCTCCGCCCAGTCCCCGGCGTCCGCCTCGACGGCCAGCAGCCAGTCCGACAGCACCGTCTCGCGCACGTCACCCGCGGCCCGCCGGTCCCGCCCGCCGCTGCGGACCGGGAACAGCGAGTACGTCGCACCGTCGAGGACCACCCGGTGCGGGCCCCGCCGACCGGTGCGGGCGGCCGCCAGGTGTTCCGCCGCCAGCTTCGCGCACACCTCGGCCGGCAGCCCCGGCCCCGCCGTCTTCGGGCCCGCGACGAGCCGGCCCGTGGGCGACAGCACCCAGGCGCGCAGGTCCAGGTCGGAGCCGAGCAGGTCCAGGACCACGTCGGGACCGCCGCCCGCCGGTCCCGAGGTCATCATCCGGCGGTGCCGGTCCACGACCGCCGCGAGGTCCCCGGCACGCTCCCCGGACACCTGGCGCACGACGTGCTCGGTGATCGTCGCGAACGCCACCGACTCGTGCACCGCGAACAGCGGCAGCCGGTGCCGGGCGCAGGCCAGGACCAGGTCGTCGGGCACGTCGCCCAGTTCGGCCTCGCCGGCGGCGAGCGCCGCCACCCCGGCCCGCACCAGGAGCCGTACGAACGGCTCGGAGTCGGCGGCGTCCCGGCGCCAGGCCAGCCCGGTGAGCACCAGCTCGCCGCCGGAGAGGTAGCGGCTGGGGTCCCGCAGGTCGGTGGTCATGACGCCGCGTACCGCGCGGTCCAGTTCGTCCTGGCCGCCGAGCAGCCGCAGGCCCAGCGCGTCGGTGTCCAGCAGTGCGCGCAGCCGCATTCTCGTCGCCGCCGTTCTTTGTCCGGAAATCTACGATGAAGGGTGAGGGGTCGCGGGGTCGAGCGGGTCCCGGCGACGGGCTCCCGGCCCCCATGAGCACCCGCACGAGCGGCATTCTCGGACTGCCGGGTCGTTTCTCACGTTTCCACGGGAGAACCGGGAGGTTACCGATGGCCTCCGTTCATACGAATCTACAAGATGCCCGCCCCGACCAGCCAACTCCTTCATGGTTTCCGTGACTGACCCGGGCGGAGTACGGAGCTGTGTACTGGCCCCGATCCGCGTGAACATCACAAGAAAAAGCCGGGACCGCCGCACCCGATCCGGCCCGAACCGACGAATCACGAGACCGAGCCCGACGAGATCAAGCCCGACGAGATCAAGACCCGCGAGATCAAGACCCGCGAGATCAAGACCCACGAGACCAAGAAGAGAGCCGGTCATGGACTTCCTTCGCCCCGCCAGCTGGCAGGAGGCGCTCGCCGCGAAGGCCGAGCACCCCACCGCCGTGCCGATCGCGGGTGGCACCGACGTGATGGTCGAGATCAACTTCGACCACCGGCGGCCCGAGTACCTCCTCGACCTGGGCCGGATCGGGGACCTGTACGAGTGGGAGGCCGGCGAGGACTCGGTGCGGCTGGGTGCCTCCGTCCCCTACACGAGGATCATGGAGAACCTGCGGTCCGAGCTGCCCGGCCTCGCCCTCGCCTCGCACACCGTGGCCTCCCCGCAGATCCGCAACCGCGGCGGCGTCGGCGGCAACCTCGGCACCGCCTCCCCGGCCGGCGACGCCCACCCCGCCCTCCTCGCGGCCGGCGCCGAGGTCGAGGTCGAGTCGGTGCGCGGCTCCCGCCGCATCCCCATCGACGACTTCTACACCGGGGTGAAGCGCAACGCGCTCGCCGCCGACGAACTGATCCGCGCCGTGCACGTCCGGAAGGCCGACGGCCCCCAGCAGTACTCCAAGGTCGGCACCCGCAACGCCATGGTCATCGCCGTGTGCGCCTTCGGACTGGCCCTGCACCCCGAGACCCGCACGGTCCGCACCGGGATCGGCTCGGCCGCGCCCACCCCCGTCCGGGCGAGGACCGCGGAGGAGTTCCTCGAAGCCGCGCTCGACGAGGACGGCTTCTGGGACAGCGGAAAGATCATCACCCCGTCGGTCGCCAAGCGGTTCGCGGACCTGTGCGCCGCCGCCTGCAACCCGATCGACGACGTCCGCGGCACCGCGAGCTACCGCCGCCACGCGGTCGGCGTCATGGCCCGCCGGACCCTGACCTGGACCTGGGAGTCGTACCGCGGCGCCGACCGCACCACCCGTCGAAAGGGAGGCGCTGCCTGATGCGCGTCAACTTCACCGTCAACGGACGTCCGCAGGAGGCCGACGACGTGTGGGAGGGCGAGTCCCTGCTGTACGTCCTGCGCGAGCGGCTCGGCCTGCCCGGCTCCAAGAACGCCTGCGAGCAGGGCGAGTGCGGCTCCTGCACCGTCCGCCTCGACGGCGTCCCGGTCTGTTCCTGCCTGGTCGCCGCCGGTCAGGTCGAGGGCCGCGAGGTCGTCACCGTGGAAGGCCTCGCGGAGTACGCCAGGGAGCGCTCCCGCGCGACCGGCGCCCACGGCGGCACCTCGCTCGACGAGGCCGGAACCCGGCAGACCGGGAGCGCGGACTCGCACACCGGCGAGGGCGGCGAACTCGCCCCGATCCAGAAGGCGTTCATCGACGCCGGCGCCGTCCAGTGCGGCTTCTGCACCCCGGGGCTGCTGGTCGCCGCCGACGAGATGCTGGAGCGCACCCCGAACCCGACCGACGCGGACATCCGCGAGGCGCTCTCGGGCAACCTGTGCCGCTGCACCGGCTACGAGAAGATCATGGACGCGGTCCGCCTGGCGGCCGCCCGGCAGTCGGAGGGGGTCTGACGATGTCCACCGCCTCCCACCGCACCGCCTCCCACCGCACCGCCTCCCCCCGCGCGGCGTCCTCCCCCGACGGCACGCCCACCAGGATCACCCAGGGTGCGCCGGCCGGGGGCGGCATCGGCGAGTCCACACTCCGCCCCGACGGCACCCTCAAGGTCACCGGTGAGTTCGCCTACTCGTCCGACATGTGGCACGAGGACATGCTCTGGGGCCAGATCCTGCGCTCCACCGTCGCGCACGCCGAGATCGTCTCCATCGACACCGCCGAGGCCCTCGCCCTGCCGGGCGTCCACGCCGTCATGACGTACGACGACCTGCCGACGGAGATCCGGAACTACGGCCTGGAGATCCAGGACACCCCCGTCCTCGCCCACGGCAAGGTCCGCCACCACGGCGAGCCGGTCGCGATCGTCGCCGCCGACCACCCGGAGACCGCCCGCCGCGCCGCCGCGAGGATCCGGGTCGAGTACCGCGAACTGCCCGTCGTCACCGACGAGGCCTCCGCCACCGCCCCCGACGCCGTCCTCGTCCACGAGGACCGCGACGACCACCACATCGGCCACGTCCCGCACCCCAACATCCTCCACCGCCAGCCCATCGTCCGCGGCGACGCGGCCGCGGCGGCCGCGCGGGCCGACGTGATCGTCCGGGGCGAGTACACCTTCGGCATGCAGGACCAGGCCTTCCTCGGCCCCGAGTCCGGCCTCGCCGTCCCCGAGGAGGACGGCGGCGTCCACCTCTACATCGCCACCCAGTGGCTCCACTCCGACCTGCGCCAGATCGCGCCCGTCCTCGGCCTGCCCGAGGACAAGGTCCGGATGACCCTGGCCGGCGTCGGCGGCGCGTTCGGCGGCCGCGAGGACCTGTCCATGCAGATCCACGCCTGCCTGCTGGCCCTGCGCACCGGCAGACCCGTCAAGATCGTCTACAACCGCTTCGAGTCCTTCTTCGGCCACGTCCACCGCCACCCGGCCCGGCTGTCCTACGAGCACGGTGCGACCAGGGACGGCAGGCTCACCCACGTGAAGTGCCGCATCGTCCTCGACGGCGGCGCGTACGCCTCCGCCTCCCCGGCCGTCGTCGGCAACGCCGCCTCGCTCGGCATCGGCCCCTACGTCGTCGACGACGTGGACATCGAGGCCGTCGCCCTCTACACCAACAACCCGCCGTGCGGCGCGATGCGCGGCTTCGGCGCGGTCCAGGCCTGCTTCGCCTACGAGGCCCAGATGGACAAGGTGGCGAAGGAACTGGGCCTGGATCCGGTGGAGTTCCGGCAGCTCAACGCCATGGAACAGGGCGCGGTCATGCCCACCGGCCAGATCGTCGACTCCCCGGCCCCGGTCGCCGAACTCCTGCGCCGCGTCAAGGCGATGCCGCTGCCGCCGGAGCGCGAGTGGGAGTCCAGCGAGGGCGCGGACGTACGACAGTTGCCCGGCGGTCTGTCCAACACCACGCACGGCGAGGGCGTCGTCCGCGGCATCGGCTACGCGGTCGGCATCAAGAACGTCGGTTTCTCCGAGGGCTTCGACGACTACTCCACCGCCCGGGTGCGGATGGAGGTGGTCGGCGGGGAGCCGGTGGCCACCGTGCACACCGCGATGGCGGAGGTCGGCCAGGGCGGCGTCACCGTCCACGCGCAGATCGCCCGCACCGAGCTGGGCGTCGCCCAGGTGACCATCCATCCCGCCAACACCGAAGTGGGCAGCGCCGGTTCGACCTCCGCCTCCCGGCAGACGTACGTCACCGGCGGCGCCGTGAAGAACTCCTGCGAGCGGGTCCGGGAGAAGGTGCTGGAGATCGGACGCCGCAAGTTCGGCTCCCACCACCCCGCCTGGGCCACCGCCGAACTCCTGCTGGAGGGCGGCAAGGTCGTCACCGACGGCGGCGAGGTGCTCGCCGACCTGGTGGACGTCCTCGGCGAGGAGGCGGTGGAGGTCGAGGAGGAGTGGCGGCACCGGCCCACCGAGCCCTTCGACCTGCGCACCGGCCAGGGTTTCGGCCATGTGCAGTACTCCTTCGCCGCCCACCGCGCGGTCGTCGAGGTCGACACCGAGCTGGGCATGGTGAAGGTCGTCGAACTGGCCTGCGCCCAGGACGTCGGCAAGGCCCTCAACCCGCTGTCCGTCCTCGGCCAGATCCAGGGCGGCACCGTCCAGGGCCTGGGGATCGCGGTGATGGAGGAGATCGTCGTCGACCCGAGGACCGCGAAGGTGCGCAACCCCTCCTTCACCGACTACCTGATCCCGACCATCCTCGACACCCCGACCATCCCGGTCGACGTCCTCGAACTCGCCGACGACCACGCCCCCTACGGCCTGCGCGGCGTCGGTGAGGCCCCGACCCTGTCCTCGACCCCGGCGGTGCTCGCGGCGATCCGCGACGCCACCGGGCTGGAGCTGAACCGGACCCCGGTCCGCCCCGAGCACCTCACCGGAACAGCCCCCGTCACGGGCTGAACCGGCACGTCACTCCGGGGAGACCGGCGCCCTCATGGGCGCTTGACGGTGGTCTTCCCGGGGTACCTCGCCCGCCACCCCGTCGAGAGCCGGCCGGGCGTCCGCCGGCCGCAGCCCGCCGCCCTCCATCCGACCGCAGTCAAGGAGACCGAGACATGCTGGACATCGCCGAGGAGCTGAACCGGTGGGTCGAGCAGGGCCGTGACTTCGCCGTCGCCACCGTGGTGGCCGTCGGCGGCAGCGCACCCCGCCGGCCGGGCGCCGCCATCGCGGTGGACGCCGACGGCACGGCGATCGGCTCGGTCTCCGGCGGCTGTGTGGAGGGCGCGGTGTACGCGCTGTGCCAACAGGCCCTCGCCGACGGGGAGTCCGTCCTCGAACGCTTCGGCTACAGCGACGACGACGCCTTCGCCGTCGGCCTGACCTGCGGCGGCGTCGTCGACGTCCTCGTCACCCCGGTGCGGGCCGGCGACCCGGTCCGCCCGGTCGTCGCGGCCGGTCTGCGGGCCGCCGCGTCCGGCACACCGGCGGCGCTGGCCCGCGTCGTGGGCGGACCGGCCGGACTCCTCGGCCGCGCCCTGCTCGTGCGCCCCGACGGCTCCCACGACGGCGGCTTCGGCGCCCACCCCGAACTGGACCGCACGGTGGCCGCCGAGGCCGGCGCCCTGCTCGACGCGGGCCGCACCGGCACGCTGGAGGTCGGCGAACAGGGCTCCCGCTGCGGCGCCCCGCTCACCGTGCTCGTCGAGGCCTCGGTGCCGCCGCCGCGGATGATCGTGTTCGGCGCGATCGACTTCGCCTCGGCGCTGGTGCGGATCGGCGGGTTCCTCGGCTACCGCGTCACGGTGTGCGACGCCCGCCCGGTGTTCGCCACCCGTGCCCGCTTCCCCGAGGCCGACGAGGTCGTCGTCGACTGGCCGCACCGGTACCTGGAGCGCACGGAGGTGGACGCGCGGACGGTCCTGTGCGTCCTCACCCACGACGCCAAGTTCGACGTGCCGCTGCTCCGGCTCGCCCTGCGCCTGCCGGTCGCCTACGTCGGCGCCATGGGCTCCCGCCGCACCCACCTCGACCGCGACGAACGGCTGCGCGAGGTCGGCGTCACCGAGCTGGAGCTGGCCCGGCTGCGGTCACCCATCGGGCTCGACCTGGGCGCCCGTACGCCCGAGGAGACCGCGTTGTCGATCGCCGCGGAGATCGTCGCCGGCCGGCGCGGGGGCAGCGGGGTCCCGCTGACCGGGGCGCACACCCCGATCCATCACGACGCCCCGTCGCCGCCGGCCGGGAGGATCGGCTCGGTGGCCTGAGCCCGAAGTGCCGTCTGGGCCGGGAGCGCCGCCGACGCCGGGGCGGCCGTCCGGCGGACCACCGGCTGGTCCGGCCAGGCGAACGCGTAGTGCGGGTCGCCCGACCCGCTCAGGCGGACGAAGCGCAGCAGCTCGCGCACGATGCCCGCGCCGCCCGCGTTCCAGCCGGTGCGCGGTTCCAGGACGCTCGGGTCGGCCCGGTGCTCGATGTTGGACCAGCGGGCGCCGTCGGCGTCGCGGGTCGCCCGGGTCACGAGGTCGGCGACCAGGACCCGCGCGAACCCGGGCGGCTCGTCCTGCTCCGCGATCCGGTCGCAGGCCAGCGCCAGCACTCCCGCCGTGCCGCAGCAGCGGCCGTTGTTGTCCCAGAAGCCGGGGCGCAGCCGGCTCGGCAGCCCGGAGTGCGTGACGGTGTGCCAGCAGCGGTCGGCGAGCTCCTGCCAGGCGGGCTCGGCCAGGGCGTCCCGCAGCAGCCGGAAGACCTGGGCGTCCCCGGCCGGGCCGTGGCACCAGCCGTAGCTGTACCGCTCGACGAGATCGGGCCGGTACTGCGGGTCGGAGTGCGGGGCCAGGAAACCGGTACCGCCCGTCTCGTCGCGGGCCACGACGTCCGCGGCCCCGGCCCGCGCCAGCTCCACCAGGTCCGTGCGGCCGGTCGCCCGGCCGACGGCGGCCAGTGCGTACACGATCCCGAGCGTGCCGTGCGAGATGTGGTGCAGCCGCGCCTCGATGCCGGGCCGGTGGGCCCACCGCACGCCCGCCGGCGTCTCCTCGGCCGTCCGCAGGTACGGTTCCATCGCCCGTACGGCCAGTTCGGCGTCGCCCGTCGCGAGCGCGCCGAGGCCGATGCCCGCGTTGCCGCCCATCAGCTCGAACAACTCGCCCCAGCGCGTCCCGTCGAACCGTGACCGCACCCGTGCCAGGGCCCGCCCGGCGGCGGCCCCGGCCGCGCTGTCGCCGAGTTCGCGGTGGACGGCGTGCAGGACGAGGGCGATCCCGGTACGGCCGAAGTACAGCGAGTCGTCCTCGTCCGCCTCGGCGGCGACCGCGAGGAAGCGTGCCGCGCGCAGGGCGGCGTCGCCGTAGCCGTCGTCCCCGAAGTGCCGCCGTGCCTCCAGCAGCGTCGGCACGATGCCGGCCGTCCCGTTGTACAGGTCCGCCTCGACCGTCGTGCCGGAGGGGACGGCGGGCCATCCGAGGCCCCCGTCCCCGGTCTCCCGAGCGGCCCCGAGCAGCCAGCGCAGCCCGTCCGCCGCCAGCGCCTCGACCTCGTCCACCCGCACGTCGACATCCGTCATGGGGGCACCTTTTCACGGGTTCAGGGGGCTGCCCAAGGGGTTCTCGGGGCGTGTGCTGCGGCACGGAACGGCCGTTCGCGCCCCGCGCGCTCCCGGACGGGGCGCGGGGCGGGGGTGGCACCGGGGTCGTGGTGACGATGCGTCAGCCCCGGCGCAGCAGACGGTTGGCCGCCCGGCCGAAGACCGCGCGGGCGACGGGGCTCACGAGCGGGTCGAGGAAGGGCGGCGCGAGGGGCGAGCGGATCTCCTCGCGCCAGACGACCCGGGTCCGGCCGCCGGGGCCGGGGCGGACCTCGATCTCCGCCCAGCCCCGGACCGTGCGACCGCGCTTCTCCAGCCGGCACAGGCCCGGTCCGCCGTCGTCCGGCGGGCACCAGACGGTGACCTCCATGCGGTCGTCGAAGGCCAGCGGTCCGATCCCGGACCGGGCCACGAACACGGTGCCCTCCCGGGTCGGCCCGGGGGTGAGCACGGTGACGCGGGTCAGCGGGACCACATCACCGTGCCGGGTCCACTCGGTGAGCCGCCGCCAGGCCTCGTCGAGGGGGAGCGGTGCCGTGCGTTCGAACTGGAAGGTCGCCACACAGTGATCGTAAGGAGTCCCCCGGACGCGGCGGCGCGTTCGCCGGCGGCTCACACGGTTGGCCCAGTCCGGGCGGGTGCGCGGGGGCGCGGGACGCGCGGCCGCATCCCGACCGGCCCGGTCAGCGGTAGACCTTTCCGGCCTCCGCCCGCCCCGGCGCGAGGAGTTGGGGCACGGTGACGAAGACGTAACCGCGTTCCTTCAGCGCGTCGACGATCCCGGGCACCGCGGGCACCGTCCCGGCGTAGATGTCGTGCAGCAGGATGATGCCGTCCCGCTCGGTCCGGTCGAGGACCCGGCGCCGGATCAGCGCGGAGTCCTCCGTCGTGTAGTCCTTGGCGGTCACGCTCCACAGCACCTCCGCCAGGCCCAGCTCCCGGCAGACCTCGTGCACGGTGTCGTCGGTACGGCCCTGGGGCGGGCGCATCAGGGTGGGGCGGCGGCCGGTGAGGCGCTCTATCTCCCGGTTGGGGCGCTCCAGTTCCTCGCGTATCTCCCGAGGCGTCAGCTCCGTCAGTATCTTGTGGTCCCAGGTGTGACTGGCCACCTCGTGACCCTCGGCGGCCATGCGCGTGACGAGCTGCGGGTACTTCTCGATGTGCCGCTTGCCGAGGAGGAAGAAGGTCGCCGGGACCTGTTTCTCCTTCAGGATGTCCAGCAGGCGGGCGGAGTTCTCGCTCGGGCCCGCGTCGAAGGTGAGCGCGACGCACTTCGCCGCACGGCAGTCGACGGTGCCGAAGCGGGCCGCCTGCGCGGTGGACGCGGGTTCGGCGCGCACGGCGCCGGGTGCGGTGGTGTCGAGCCCGGCGCAGCCCGTCAGGGCCAGGGCCAGGCAGGCGGCGACGACACCGGCCCCGGCCGCGCGGAACGGGATCCCCGTTTTCTTCATCTTCTTGGTCGGAGAAGGCATGCCGGGACTATACACAGGGCGTATAGCGGATGACCTGGGATTATTCCCTGGTCCACCCGCCTCGGCGGCCTGCCCCGCGGCGCCTGTCACGAAGCTCTCGCGGCAGACGCCGGTGCCAGGGGAGGCGGTGGAGGGGATGCCTCACTGGGCGTGGAACGTCGCGTCCGCGCGGTCCGTCGCCGTGCTCGGTGCCTGCACGTACAGCAGGTGGTCGTAGTGCCGCAGGTAGCGGCCCGCGTAGTTGTACGACTCGTACGACACCCCCGCCGCGTCGGACAGGCCCGCACGCCGGTGGAACGTGGCGTCGGCCGCGAACCGCGCGGTGCCGTCGTTCTTCTCCACCCACACCTCGAAGTTCTTGTGGCGCAGGTAGTGACCGGGGAAGTTGGCCGACTCCAGCGAGACCGTGCCGCTGCCCGCGAGTCCGGGCACGACCCGGAACTGTGAGTCCGCCAGCGGGCTCACGTCCGCCTCGACGCGGGCGCGGTACTCCCAGTGCCGGACGAAGCGGTCCGGGAGGTTGTCCGAGGAGAAGCGCTGCGGGGTGACCCCGTCCGCGACCGGGATGCCGAAGTCGGGGGTGCCGTCGGCCTTCCAGTACAGCTTCTGCACGCGGGTGCGGCGGTTGGGGTCGTTCAGCGGGTCGCCGGTGATGTCCTTGTAGCTGCGGTCGTGGTACACGAGGATGTCGGACCTGCCGTCCTCGGAGACGGTGAAGGAGTTGTGGCCGGGCCCGTACTGCGAGGTCGCCGCGTTGCTCTTGAACACCGGTTGCGAACTCTTCGTCCAGGAGGACGGATCGGTGAGGTCGGCGGTCGCGGAGGCGGTCAGCAGGCCGAGGCAGTAGTTGGCGTCGGTCGCGCTCGCCGAGTAGCTCATGAAGACCCTGCCGCCGTGCTGGATGACGGCCGGCCCCTCGTTGACCTTGTAGCCGACGGTCTCCCAGGCCAGGGTGGGCCGCGAGATCTCCGCCGGAGTCCCGGTGATCGTCCAGGGGTTCGCCATCTTCGCGACGAAGAGGCTGGTGTTGTTCTCCTCGGCCGGGTTGCGCTGTGCCCAGGCGAGGTAGCGCACGCCGTTCACGACGAACGTGGTGGCGTCCAGCGAGAAGCTCTCCCACGTGGTCCTGATCCGGCCCTTCTCGGCCCAGGCCGCGGTGAGCGGGTTGCCGCCGGTGCCCTCCAGGACGTACATGCGGATCGCCCACACGTCGTCCGTGGCGCCGGCCGCGAAGTAGACGTACCACCTGCCGTCGATGAAGTGGATCTCCGGCGCCCAGATGTGGGCGCCCATGACCCCGCTCGCGTGCTTCGTCCAGATGGTGGTCTCGGGGGCCGTGGCCAGGCCCTGGACGGTCGCCGCCCGGCGCAGCACGATGCGGTCGTACTCGGGGACCGTGGCGGTGAAGTAGTAGTAGCCGTCCGTGTGCTTGAAGATGTGCGGGTCCGCGCGCTTCTCCGCGAGCGGGTTCGTGTAGGTCACGCCGGGGGAGGCGGGCACGGCGGCCCGGGCGGTGCCGGCGGGACCGGCGAAGCAGGCGGCCGCCAGGGCCACCGCTCCGGCTGTGAGCAGCGCGCGGGTGCGCGGCAGTGCGGGGGTGCGCCGACGGAACATCCGAGGCATACAGGACCGTCCCTTGTCCGTTATTTCGAACACAGTTCGTAACTTCGGCCAGAAGATAGGGGTTGGGCATGCACTCGTCAATGGGGTCGGCGGAGGTTCGCGGAGGCGAGGCGTCTTTGACGCGGGAGACCGATCGGCTTTCTCGTTGCGGGGCCCGGGAGGAACCCCACGACCGCGATCAAGAACTCCGTCGTCCTCGTCACCGGCGGCCGTCCACCGCGCTCCCGTCGCCCGGCGGGCGCGGCGGGCGGCCGCCTCCGTGCGCCGCCCCGAGGCGGTTCACCCGTATCCGCGATTCTTCGGCTGAACGTTCACATCGGGCAATCCTCCCGTTCGGGAAACGGCGGTCACCCTTCTCGCGGATCATGGACGGGCCGAAAGGAACGGGCCGGCCAGGGTGTTCGTCGGCCGTGCCGCCCGCTCCCCGCGACACCAGGAGTCCGCATGACCACACCGCGCATCGACCTCGTCCACCCCGGGGACCTGGCCCCCGCGGACCTCGCGTCGTGGAACGACCTGCGCGTCACGACCGCCACCGTCGCGAACCCCTTCATGAGCGCCGAGTTCACCCAGGCCGTCGGCCGGGTCCGGCCCGACACCCGGGTGGCCGTCCTGCGCCGCGGGGGACGGCCCGTCGGCTACTTCCCCCACCAGCGCGGCCCCTGGGGCTACGGCCGCGCGGTCGGGCTGGGCGTCTCCGACTGCCAGGGCGCCGTGCTCGAGCCGGACGTCCACCTGGAGGCGCAGCACCTGATGCGGGCCTGCTCGCTCAACGCCTGGGAGTTCAACCACCTCGAAAGCGGCCAGGACCTGTTCCTGCCCTACGCCACCGGGCAGTTCGCCTCGCCCGTCGTCGACCTCGTCCCCGGCTTCGAGCACTACGAGCGGCATCTGCGCGAGCACGCGCGCGGATTCCTCAAGACGGCCAGGGCGCAGGAGCGCCGCATGGTCCGCAACCTGGGCCCGCTGCGCTTCGTCCACGACGAACGCGACCCGGCGGCCCTGCGCGCCCTCATCTCCTGGAAGTCCGCCCACTACCGGCGCACCGGCCGCCGCGACCCGTTCGCCCAGCCGTGGATCACCCGGCTCGTCGGCCTCCTCGCCGGCACCGCCTCACCCCACTGCTCCGGCATCCTCTCGGTGCTCTACGCCGCCGACCGGCCCGTCGCGGCCCATTTCGGCCTGCGCTCGCGCACCGTCTTCTCCTGCTGGTTCCCCTCCTACGACCGCACCCTCGCCACCTACTCGCCCGGCCGCGTCCTCTACCTCCGCATGATCGAGGCCGCCGCCGCCTCCGGCATCCACCTCTTCGACTTCGGCCGGGGCGAGGCGGCGTACAAGAACTCCTTCAAGACGGGCGACCTCCTGGTCCACGAAGGAGCACTGCGCACGACCGGCCCGGGAGCCGCCCTGCACTGGCTCCGCCGCGAACCCGTGCGCGCCGCACACCGCCTGGTGCGCGACCACCCCGCCCTGAAGCGGGCGGCACTGCGCACCCTGAGCGCCGTCGGCGCGGCCCGCGGACACTGACCCCGGACCCCGGACCCCGGACCCCGGACTCAGGACCCCGGTCACGGCCACGACGCGGTACGGCGGGCGGCGGGCGGTGTGGGACGTGCGGCCTGTGTGGCGGTGCGGCTCCGGCGGTGTTTTGCTGGCGGTGCGGCGGTCCGGCGAGGCGATGGGGAGGCCGGTATGACGGTGGGTCGGCTCGGGCTCGTCGTGCACGGAGGGCGCCCGGAGGCCGCGGAGGCCGCCCGCGTCGTGCGCGCCTGGTGCGCGGAGCACGCCGTGGCGTGCGCGGACATCGACGTGTGGCGGGACGGCGGGCGGCACAGCGCGCGGGAGGAACTGGAGGCCGCCGGCAATCCCGACCTCGTCGTCACCCTCGGCGGCGACGGCACGTTCCTGCGCGGCGCCCGGCTCGCCGCCGAGAACGACGCCCTGGTCCTCGGCGTCGACCTGGGCCGCGTCGGCTTCCTCACCGAGGTGCCCGCCGTCGAGGTGCGCACCGCACTGGACGCCGTACGGGAGGACCGGCTCACCGTGGAGAGCCGGTTGCTGCTGACCCTGCGCGCCTCGCGCCGGCTGGAGGTGCCCGAGGAGATGGAGGCGCTGCTGAAGTACGGGCGCGGGCCGCTCCTGCCGCCGCCGCGGGTGCGCGAGGACTGCGAGACCGACGACGAGTGGGGCATCCCGCTGCGCGTCTTCGCGCTGAACGACATCGTGCTGGAGAAGCTGTCGAGGGACCGCCAGGTCTCCGTCGGCGTCTACGTCGCCGGACGGCTCCTGGCCTCCTACTCCGCCGACGCCCTGCTGGTGGCGACCCCGACCGGCTCGACCGCCTACAGCTTCGCCGCCGGCGGCCCCGTCGTCTCGCCGCGCGCCGAGGTCCTGGTCTTCACCCCCGTCGCCCCGCACATGGCGTTCGACCGGTCGGTGGTGACGGCCCCGGACGAGCCCGTCGGCCTGCGCGTCCTCGAACGGTCGGGCCGGGCCGCCGTCAGCATCGACGGCCAGGTGCGCGGCGTCCTCGACCCGGGCGACTGGATCGGCGTCTACGCGGCGTCGCGCCGGCTGCGGGCGGTCCGGCTCGGACCGACGGACTTCTACGGCCGGCTGCGCGAGCGGATGAACCTCACCGACGCCCCGGCCGCCGTCGCCGACGGCGCCGCCGCCCCGCTGTGGTCGATGACCACACCGCCGCCCGGCGACCTCGCCCACCTCGTCCTGCCGACGGCTCCGCGGGAACCGCCCCCACCCGCCGGCTGACGCGGACCAGCGCCCACAGGGCGGCGGTCCGGCGCGCGTCCGGGTGCCGGGGGGGATCCGGCACGTGGAGAGGGGGCGCTGCGGGCCGCTCGTGGAGGCTCGCAGCGCCCCCCGGTCATTCACCTGAGGGATGCTCAGGGGTTCTTCCGGGTCGCGCGGTGACTTACGAGTTCACCTGCGCGGTCACGAGGTTGGAGAAGGTGGTCAGCCGGGTGTAGACACCCGGGTAACCGGCCTGCGCGCAACCCTCGCCCCATGAAGTGATGCCTGCCAGGACGCCCCCGATGAGCAGGGGACCGCCGCTGTCGCCCTGGCAGGTGTCTACGCCGCCGGAGGTGTATCCGGCGCACACCATGTCGCTCGCGACGAAGTCGGAGCCGTAGCTGCTCGCGCAGCTGGAGTTGGACACGATCGGTACGGTCGCGGTGCGCAGCTGGTTGGAGGAGCTGCCGTTCGCCGAGGTCGTGCCCCAGCCGAGGACGCGGGCCGTGGTGCCGGCCGCGTACACGCCGGTCTGGGAGGAGGTGACGTACGACGCCGTGGTGTACGGCATCGACGTGGACAGGGTCAGGACGGCCACGTCGTCGCCGTTGGTGGCGTCGGTGTAGTCCGGGTTGATCCAGATCTTGCTGACCCGGCTGACCGTGCCGTTCGTGCCGCTGAGGTAGGTGCGGCCGCCGACCACCCGCACGCTGCTGGTCGTCTCGCCGACCATGCAGTGGGCCGCGGTGACCACCTTGGTCGCCGACACCAGGGTGCCGCCGCAGAACTGGTTCTGCGAGGCGTCCGTGATCTGCATCATGAACGGGTACGCGGTCGTGGTGGTGGTGGTGCCGCCGACGATCGGCTGGGGGGCTGCGACAGCGGTGGGGGCGCTGAGCAGGGCGGTCGCGACCGCGGCGGCCGAGGCCGTCGCGAGGGCCGCGGCCTTCTTGGCACGGGTGAGCCCGAACATCGATCTCCTTGTTGAGGGAGTTGCCGGTGGGGGGCGCGCGGGTGTGGGGGGAGTGCACGGAGGTCTCGGGACCGACCCCCGTGTGCCCGGCGAGCGGCACGTCCCTTACGCTAGGACCGGGTGCGTCCCGGCCCCAATGAGGGAACCCCCTAAGGGAGTTGGGGAGGGAAAACCCTCGGTCGCACCGGGAACCCGCGCTCAGGTCACCGGACCGGGTCCCCGCGCTCCGCGAACCCGGGCGCACCGGACCCGCGCAGCCGGTGAACCCGCCCGGCCGTCACTTCGCGTGGTGCCCCGCCGCCAGCCGGACGATGTCCACCCGCGAGCGGATCCCCAGCTTGCGGTAGACCCGGGTCAGGGTCGCCTCCACCGTCTTGACGCTGATGAACAGCCGCGCGGCTATCTCCCGGTTGGTGGCGCCCTCCATCACCAGCGCCGCCACCTGACGCTCCATCGACGCCAGCCCCTCCAGCGCGTCGAACGCGGGCACCGGCGCCGGCACCGGCACGACGGCCGGCGCGGCCGTCTCCTCGGCGGCCGCCGCCTCCACCTGACGCAGCCACGGCAGTGCCCGGCACCGCCGGAACAGCCGCGCCGCCTCGTCGTACGACGTCGGACCCGGCCGCCGGGTGCGCAGCCGGGCCACGGCGAACGCCGCCCGTGCCTCCTCCAGCCCGTACCCCAGCTTGGCGAACCGGTCCTGAACGGACGTCAGACGGGCCAGCGCGCCCTCCTGGTCGCCCCGCGCGGCCCGCACCAGCGCCTCCGCCCGGTCCAGCGTCGCCAGGATGCTCTCGCGGCCCAGCCGCAGCGCGTCCTCACGCGTGACGTCGACGACCTCCTGCGCCTCACCCGGCTCGCCCACCCGCACCAGCGCCTCGGCGAGGTCGCCCTGCCAGCGGCCGCGGGCCGGGTCGTTGATGCCGAGTCCGGTCTCCAGCTCCCGCACCCGGCGCAGCGAGGCCACCGCGCCCGCGGCGTCCCCGGCGACCAACCGGGCGTGACCCAGGGCGGCCAGGGCCCGCGACAGGTACATCTGGTCGCCGTCCTCCTCGGCGCGCCCCGCGGCCTCCCGGGCCAGCTCCAGCGCGCGGCCCACCTCGCCGCCGGACGCCTCGGCGAGGGAGGCGAGCATCGCGGAGGCGCCCAGGCCGATCCCCGAGTCGCGGGCCAGCCGCAGGCTCTCGCGGGCCAGGTCCAGGGCACGCCCGCAGTGCCCGGAACGCAGTTCGGTCTCCGCGAGGAAACGCTGGAAGTGCACCTCGCTCTCGACCATGCCGCGCCGGCGCACCTCGCGCAGCAACGCCGTGATCGTCGAGCGGGCCTCGGACAGCTGATCGCTCATCAGCAGCCAGCGGAACCTGGCCGCGCCCGGCCCGTTGTGATGGCACGCCACGTACGGGTCCTGAGGCTCCTTCAGCGCCCGCTTGATCGTCACGGGCGCGTCCGGATGCCCCATGAGCGTCTCCGTCGACGCCTGGAGGGCCAGCGCCATCAGCTCGCTGCGCCGGTCCGCGCCGCGCGCGGCCAGCTCCGCGGCGTGCGCCGCCTGCTCCCGCGCCTCCGCGAAGTCCCCCTGCACCACCAGCCCGCGCCAGGCCAGCTGGTAGTGGACCTGCGCGAGCAGCACGGGGTCGTCGCCCGCGTCGGCGAGCACCTGCGGGTAGACGGCGTCGACGTCACCGAGCGCCTGCCCGGCCGCCTCGATCACCACCATCCAGGCCCGCACCCGCTCGGCGGGCGCCGTCGCCCGCGTCAGCACCTCGCGGGCGATGTCCCGGGCGAGGTCCACCTCGCCGGCGATGATCGCGTCCTCGGCGGCCTCCAGCCGCCGCTCGTCCGGGGCCGGTCCGCCGTCCGCGGGGGTGTGCCGGGCCGCGAGCAGCCCGAGCGAGGCCGCCACCGAGGGCGCCCCCCGGTCCCGGGCCAGCGCGGCGGCCTCCGAGAGCCGGGCGGCCACCTCGGGGTCGGTGCCGGTGGTCGACAGCGCCAGGTGCCGGGCCCGCTCGATCGGGTCGGAGGCGGCCGTGGACAGCGCGGTGTGCGCGGCCCGCCGCTCCTGCGCGGGCGCCTCCGCGTACAGCGCCGCCGAGATCAGCGGGTGCGCGAAGCGCACGGCCGGCCCCTCCGGCTCCGTCGCCAGCAGGCCGAGCGCGGCGGCCTGGGCGGTCTCCGCCTCGGCGTTCTCGCGGCCGGCCGCGTGCAGCAGCGCGAGCGTGGGGCGGGCGCCCGCGCTGGCCACCAGCAGGGTGCGGCGCGCCTCGTCGGAGAGCATGTCGAGCCGGCTGAGCACCAGGGCGCGCAGCGAGGTGGGCACGGGCAGCGGCTCGCCGGGGCGCGGCGGGGTCGGGTTCTCGCCGAGGGCGCGGCCCAGCTCCAGGGCGAACAGGGGGTTGCCGCCGCTGGTGCGGTGGATCTCGCGGACCGTCGAACGGGGCAGGTCGGTGTAGCCGCGGTGGTCGAGCAGCGCGGAGACCTGGGCGCGCGAGAGGGGGTTCAGGCGGACGGCGAGGGTGTCGGGCGGAGACGCGCGTAGATGGCGGTCGTACTCCTGCCCCTCGGTCCGGACCGCGCAGAGCAGCTGGACGGGGGTGTCACCGAGGCGGCGGGCGGCGAAGCCGAGGAGTTCGGAGCTCGCGGAGTCGAGCCACTGCATGTCGTCGGCGACGAGCAGCACGGGTCCGGCGGCGGCGAGGGCGCGCAGCGCCGAGAGCACGGCCAGGCGCAGGGCGAGGCCGTCGCGTTGCAGCGTCGACTCGCCGCGGCCGGTCAGCGCCGACTCCAGGGCGGTGCGCTGGGCGGAGGGCAGCTTGTCGGCCACCTCGTCCAGGACCAGGCCGAACAGATCGGCCAGGGCCAGGAAGGGGAGGTGGCTTTCGGACTCGGTGGCCGAGCAGCGCAGGACGGTGCGCGCCGCGTCGCCGTAATCCGCGGCCAATGCCCGCAGCACGGTCGACTTTCCTATTCCGGCCGGGCCGTGCAGCAGCACACTGCCGCCGCGGGTCAGCTGCTCGCGGGCGGAGGTGAACAGCTCGTCCCTGCCGATGACCAGGTCGGGGCGGCATCTGGCAGGCTCCTTGAAGTCCCGTCGCACGGTCACCGCTCCCTCCGAGTGTCGTGTCCGACCGAATTCTAGGCAACGTCTCTTTGAAATCCGGAAGGACGGCGTCGTGAGGGAGATAACAACGGGAGCATACGGAAATTCATCGAGGTGACGTTTGAATGAACTCTCATCGTCCCGGCCTCTCCCTGGCTTGATCCTTACGCTCCCGCACCGCCCCCGCCGCCGCTACGGCAGCAGCCCCGCCCTCCGTGCCGCGACCACCGCCTCCCCGCGCGTGTGGGCGCCCAGCTTCCGCATCGCGGACCGGAGGTAGCCCTTGACCGTCTCCGGGCGCAGGCCCAGCCGTTCGGCGGCCGTCCGGTTGGTCGTGCCCGCCGCCACGTACGCCAGCACGTCCAGCTCGCGGGGCGCCAGGGCGACCGCCGGCGACGGCGCGCCCCGGGTGAGCAGCCCGCAGGCCTCCAGGAGCTCCGCGCGCAGCACCGGGTCGGCGATGCGCGGGGCGAGGGCGCGCAGACAGGCGTGGGCCTCCCGCACCTGCTCCCAGCCCGCCGCCGACCCGGCCCGCGGCTCCGGGCGGGCCGCCGCCAGCAGGTCCCGGGCCTCGTCCCCGACCGCCAGGGTCTGCTCGACGTCCCGCGCCACGTCGACGGCCGCGTTCAGCGTGCGGTCGCCCAGCGGCTGGGCCGTGCGCAGCGCCCCGTACAGGACACCGCGCACCCGGCGGCGCACCACCACCGGGACCGCGAGGACCGAGCGCAGGCCCTCCTCGGCGACCGCCGTGTCGTACTCGTGGCTGATCTGCCGGGAGAGGGAGTAGTCGGTCACGGCGCACGGACGGCCCAGGGCGACCGCCTTTCCGCCGAGCCCGTTGCCCGAGGTCACCGCGAGCCCGCGCAGCGCCGGGGTGGCCGCGCCGCTCAGCTCGCTGATGCGCATCCGCGGGCGCCCCGGTTCGACGAGCCCGCCGAAGGCGACCGGCAGTCCCGTCGCCCGCCGCAGCCGCGCCAGCGCGCCGCGCATCTCCACCACTCCGGCCGTGTCCGCCGCTGTCACCTGCCCGCCCTTCTCCGCGGCGGTTCGCCGCGGTGCCCCCCGTTCGGGGGTGGTGAGACCTGTATCACGGATTACACGATGGCAGAGAGCCGCCCGGCAATGGTCCGGCAACCAGGAGGACAGATGACGACGGCGACGGAGCAGTTCCGCAGGGCACGGGACTTCCTGCTGGAACACCGAGAGGACTACGAGACCGCGTACGAGGGCTTCGACTGGCCCCGGCCCGAGCACTTCAACTGGGCCCTGGACTGGTTCGACGTCATCGCGGAGGGCAACGACCGCACCGCGCTGCACATCGTCGAGGAGGACGGCTCCGAGGTCCGCCTCTCCTTCGCCGAGCTGTCCGAGCGGTCCGACCGCGTCGCCAACCTGCTGCGCGAGCGCGGCGTCGGCCCCGAGGACCGGATCCTCGTCATGCTCGGCAACCAGGCCGAACTGTGGGAGACGGCGCTCGCCGCGATGAAGCTGCGCGCGGTGGTCGTCCCGGCGACACCGCTGCTCGGCCCCGCCGACCTGCGCGACCGCGTCGAACGCGGCCGGGTCCGCCACGTCGTGGTGCGCGCCGAGGACGCCGGCAAGTTCGACGACGTGCCCGGCGGCTACACGCGCATCGCCGTCGGCGGCGTGCCCGAGGGCTGGCAGCGGTACGAGGACGCGTACCAGGCCTCCGCCGAGTTCCTGCCCGACGGGCCGACCCTCGCCGACGACCCGCTGATGCTGTACTTCACCTCCGGCACGACGGCCCGCCCCAAGCTGGTCGAGCACACGCACGTGTCGTACCCGATCGGGCACCTGGCGACCATGTACTGGATCGGCCTCCGGCCCGGCGACGTGCACCTCAACATCTCCTCACCCGGCTGGGCCAAGCACGCCTGGTCGAACCTCTTCGCGCCGTGGAACGCCGAGGCCACCGTCTTCATCCACAACTACACGCGCTTCGACCCGGCCCGCCTGATGGCGGAGATGGACCGTGCCGGGGTGACGACCTTCTGCGCCCCGCCGACCGTGTGGCGCATGCTCATCCAGGCCGACCTGACCCAGCTGCGCACCCCGCCGCGCGAGGCCGTCGCGGCGGGCGAGCCGCTGAACCCCGAGGTCATCGAACAGGTCCGGCGGGCCTGGGGCGTGACGATCCGGGACGGCTTCGGCCAGACGGAGACGGCCGTGCAGATCGCCAACAGCCCCGGTCAGACGCTGAAGACCGGCTCCATGGGCCGCCCGAGCCCCGGCTACCGCGTCGAGCTGCTCGACCCGGTGTCCGGCGCGCCCGGCGTCACCGAGGGCGAGATCGCGCTCGACCTGTCGGCCCGGCCGGTCGGCCTGATGGCCGGTTACCACGGTGACGCCGACCGCACGGCGGAGGCGATGGCGGGCGGCTACTACCGCACCGGCGACATCGGGGAACGCGACGAGAACGGCTACATCACCTACGTCGGGCGCGGCGACGACGTCTTCAAGGCGTCCGACTACAAGATCAGCCCCTTCGAGCTGGAGAGCGCGCTGCTGGAGCACGAGGCCGTCGCCGAGGCGGCCGTGGTCCCCGCCCCGGACGAGCTGCGGCTGGCCGTGCCCAAGGCGTACGTCGTCCTGGCCGAGGGCTGGGAGCCCGGTCCCGGTACCGCGAAGGTCCTGTTCGAGCACTCCCGCGAGACCCTCGCGCCCTACAAGCGCATCCGCCGCCTGGAGTTCGCGCCGCTGCCCAAGACCGTCTCCGGCAAGATCCGCCGCATCGAGCTGCGCGAGGCCACGGCCGGCGGGTCGGCGGACGAGTACCGCGAGGAGGACTTCCGGTGACCGCGGCGTCCTACAGCCATGGCACGGGCACCACGGCGCTGCTCGGCGACACGATCGGCGGCAACCTGGAACGGGCCGTCGCCGCCTGGCCGGAACGCGAGGCGCTGGTCGACGTGCCCTCCGGCCGGCGCTGGACCTACGCCGAGTTCTCGGCGGACGTCGACCGGCTGGCCCGCGCGCTGCTGGCGAGCGGGGTCGCCAAGGGGGACCGGGTGGGCGTCTGGGCGGTCAACTGCCCCGAGTGGGTGCTCGTCCAGTACGCCACCGCCCGCGTCGGCGCGATCATGGTGAACATCAATCCGGCCTACCGCACGCACGAGGTCGCGTACGTCCTCGAACAGGCCGGTGTCTCCCTGCTGTTCGCCTCCGCCCGCCACCGGACGAGCGACTACCGGGCCATGGTCGACCAGGTGCGCGGCGGCTGCCCGCGGTTGCGAGAGGCGGTGTTCTTCGGGGAGCCGGAATGGGACGCCCTGCTCGGCCGCGCGTCCGCGGTCCGGCCCGGGGAACTGCGCGCCAGGGCCGACGAGTTGTCGTGCGACGACCCGATCAACATCCAGTACACCTCGGGCACCACGGGCTTCCCCAAGGGGGCGACCCTCTCCCACCACAACATCCTCAACAACGGTTACTTCGTCGGGGAGATGATCGGGTACAGCGAGCAGGACCGGGTCTGCGTCCCGGTCCCGTTCTACCACTGTTTCGGCATGGTGATGGGAAATCTCGCGGCCACCTCGCACGGCGCCTGCATGGTGATCCCGGCGCCGTCCTTCGACCCGAAGGCGACCCTGGACGCCGTCCAGCGGGAGAGGTGCACCTCCCTGTACGGCGTCCCGACCATGTTCATCGCGGAGCTCAACCTGCCCGACTTCGCGACGTACGACCTCTCGTCGCTGCGCACCGGCATCATGGCGGGCTCGCCCTGCCCGGTCGAGGTGATGAAACGGGTGGTCGCCGAGATGCACATGGCGGAGGTCTCCATCTGCTACGGCATGACCGAGACGTCCCCGGTCTCCCTCCAGACCCGCCGCGACGACGACCTGGAGCACCGCACCGGCACCGTCGGCCGCGTGCTCCCGCACATCGAGGTCAAGATCGTCGACCCGGTCACCGGCGTGACCCGGCCGCGCGGCACCGCCGGTGAGCTGTGCACCCGCGGGTACAGCGTGATGCTCGGCTACTGGAACGATCCCGAAAAGACCGCGGAGGCCATCGACCCCGGCCGCTGGATGCACACCGGCGACCTGGCGCACATGCGGGAGGACGGGTACGTCGAGATCGTCGGCCGCATCAAGGACATGATCATCCGCGGCGGCGAGAACATCTACCCGCGCGAGGTCGAGGAGTTCCTCTACGGCCACCCGAAGATCAGGGACGTCCAGGTCGTCGGCGTACCGCACGAGAAGTACGGCGAGGAGGTGCTGGCCTGCGTGATCCCGCACGACGGCGCCGCGCCGCCGACCCTGGAGGAGGTGCGCGCCTACTGCGAGGGCAGGCTGGCGCACTACAAGGTCCCGAGCCGGCTCCAGGTGCTGGACGCCTTCCCGATGACGGTGTCCGGGAAGGTGCGCAAGGTGGAACTGCGGCGTGACTACGGTGGCCGGTGACGCCGTCGGACCGGTGACGCCGGCAGGCCGGGCAGTGCACCGGCACACTCTCGGACATGGCGCCCATCGTCCTCCAGGCCGCCCCTGCTTGTCCGTCTCTTGACGGTGTTCCCCGCCTCCTCCCCGTACCGGCGGGCCCCGGGCGACCGGGATGTGCCCGTGCCCGGGGGCCGTCGAAGCCCGTCGATCCGTGTGCGGAGGCCGGTCCGAGGCGGTCGTACCCGGCCTACGCCTGGTGCTGTCCGTGGTGTTCCGACAGTCCGGGCCAGTCGTCGGGACCGCCGCCCTGCCATTCGACGAGGTCGGTCTCCTCCACCTCGACGCGGTCCAGGTCGGCGAGGCGGAGGATCTCGACGACGTCGTCGAGGTGCGTGGCGATCCCGAGGGTGGCGTCGTCCTGGGTGACCCGGCGGGAGCCGTCCAGGGCCGGCGGGTGGACCACGATGTGCGGATGCTGCGTCGGATTGCCCATGCCCTCAGGCTCCTGCGGGCGAGGGCCTTCCGCACGCCGGGACGGGCAGGGCCCGCCCGTCCCCGCTCGGCGCCCCCGCAGGGGTGCCGCGGAGCCGGGGCGCCGACGCCGCCCGGACCGACCCGCCGGTCGGTTAAGGTCGGGGTCCGGGAGCCGTGCGAGCGGTTCTGCCGTGCGCCGACAGGCCGTGCCCGGATCGCCTCCCAGGGGAGGACAGTCATGAGAAGCACAGGTCAGGCAGGTCGGAGAGGTGTGGGGCGCGTGCGACTGAGGGTTGAGTTCACCACCGAGCCCTTCGATCTCGACGAGGCGCCCGCGCACGCGCTGGTCGCCCGTGAGGTCGTCGAGGCCGCCGACCTGGACGCCGTGGACGTCGGCCCCTTCGGCAACACCGTGGAGGGCCGCGCCGACTCCGTGCTCGGCGCGGTCGACGCCCTGCTCCGCAGGACCCTGGAGGCCGGCGCCACCCGGATCTCCCTCCAGGTCAACGTGCTCGGGGAGGGCGAGTGACCGGGACCGGGCAGGAGTCCTTCATCGCCGCCGTGAAACCGCTGGTCGACGCCATGGGCGGGGAGCTGGTCCCGCCGGACGAGGCCGGCCCCGACGACGTCGTGCTGTCCTGGGAGGACGCGGACGCCGTCGCCGTACGGCTGCCGCAGCTCGCCGACTCCCTCGACCACATCCTGGCCGCGATGGAGCGCAAGAAGGGCAAGCCCCTCGCGGATCTGGACCGCAAGGCCAAGCAGGAGCTCGTCCGGACGCTGGAGGCGCGCGGCGCCTTCTCGGTGCGGCACGGCGTGGAGACCGTGGCCGGCGCGCTCGGCGTGAGCCGTTTCACCGTCTACAACTACCTCAACCGCGAGAAGGGCGACTGAGCGGACGCCGGCGACCTCGCGCGGGCTCCGCATTCGTTAACCCGGAATTTTCAACAAAGTGTTGACGGGTTGTGGCGGGTGGGCGTTAGCTGGCGGCAGTTCGTTCGGTACGACGGCCGTTCACGGCCACGGAGGCTCCCGTGACGTCGACTTGCCCGCTCCCGGGGCTGGCCCGGTTCAACGCCCTGGGGGAGTCCGCGGCCCTCGCCGCGCTCCACGAGGCCTGCGCCTCCACCACCTGGGCCGAGCACCTGGCGGCGGCCCGCCCGTACGCCACGGCCGAGGACCTGTACGCCACCAGTGACGCCGCCATGGACCGCCTGAGCGCCGCGGACCTGGACGAGGCGATGGCCGGGCACCCGCCCATCGGCCGCCCCCGGCCCGGCGATCCGGCCTCCGCCCGCGAGCAGCGCGGCATGGCCGGCGCCTCCGAGGCGCTGAGGGCGCAGATGCTCGAACTGAACCTGGCCTACCAGGAGAGGTTCGGCCACGTCTTCCTGATCTGCGCGACCGGCCGCACCGGCGAGCAGATGCGGGACGCCGTGCGGGAACGGCTCGGCAACCCGCCGGAACGCGAACGGGAGATCGTCCGCGCCGAACTGGGCAGGATCAACCGCATCCGCCTGGCACGACTCGTCGGGGACGACCGAGACGACCGAGAAGGACGCCCGACACCATGAGCACCAGCCCCGGCACGAGTACCGGCACCAGCTCCGGCACCACCGCCTCCGTGTCCACGCACATCCTGGACACCAGCGTCGGCCGCCCCGCGGAGGGCGTCGCCGTCCACCTCTCGGCCCGCCCGGGCCGGGACGCGGACTGGCGGGCGCTCGGCGGTTCCGCGACCGACGCGGACGGCCGCTGCAAGGACCTCCCGCCCCTGCCGGAGGGAACCACCCACGTACGGCTCGACTTCGCCGTGGAGCCGTACCTGGGGAGAACCGCGAAGAAACAAGCCGATGCGCAGCAGGACGCCCCCGCGAACCGGGACAGCGGACCGGGCGTGTTCTTCCCGGAGGTGGCGATCACGTTCGCCGTCGTGCCGGGCGAGCACTACCACGTGCCGCTGCTGCTCAACCCGTTCGGCTACTCCGTTTACCGAGGGAGCTAGCGAGCAATGCCCACCATTCTGGGACAGAACCAGTACGGCAAGGCCGAGAACCGAGTCGTCAGGATCACGCGGGACGGCGACACCCACCACATCAAGGACCTCAACGTCTCGGTGTCGCTGAGCGGCGACATGGACGAGGTCCACCACTCCGGCTCGAACGCCCACGTGCTGCCGACCGACACCACGAAGAACACGGTGTACGCGTTCGCCAAGGAGTACGGCATCGAGTCCGCCGAGCAGTTCGGCATCCACCTCGCCCGCCACTTCGTCACCTCGCAGGAGCACATCCACCGGGCCCGCATACGCGTCGAGGAGTACGCCTGGGCGCGGATCGAGACGTCCGGCGGCAAGCACTCCTTCGTCCGCCAGGGCCAGGAGACCCGCCTCGCCCAGACGACTTTCGACGGCTCGTCGTGGGAGGTCGTCTCCGGTCTCAAGGACCTGGTGGTCATGAACTCCACCGACTCCGAGTTCCGGGGCTACGTCAAGGACAGGTACACGACGCTCCCCGAGACCCGCGACCGCGTCCTCGCCACCGAGGTGTCCGCGCGCTGGCGGTTCAACTGGACCGACGGCGAACGGGAGACGCCGGACTGGGAGGAGTCCTACGAGCAGACGAGGAAGCACCTGCTCCGGGCGTTCGCCGAGACCTACTCCCGCTCGCTCCAGCAGACGCTGTACCAGATGGGCTCGCGGATCATCGAGCACCGCGACGAGATCGACGAGGTCCGCTTCTCCCTCCCGAACAAGCACCACTTCCTCGTGGACCTGGAGCCGTTCGGGCTGAAGAACGACACCCCCGACGGAGCCGTCTACCTCGCCGCCGACCGGCCCTACGGCCTCATCGAGGCGACCGTCCTGCGGGACGGCTGCGAGGCCCGCATCCCGGCGGACCTCACCAACCTCTGACACCCTCCACCGCGGCACCCGTGGCCGGGGGAACGGTCACCGGCGGGGAACCGTCACCGTGTCCCCTCCGTTCCGCCCCCGGTCACGGCACTCGAACCTCCCAGGGTCCTGCCGTGCCCTCTCCCTCCCACCGCAAAGGACGAACCATGGCAGCAGACCGGCGCATCGTCATCGAGAACTGCGCGATCGCGACCGTCGACGCCCACGACACCGAGTACGCGGACGGGCACGTCGTCATCGCCGGCAACCGCATCGAGAGCGTCGGCGCGGGTCCGGCCCCGGAAGGCCTGGAGGACGTCGCCCGCCGCATCGACGCCACCGGGCACCTGGTCACCCCCGGCCTGGTCAACACCCACCACCACTTCTACCAGTGGATCACCCGCGGCCTGGCCACGGACCACAACCTGTTCGACTGGCTGGTCGCGCTCTACCCCACCTGGGCCCGCATCGACGAGCCGATGGTCCGCGCCGCCGCGCAGGGCTCCCTCGCGATGATGGCCCGCGGCGGTGTCACCACCGCCATGGACCACCACTACGTCTTCCCGCGCGGCTCCGGCGACCTGTCCGGCGCGATCATCGGCGCCGCCCGCGACATGGGGGTGCGCTTCACCCTCGCCCGCGGCTCCATGGACCGCAGCGAGAAGGACGGCGGCCTGCCCCCGGACTTCGCCGTCGAGACCCTGGACGGTGCGCTCGCCGCCACCGAGGAGACCGTACGGCGCCACCACGACGCCTCCTTCGACGCCATGACCCAGGTCGCCGTCGCCCCCTGCTCCCCCTTCTCCGTCTCCACCGAACTCCTCCGCCAGGGCGCCGAGCTGGCCCGCCGGCTCGGCGTGCGGCTGCACACCCACGGCTCCGAGACGGTCGAGGAGGAGAAGTTCTGCCACGAACTGTTCGGCATGGGTCCCACCGACTACTTCGAGTCCACCGGCTGGCTCGGCGAGGACGTGTGGATGGCGCACTGCGTCCACATGAACGACTCCGACATCGACGCCTTCGCCCGGACGGGGACCGGTGTCGCGCACTGCCCGTCCTCCAACGCCCGCCTGGCGGCCGGGATCGCACGGGTGCCGGACATGCTCGCGGCCGGCGTCCCGGTCGGCCTCGGCGTCGACGGCACGGCGTCCAACGAGTCCGGCGAACTCCACACCGAGCTGCGCAACGCCCTCCTCGTCAACCGCCTCGGCGCCCACCGCGAGGCCGCCCTGAACGCCCGCCAGGCGCTGCGCCTCGGCACCTCCGGCGGCGCCCGGGTCCTCGGCCGGGCGGACCAGATCGGCTCGCTGGAGCCGGGCAAGCTCGCCGACCTGGTGCTGTGGCGGATGGACACCCTCGCCCACGCCTCCATCGCCGACCCGGTGACCGCGCTGGTCCTCGGCGCGGCGGCCCCGGTCACCGCCTCCTTCGTCAACGGCCGTCAGATCGTGGAGGACGGCCGGCTGCTCACCGCCGACGAGGACGCGATCGCCCGCGCCACGCGCGAGGAGGCCCGGCGGCTGGCCCGGATCGCCGCCCGGGCCTGACCGGACCGACCCCTTGGGACTCCGGCCGGGAGGGACGGCTCCCGGCCGGTGGCCCTGGACCCGCAAGGGGCCACGGCGGCCGTGACCGGGGCGCACGTGGACGCGCGCGCCGGAAACGGTCCGGCCCGCGCCACGGTGTCGTCCATGGCGGAGTCCACGGCGTCGTCCATGCCGACGGGCCGGTCGGTCAGAGTCCGAACAGGCTCGGGTCGGAGGCCAGTTCCTTGAAGCGGTCCTGGGGATCGGCGACCATCCGCCGGGTCTTCAGGTCCAGCAGGCCGCCCACCCCGGAGAGTTCGGCCGCGACCGTGCCGTCCGTCCTGCGGATGGTCTGCTCGATGCGGAACGTCTTGCCGCCGCTCCATTCGAAGGCGCACGTCACGTCGACCTCGTCGCCCGCGAGCAGTTCACGCCGGTAGCGGACGGTGGTCTCCAGGGCGACGGGGCCGATGCCCCGGCCGATCAGCCCCGCCTGGGTGATGCCGGCGGCCTGGAGCAGCGACCAGCGCGCGTGCTCCGCGTAGTTGATGTACACGCTCTGGTTGAGATGGCCCTGCACGTCGGTCTCGTATCCGCGGACGGTGACCCGCACGGAAAACGGCTCGCTCACGGTTTCCCCTTCTCCTCGACGAGCACGGTCGATGCCCTGCCCGCCGATCTTGGCACGCCGGTCACACCCGGCGCGGGGAAGCCAGCAGATAACGCGTCCTGTTCCGGGGGTCGGTGTGCTCGCTCGCCTGCCAGCCCGCCTTCTCCAGGGTCGCCGCGCAGTCCCGCAGCGTCCCGTCGTCCGGCCCGCGCACGGCGACGGCGTCCGGCTGCGGAGTGGCGCGCACCCGGTAGCCGTCGGCGTCCGGTCTGTCGGCCCCCGGTCCGGCGGCGTCCGGTCCGGCGGGCCGGTGTCCGGCCGCCTCCAGGGCGAGCGCGGCGGCCGGCACCAGATGCGTACGCTCCCATCCGCACGGCCGGTCCACCGCCCCGTCCGGGTTGGTCATCCGGCGCAGCTCCAGCAGTCCCTGCCAGGCGCCGCGCACCTCCCGCAGCCGCGCCGGCCCGCCGTCCGGCGGTTCCTCCTCCCCGCCGACCCGCGCGGCGAACACACCGGTCCCCGCGCGCGGGGAGTCGTCCGCGGCGGCGGGCTCCGCCTCGGGCTCCGCCTCCCGGATCCGGTGCCCGGCCGGGGTGAGGAAGTGGTCGTGCGGCGGGCGCGGGTGCCGGAAGGCGAGCCCCCGTCCGACCAGCGCGGCCAGCTGGGCCGGCGTGCCCCGCAGGCGCCCGGTGACGGGATCGGCGGCGTCGATGACACGCCGCTGGGCGGCGGTCGGCGGACGTGTCACGGTGTGCTCCCTCCCCGGCGACGGTACGGCTGTACCACTGCTGTGAAGGTTACGACCCGGCACCGACAGCCCGGCCCGACCGCCGACGGTCCGGCCCTCAGGCCCCGGCCCTCAGGCTCCCGGCCGGATGTTCCACCCCGAGATCACATGCCGACGGTGTTCCGTGCCGAGCCGGCACAGCGCCCCGGTCGCCAGTTGGAACAGGGCCCCGGCCGACGGCGGCAGGCCGAGCCGGCGGGCCGTGAGCACCCGCAGGAAGTGCCCGTGCGCCACCAGCACCACGCACCCCTCGGTGTTGGCGAGCGCCGCGTCCGCCATCGCCAGCACCCGGTCGGCCCGCTCCCCGACCTGTTCGGCCGTCTCACCGGGATGCTCGGGCGGGCCGGGCGCGACACCGTCCGTGAACAGGAACCAGCCCGGCCGCTCCCGCTGGATCTCGACGGTCGTGACGCCCTCGTACCCGCCGTAGTCCCACTCCTTCAGGTCCGCGTCGACCTGCACCTCGTGCAGCCCGATCAGCTCCGCGGTCTCCCGCGCCCGCTGGAGCGGGCTGGAGAACGCCGCGCCGATCCGGTGCGAGCGGATGAGCGGCACCAGGCGCCGCGCCTCGTCCCGGCCGTGCTCGGTGAGCGGGACGTCCGTCAGTCCGGTGTGCCGGCCGGAGCGCGACCACGCGGTCTCTCCGTGCCGGACCAGGAAAAGATCACCCATGCCGCACAGAGTCGCACAGGCGTGCGCCGGTGCTTCGTACCGCGGGGTGCCGGACTGTCGTGTGCCGGACCGTCGTGGGCCGGTGATCCGCGGACGCCGCGCTCCGCCACCCGCGGTCTCCTACTGCCGGTAGCCGCTCAGGAAACGTCCGATGCGCCCGATCGCCGCCTCCAGGTCCTCCGCGTGCGGGAGGGTGAGGATGCGGAAGTGGTCCGGGGTCGGCCAGTTGAAACCGGTTCCCTGGACCACCTGGATCTTCTCGCGCAGCAGCAGGTCCAGGACGAACTTCTCGTCGTCGTGGATGGGGTGGACCTTGGGGTCGATGCGCGGGAACGCGTACAGGGCGCCCCTGGGTTTCACGCAGGAGACGCCGGGGATCTCGTTGAGCTTCTCCCAGGCGATGTCGCGTTGTTCGCGCAGCCTGCCGCCCGGCGCGGTCAGCTCGCGGACGGACTGCCGGCCGCCGAGCGCGGCCTGGATGGCGTACTGGGCGGGCGCGTTGGCGCACAGCCGCATGGAGGCCAGCATGGTGAGGCCCTCGAGGTAGTCCTTGGCGTGCTGCTTCGGGCCGGTCACGACCAGCCAGCCGGAGCGGAACCCCGCCACCCGGTACGTCTTGGACAGCCCGCAGAAGGTCAGGACCACCAGGTCGGGGGCGAGCGCGGCGGCCGAGTGGTGCACGGCGTCGTCGTAGAGGATCTGGTCGTAGATCTCGTCGGCGAAGACCATCAGGCCGTGCCGGCGGGCCAGGTCGAGGATGCCCTCGATGATCTCCTTCGGGTAGACCGCGCCGGTGGGGTTGTTGGGGTTGATGATGACGACGGCCTTGGTGCGGTCGGTGATCTTGGACGCCATGTCGTCCAGGTCCGGGTACCAGTCGGCCTGCTCGTCGCAGAGGTAGTGGACCGCCTTGCCGCCCGCGAGCGTGGTGACGGCCGTCCACAGCGGGAAGTCGGGGGCCGGGATCAGGATCTCGTCGCCGTCCTCGACCAGCGCCTGTACGGCCATGGAGACCAGCTCCGAGACGCCGTTGCCGAGCCACACGTCGTCGACGTCGACGTCCAGGCCCCGGTCCTGGTAGCGCTGGGCGACCGCCCGGCGGGCCGGGAGGATGCCGCGCGAGTCCGTGTAGCCGTGGGCCTGCGGGAGCATCCGGATCATGTCCTGGAGGATCTCCTCCGGCGCCTCGAAGCCGAAGACGGCCGGGTTGCCGGTGTTCAGGCGCAGCACGCTGTGCCCCGCCGCCTCCAGCGCGTCGGCGTGCTCGATGACCGGGCCGCGGATCTCGTAACAGACCTCGCTGAGCTTGTTCGACTGCCGGAACTCCATGCGCCCCTCCGGTATCTGGTGTTGCTTGGTTTTACCAAGTTCGAGCTTGGAAAGTCCAACGACATGTCTAGACTGCGTCGCATGCCACCTCGCCGAAGCTACGACCAGTACTGTTCCGCCGCCCGCGCCCTCGACGCCGTCGGCGACCGCTGGACCCTGCTGATCGTCCGGGAGCTGCTCGCCGGCCCGCGCCGCTACACCGACCTGCACGCCGACCTGCCCGGCGTGAGCACGGACGTCCTCGCGTCGCGGCTGAGGGACATGGAGCGCGACGGACTGGCGACCCGGCGCCGGCTGCCGCCGCCCGGCGCGGCGTACGTCTACGAACTCACCGGACGGGGGCGCGCGTTGCTGCCGGTGCTCCAGGCCCTCGGTGCGTGGGGGCAGGCGGAACTCGGTGGGCGCGGGCCCACCGACGCGATCCGCGCCCACTGGTTCGCCCTGCCCCTGCTGCGCGCGCTGGAGGGCGAGGGGCTCGTCGAAGTACGTCTGGAGGAAGGGCACTTCCACCTCTTCGCCGGTGCGCAGGAGGGTCCCGTCTACGGCCACGGGGCGGCCCCCGGCGAACCCGACGCCCTGCTCGTCATGGACACCGGCACCTGCACGGCCGTGGCCCGGGGCGAGTTGAGCCTGGTCGAGGCCGTGCGTGCCGGACGCGTCGAGGTGAGCGGCGAGGGCACCCTCGCCAAGGAGCTGCGGGAGGCCTGAGGAAGGCGGAAGGCCCGCACGGGGCGGGCCTTCCGAGGGCGCGTCAAGCGTCGAGCACCAAGCGTCAGGCGCCCGGTGGCACCTGCCTCGGCCGCCCCGGACCGCGGGTCAGCACGTACCCGCCGATCCCGGCGAGCGCGGCCAGCATGCCGCCGATCGCGGTCCACACCCAGCGGTCCGACCACCAGTGGGACGACCAGCCGTCGTCCGGCTCGATGCTCGACAGCACGGCGGAGGCCGACGAGTCCTCGTCGTCCTCCGCCGCCGACGTCACGGCGATGCCCGGCACCAGGGGTTCGGCCAGCGAGCCGTCCACCGCCGCCGCGCCGCCGATGTCCTTGGACTCGACCCGCAGTTCGGCGTTCACCGGCAGACCGAGGTCGGCCGTCTTCAGGCCGACGACGGTCAGCCGGACGTAGTACGTGCCGGGCAGCGGGTCGTCGGCCCACGGCTCCGACCAGGCGCGGACCGTGCGCAGGACGCAGGCCAGCTCCACCGAGCCGGCGCCGGGGGCGGCGGTGCGGGTCTGCGCGCCGTACTGGCAGGCCTGGCGGCGCCGCAGACCGTCGTACACGTCGACCTGCCAGGTCTGCCCGGCGTGCTCGGCGGGCAGCTTCACCTTCGCCTTCACGGTGGGCCGCTGTTCCGCGTCGGCCGGGAACGACCAGTACAGGTAGTCGCCCGCGGAGCCGCTCGCGGTCGCCGTCTCCCCCTGGTCGACCTCAGTCGCCGTACGGAACGACGTGCCCGCGGTCGTGGGCGCCGAGCCGTCGTCCGAGGGGCTCGCGGACGGCGTGGAGTCGGCGGCGGCCGGCGCGGCCGCGAGGCCGAGCGCCAGCAGGGCCGTGCTCAGCGCACGGGTGACCCGCACCCGGTTCATCCGCACCCGGTTCATCCGTGCCCGGTTCATCCGCACCGGGTTCATCCGTACCTGGTCGATCCGCATCAGTTGGTCCTCCAGACCGCGACACGCCAGCGTGACAGCCAGCCCCACAGCAGACCCGCCAGGAAGCCGGCCAGCACCAGGGCGCCGAGCAGCCACCAGCCGCGCCCGAGACCGAACGAGGCCACGTCGCTCGCCTGCGACGGCCCGTCGACCACGTCCACGGTCAGCTCCAGCGGCATGCCCGGCGTGGTCTTCACACCCGCGGCCGCCGAGTAGGAGTTGGTCACCTGCACGCACACCGTCTCGGCCGGCGCCTCGTCGTCGTCGCTCTCCGCCTTCGGGTAGCGCAGACCGGTCGAGATGACGTCGGTACGGCCGTTGCCCGCCGCCTCACCGCGCACGATCTCCCGGCCGTGCACCGTGACCGCCCGCAGCAGCACCCCGTAGTCGGGGTTCATCGCCCGGTCCGCGGACACGCTCACCGAGGCCCGCAGCTCCTTGCCCGGGTCCAGGTCCACGCGGTACCAGCGCTCCTGGCCGAACTCCTCGCGGTCCGTGTACAGGCCCGACTTCAGCGTCGGCGCCTTCGCGCAGGAGTCCGCGCCCTGCGTGGCGACCGGCGTCACCACGGGGTCCGCCGCCCGGTCCACCAACTGGTTGACGCGGTCCGTGAGTTCTTCGGTGTGCTCGACCGAGGTGTAGCTGCCGCCGGTGGCCTCGGCGATGCAGCTGAGCTGCTGCCGCATCTTCACGTTCGGCACCAGGCCGAGGGTGTCGATGGTCAGGCCGATGCCCTTGGCCGCTATCTCGCGGGCCACCTCGCACGGGTCGAGCGGGGCGCAGGTGTCCTCGCCGTCGCTGATCAGCACGATCCGCTTGGAGCCGGTGCCCCCGTCGAGGTCGCCGGCCGCCTTCAGCAGCGCGGGGCCGATCGGCGTCCAGCCGGTGGGGGACAGGGTGGCCACCGCGGTCTTGGCCTCGGTGCGGTCCAGCGGGCCCACCGGGTAGAGCTGCGCGGTGTCCTTGCAGCCCGTCTTCTGGTCGTCGCCCGGGTAGTTGGCGCCCAGGGTGCGGATGCCGAGAAGGACGTTCTCCGGGGTCGCGTCCAGTACCTCGTTGAACGCCTGCTTGGCCGCGGCCATCCGCGTCCCGCCGTCCATGTCCTTGGTCCGCATCGAACCGCTGACGTCGAGAACCAGGTCGACCTTGGGCGCATTGGCTGTGGTCTCGTCGGCGACCGCCCCGGCCGGGAACGCGAGCCCGGCCGCGAGCGCGGCGAGCAGGGCGCAGACGCCCGCCGCCAGCCGTTGTGTTCTGATCATCGGCGGATCCTATTGACCGGAGGTGTCCCGCTTCAAAACGGACCGGGAAAGGCGGACTCAGAACCCGTGCCCCGCGAGCGGGTTGGGCAGCCGCGCCCACTGGTCCCCGGACACCTCCGGCGACAGCCGCATCAGCGTCAGCGCCTTCACCGGCACCGGCTCCTCGCGCAGCGCCCGCAGGTCCGCCGTGTCCGGCATCCCCGCGAGGGCCGCGGCCAGCGCCGTGCCCAGCGCCTCCCCGCCGCCCACGGCGGCCGCCAGCGCGCCCGCCACCAGTGAGCCGAACAGTTTGCGGCGCAGGGCCGGCACGTCGTCCGTCAGGATCCGGGCCGGCAGCTCCGGCGCCGCCACGCCGTGCCGGGCCAGCCGCGCCGGGCTGACCCGGATGTCGGCCAGGTCCCGGTAGACCAGCCGCACCGGCGCCCCCGACGCCGACAGCACCACCAGCAGGTTCTGGCCGTGCGCCTCCAGCGCCACGCCCTGCTCCAGCAGCCGCAGCCCCACGGTCAGCGCGAGCCGGGCGAACCGTGCCGACCAGGCGGGCGAGGACGGCAGTCCGGTGCCGGCGAGGGCGGCCACCGGGACGACGTGCTCGCCCGGTCCCGCGTACACGGCGGGCGACTCCCGCAGCACGGCCGCCAGGTCCGGGGAGTTCGCGGTGACCGCCCCGAGCGAGCGGGTCGTGTGCAGCAGGCCGTCCGTGCGTTCCGCCATGCCCTCCGCGAACGCCGACAGGGCCGCCGAAGCGGCGACCGAACCCACCGAGATGTCCCGCACCGACGACGTGAGCCGGGCGCTCAGCGCCGTCTTCACGTGCGGTCCGCCCGGCACCGCGAGCGTGCGCAGCGACATCAGCGGATGCGCGGCGACGCCCTCCGCGCCCGACCGCCTCAGCACGTGCGCCGCCTGCCAGGGGTGCACGGGGATCAGCAGCCGTCCGCCGTCGCGCAGTCCGGCGGGCCACCCGCCCGACACGAGACACTCGCCGGCCGGCACCGGCAGCAGATCCAGCCGCACCGGCGGCGGCCGGTGCTCCGGCCCGTACGCCAACTGCTCGGCCGCCGAGAAACCCGGCCGTGAACGGCAGTTGGGGTGGTACGGGTGCCCGTCGACCACCCGCTGCTCCCACTCCCAGTCGTGCGCGGGCCACTCCCGCGGGTGGCGCCCCCCGGGCTCCCGGCCGACGGGTTCCCGATCTCCGGGCTCCCGGCCGGCGGGCTCCTGCCCCGCCCGCGACAGCGCCAACGACGCCGTACTGTCCGCCAGTTCGGCGGCGAAGCCCTCGCCGTGCGGCACGGCGAGGGCCGCCGTCAGCCGCGCGGGATCGTCGTACGCCGTCCCGTCCAGGTCGACGGCCCGCACCCGGTCGGCGGTCGCGTACGGGTCGCAGCGCGGGCCGTGCAGGCGGCGACCGTCGGCGAGGCGCAGCGTCAGGCCGTCCCGGGACGGCTCCCGGCGCACGACCCACGGCAGCGGCTCGTGCGCGAGCGCCCGCCACAGACGGGTCAGCACGGCCGCGCGGGCGCCGGGCAGCTCGGCCGCGAACCGCTCGCCGAGCGCGGGGCGCACGGCGGCGAGACCGGCGGCCAGCTCGGCCTCGGCGGTGGGGGGACGGTGCACGGGCGGGCTCCTCGGGTACGGGTCGGGTACAGGTCGGTACAGGTCGGGCACGAGCGGGACGTCACGGACGGGTCGCGACCCCGGCGATACTGATCTTCTCCGCCCGAAAGAACCGTAAGGAACCAGTGGAACGCGTGGACCTCATCCCCCCGGTCGACGGCTTCGCCGCGCGCGCCGACAGCCTCGCCGCGCGCGCCGACGCCCTCGCGGCCGCGCCGCTGCTGAACTGCCTGCTGCGGGAGGTGGCCGAACCGCACTCCGCAGACGGCGACGGGGACGGGGCCGGGGTCGGGGACGCCGTACGGCAGGTGTACCGGCTGCCCTCCGGACGCCTGCTGCGGGTGCGCGGCACCCGGCGGCCCGCCGAACCCGAGGTGCGCGCGGACGGCGTCTGGCACCGCCTCGACCATCGTGGCCTGGTCGGCCTGGCCGGCACGGAACTGCAGCACCGCACCGGCCTCACCAACCCCGGGCTGCCCGCCGAGATGCTGGACAGCAGGGACGCCGTCGCCGCGCTCCTCGCCGCACGCGCGCGTGCCGCCCCGCCCGAGGACCCCTACCTGCGCTCCGAGCAGTCCCTCCTCACCGGCCATCCCCACCACCCCGCCCCCAAGACCCGCGGCGGCGGCCCGCCCGGGAGCTGGCTGCCGTACGCGCCCGAGGCGTACGCCCGCTTCCCACTGGTGCTGCTGGGGCTGCGCGAGGACACGGTGGTGGAGGAGGGCGACACCACCGCGCTGGACGCCCTCGGCGAGGCCCCGCCCGGCTACCGGCTGCTGCCCGCCCACCCCTGGCAGCTCGACCTGGCCCGCGCCGCGCTCGCCCCCGCCTTCGCCGACGGCCGTCTGGTCCGGCTCGGCACCACCGCCTTCGAGGCCTGGCCGACGGCCGCCGTGCGCACCCTGTACGCACCCGCACGGGACCTGTTCCTGAAGGTCAGCCTGGATGTGCGCATCACCAACGACATCCGCCGGCTGTGGCGGCACGACCTGCTCGAGCTCCGCCGGACCGACGCGGCCGTCGCCAAGGCCTTCGAGGCGGCCGGCGGCCCCGCGGCCTGGCTCAGCGACCGCGGGTACCGCACCGCGGACTTCGCCTTCGAGGAACTCGCCGTGCTGGTCCGCGACGGGCTGCACGCGCACGTGACGCCCGGCGCGACCCCGCTGCTCGCCGCCGGCCTGGTGGAGGGCTTCGAGGGCAGCCCGCTCGCCGGCGCGGCCGACCCGGCGCTCTGGTGGGAGGCGTACCTGCGCGCGGTCGTCCCCCCGGCGCTCGCCGCCTTCGCCGACCACGGCGTCGTCCTGGAGGCCCACCTCCAGAACACCCTCGTCGCCGTCGACGCCGCCGGACTCCCGGTACAGGCCCTGTTCCGGGACGCCGAGGGTGTCAAGCTGCTGCCCGACGTCGAGCGGGCCGCCGGCTGGGAACGGCTCGTGTACTGCCTGGTCGTCAACCACCTCACCGAGGTCGCCGCCGCCCTGGCCGAACACCACCCCGGCCTCGACCCCTGGCCCGCCGCCCGCCGCGAGCTGGCCCGCCACGACCTCCCCGAGGCACGCGCCCTCCTCACGGCGCCCACCCTGCCGGGCAAGACCAACCTCCTGCTGCGCTGGACGGCAGCGGACGGCGCCGCCGCCCGCTACCTGCCGTTGCCCAACCCGCTGGCGGGTACATGATCTGAACCGCGCCGGTCGGCACGCGGCGCGAGGCGACCGCTGTTCGACGCGCGACCGCTTGCCGGAGCTCTCGAGGGTTCCCGTTGCCGGAGCTCTCGCGGGTTCCCGGTCCGTGTGTTCCGCGTGCGGTGCGGCCCCCGCTCGTGGCGGTGCTCGCGCCGACGGCGTGCGCCGTTTCCACCGGCGCGGGTCCTCGCGTGCCGGCAGGCCCGACCGTCCGACGATGTCGACGGCTCCGACGACAAAGAAATTCGGGAGGCCGGGTGCTCCAGCCGTGGATCGCGGTCTCGCCGGTCAGGACGGCACGAAGACAGGCACGGCCGACGACAGGGCCCCTCCCCGCGGTGAAAGCAGACGACAGGGCACCTCCCCGCGGCGAAGGTCTCAGGCCGACGTGGCCGACGACAACAGCTCCTCCAGCTTGTCGAGCCCCTGGGTCCAGCCCTCCTCGTGAAGGGCCCGGCGCCGCTCAGTGGCGAAGTCGCCCTGGTCGAAGACCAGCTCGACCGACGTACCGCCGACATCACGAAGCGACAGCGTCACCACCGTCTCTTGATCCTCCGGATCGGGATCCTCCCACCGGAAGGTGTACGACAGACGTTCCGGAGGGTCGACCTCGAGGAATTCCCCCACCAGGTGGAAGAGGACGCCTTCCGGAGGCTGCATCGCGATCCGGTAACCGCCTCCCGGCCGGAGGTCGCTTTCCACACGCGGGATGGTGAACCCGTCAGGGCCCCACCACTTGGCCAGTTCCCGCGGCTCGGTCAGCGCGCGGAACACGGCCGGGCGCGGTGCGTGGAGGACACGCTGCAGATGCAGCCTCAGGCCGCCCTCGTGCGTCATCACGAACCTCCTCCGGCGAAGGCGCCGAGACCGGTCACCGGTGATCACCACGTGCCTGACCCGGATCCCGCGAAGATCAAGGTCTACGGCTGGAGCATCAGCAGCGGACAACGGGGCCGGGTCAGTGGGGGACGCCGTTCTTTATGGTTTCCATCTCCCCTTTCAGCTTGTCGATCTCCCTCCTGAGCGATTCGGCGTCCTGGCCTCGTCCGGCGTCGTCAAGACATTTCGCGAGCGAGCCGAGAGCGACCAGTGCACCGACCCAGGACAGCCACATCCTGGCCGCCAGCAGCGGTTCCAGGGGAGGAGCGACAGCGCCGAACGCGACGCCCGGCGTCGAGGCCACGGCGTTGGCGAGGGCGACGGCGGTGGCAATTTTTTGCAATTCGCAGGCCATCAGGAACCGACCCCCAGCTCATCCAAGTACCCGTCGATGTCTTCGTCGGCTCCGTGGCGGAACATGAGCGCGAGTGACGGGAAGTCGGAGAGGTCGAAAGTGACCTCCGTGACGGGAACCGGCCCTTCGAGTGCGTTCCAGGTGGCCGAACCGACGATCCCGTCGACGGACAAACCGTGGTCGGATTGGAATTGACGGACCGCCGCGTCGGTCTTGTTGCCGAATATTCCGTCCACCTGCCCGACGGAGTATCCGTGGGTATTCAAATCATTCTGCAAGCGAATGACGGAAGGGCCACTGTCGCCTTTTCTGAGTACTGGATCCGACATTTCGGGCCTCCTGTTTGCGGGGCGCGAAATCGATGTTCGCGGAATACTTCCGGAACGGGGCGGTCTTGGGAGTGGTCGACAGTTCGTCTCGCGCCCACGGGAAAGATGTCTTCAATGGCGCTCACTTCGAACGTACACCCGAGGGTCGAAGTATGCATCTCTGCCGAAGTGCTCAGGAATGCGCGCGGGAATGCAAGTTCGCTGTTCGATTGCTGACCGCTCAATCGCCTGCCTCACCCCTCGCACGAGAAGCGCTGCCGCCCCGGGTTCCCCGAGCTGTCGAGCGGGGGCGGCCCGGGCGACGACGGCACCGGGACCGGCCCCGGCCTGCACCGCGGCCTGCGCGGCAGGCACGCCGGATGTACGTCGTCCCGCGGCCCGGGGGCGGAGGACGACGGGAAGAAGTCTGTGTCACGCTTGGTTACCTTGCTTCGCCTCACGCCCGAGGCCGAGCAAGGGCCGCACCGCCATGGACGGACTGCCGGGAGACGGGAAGACGAGAATGCCGGTCGAAGAGCCGCGGAGCCTCGGACGATGCTGAGAGAGGTCACCGCGACCCGCTACGTCGAACCCCTCCACTCCGGCGGCTCCGTCCCCGGCGTCGTCGAGGCCGACGACCTGGGTACGTACGTCGTGAAGTTCACCGGCTCCGCGCAGGGCCGCAAGGCGCTGGTCGCCGAGGTGGTCGTGGGCGAGCTGGCGCGGGCGCTCGGGCTGCGCTTCCCGGAACTGGTCCTGGTCCACTTCGACCCGGCGATCGCCGACGACGAGCCCCACCAGGAGGTGCGCGACCTGCACGCCGCCAGCCACGGCCTCAACCTCGGCATGGACCACCTGCCGGGCGCGCGGGACTTCACCCCCGAGGTCGCCGAGGTGTTCCCGGTGGACCCCCTGGAGGCCGGCCGGATCGTCTGGCTCGACGCCCTCACGGTCAACGTCGACCGGACCGTGCACAGCTCCAACCTGATGGTGTGGCCCACGCTCGGCACCGTGCCGCCGCGCCTGTGGCTGATCGACCACGGGGCCGCCCTCGTCTTCCACCACCGCTGGGACGGCTCCGACCCGGCGAAGAGGTACGACTTCCGCCACCACGCCCTCGGCCGCTACGCGCCCGACGTCCGGGCCGCCGACGCCGAACTGGCGCCCAGGGTCACCGAGGAACTCCTGCGGCGGATCGTGGCCGAGGTCCCGGACGCCTGGCTGCTGGACGAGCCCGCCTTCGTCACCGCCGACGAGGCCAGGACGGCCTACGTGGACCACCTCCACGCGCGCGCACGGGCCTCCGCGGCCTGGCTGCCCACGGACTTCCCCACCGGGGACGAACTCGCCGCCGAGGAGGCCCGGCGGGCGGCGAGGACGCGGCAAGGACGGCCGGACTGGCTCAAGCGGGTCCCCGACCTGCACGGCAAGCCGGCCGCGGAACAGGATTGGTCGGTTCACCTCGGATGACGGACACACGGCCCGAAGAGGGCGACCCGCGGCGGGTCGAGATCGAGTACTGCACCCAGTGCCGCTGGCTGCCCCGCGCGGCCTGGCTGGCGCAGGAGCTGCTCACCACCTTCGAGGCGGAGCTGACCGAACTGGCCCTCAGGCCGGGCAGGGGCGGGGTCTTCGTCGTCCGGGTCGGCGACGAGGTCGTCTGGGACCGCCGCGAGCAGGGTTTCCCGGAGCCCACCGCGGTCAAGCGGCTCGTCCGGGACCGGGTGGCCCCGGGGAGATCCCTGGGCCACTCGGACAGAACGGACGGATCGGATGGACCGGCCGGGGCGGATGCGCCGGACGGGGCGGATGGACCGGACGGGGCGGATGCGCCGGAATGAGCCGTCGGGGCGTCAGCCCTCGAGCTGCTCGTAGGCCGGCAGGGTGAGGAAGTCGGCGTAGTCCTCGTCGAGGGCGACCGTCAGCAGCAGGTCGTGGGCCTGCTGCCAGTGGCCGGCCGCGAAGGCCTCCTCGCCGGTCTCCGCGCGGATCGCGGCCAGCTCGGCGGCGGCCACCTCGCGGGTCAGCTCCGGCGTCACCCGCACCGTCGTGCCGTCGCGCTCGACCTCGACGCCCGCGTCGATCCACTGCCAGATCTGCGAGCGGGAGATCTCGGCCGTGGCCGCGTCCTCCATCAGGTTGAAGATGGCGACCGCGCCCAGTCCGCGCAGCCACGCCTCGATGTAACGGATGCCGACCTGCACGGCGTTGACGAGGCCGGCGTACGTCGGGCGCGCCTCCAGCGAGTCGACGGCGATCAGGTCGGCCGCCCTGACGTGGACGTCCTCGCGCAGCCGGTCCTTCTGGTGGGGCCGGTCGCCGAGCACCCGGTCGAAGGACTCCATGGCGATCGGCACCAGATCGGGGTGGGCGACCCAGGAACCGTCGAAACCGTCGTTCGCCTCACGGTCCTTGTCGGCCCGGACCTTCTCGAAGGCGACCTTGTTGACCTCGGGGTCCCGGCGGGACGGGATGAAGGCCGCCATCCCGCCGATGGCGTGGGCGCCGCGCTTGTGGCAGGTGCGCACGAGGAGTTCGGTGTAGGCCCGCATGAACGGGGCGGTCATCGTGACGGCGTTGCGGTCCGGCAGCACGAACCTGGCGCCGCCGTCCCGGAAGTTCTTGATGAGGGAGAACAGGTAGTCCCAGCGGCCCGCGTTCAACCCCGACGCGTGGTCGCGGAGTTCGTAGAGGATCTCCTCCATCTCGTACGCGGCGGTGATCGTTTCGATGAGGACGGTCGCGCGCACGGTGCCCCGCGGGATGCCGACGTGGTCCTGCGCGAACACGAACACGTCGTTCCACAGGCGGGCTTCGAGGTGCGACTCGGTCTTCGGGAGGTAGAAGTACGGTCCCTTGCCGAGGTCGAGCAGCCGCCGGGCGTTGTGGAAGAAGTACAGGCCGAAGTCGACGAGGGCGCCGGGGACCGCCCGGCCGTCGACCCGCAGGTGCCGCTCGTCGAGGTGCCAGCCGCGCGGACGCATGACGACGGTCGCCAGCTCCTCGTTGGGGCGCAGGGCGTACGACTTGCCGGACCCCGGGTCGGTGAAGTCGATGTTCCCGCGGTACGCGTCGATCAGGTTGAGCTGGCCGCCGACGACGTTCTCCCAGGTGGGCGCGGAGGCGTCCTCGAAGTCCGCGAGCCAGACCTTCGCGCCCGAGTTGAGGGCGTTGACGGTCATCCTGCGGTCGGTGGGGCCGGTGATCTCGACGCGGCGGTCCTCCAGCGCGGCGGGTGCGGGGGCCACCTTCCAGGAGTCGTCGGCGCGGATCGCGGCGGTTTCCGGGAGGAAGTCGAGCGTGCCGGTGCGGGCGATCCCGGCGCGGCGCTCCGCACGGCGGGCGAGGAGTTCGTCACGGCGCGGTGTGAACCGGCGGTGCAGCTCGGCCACGAAGGACAGGGCCGCGTCGGTGAGGACCTCCTCCTGCCGGGGCAGGGTTCCGGCGTCGACGACGGCCGCCGGGGACGGCACGGGTGCGGACATGAGCGGTCACTTCCTTCAGCGAGCCTGGCACCGGGTGCCAGGAGGCCCGGGTGCGGCGGGGAGCGCTCGGGGAACGACCGAGCGCTTCTGGCCAGTGGATACTAATTTCCTCATCGTGGAAGTTCAATGGTTTGTTGATGCCGAGACCCTCCGGGGGCGGGGGAGGCGGCTCCGCGTGCCACTCCGGGTGCCACCCCGTTCGCCCGGTCACTCGAGGAGGGCCAGGTCGTCGACGGTGTCGATGTCGTACGGCCGCGCCACGTCCCCGCACTCCACCAGCCGGATCTCCTCCTCGTGGGCCGTCAGGTAGCCGCGTGCCCCCCGGTCGCCGGTCGCGGCCGCCGCGACGCCGTCCCAGTGGGCGGCGCCGAGCAGCACGGGGTGCCCCCGCCTCCCGTCGTAGGCGGCGGACGCCAGCGACGTCTCGTCCTCGTAGGAGGCGAGCACCCGCGCCAGCGCCCGCTCCCCGATGCCCGGCTGGTCCACCAGGCAGACCAGCGCGGCCCGCGCCCCCGTCCCGGCCAGCGAGTCCAGGCCCGCCCGCAGCGAGCCGCCCATGCCCTGCTCCCAGCCCGGATTCACCACCACCACGCACCCGCCGAGCCGCGCCCGCTCCCGTACGGCGTCGGCGGCGGCCCCCAGCACCACGTGCACGCGCGTGCAGCCGGCCGCGCGCAGCGCCTCGACCGTGTGTTCGACGAGCGGGCGCCCCCGGTGCGTCAACAGCGCTTTCGGGCGTCCGCCGAGGCGCCGCCCCCCGCCCGCGGCGAGGAGCAGTCCGGCGACCTGGGCTTCCGTGTGCGTCATGGTTCCTGCATACCTGACGGGGCGTCGGCCGCGTGGTGTCGCGGGGCTGAATTCCGGCCCCCGGTGTGGCGGAGCGGGTGCCAGGTGCCGTTTACTGGCCCGCGTCCTCGGCGCGCCTGACCACCGTCACGAGGGCGCCATGTACGGACGCACGAGAACGTGCGCAGGGGGGAGTCGGGTTGCGGAGTTTGGGGCAGAGGCCGGTGGCCGGCAGCGAAGAGGATCCGAGGGTGGCGGAACTGCGGACGGCGGTGTCCCGGCTGCGCCGCGAACTCGCCGCGCATCCGGCCGAGTTCCCGGACCGGATCATCGCCGAGGACGAACTCGCCGCGCTCGCCGCGATGGCGTCCCACGGCATCCCGGAGACGCCCCGGCTGCGCCGCTCCCTGCTGCTGATCGCGGGTGCGATCGGCTCGGTGAGCGCGCTGGCGCGGGGGTTGTCGGACGTGCGGAGCGCGGTGGAGCTGTTCGGGGAGCCGGGGCGCGGGTGAGGGTCCGCCGGGCGGGTGGCCCGCCCGGCGGGGCGGCCGGGCCTCAGGCCGTCGTGCCGCCCGGGTGCGACAGTGCCTCGGACAGTTCCCGGGCCACCTGCTGGAGCACCGGCACGATCCTCTCGGTGGCGGACTCGGTGACGCGGCCCGCCGGGCCGGAGATCGAGACGGCCGCCGCGGTGGGGGAGTCGGGCACCGGGACCGCCAGGCAGCGCACGCCGATCTCCTGCTCGTTGTCGTCCACCGCGTAACCGGTGCCGCGGACCTCCTCCAGGGCCGCCAGGAAGCCCTCCGGGGTGGTGATCGTCCGGTCCGTCGCGGCCGGCATGCCGGTGCGGGCGAGCAGCGCGCGCACCTCGGCGTCCGGGAAGCCCGCGAGCAGGGCCTTCCCCACGCCCGTGGAGTGCGGCAGGACGCGACGGCCGACCTCGGTGAACATCCGCATCGAGTGCTTCGACGGCACCTGCGCCACGTACACGACCTCGTCGCCGTCCAGCAGCGCCATGTTGGCCGTCTCGCCGGTCTCCTCGACCAGGCGGGCCAGGTGGGGGCGGGCCCAGGTGCCGAGCAGCCGGGCGGAGGACTCGCCGAGACGGATCAGCCGCGGGCCGAGCGCGTAGCGGCGGTTCGGCTGCTGGCGGACGTACCCGCAGGCGACCAGGGTGCGCATCAGCCGGTGGATCGTCGGCAGCGGGAGACCGCTGCTCGCGGACAGTTCGCTGAGGCCGACCTCCCCGCCCGCGTCCGCCATCCGCTCCAGCAGGTCGAAGGCGCGCTCGAGGGACTGGACCCCGCCGCTGCTGGACTTGGCTGAGTCGGTGGTGCTGGACGTCGGCACGGCGCGTTCCTTTCGAGACCGGCGGGAAGGGCTGAAGCCTACCCGGCGGTCGGTGGCCCCCTCGCTGGTGCGGACGGTGTTCTGTTTTCCGGAACATCGATTTCGCTCTGTGGAGAGAACCAGGGTGGTGGTGACGGGTGCAAGGGGGAGAAGCGTGCCCTTGACGGCGCGACGGCCGGGAGTGAAGACTCCTTCAACAGAACGTTGAATTTTGTTACGGGGAGGTTGCGCGGGGTGCGCCCCCGAGCGCGTCCCCGGCCTCCTTCCGTCTCCCGGAAGTGAACGGCGGCAGAGAGGGATCCGGGTGTCCGACGCCGAACTGGTACTGCGCTCGACGCGCGTCATCACTGCGGAAGGGACCCGCGCCGCCTCGGTCGCGGTGTCCGCAGGAACGATCACGGCCGTACTCCCGTACGACGCCGCCACACCGCCCGGCGCCCGCCTGGAGGACCTCGGCGACGACGTCCTGCTGCCCGGCCTCGTCGACACGCACGTCCACGTCAACGACCCGGGCCGCACCGAATGGGAGGGCTTCTGGACCGCCACGCGCGCGGCGGCGGCCGGCGGCATCACCACCCTCGTCGACATGCCGCTCAACTCCCTCCCGCCGACCACGACGGTCGAACACCTCCGCACCAAGCGGCGGGTGGCCGCCGGCAAGGCGCACATCGACGTCGGCTTCTGGGGCGGCGCCCTGCCCGGCAACGTCGCGGACCTGCGCCCGCTGCACGACGCCGGCGTCTTCGGCTTCAAGGCCTTCCTCTCGCCGTCCGGCGTCGACGAGTTCCCCCACCTCGACCAGGACCGACTGGCCCGCTCGCTGGCCGAGATCGCCGGGTTCGACGGCCTGCTCATCGTGCACGCCGAGGACCCCCGCCACCTCGACGCCGCCCCCCGGCGGGGCGGGCCCCGGTACGCCGACTTCCTCGCCAGCCGTCCGCGCGACGCCGAGGACACCGCCGTCGCGAGCCTCGTCGCGCAGGCGAAACGCCTCCACGCGCGCGTGCACGTCCTGCACCTGTCCTCCGGCGACGCGCTGCCGCTGATCGCCGCCGCGAAGGCCGAGGGCGTGCGTGTCACGGTCGAGACCTGTCCGCACTACCTCACCCTCACCGCCGAGGAAGTGCCCGACGGCGCGAGCGAGTTCAAGTGCTGCCCGCCCATCCGGGAGGCCGCCAACCAGGACCTCCTGTGGCAGGCGCTGGCCGACGGCACCATCGACTGCGTGGTCACCGACCACTCCCCGTCCACCGCCGACCTCAAGACCGGCGACTTCGCCACCGCCTGGGGCGGCATCTCCGGCCTGCAACTCAGTCTCGCCGCCGTCTGGACGGAGGCGAGGCGGCGCGGCCACGGCCTGGAGGACGTGGTCCGCTGGATGTCGACGCGCACGGCGGCGCTCGTCGGCCTCGACCGCAAGGGCGCCATCGAGGCGGGCCGGGACGCCGACTTCGCGGTCCTCGCGCCCGACGAGACGTTCACCGTCGACCCGGCGGCCCTCCAGCACCGCAACCGCGTCACCGCCTACGCCGGCAAGACCCTGCACGGCGTAGTGAAGTCCACCTGGCTGCGCGGCGAACGCATCCTCGCCGACGGCGAGTTCACCGAACCGAAGGGCCGCCTCCTCACCCGTGGCCACTGAACCCGCGGCCACCGACGCACCCGGCACCCGCCCGCACCCGGCCGACCTCCGAAAGGAACCCCTGATCACCGTGACGGCGATTCCCCGCTTCACCGGCGACGCGAACCCCTACGGCGGCGGCGACCCCTACGCGGACCACCGCACCGCCGACCTCCCCTTCACCCACCACGTCAACCTCGCCGACCGGCAGCTCGGCGCCGCCGTCGTCGCCGCCAACGACGAGTTCTTCGCCCAGCGGGAGAACCTGCTGCTGCCCGGGCCCGCCGAGTTCGACCCCGGGCACTTCGGGCACAAGGGCAAGGTCATGGACGGCTGGGAGACCCGCCGGCGCCGCGGCGTCTTTGCCGAGCACCCGTGGCCGGCGCCCGACGACCACGACTGGGCGCTGGTCCGGCTCGGCGCGCCCGGCGTGATCCGCGGGATCGTCGTCGACACGGCCCACTTCCGCGGCAACCATCCGCAGGCCGTGTCGGTCGAGGGCGCCTCGGTGCCGGGCTCGCCGTCGCCCGAGGAACTCCTCGGGGACGACGTCACCTGGACGACGCTCGTCCCGCGCACCCCCGTCGGCGGCCACGCGGCGAACGGCTTCGCCGTGTCGGTCGAACGGCGCTTCACGCACCTGCGGGTCAACCAGCACCCCGACGGGGGCATCGCCCGCCTCCGCGTGTACGGCGAGGTCGTCCCGGACCCCGAGTGGCTCGCCGTCCTCGGCACCTTCGACGTCGTCGCCCTGGAGAACGGCGGGCAGGCCGAGGACGCCTCCGACCTGTTCTACTCACCGGCCGTCAACACCATCCGGCCGGGACGCTCCCGCACGATGGACGACGGCTGGGAGACGCGGCGGCGCCGGGACCGGGGCAACGACTGGATCCGGTACCGGCTGGCGGCGCGGGCGGAGATCCGGGCACTGGAGATCGACACGGCGTACCTCAAGGGCAACAGCGCCGGCTGGGCGGCGGTGTCCGTGCGGGACGGCGAGAACGGCGAGAACGGCGAGAACGGCGAGAACGGCGAGAACGGCGAGAACGGTGAGGAAGGTGGCTGGCGGGAGGTCCTCGCACGCACCCGCCTCCAGCCGGACACGAACCACCGCTTCGTGCTCCCCGCGCCGGTGGTGGGCACCCACGCGCGCGTGGACATCTATCCGGACGGGGGCATCTCGCGGCTGCGCCTCATCGGCTCCCTGACGGAGGACGGCGCGGCGACCCTTTGGGCCAGGCACCGGGAACTGGGCGGCTGAGCCGGGGCATCGCGCCCGTCCGGGGGCGGCGGCCCCCGGCGCCGGGCCGGGAAGGGGCGGCGGGGTCCCCCGCGGCCCCACCCGCCGGCCGGCCCCTTCGTCTCTCTCCTCGGAGCCCGGCTCAGGTTAACTACCGGAAAACTCATCGCACTTGACGGAAAAATCTTCCAAGTTGTCATTGACATGCCATCGTCTACGCGCGTCATCATGGAGGCATGAGATTCCCCCCACGAATCACTCGCGCAGGCGGCGCCGCCGCCCTCCTGTCCGCCCTCCTCGTCGGCGGAACCGTCTCCGCCGGACCGGCGGACGCCGCGGCGACCGCGGTCGGCAGCATCTGCTACAGCGACCTGCCCTCGCAGGCGTACACCACGCTGCGGCTGATCGACCAGGGCGGCCCGTTCCCGTACTCGCAGGACGGATCCGTCTTCCAGAACCGGGAAGGCGTCCTGCCCTCGAAATCCTCGGGCTACTACCACGAGTACACGGTCAAGACGCCGGGCTCCTCCACGCGCGGCGCGCGCCGCATCGTGACCGGTCAGCAGTACGAGGAGGACTACTACACCGCCGACCACTACGCGAGCTTCGACCTGGTCGACTACGACTGCTGACCCGGTCGGCCCACGGAGAACGGTGCCACCGGCCGGAAGCCCGGCCCGCGTTCAGCCGGGCTTCCGGCTCTCCGCGGCGGCGAACAGGGCGAACGCGAGCACCAGGAGCGCGCCGCTCGCGTAGACCTCGTAGCCGTCGAGGACGCCGAGCCGCTGCACGAGTCCCCAGTCCAGGTCGGTGAACTCGTGCACCAGGCCGGCGACGCCCTGGACCAGGGCGATGAAACCGAGTGCCTCCAGCAGTTGTCTCATGCCCCAGACCCTCGCCCCGCCGTCCCCCCACGGACATCGGCCGCGAGGCGAAGGGCGTGCGCCGCAAGGCCCGCGTCGGCGGGGGGAAGCCCACCCGCGGGCGGCGGCCGGGTGCATCCTCGGTCGGCCGTCGCACCCACCCTCCGGCGGTCGCCGACTACACCCTCGGCCGGCGGCGCCGCGACTTTCGGCGGTGTTCCTCCGGCGCGGGTCGCCGATCCCGGCCGGGGCGGGGTGCTGCCGCCCCGCGCTGCGTAGGTTTGTCGGCCATGAGAGGTGACGACCGGCCGACGCCGGCACCGGTGGCAGCGGCCTTCCCGACGCGCCGATGGCTGCTGCCGTCCGCCGTCGCCACGGAACTGGACCCGGAATCCGGGCCGTTCGCGCGCTCCGGACGACGGCCCCGGCGTACCGTGCGCGACTGGCTCGTCGACTTCACCTGCTTCGTGCTGGCCGTCGTCCTCGGCCTGCTGGTGGCGGACACGCTCACCGAGCAGGAGGACCTCCCGCGGTCCCTCCTCGCCGCCGACCAGGTGCTCGGCGCGCTGTCCTGCGCCGCGGTGTGGCTGCGCCGCCGCCTGCCCGTAGGCCTCGCCGCCGCGACGATCCCCTTCGCCTTCCTCTCCACCACCTCGGCCGGTGCCTGCACGATCGCCCTCTTCACCCTCGCCGTGCACCGGCCCCTCCGGTACGTCGCCTGGATCGGCGGCCTCCAGCTCGCCGCGGTCCCGCTGCTGCTGCGGGTCCGCCCCGACCCCGACCTGGAGTACGGGCCGGCCGTCGCGTGGACGGCGCTGATCACCCTCGTGGTCATCGGCTGGGGCATGCTCGTGCGGTCCAAGCGGCAGCTGATGCTGAGCCTGCGGGACCGGGCCAGGCGCGCGGAGACGGAGGCGCGGCTGCGGGCCGAGCAGGCGCAGCGGCTGGCCCGCGAGGCCATCGCCCGCGAGATGCACGACGTGCTCGCCCACCGGCTGACCCTGCTCAGTGTGCACGCGGGCGCACTGGAGTTCCGGCCGGACGCGCCCCGCGAGGAGATCACGCGCGCGGCCGGGGTCATCCGCGAGAGCGCCCACGAGGCCCTCCAGGACCTGCGGGAGATCATCGGTGTCCTGCGGGCCGGCGAGCCCGACGACACCGGCCGCCCCCAGCCGACGCTGGCCGCCCTGGACGCGCTGGTCGCCGAGTCCCGCGAGGCGGGCATGAAGGTCGTCCTCGACCAGCGGGTCACCGACTCGGCCGCCGTGCCCTCGTCCGTCGGCCGGACCGCCTACCGCATCACCCAGGAGTGCCTCACCAACACCCGCAAGCACGCGCCGGGCACGGAGGCCGCGGTGACGGTCGCCGGCGCCCCCGGAGAAGGCCTCACGGTCACGGTCCGCAATCCCGCTCCGGAGGGTGACGTCCCGTCCGTCCCCGGCTCGGGCCAGGGCCTGATCGGTCTCACCGAACGCGCGACCCTCACCGGCGGCCGTCTGGAACACGGCCCGCGCGAGGACGGCGGCTTCGAGGTGCGCGCATGGCTGCCGTGGCCCCGCACCGCGTGACGCGGAACCGGGCTCGGGTCGGGGCGGGGCGTGTCGGGTGCGAGGGCCGGCACCGGAAGGCCGATCGCCGGTGGCGCCGACGGCCTCGGCGCGGATGGCTTCGGTGCGGATGGCCTCGGTGTCGATGGACGCCGTGCCGATGACCGCGGCGCCGATCTCCGGAAGGCCGAGGACCGCGGCACCGTCACCGCAAGACTGCCGCCGCAGGCCAACTCGCCGGCCTCGTACGTGATTACGTAGGGCCCATGACTGCGATCAGACTCCTCCTCGTCGACGACGACCCCTTGGTGCGGGCCGGTCTGTCCCTCATGATGGGCGGCGCCGAGGACATCGAGATCGTCGGTGAGGCCGCCGACGGCGGCGAGGTCGAGGAACTCGTCGACCGCACCCGCCCCGACGTCGTCCTGATGGACATCCGGATGCCCACGGTGGACGGACTCACCGCCACCCAGCGGCTGCGCGCCCGGGCGGACGCCCCGCAGGTCGTGGTCCTCACCACCTTCCACGCCGACGAGCACGTGCTGCGCGCCCTGCGCGCGGGTGCCGCCGGGTTCGTCCTCAAGGACACCCCGCCCGCCCAGATCGTCGACGCCGTACGGCGGGTCGCGGCCGGCGACCCCGTCCTGTCGCCCACCGTCACCCGCCGGCTCATGGCCCACGCGGCCGGGACCGCCGCCGACACCCGGCGGGCACGCGCGCGTGAGCGCGTCGCCGCCCTGGCCGAACGGGAGCGCGAGGTCGCGGTCGCCGTCGGGCGCGGCCTGTCCAACGCCGAGATCGCCGCCGCGCTGTACATGAGCGTCGCCACCGTCAAGACCCACGTCTCCCGCGTCCTGGCCAAGCTCGACCTCAACAACCGGGTGCAGATCGCCCTGCTGACGTACGACGCGGGACTGTTGGAGGACGGCGACTGACGGCGAACCCGCCGGCCGGGGCGGACCCGCGACGGCCGTCCCGTCCCCGTCGACGCCCCGGGTCAGTGATCCGCCCGGGTCAGTGATCCGCCCAGTCAGGGAGAGCCATGACGACGTCACCGACCGGCCGCTTCGACCTGGCCGCCGCCCGCGCCGTGCTGGACAGCCAGCCCTTCAGCAGGCTGATCGGCGCCCGCCTCACCGCCTTCGGCGAGGGCTGCGCCACTCTGGAGGTCGACCTCAGGGAGGAACTCCACCAGCAGAACGGCTTCGCGCACGGCGGAGTCCTCTCCTACGCCGCGGACAACGCGCTCACCTTCGCGGGCGGAGCGGCACTGGGACCGGCCGTGCTCACCGGCGGCTTCTCCATCCAGTACGTCCGCCCCGCCACCGGCCGCACGCTGCGCGCCCGCGCCGAGGTGGTCCAGGCGGGCCGCCGCCAGGCGGTCGTCCGCTGCGACCTGCACACCGTCGCCGAGGACGGCACCGAACGGCTGTGCGCGGTGGCGCAGGGCACCGTACTGGCGGTGCCGGGGGAGCAGGAGAGCGGTCCGGCGGCGCGGTGAGGTGCGGCCCGGCCCGCCGCTGACGGCACCGGCACCGCGTGTCCCCCGCCCGCACCGGGCGTTTCCCGCGCTGCGCCTGCGGCACCGTGCGCACCGCAGGCGCCGCACGCATCACGCACACCACACGTGCCGCGAACGCCGTCCGACGCCCACACCGTCGGGGCACGGCGCGCACCGCCCGCTACGCCCCCGTGGAGTCCGGCGAGTCCGGGACCTCCGCCAGCGACACGGCCCGCCGCTCGCGCCGGGACACCTCGCAGGCCTCGGCGATCCGCAATGCCTGGAGGGCCTCGCGGCCGTCGCAGGGGTTGGCCCGCCCGCCCCGTACGACGTCGACGAAGGCGATCAGCTCCGCCTCGTACGCGGGACCGAAGCGCTCCAGGAAGCCGGTCCACGGCTTGTCGGCCGCCGGCGGCCCGGTCGGCTCGGTGGAGGCGATCGGCGTGCGGTCGTCGAGTCCCACCACGACCTGGTCGAGTTCCCCGGCCAGTTCCATGCGGACGTCGTACCCCGCGCCGTTCAGCCGCGTCGCCGTGGCCGTGGCGAGGGTGCCGTCGTCGAGGGTGAGGACCGCGGCCGCGGTGTCGACGTCTCCCGCGGCGCGGAACATCGCGGGCCCGGCGTCCGATCCGGCGGCGTACACGTCGGTCACCTCGCGCCCGGTCACCCAGCGCAGGACGTCGAAGTCGTTGATCAGCGCGTCCCGGAACAGGCCGCCGGAGACCGGCAGCCACGCGGCGGGCGGCGGTGACTGGTCGGAGGTCACCGCGCGCACGGTGTGCAACCGCCCGAGCCGGCCCGAGCGGACCGCCTCGCGGGCGCCCGTGTACCCGGCGTCGAAGCGGCGCTGGAACCCCATCTGGAGGACCGTTCCGGCGGCCTCCACCTCGGCGATCGCCGCCAGGGTGCCGGCCAGGTCCAGGGCTATCGGCTTCTCGCAGAACACGGGCAGCCCGGAGCGCGCCGCCCGGCCGATCAGTTCGGCGTGGGCCGAGGTCGCGGTGGTGATCACCACGGCGTCCACGCCCCACCGGAAGATCTCCTCGACCCCCGGCGCGGCCGTCTCTCCCAGCCGCAGCGCCAGCTCCGCCGCCCGCGCGGGTTCCGTGTCCGTCAGGATGAGGGATCCGACCTCGCGGTGACGGCTGAGTGTGTTCGCATGAATGGTGCCGATGCGGCCCGTCCCGATGACCCCGATGCGCATGGAATCAAGGTGACGCCGGAGGCCGTGACCTGTCAATGCGTTTGTCCGGACAATCTGACTACACGACTTCCCGTCAACCGGCCACGGAGCTACGCTCGAGCCCGTGCCGAAACCAGAGGTGGACCCGACCGTGCAGCTCGAACTCCGCGTGGACCGAAGCTCTCCGGTGCCGTTGTACTTCCAGCTGTCCCAGCAGCTGGAGGCGGCGATCGAGCACGGAGTGCTCACCCCGGGCAGCCTGCTGGGCAACGAGATCGAGCTCGCCGCCCGGCTCGGCCTGTCCCGCCCGACCGTCCGCCAGGCCATCCAGTCCCTCGTCGACAAGGGCCTGCTGGTCCGCCGCCGGGGCGTCGGCACCCAGGTCGTGCACAGCCAGGTCAAACGGCCCCTGGAACTGAGCAGCCTCTACGACGACCTGGAGGCGGCCGGCCAGCGCCCCGCGACGACGGTCCTGGTCAACACCGTCGTCCCCGCGTCCGCCGAGGTCGCCGCCGCGCTCGCGGTGGCCGAGGGCAGCGAGGTGCACCGCGTGGAACGGCTGCGGCTCGCGCACGGGGAGCCGATGGCGTACCTGTCCAACCACATCCCGCCCGGCCTGCTGGAGCTGGACACCGCCCAGCTGGAGACCACGGGCCTGTACCGGATGATGCGGGCGGCCGGGATCACCCTGCACAGCGCCCGGCAGTCCATCGGTGCCCGCGCCGCCACCGCCGCCGAGGCCGAGCGCCTCACCGAGCCGGAGGGCGCCCCGCTGCTCACCATGCGGCGCACCACCTTCGACGACACGGGCCGCGCGGTCGAGTTCGGCGACCACATCTACCGCCCCGCCCGCTACTCCTTCGAGTTCCAGCTGCTGGTGCGGCCGTAGCGCGCACCCTGCCGTGGCGCGCACCCTCCCGAGGGCCGCCCGCGTCGCATTGTCCGGACAATGCGACCGGCGCGCGGTCCCCGGCCGCGCGACGCGTGATCCCCGTGTTCGATACTGGGGCGTTTGCGTCCGGTGAGAGAACGCCGGAGGCGCGCGTACGGCAGCACACGGCAAGAAGGGCACGGCCTCGTGGCACGGTTTGGGACCTGGACAGGGATCGCGTTGGCGGGGGTGCTCTGCGTCTCCCTCGCGGGGTGCAGCAGTACCGGGGGAAAGCGTGCCGAGGACGCCCGGAAGGCCGCGGCCGCGCAGGGCCGGGCGGCGGTCGACACCCCCCGCTGGACCTTCGCGATGATCACCCACTCGGGTGACGGCGACACCTTCTGGGACATCGTCCAGAGCGGCGCGAAGCAGGCCGCCGTCAAGGACAACATCAACTTCCTGTACTCCCACGACGACGAGGCCCAGCAGCAGGCGCAGCTCGTCGACGCGGCGGTCGACAAGAAGGTCGACGGCATCATCGTCACCCTCGCCAAGCCCGACGCGATGAAGGCCGCCCTCGCCCGCGCCCGCGAGGCGGGCATCCCCGTGATCACGGTGAACTCCGGCTCGGCGGAGTCGAAGGCGTTCGGTGCGCTCACCCACGTCGGCCAGGACGAGACGATCGCCGGCGAGGCCGTCGGCGAGGAGCTGAACCGGCGCGGGAAGAAGAAGGCGATCTGCGTCCTGCACGAGCAGGGCAACGTCGGGCACGAGCAGCGCTGCGACGGCGTCGCCAAGACCTTCACCGGCACGGTGACCGACCTCTACGTCACCGGCACCAACATGCCCGACGTGCAGTCGGCCATCGAGGCCAGGCTTCAGGCCGACCCGTCGACCGACGCCGTCGTCACCCTCGGCGCGCCGTTCGCCGACACCGCCGTCAAGGCCCGGCAGGGCGCCGGCAGCAAGGCCGAGATCGACACCTTCGACCTCAACGCCAAGGTGGCCGCCGGCCTGGCGGACGACACCCTCGGCTTCGCCGTCGACCAGCAGCCGTACCTCCAGGGCTACCAGGCCGTCGACCTGCTGTGGCTGTACAAGTACAACGGCGACGTCCTCGGCGGCGGCAGGCCCGTCCTGACCGGACCGCAGATCATCACGAAGGACCAGGCGGACGAGCTGGCCGCGTACACCGAGCGGGGCACCCGATGAGCGCGGTCGCCCCGGACGAACGCCTGCTGCGGGTCTCCCCGCTGCGCAGGCTCCTCGGCCGCCCCGAACTGGGCTCGGTCGTCGGCGCGCTCGCGGTGTTCGTCTTCTTCGCCCTCGCCGCCGACAGCTTCCTGCGCGCGGGCAGCCTCAGCACGGTCCTGTACGCGTCCTCGACCATCGGCATCATGGCCGTCCCGGTCGCGCTGCTGATGATCGGCGGCGAGTTCGACCTCTCGGCCGGCGTGATGGTCACGTCCTCGGCGCTGGTGTCGTCGATGTTCAGCTACCAGATGACGGCGAACGTCTGGGTCGGCGTCGCGGTCTCCCTGCTGGTCACCCTGGCCGTCGGCGCCTTCAACGGCTTCCTGCTCACCCGCACCGGGCTGCCCAGCTTCATCATCACGCTCGGCACCTTCCTGATGCTGACCGGCATGAACCTCGGCTTCACCAAGCTGATCGACGGCACCGTCTCGACGAAGACCATCGCCGACATGGAGGGCTTCCCGAGCGCCCACGACGTCTTCGCGTCCACCCTGACCGTCGGCGGCGTCAACTTCAAGATCACGATCCTGTGGTGGTTCGCCCTGGTCGCGGTGGCCACCTGGATCCTGCTGCGCACCCGCGCCGGCAACTGGATCCTCGCCGTCGGCGGCAACCAGGACGCCGCCCGCGCGGTCGGCGTGCCCGTCGGGAAGACCAAGATCGGCCTGTACATGGGCGTCGCCCTCGGCGCCTGGATCTCCGGCCAGCACCTGCTGTTCTCGTACGACGTCGTCCAGTCCGGCGAGGGCGTCGGCAACGAGCTGACCTACATCATCGCCGCCGTCATCGGCGGCTGCCTGATCACCGGCGGCTACGGCAGCGCGGCCGGATCGGCGGTCGGCGCGCTCATCTTCGGCATGACGAGCAAGGGCATCGTCTTCGCCGAATGGAACCCCGACTGGTTCACGTTCTTCCTCGGAGCGATGCTGCTCCTCGCGACCCTGCTCAACGCCTGGGTCCGCAAGCGGGCGGAGGCCACCAAGTGACCCGGACACCGGCACCTGCACCGGCATCTGCACCGGCCGGCAGCCGTACGCCGCTCGTCGAACTGTCCGACGTCAGCAAGCACTACGGCAACGTCCGCGCCCTCCAAGGCGTCTCCCTGGAGGTCCACGCCGGCAGCATCACCTGCGTCCTCGGCGACAACGGCGCGGGCAAGTCCACCCTCATCAAGATCATCGCCGGTCTGCACGGGCACGACGGCGGCACCCTCAGCCTCGACGGCGAGGAGACCCGGCTGTCCTCCCCGCGCGAGGCCCTGGACCGCGGCATCGCCACCGTCCACCAGGACCTGGCCGTCGTCCCGCTGATGCCGGTCTGGCGCAACTTCTTCCTCGGCTCGGAACCCCGCAAGGGCGCCGGCCCCTTCAAGCGCATGGACGTCGACCTCATGCGCCGCACCACCCACGCCGAACTCCTGCGCATGGGCATCGACCTGCGCGACGTGGACCAGCCCATCGGCACCCTCTCCGGCGGCGAACGCCAGTGCGTCGCCATCGCCCGCGCGGTGTACTTCGGCGCGAAGGTCCTGATCCTCGACGAGCCGACGGCCGCCCTGGGCGTCAAGCAGTCCGGCATGGTCCTGAAATACGTGGCCGCCGCCCGCGACCGGGGCCTGGGGGTCGTACTGATCACCCACAACCCCCACCACGCCCACCTGGTGGGCGACCGGTTCGTGCTGCTGCGGCGGGGGACCATGGTGGGAAGCCACACGCGGGACGAGATCACCCTGGAGGAGCTGACCGAGCAGATGGCGGGCGGCAGCGACCTGGACGCCCTGCGCCACGAGCTGCGGCGCCCCTGAGGGGAGCGGGGCGGTGCCGCCGCGCGGGCGCGACAGGCCGCGACGCGCCCGCGGCCGGCAACGCGCGCGCCCCCTGCCTCCCGCGTTCGGCACCGCGGGTACCCGTGCGGCAGAATCGGCCACGATGAGCACCTACCGCGACCTCACCGCCCCCATCGGCTCCCGCCGAGCCACCGCGCTGCGCACGGTCGGCACCCGCGAGCGCCGCTCCCACCTGACCGCACCCCGGGTGCCCACGGTCGGGATCGACATCGGCGGCACCAAGGTGATGGCGGGCGTCGTCGACGCGGACGGCAACATCCTGGAGAAGGTCCGCACGGAGACCCCGGACAAGTCCAAGAGCCCCAAGGTCGTCGAGGACACGATCGTGGAACTGGTCCTGGACCTGTCCGACCGGCACGACGTCCACGCGGTCGGCATCGGCGCCGCCGGCTGGGTCGACGCCGACCGCAACCGCGTCCTGTTCGCCCCCCACCTGTCCTGGCGCAACGAGCCGCTGCGCGACCGCATCGCCGGCCGCCTCGCGGTGCCCGTCCTCGTCGACAACGACGCCAACACCGCCGCCTGGGCGGAATGGCGCTTCGGCGCCGGCCGCGGCGAGGACCACCTCGTCATGATCACCCTCGGGACCGGCATCGGCGGCGCCATCCTGGAGGACGGCCAGGTCAAGCGCGGCAAGTACGGCGTCGCGGGCGAGTTCGGCCACATGCAGGTGGTGCCCGGCGGCCACCGCTGCCCGTGCGGCAACCGCGGCTGCTGGGAGCAGTACAGCTCCGGGAACGCGCTGGTCAGAGAGGCCAAGGAGCTGGCCGCCGCCGACTCCCCGGTGGCGTACGGGATCATCGAGCACGTCAAGGGGCAGATCGGTGACATCACCGGCCCGATGATCACCGAACTGGCCCGCGAGGGCGACGCGATGTGCGTCGAACTGCTCCAGGACATCGGCCAGTGGCTCGGCGTCGGCATCGCCAACCTCGCCGCCGCCCTCGACCCGTCCTGCTTCGTGATCGGCGGCGGTGTCTCCGCCGCCGACGACCTGCTCATCGGCCCCGCGCGCGACGCGTTCAAGCGGCAGCTCACCGGACGCGGCTACCGCCCCGAGGCCCGCATCGTCCGCGCCCAGCTCGGCCCGGAGGCCGGCATGGTCGGCGCCGCCGACCTCGCCCGCCTCGTCGCCCGCCGCTTCCGGCGCGCCAACCGGCGCCGCGTCGAGCGCCACGAACGCTTCGAGCGGTTCGCGGAGGCCGCCCGCCGCGCCACCGGGGACACGGCGTGACGGCCGCCCTGTCCCACCGGTCCGCGTCCCCGGACGAACCGTCCCGCACACCCGAGACCCGCACACCCGAGACCCGCGGCCACGTGATCCGCCGCCGCGCGCTCACCCTGCTCATCATCGTGCTGCTCATCGGCGTCCCGGCCGGCTACCTGGTGATCTCCGCCAACCAGAGCCGCGACAGCGGCAAGGACAAGGAGGCCAAGTACTCGGCGACCGGACTCACCGAGGCCTGGCCGTCCAAGGTCCAGCAGCGCCTCTACCAGGTGCCGGTCCCGCACCCGTCGAACAAGGTCGCCTACTACGAGACGAACAACTGGCGGACCAGCCGTCTCTACGTCCAGTTCCAGACCACCCACGCGGGCCTGGACGCCTTCCTCGCCGAACTCGGCTACAGCCGGTCCGACCTGGAGAAGGACGACATCACGATCAGCGGGCGCGACCGGGACGTCACCGGCTGGAAGTTCTCCGGACCCGGCTCCCGGCCCGGCGACTACTACGGCTTCGTCCGCAGGCAGAAGGACCCCCAGCCCACCCAGGACGTGGTGGTGAACACCGGCAACCCGATATTCCCCATGGTGTACGTCGTCTCGCGCACCGTTCCCTAGGGTCCCCGGGACCCCTGGGACGCCTCCCCCGGACCGGTTGTCAGACCCCGCCCGTAGAGTCGGGGACAACTGGCCAGACATGCGGGCGGGAGGTGGACACCGAGCATGAGCGACACGAGCGGGGTCGCCGGACACCCGGCGGAACTCGTCGGCGCGCGCCTCGCCGCCGTCTTCCTGCCCGCGCCCCTCCCGCGCGAGGGCCGGGTCGCCTTCTGGGACCCGGACGACGGCCCGCTGCCCGGGCCGGCACACGCCGAGCGCACCGAACTGACCGTCGTCCGCCGGCACGGGACCTCGGTCCGCCGCCGGCAGGCCCCCGCCCTCTCCCTGCCCGTCGAGGCGGCCCTCCCGCTCCTGGTGCGCGCCCGGCACGACCCCGCAGCCCACCCCGCGACCGCCTGTTGGGGCGCCGCCGCCCTGCACGCGCTGCGGCTCACCGCCCGCGGCCGGCTCCTGCCGGGCCTCACCCCGGCCGGCCACGACGCCTGGCGGGCCGGCCCGCTCGAACCGGAGGACGTCGCCCACCTGCGCGCCGTCGCCGCCGCCCTGCCGTACGAGGGCCACGCCGTCCCGCTGCCCGGCCCCGGTCCCCTCCGGCTGCCGCAGCCGGAGGCCCTGATGCGCTCCTTCCTGGACGCCGTCGCCGACACCCTGCCCCGCACCCCCGCCGCGCCCCACGCGTCCGGGAGGCCCTTCGCCGACCGCCGTCCGCAGCGGCTGCCCGGCGCCCAGGACTGGGCGGCCGAGGTCGCCGCCGGCATGGACGCGGGCGTGCGGATCTCCCTGCGCCTCGACCTGTCGGCGTACGACCTGTTCGACGACGGCGAAGGAGCCCGGCGCGCCGGAGCCGCCGTCGTCCAGGTGCACAGCCTCGCCGACCCGACCCTGGTGACCGACGCGGCGGCCCTGTGGTCGGGCCGGGCCGACGCCGCCTTCGGGCCACGCGCCCGCGTGGACGCCGCCCTGGCCCTGCGGCGCGCCGCCCGGGTCTGGGCGCCCCTTGCCCGCCTCGCCGACCAGGACGCGCGCACCCTCGACGTGCTGGCCCTGTCCGAGGACGAACTGAACGACCTCCTCGGCGTGGCCGCGACCCGCCTCGCGGCGGCCGGGGTCGCCGTGCACTGGCCGCGCGACCTCGCCCAGGACCTCAGCGCGGCCGCGGTGGTCCGGCCCGCGCCGGGCTCCGCGACCGACGGCACCGGCTTCTTCGAGAGCGAGGACCTGCTCCAGTTCCGCTGGCAGCTCGCCCTCGGCGGCGACCCCCTCAGCGAGGCCGAGATGGACACCCTCGCCGAGGCCCACCGCCCCGTCGTCCGGCTGCGCGACCGGTGGGTGCTCGTCGACCCCGCCCTCGTCCGCAAGGCCCGCAAACGCGAACTGGGCCTGCTGGACCCGGTGGACGCCCTCTCCGTCGCCCTCAGCGGCACCGCCGAGGTCGACGGCGAGACCATGGAGGCGGTCCCCGTCGGCGCGCTCGCCACCCTGCGCGACCGCCTCACCGCCGGCCTCCGGCCCGCCGAGCCGCCCCCCGGCCTCGACGCCACCCTGCGCGACTACCAACTGCGCGGCCTGGCCTGGCTCGACCTCATGACCTCCCTCGGCCTCGGCGGCTGCCTCGCCGACGACATGGGCCTCGGCAAGACGGTCACCCTCATCGCCCTCCACCTGCGCCGGGCCCGCCCCGAACCCACCCTCGTGATCTGCCCCGCCTCCCTCCTCGGCAACTGGCAGCGGGAGATCACGCGGTTCGCCCCCGGCGTCCCCGTCCGCCGCTTCCACGGCTCCGACCGCACCCTGGACGACCTCACCGGCGGCTTCGTCCTCACCACCTACGGCACCATGCGCTCGGCCGCCGCCACCCTGGCCCGGCAGCCGTGGGGCCTGGTCGTCGCCGACGAGGCCCAGCACGTCAAGAACCCCTTCTCGGCCACCGCGAAGGCACTGCGCACCATCCCCGCCCCCGCACGCGTGGCCCTCACCGGCACCCCCGTCGAGAACAACCTCTCCGAGCTGTGGGCCCTCCTGGACTGGACGACACCGGGCCTGCTCGGCCCCCTGAAGGCCTTCCGCGCCCGCCACGCGCGCGCGGTGGAGAACGGCGAGGACGAGGAGGCCGTCGAGCGGCTCGCCCGCCTGGTCCGCCCGTTCCTGCTGCGGCGCAAGAAGTCCGACCCCGGCATCGTCCCCGAGCTGCCGCCCAAGACAGAGACCGACCACCCCGTCCCGCTCACCCGCGAACAGGCCGCGCTGTACGAGGCGGTGGTGCGCGAGTCGCTGCACGTCATCGAGACGGCGGACGGCATCGCCCGCCGGGGCCTGGTCCTCAAGCTGCTCGGCGCGCTCAAGCAGATCTGCGACCACCCGGCGCTCTACCTCAAGGAGCAGGCCCCCGCCACCGGCGACGCCCTCGCCGCCCGGTCCGGCAAACTCGCCCTGCTGGACGAGTTGCTGGACACCCTGCTGGCCGAGGACGGCTCGGCCCTGGTCTTCACCCAGTACGTCGGCATGGCCCGACTGATCACCGCCCACCTGGCCGGCCGCGCCGTCCCGGTGGAGCTCCTGCACGGCGGTACGCCGGTGCCCGAGCGCGAGCGCATGGTGGACCGTTTCCAGGACGGTGCGACCCCCGTCCTGGTCCTGTCGCTGAAGGCGGCCGGCACCGGCCTGAACCTCACCCGCGCAGGTCATGTCGTCCACTTCGACCGCTGGTGGAACCCGGCCGTGGAGGAACAGGCCACCGATCGCGCCTACCGCATCGGCCAGACCCAGCCGGTCCAGGTCCACCGCCTCATCACCGAGGGCACCGTCGAGGACCGCATCGCGGAGATGCTCCAGGCCAAACGCGCCCTCGCCGACGCGATCCTCGGCTCCGGCGAGTCCGCCCTCACCGAGCTGACGGACCGTGAACTGTCCGACCTGGTCAGGCTGCGGAGGGAGGCGTGATGGCGGAGACGGGCACCAGCGGTCCGGCCGGGGAGACCGGTCCGGCCGAGGCGGTCCGCCGGGCCCTGCGGGCGGCACGGGAGCGCGCCGACGACGCGGCACCGGCATCCGCGTCCGCGTCCGCGCCCACGGAACCCGCCGAGGCGCGCCCGGACCGGCCGCGGCGGGAGACCGCGCCCGCGGAGTCCGGCACACGGCAGCCCGAAGGCACTCCGCCCCGCCCGGGGGACGCCGCCCGCGCGGCTCTGCGACGCGCGGCCGAGGCCCCCCGGCAGCGCGAGGAGGCCCCGCGGACCGACGTCCCCCCGGCAGCGGACGTACCCCCGGCCCCCCACGGGCCGCGGGGCGGGTCCGGCGCCCGGCCCGGCGACGTGGCGCGGGAGGCCCTGCGTGCGGCCCGCGCACAGGCACGGCGGACGCCGCCGGAAACCGGCGAACCGGGAGACGGCGCGAGTGCGCTCCGGGCTGCCCGCCCCGCGGCAGCTCCCGCCGCGAACCCCGGCGCGGCCGCGAGCACCGGCCGCCCCGCCGGCCGTGCCGCCGTGGCCCGCGCGCGGGACGTACGGACCTTCGCCGAGGACGCCTTCCGGATGCCGTCGGAAACCGACCCCGCGGCAGCGGCCGAAGCCCCCGGGCCGACCGGATCCGCATCCGGGGAGACCGGTTCGCCCTACCCGGCCCCCCGCTCGGTGACGGCCCTCGGTCCGGCCCCCCGCCCAGTGGCCGCCCCCGACGCCGCCCCCCGTTCCCCGGCCGTCCCGACGCCTGCCCCGGCTCCCGCGTCCCTCGCCCCGACGCCCGCTACGGCCCCTGCGACCCCCGCCCCGGCCGCTCATGGCCCCGCCGTCCCCCCCTCCATGGCCGCCCCCGCCCGCGACGGCGATCACCGCCGCACCTTCCCCGCCCTCGCTCCCCGGCTGGCCGGGGCGGGCGGCGGATTCGCCGAGACCTGGTGGGGCGATGCCTGGATCGCCGCGCTGGAGGAGGGCGCTCTCGACGCCGAGCGGCTGGCGCGCGGGCGGGGTTACGCCGAGCGGGGCCACGTGGACGCCATCACCGTCACGCCCGGCCTGGTCCTGGCGTACGTGCGGGGCAGCCGGGCCCGGCCCTACCGGGTCCAGGTGCGTCTGCGCACTCTCGGCGACGAGGACTGGGAGCGGTTCCTGGACGCCGCGGTCGAGCGGCCGGTGCACATCGCCGCGCTGCTCGACAAGGAGATGCCCGAGTCTCTCGCCGACTACGGCGTGCCGCTGCTCCCCGGCCCGGGCGACCTCGCCCCCCAGTGCAGCTGCCCCGACCGCGGACACCCCTGCAAGCACGTCGCCGCCCTCTGCTACCAGACCGCGCGGCTCCTCGACGCCGACCCGTTCGTCCTGCTCCTGCTGCGCGGCCGGGGCGAACGCGAACTGCTCGACACGCTGTCCCGCCGCAACGCCGCGCGGGCGGCCCGCGCCGCCCAGGAGCAGGAGCCGGAACCCGTGCCGGGCATCCGCGCCACCGACGCCCTCGCCGCACGCCGGCTCCCGCCGTTGCCGGCGCCCCTGCCCCCGCCGCCGCACCCCGAACAGCCGCCCGCCTACCCCGCCGTGCCGGGCGGCCCCGACTCCTTCGCCCTCGACCAGCTCGCCACCGACGCCGCCCTCCGCGCCCACGCGCTGCTGACCACCGGTCACGACGAGATCGGCGGACTGACCCTCTGGCAGGACGCCGTACGGCTCGCCGCGGCGCGTCCCGGTTCCGGCCTGACCGCCACCAGCCGCGCCCTCTACGCCTCCCTGGCCTCCGCCGCCGGCCGCACCCCGGGCGAGCTGGCCCGCGCGGTCGCCGCCTGGCGGCAGGGCGGCCCGGACGGACTCGCCGTCCTGGAGGACCTCTGGGACCCGCCCGCCGGCCGCTTCGACCGGGCCCGCCCCCTTCTCCGCGCCGCCGACCTCCCCGCCTTCCGCCCCTGGCGCAACCACCTCACCCACCCCCGCGGCCACGTCCAACTCCGCCTCGGCCGCGACGGTCTGTGGTACCCGTACGAATCGGAGCCCGGCCAGGACGACTGGTGGCCCCGCGGCACCCCCGACACCGACCCGGTGGGCGCCCTGACCGGCCTGGCCACCTGGGCCGACGACCTGTGAACCACCGCCTTAGCCGGTGCCCTTCGACGCGCGGTGCCGCGGGCTGCGCGGCCCCTGGCCGCTCCCCGGTCGACGGGGTGGCCGAGGGAACGGCCGCCGCCCCGGCGGACCCCCCGTCCGCTCCGGCGGACTGCTGACCGCCCCGACGGAACCGCCGCCCGCTCCGGTGGAGTGCCGGTCGCCCGGGCGGGCGGCGGAGTCCCGGATCAGTAGCCGTAGATCATCTTGTACGCCACCTCGGGGAGGAACTGCCCGGCCGTGGAGCCGGCTCCGACGCCGCAGTTGCCGTCCGACTCGCCCGGGGCTTTGATCCACAGGAGCATCTCGGCTCCTCCGCCCGTCCGGGTGGGCGTGCCGATGCGGCGGCCCGAGGGGTTGCACCACTGCCCGTCGGAGCCGTTGCCGTTGCGGCTGGTGTCCACGACGAACGGCTTGGTGTAGCCGAAGCGGGCACCGAGTTCCCTGTTGACGGCGTTGCCGTAGGCGGTGTTCTCCGCGGTGGTGAAGTAGTTGGAGACGTTGAGCGAGAAGCCGTGGGCCTGACGGAGGCCGGCTTCGTGCAGGCGCCGGGCCATGGTCGCCGCGTCGACCCAGCGCGGGTTGCCGGCGTCCATGTAGACCCAGGTGTTGGGGGCCTGGCGGTTGAACTGGGCGAGGGCGCCGGTGAGCATGCCCTCGCGTTCGTCGATCTGCGCCTGGTTCATGCAGCCGTAGTCCCCGAGGGAGTCCGGTTCGAGGATGACGACGGCCGGGCGGTTGCCGATCCCGCCGGCGAACTGGGCGATCCAGTCGGCGTAGGCGGACGGCGAAGCGGCTCCGCCGGCGGAGTGCCCGCCGCAGTAGTCGCGGTTGTAGACGTTGTAGGCGACGAGGAGGGGCAGCTTGTCCCGTTGGTCCGCCGCTCCGACGTAGGCACCCGTGGCGGTGCCGATGGTGCCGCTCCAGGAGCCGAACCAACGGGCCGTCGGCGTGTTGGCGATGGACGCGTCGATCGCGGCGGTCCGGCCGTCGCCGGGGTTGGCTGCCACCCACCTCTTCGCGCTGGAGTCGGGGTCCACGTAGAACCCGCTGGTCATGGTGGTCGGGTCGGCCGCGTGGGCGGACGGTGCGGCGGCGAACGCCAGCGGCAGGGCTAAGAGTGCTGCGGTCAGGGCGCGGAGTCTGCGGCGCATGACGGAACCTCGTTCTCCTGGCAGGGATGCGTCGCACGCTCTCGTCCCGAGCGTGCGACGCGCTGAGGAAGTGCGGTGGTGCGACCTGTTCCGGGAGCGCTCCCACTGGAAGCGCTTCCAGGTGCCCGGCAAACCGTCGGGGCGTGGTCGGTATGGTGTGACGGGGCAGGTGGACTGTCAAGAGTCGACGCGCAAGCACGCTCTGGGATGCGCCTGCCGGAAGACCGGAGGGTTCGGAAACTGGAAGCGCTCCCAGTCGGTCGGCCCTTGCGGGTCCTCGCCGGCCCCCCCGCCGTCCGCCAGGCGGGTGGCAGCGGCACGGGCCGGGGTGAGAGGCTGCCCGTCCGGTCGCGAGGGAAGGGCTCACGGTTCATGGCAGAGGATGCGCCGCGTCGGCAGCCGACGCTCGACGAGGTGGCCGAACGCGCCGGTGTCTCCCGCTCCGTGGCCTCCCGCGTCCTCAACAACGCCCCGCACGTCAGCCGCGCCAAGCGTGAGGCGGTCGAACAGGCCGTCCGGCAACTCGGTTACGTCCCCAATCCGACCGCCCGCGCCCTGGCCATGCGCCAGACGGGAGCGGCCGCCCTGGTCGTCTCGGGAGAGGATCCGTCGATCTTCGCCGATCCGTTCTTCGCCCAGGTGATCGTGGGGGCGTCGGCCGCCCTGGAGGAGGCCGACCTGCATCTGATGCTGTGCCTGGCCGCTTCCGACCGGGGCCGCAAGAGGGTCCAGGAGCTCCTTCGGTCCAGGGGCGCGGACGGGGTCATGCTGATGGCGCTGCGCGAGGACGATCCGCTGACCCGCATGGCCGACGAGGCGCAGATGCCCGTGGTGTTCGGCGGACGCCCGGTCGGTCCGGCCCCCCGCTGGTACGTGGACGTCGACAACGTCGGCGGAGCACGCCAGGCGACCGAGCACCTGGTCGCGCGCGGCCGCAGACGCGTGGCCGCGATCTGCGGGCGCCTGGACACCGAGGCCGGGCGCGCCCGGTACCGCGGTTACCGGGACGCTCTGCTGGGCGCCGGACTCGATCCGCTCCCTCCGCGGGAGGGCGACTTCACCGAGCCCAGCGGGGCCGCCGCCATGGCCGCCCTGCTGGCGGACCGTCCCGAGGTGGACGGGGTGTTCGCCGCCAACGACAACATGGCGGCGGGAGCGCTGCGCACGTTGCGCGAGGCCGGCCGACGGGTCCCCGCCGACGTCGCCGTGGTCGGCTTCGACGACCTGGCGGTCGCCCGGATCGCCGATCCGCCGCTCACCACGGTCCATCAGCCCGTACAGGCTTTCGGGCGGGAGATGGCGCGCATGCTCGTCGCGCTCGTCAACGGGCAGGACCCCACCCCGCTGATCCTTCCGACCCGCCTGGTCGTCCGCTCCAGCACCTGACGGCCGCGCCCCGGGCCCGGAGCGAGATTCCGGACGCCGCCCCAAGTCCGAGACGGGTTCTCCCACAACGTGTTCCACGGCGTCCCCGAAGAGTTTCCCTTCCGACCCCCTCCTGTTGGCCGTGCCCGGCTACCTTCGCCTCGCCCGGTCCGGCAGCAGGAGAGGCACGTCCATGAGCACCCCGGTCCACCGCACCTCGACACGGCAGTCCGCAGCCGTCCTGGCGTCGGCCCGGCAGCGCCGGGAGGGGAACCGGACCGGGAGTCCGTCCGGGAACTCGGTGGAGCACGCCCTCCTCCGGATGCAGTCCAGCGCCGGCAACCGGGCCACGACCGCGGCGGTGCAGCGTGCCAGGGGCGCGGACAAGGGGAAGGCGCCGGAGAACGGCGGCGCGTCCGCCGGAGCGAAGAAGAAGAACTACCGCGACCGGATCGCCGGGCTCCTGGACAGGTTCAAGAAGAACCTCGAGCCCATCGACACCTTCATCAAGGGTGTCCAGACCCCCACCAACGCGGGCTTCACCCAGCAGGCCGCCGCCGCGGCCAACGAGGGCCTCAAGCACTCCGCCGCCGCCTCGGGGACCTCCGCCGCGTCGGGGAACCTCCTCACGGAGGCCGCCGGCACCGTGGTCAGCGGCATGGACGCGTACAAGAACATGAAGGACCTCGAGAAGCACCGGACCGGGGCCGGCCACCACACGGCGAAGAAGAAGGCCAAGACCAAGGGGACCGACACGGTCGTCGGCGCCGCCGGTTCGGGAAGCTACAGCGCCGCCATCGCCAAGGAGGTCACCAAGGTCCAGAAGGCGGCGGACGCCGCGGTGGCGTCCGAGGCGAGCGGTGTCGCCAGCGCTTCCATCGGCGCGATCAAGGGCGCGCGGGCGGCCTTCCGCGTCGGGGGAGCGGCCCGCAAGTACAAGAAGATCAAGGAGCTCGGAGATCCCCACCTCGTCCACGCGGGGTCACTGGCCCGGCTGAACGAGTCGCGGGAGCAGGCCAACTGGGCCGCGGCGGAGGCGTACGTCGCGCTGGATGCCTACTGGAAGCACGAGGGCGAGGGGCGGCTGGAACTCGTTTCCGAGGCCGTCGACGCCGCCTGGGAGGCGATGGGGGAAGCCCGTGACGCCGCAGAGAGCCTCCAGCGCGCCGAGAACGACGTGGAAAAGCTGAGCACGGTGCAGGGGTACGCGAAGAAGAAGCAGCTCACCAAGATCGGCAAGGAGACGGTCGGCGGCGCGGTGGGCGAATCCACCAAGGCCGCGGCCGGCGTCGTGACGGCGGTCGCGGCGGGAACGGCCGGGCTGGCGAGCAACCCGGTCGGATGGGGCCTCGCCGGGGCCGGCGCCGGCCTCGTCTTCGGCGTCACCATGTACAAGGCGCTCCGTGCCGCCACGAAGCGCTACGAGGAGGCCCGCCACCCCGAGCGCTGGGCGCCGGAGGGAGGGACCCCGGCGGAGGCCGCGTCCCGCGGCGAATCCCTGAAGCACGCCCTGAAGTTCTGGAAGAAGGTGTCGCAGGGCGAACGCCAGGCCATGGCGCGCGAGATCTACGCCCTGGCGGCGGGCCCCGACATCCCCGGCAGCGGCAACGCGACGGCCGAGATGAGGGAATCCGCGAGGGCCCTCCTCGTCGCTCTCAAATCAGGCCCCACCAACCACAAGCTGGATCCGGAAGTGTGGGCCGACACCCTCAACGACCCGGCGAAGAGCGCCGGTTGGATCAAGGAGATAACGGAACAGCTGGCCTCGGGGTGACCGGCAGGCAGGGCACGGGACACGCGCCGTGCGTCCGCCGATCGAGGAGCCGCTGCTCGACGCCTGCTTCCACGAGGGCGACCTGCCCCTCGCCACCGTCAACACCCCCGCCTCGGCCCGGACCCTGCTGCCGGAGCCCGGAGCCCGGAGCCCGGAGCCCGGAGCCCGGAGCCCGGAGCCCGGAGCGCGGCTGCGGAACGTCGTCGCGACCTGGCCGGAGGCCGCGGCCGACGGCCTGCCAGGCGGCGCCGCGGAGGAACCCTCCCGCTCCGTCGGGGACACCGCACCGCTTCTCCGACCTGGAACGAGCCCCTGGGCTTCCTCCCGCCCGGCGTCGGAGACGGCCCCGAAACGCGGTGCGACCCGGGAGGTTCCGGCTCTCGCGGCACGATGCCGTCCGCCTTCCCTCAAGCCCCCGTGACGAGGGCTCGGCGATACGTGAGAAAGTCTGGGGCGTGAGTGAGACGCCACCGAACACCCTGCAATACCGCTTTGACGGGCCGGAAGACGCTCCGGTCCTGATCCTGGGTCCCTCACTGGGTACCACATGGCACATGTGGGACCGCCAGGTTCCCGAACTGGCCCAGCAGTGGAGGATCTTCCGCTTCGACCTGCCCGGCCACGGCGGGGCGCCGGCCTATCCGGCGGGTTCCGTCGGCGACCTCGCCGAGCGGCTGCTCGCCACGCTCGACGCGCTCGGCGTGCAGCGCTTCGGCTACGCGGGTTGTGCGCTCGGGGGCGCGGTCGGTGTGGAGCTGGCGCTGCGTCGTCCCGAGCGGGTCGCCTCGCTCGCGCTGATCGCGGCCTCGCCGCGGTTCGGCACGGCGGACGAGTTCCGGCAGCGAGGGGTGATCGTACGCACCAACGGCCTCGACCCCATCGCCCGCACCTCGCCCGACCGCTGGTTCACCAGCGGCTTCGCCGCCGCCCAGCCCGCGATCACCGAGTGGGCCGTACAGATGGTGCGCACCACCGACCCCGGCTGCTACATCGCGGCCTGCGAGGCGCTCGCCTCCTTCGACGTGCGGGCCGAACTCGGCATGGTCGGCGTGCCGACGCTGGTCCTCGTCGGCTCGGACGACCAGGTCACCGGCCCCGCCGAGGCCCGCACCCTCGTCGCGGGCATCCCGGACGCCCGGCTCGCCGTCGTTCCCGGCGCCTCCCACCTGGTGCCGGTCGAGCAGCCCGCCGCCGTCACCGACCTGCTGGTCCGGCACTTCTCCACCGCCTGGCAGCCGGCGTACGAGCACAGCACGGGCCAGACCGCCGTCCCCGGCGTCTCCCTCAGGCCAGTGCAGCCCGCGCCGCCGCAGGCCGCGCCGATCGCCGAGATCGCGCCCGCCCCCGTGGTCGCGCCCCCGCAGGTCATGGGCCGCCCCGACCCGTACGACGCCGGGCTGAAGGTGCGGCGCGAGGTCCTCGGCGACGCCCACGTGGACCGGGAGCTGGCGCAGGCCGACGACTTCTCGGGCGACTTCCAGGAGCTGGTCACCCGTTACTCCTGGGGGGAGATCTGGGACCGCCCCGGCCTCGACCGGCGCTCGCGCTCCTGCGTCGCCCTGACCGCGCTGGTGGCCGGCGGGCACCTCGACGAGCTGGCCGCCCACACCCGTGCCGCCCTGCGCAACGGCCTCACCCCGGACGAGATCAAGGAGGTGCTGCTCCAGACGGCGGTCTACTGCGGCGTACCCGCCGCGAACCGGGCGTTCCGCGTGGCGCAGCAGGTCATCCGGGAGGAGACGACGCCCACCGAGTGAGCCGGCCGCCCGGCGGGGGCAGGATGGGGCCATGACCCCCACCACCCCCGACCGGCCCACCACCCCCGACCGGCCCAGGACTCCCGAGACCCCCATGCCGCCCCCGGCTCCCATGAAGCTCACGAAGAAGTCGCACGCCTGCGTCCGCCTGGAGAAGGACGGCCGCACCCTCGTCCTCGACCCGGGCGGGTTCACCGAGGCGGACGCCGCGCTCGGCGCGGACGCGATCCTCGTCACGCACGAGCACCCCGACCACTTCAGCGAGGAGCGGCTGCGGGCGGCCCTGGAGGCCGACCCGGCCGCCGAGATCTGGACCCTCCGGTCGGTCGCGGAGAAGATCGCGAGCGCCTTCCCGGGACGCGTCCACACCGTCGGCCACGGCGACGCCTTCACCGCGGCGGGCTTCGACGTCCGGGTCCACGGCGAACTGCACGCCGTGATCCACCCGGACCTGCCGCGCGTCACCAACGTCGGCTTCCTGATCGACGGCGGCCGCGTCTTCCACCCCGGTGACGCCCTCACCGTCCCCGACCACCCGGTGGAGACCCTCCTCGTCCCGGTCATGGCCCCCTGGAACAAGATCGCCGAGGTGATCGAGTACGTCAGGGAGGTCCGGCCGCGGCGGGTCTACGACATCCACGACGCCCTCCTCACCGACCTCGCCCGCCCGATCTACGACACCCACCTGGGCAATCTCGGCGGCGCGGACCACCAGCGGCTGGCGTCGGGGGCGTCGGCGCAGATCTGAGCGAGGGCGTTGTCGGACCCTGCGGGTAAGTTGTCGGTCATGCGCATCGCGACCTGGAACGTGAACTCGATCACCGCCCGCCTGCCGAGGCTCCTGGCCTGGCTGGAGAGCAGCGGCACCGACGTGCTCTGCCTCCAGGAGGCCAAGGTCGCCGAGGCGCAGTTCCCGTTCGACCAGCTGCGCGAGCTGGGCTACGAGGCGGCGGTCAACGCCACCGGGCGGTGGAACGGCGTGGCGGTGGTCTCCCGGGTCGGTCTGGAGGACGTGGTCAAGGGCCTGCCCGGCGATCCGGGGTACGAGGGCGCCGCCGAGCCCCGCGCGATCTCCGCGACCTGCGGTCCGGTCCGCCTCTGGTCGGTCTACGTCCCCAACGGCCGGGAGGTGGACCACCCGCACTACGCCTACAAGCTGCAGTGGTTCGAGGCCCTCCGGGCCGCCGTCGCCGGTGACGCGGGAGGCAGCCGCCCCTTCGCCGTGCTGGGCGACTACAACGTGGCCCCGACCGACGACGACGTGTTCGACGTGGCCGTCTTCGAGGGCTCCACCCACGTCACCCCCGCCGAGCGCGCCGCCCTCGCCGCCCTGCGCGAGACGGGCCTCTCCGACGTCGTCCCGCGCCCCCTGAAGTACGACCACCCGTTCACCTACTGGGACTACCGCCAGCTCGGCTTCCCCAAGAACCGCGGCATGCGCATCGACCTGGTCTACGGCAACGCGTCCTTCGCCAAGGCCGTGAAGGACTCCTACGTCGACCGCGAGGAGCGCAAGGGCAAGGGCGCCTCGGACCACGCGCCGGTCGTCGTCGACCTCGACGTGTAGGCCCGCGTGCGGGGCCGGCCGGTGAGGGGGGAGGGCCGGGCCGACGGCCGGGGGCCGGCCCGGGAGCACCGCGCGACGGCCGCCGCACGTACCGACCCCGTCCGGACGTGGCGACTCCCCCCCCTCCCGTACCGCCTCCTCCCGTCCGTCCGTCCGGTCGTCCGTCCGTCAGGTCGTCCGTCCGGGCGCCGCGACGGTCGTGAAAGCGCCGCCCGCCGGTCGATCCACCGGGCGGGCGGGGGAGGGGGTTCCGGCCGCTCGCGGCTGTCCGCGCGCCTGTGGTGCGCGCGCCGGTGTGAATGCCACGCTGGGCGTATGAACATCCCTTTCCTGGGCAGCAGGCGCAAGAAGCACGCCGAGGCGACGCTGACCGCCGCGGACCCCGAAGGGGTCGCCGAACTCCTCTCCGAGTGCGAGCTGCTGCGCACCCTGGCGGAGCGGGAGGGCATCCGGCTCGACGACACACCGGCCTCGTTGGAGGCGCTCGACCAGCTGCTGCCGCGCTGGCGCGACGACGAGGAGATCCTGCCCTGGCTGGGCAACGACGCGGGCCTCTACCTCGGCACGGTCATCGTGCGCACCGTCCCCGGCGCCGTCTGGGAGGTCTGGCCCGGCGGCCAGCCCGTCGTACGGATCGCGTCGGGCCGGGAGTTCGACGTGGTGACCGCCGGGCAGGAGTGGGCCGTGAACGGCGTCCCGGAGCTGTCCCAGCACTACGGCGAGGTGGCGGAGGTCTGAGGCGTGCGGCGGAGGCGTGCGGCGGGGGTGCGGGGCGGGGGGTGGGGCGACGATCCACGGTGGGGCGTAAATACGGCTAATGCCCGAAAGGTGCGTGTCGTATCTGTAAGTCCGTTTTGTCTGGATAGTTTGCGGCAGCACGGGACAGCCGAGAGTGAGTAGGGCTGCGCATGGCCGTCGATCCGTTGATCGAGCTGCGTGACGTCAACAAGTACTTCGGGGAGCTGCATGTCCTCCAGGACATCGACCTCACGGTCGGCAAGGGGGAGGTGGTCGTGATCATCGGCCCGTCGGGGTCGGGCAAGTCGACGCTCTGCCGGGCGATCAACCGGCTGGAGCCCATCCGGTCCGGCACGATCCTGCTGGACGGCAGACCGTTGCCGGCGGAGGGGAGGGAACTGGCGCGGTTGCGCGCCGACGTCGGCATGGTCTTCCAGTCGTTCAACCTGTTCGCGCACAAGAGCGTGCTCCAGAACGTGACACTGGGCCAGATCAAGGTCCGCAGGACCGACAAGAAGAAGGCCGAGGAGAAAGCCCGTGCCCTGCTCGACCGGGTCGGTGTGGCCGATCAGGCCGACAAGTACCCCGCACAGCTCTCCGGCGGCCAGCAGCAGCGCGTGGCCATCGCCCGGGCCCTCGCCATGGAGCCCAAGGCGCTGCTGTTCGACGAGCCGACCTCCGCCCTGGACCCGGAGATGATCAACGAGGTGCTGGAGGTCATGCGGCAGCTCGCCCGGGACGGCATGACGATGGTCGTCGTCACCCACGAGATGGGCTTCGCGCGCTCGGCCGCGAACCGCGTGGTCTTCATGGCCGACGGCCGCGTCGTCGAGGACCGCAGCCCGGACGAGTTCTTCACCGATCCGCGCAGCGACCGGGCCAAGGACTTCCTCTCCAAGATCCTCAAGCATTAGAACTGTGCACTCCCGCCATGACCCCCCGGCGACCCTCGTCTAGGATGGGTCGTTCGTCCGGGCCGCAGGGGCAGCACTCGAGGAGCCATACCCGCCCGGCGCCGGCCGGAGATCACTGTTCGCACAGCGGAATCGCCCCGTACCACGGGTCGTTCGCCGGCGAGGAGAAGGTCAGCCGCGCGCCGGACGGGTTGTGCTCGTCGGGGAGCGGGTCGACCGTGTCGACGCCCCCCCGGCCGGCCGGTGCCCCGCCAGGACGTCGTACGCCGTGGACGACGGCTCCCGGTCCGCGCCGCACGGCTTGCCGGCGACGGGGCTCAGGACGCGCGGTGCGAGGTGCGGGGGGAGACGGACTGCGCGGGCAGCGGCGTCTGGGCCGCCCGCGTCACGTCGGCGACCAGCTCCACCACGTCGGGGCCGTACGCCTGGGAGTTGACGACCTTCAGCAGCAGCACGAAGGAGTTGTTCCCGTGCTTGCGGTACAGGCGCTCGTGGTTGCGGGCCAGGTAGCGGGTGGCGGCCTGGTTGGTGATCGCGCGCTGGCCGCAGAAGAGGAACACCGGCCGCGCGTCCCGGCGTTGGGCGGCGGTGAGCCGGGCCAGCAGCACGTACTCGGTGACGCCCGCCTCCAGCCGGTGGCGTTCGGTGCCGATCTGGAACGCGCCCCGGTCCGGGCCCGGTTCGGCATCGACGTTGACCCGCACACCGGGCAGCATCGCCGACATGTGCGCCATCATGCGCCGGTTGGAGGCGGGGCCGCCGACGCAGAACTCGGTGCGCTCCCCGAACCCCTGCTGGGCCGCGTCCTGCGTGACCACCTGGACGTTGGCGCCGCAGTCCTTGATCAGCGCGGACAGCTCCAGGAGCGCGAAGACGTCGATGCGGTGGACCGCAGGCTCCGGGCTCGCCGGATCGCGGTTGACGACGAGCAGGCACTCCGAGTTGTCCGGCAGGCCGAAGAAGGCCTGCTTGCGCCGTAGTTTCCGCCGCCAGAGGTAGGTGCGGGCCACCCAGCCGAGCGCGGCACTGATGCCGGCCGCGACCACGCCCAGAACGATGTTGCGCACGTCGTCATTCATGGGCGCGCATAGTAGTGGGGTCCCATGGCCGGAACGTACCCGTGTTCGATGTGTGACAGTCGTACGACACGGCCCGGAAGAGGGCTGTCGGGGCACCGGTGTTGTGGTTACGCTGCGCGGACGTTCCCGGACTGGAGGTACGGATGCGTCGCTCTGTCGCGCGGAAACTGTCGGCCGCGCGGAAACTGTCGGTCCTGGCGGTTTCGGCCGCCGTGGTCTCGGTGGGGGCGGCGGCGCCACCCGCCGCCGCCGGAAAGCCGGCCGTCGAGAAGCCGGCCGTCGAGAAGCCGGCCGTCGAGAAGGCACCGGTCGAGAAGGTACCCGTCGCCGTGGGCTACGGCGGCGCCGTGGCCAGTGTCGACGCGGACGCCTCCGCGGCCGGCATCGAGGTGCTGCGCAAGGGCGGCAACGCGGTCGACGCGGCCGTCGCCACCGCCGCCGCCCTCGGCGTCACCGAGCCCTACTCCTCCGGCATCGGCGGAGGCGGCTACTTCGTCTACTACGACGCCAAGTCCCGCACCGTGCGCACGATCGACGGCCGGGAGACCGCGCCGCTGACCGCCGGCGCGGACCTCTTCGTCGAGAACGGCAAGCCCCTCGCCTTCGCCGACGCCGTCAGCAGCGGACTCGCCGTCGGCACCCCGGGCACGCCCGCCACCTGGGCGACGGCCCTCGACCGGTGGGGCAGCAGGAAGCTCGGCACGGTGCTCAAGCCCGCCGAGCGCCTCGCCCGCGACGGCTTCACCGTCGACGCCACCTTCCGCAGTCAGACCGCCGCCAACGAGACCCGCTTCCGCCACTTCCCCGACACCGCCGAGCTGTTCCTGCCCGGCGGACAACTCCCGGTCGTCGGCTCCACCTTCAAGAACCCCGATCTCGCCCGCACCTACGCCGAGCTGGGGCGCAAGGGGGTCGGCGCCCTCTACCGGGGCGACATCGCCGAGGACATCGTCGACACCGTCAACAAGCCGCCCGTGGACCCGGACTCGGGCTGGAACGCCCGGCCCGGCGAGCTGTCCGCGAAGGACCTCGCCGCCTACCGCGCCAAGCTCCAGGCGCCCACCGAGACCACCTACCGCGGCCTCGGCGTGTACTCCATCGCCCCCTCCTCCTCCGGCGGCACGACCGTCGGCGAAGCCCTCAACATCCTGGAGCGGACCGACCTCTCCAAGGCGAGCCGGGCCCAGTACCTGCACCGGTTCATCGAGGCCAGCCGCATCGCCTTCGCCGACCGCGGGCGCTGGGTCGGCGACCCCGCCTTCGAGGACGTACCGGCGAAGGAACTGCTGTCGCAGCGGTACGCCGACTCGCGGGAGTGCCTGATCAGGGACGACGCGGTGCTGACCAGCCCCCTCGCACCGGGCGACCCGCGCCGGCCGGCGGCCTGCGCCGGCGGCGGCACGGCGGCGCCGACGACGTACGAGGGCGAGAACACCACCCACCTGACGGTCGCCGACAAGTGGGGGAACGTCGTCTCCTACACGCTCACCATCGAGCAGACCGGCGGCAGCGGCATCACCGTCCCCGGCCGCGGATTCATCCTCAACAACGAGCTGACGGACTTCTCCTTCGCCCCGGCGAATCCGGCCGTGCACGACCCGAACCTGCCCGGTCCGGGCAAGCGGCCGCGTTCGTCGATCTCGCCGACCATCGTCCTCGACCGGCACCACCTGCCGGTGGTGGCCCTCGGTTCGCCCGGCGGCGCGACCATCATCACCACCGTGCTCCAGACCCTCACCGGGTTCCTCGACCGCGGGCTCCCGCTCGTGGACGCCATCGCGGCCCCCCGCGCCAGCCAGCGCAACGCCGCCCAGACGGAACTCGAACCCGGCCTCTACGGCAGTGACCTCGCCGGGCAACTGGAGGCCATCGGGCACTCGTTCAAGCTCAATCCGGAGATCGGCGCCACGACCGGCGTGCAGCGGCTGCCGAACGGCAAGTGGCTGGCGGCGGCCGAGACCGTGCGGCGGGGCGGCGGTTCGGCACAGGTGGTGCTGCCGGCGCCGTAGGAAACCGGCGGCACCACGCCGCCCGCTCCCGACCGTGTGCCTCAGACTGTCTCAGGCCGTTTCAGGCCGGCGGCCTCACCGTTCGGGAGCGGGCGGCTCGTCGCTGCTCGTGCGGAACGCGAGCCGCCCGTCCTCGACGTCGACCGTCACGGCGGCGCCCTCCTGGACCCGCCCGTCGAGCAGCAGCCGCGACAACTGGTTGTCGACCTCGCGCTGGATGGTGCGGCGCAGCGGGCGGGCGCCGTACTCGGGCTGGTACCCGCGCTCGGCGAGCCAGTCGACGGCGGCGGCGGAGAACCGCACGGTGATGCCCTGCGAGTGCACCAGCCGGCGGGTACCTTCCAGCAACAGGTCGGTGATCCGCCGCAGTTGGTCGGTGCTGAGCTGACGGAAGACGACGATCTCGTCGATGCGGTTGAGGAACTCCGGCCGGAAGTGCTCGCGCAGCGGGCGCATGACCTGCTCCCGGCGCGCCTCCTCGTCCGCGTCCGCGCCGCCGGCCCCGAAACCGATGCCGGCACCGCGCCGCGTGATCGCCTCCGAACCCAGGTTGCTGGTCATCACGATCACCGTGTTGGTGAAGTCGACCGTGCGGCCCTGCGCGTCGGTCAGCCGTCCGTCGTCGAGGACCTGGAGCAGGATGTTGAAGACGTCCGGGTGGGCCTTCTCCACCTCGTCGAGCAGCAGCAGCGAGTACGGGTGCCGGCGCACCGCCTCGGTCAGCTGGCCCGCCTCCTCGTGGCCGACGTAACCGGGCGGGGCGCCCACCAGGCGGCTCACGGTGTGCCGCTCCTGGTACTCGCTCATGTCCAGGCGGATCATCCGCTCCTCGCTGCCGAACAGCGCCTCGGCGAGGGCGCGGGCCAGTTCGGTCTTGCCGACGCCGGTCGGGCCGAGGAACAGGAAGCTGCCGATCGGCCGGTCCGGGCTCGACAGCCCGGCACGCGAGCGCAGCACCGCGTCCGAGACGACCCGTACGGCCTCGTCCTGGCCGACGACCCGCTCGTGCAGATGCTGCTCCAGACCGAGCAGGCGGTCCTTCTCCTCCTGGGTGAGACTGGCGACGGGGATGCCGGTCTGCCGGGAGACGACCTCGGCGACGGCCTCGGTGGTGACCTCCAGGTGCTGGCCCTCGTCGACCTCGCCGCCCCCGGCCGCGTCCGTCATCCGCTGCTTCAACTCGACGATGCGGTCCCGCAGTCGGGTGGCCTGCTCGTACTGCTCGTCGGCCGCCGCCTGATCCTTGTCACGGGTGAGCTGTTCGACCTCGCGCTCCATGGCGCGCACGTCCGTGCCCTTCCTGCGGGCCCCGAGGCGCACCCGGGCGCCCGCCTGGTCGATGAGGTCGATGGCCTTGTCGGGCAGCCGCCGGTCGGTGAGGTAGCGGTCGGACAGCTCCACGGCCGCCACCAGCGCCTCGTCGGTGTAGCGGACCTGGTGGTGGGCCTCGTACCGGTCGCGCAGACCGCGCAGGATCTCGATCGCGTCCGCGGCCGACGGCTCCGGCACCAGGACCGGCTGGAACCGGCGGGCCAGTGCCGCGTCCTTCTCGATCCGCCGGTACTCCTCCAGCGTCGTCGCGCCCACGACGTGCAGCTCGCCGCGGGCCAGGGCCGGCTTGAGGATGTTGCCCGCGTCCATCGAACCCGACTCGCCGCCGCCGCCCGCGCCCACGACCGTGTGCAACTCGTCGATGAACACGATCAGCTGGTCGGAGTGCTCGCGGATCTCGTTCACGATGGCGTTGAGGCGCTCCTCGAAATCGCCCCGGTAACGAGTGCCGGCCACCACGGCGGTCAGGTCCAGGGCGACGACCCGGCGGTCGGCCAGCACGTCCGGCACGTCACCGTCCGCGATGCGCTGGGCGAGCCCCTCCACGATCGCGGTCTTGCCGACCCCCGCGTCACCGATCAGCACGGGGTTGTTCTTGCCGCGCCGGGACAGCACCTCGATCGTCTGCTCGATCTCGTCGTCCCGGCCGATCACCGGGTCGATACGGCCCTGGCGCGCCAGGTCGGTGAGGTCCCGGCCGTACTTGTCCAGGGTGGGCGTGGAGGTGGGACGCTGCCGTTCCTGGCGGGACTGGGCGGGCATGGCGTCCGAGGGCTCGGACGGGCCGGCGGACGGCGCGAAGCGGGCCGCGTTGAGGATGTGCCCGGCCGCGGAGTCCGGGTTCGCGGCGAGCGCGCTCAGCACGTGCTCGGGGCCGATGTAGCCGTTGCCGCGCGAGCGCGCCAGGTCGTGGGCGTCCAGCAGGGCCCGCTTGGCGGCCGGCGTCAGCGACAGCGAGGTGGGCGGCGGCACCTCGCCCGGCGGGTGCTGCACGGGGCCCGAGCGCTCGTCGATCTCCGTCGCGAGGGAGTCGGGGTCCGCCCCGGCGCGGCTGAGCAGACCGCGCGTCGGCTCCGCCGCGAGGGCGGCGCGCAACAGGTGCTCGGTGTCCAGGTCCCGGCTGCCGTGCTCGGCGGCGTACTGGGCCGCGCCGCGGACCAGTTCCCTGGCCGGCTGGCTGAGGAGCTGGCCGATGTTGATCTGGCGGGGGCCGGGGCGGGGCCCGCCGAAGAAGCGGGCCAGGAATTCACCGAAGGGGTCCCCCTCCGGGCCGATGTAGCCGCTGGTCATGGCGTTCCGTTTCCATCGACTGCGTTGCCGGTGCCGACGAGTTTCGTGTCCGTGCCGGGCTACACCACGATGACACGTTCCTTTTGGGGCGGCATGTCCTGCTTCGTCCTCGACTCGGCGCGAAGACGCCGGGCTGGCTTCGGAGCGGGTCCGGCGGCGGTCTCGGGGCAGCTTCGGGACGACTCCGGGGGCGGCGGGGCGGGGGCGGCTGCCGTTCGGCCGGGGCGTGCGGCCCCGTTCCCGCGATCGCCCCCGCGTGCCCTTCTCCGGTCCCACCGCTCCGGTCCCATCGCGCCAATTGTTATACCGGTATTAGAATGGCTTCATGGTACGCACCCCGCTGACCCCCGAAGAGCGCGAACGCGGCGAGCGGCTCGGCGCCCTGCTCCGCGAGGCCCGAGGCGGTCGCAGCATGGCCGTGATCGCGGCGGGCGCCGGCATCTCCGCCGAGACGCTCCGCAAGATCGAGACCGGCCGGGCGCCGACTCCGGCCTTCTTCACCGTCGCCGCCCTCGCCCGTGCGCTCGGCCTGTCCATGGACGAACTGGCGGCGCGGTGCGCGCTGGTGGCGGTCCCGCAGGGGGGCGCGGCCGACGCGGGGGGTCCGGCGCACGTGGTCGGCCGGGTCGCCTGAGCGGTTGCCCGCCGTACGGGAACCCGCTCCGGCGACCGACCGCCGGCCGATGGCGACCGACCGCCGACCGTCAGTCGTCGACGGTCGACCGCCACCGGCCGGCGGCGCGGCGGGAGATCGCCGCGTCTTCTCCGAAAACTCCCCGTAGCCGCGCTGTAACACGCATGGTGTTCCCTACGGACCGGAGTGTTCCGGTCGGGCGGGAGCTGGGCGATGACTTTGGATCAACTCCCAAGGCAACTGAGGGAGTTCGCGAACTACCTGGACGGACTGCTGGCGCGCCTGGATCAGGGCGCCGGCTGGTGCGCGGTCTTCTGGCAGCGCGACCCGGACGGTATGCGCGCCTGCCTCGACGGCCGTGAGGTGCCGCCCTGGGACGTCGTGGAGGCCCTCCTCCAGGACCTCGCCGCGCACTACGGCGCCCCCGCCGCCACCCGGGAGGCGGAACGGGCCCGGCCCCTGCACATCGCGGCCCTTGCCGCCCAGGACGCCCGCCCCGGCGCCCGTGACGCCCTCGGGGACCGGCTCGACGCCATGCTCCGCGAACAGCGCCACGCCGCCGGCCGGGAGGCCGAACTGGGCCGCCTCCTCGCCGCCGCGACCACCCGCGAGGAGGCCGAGGCCGTCCGCCTCGACCTGGCCTGGGCCCACGACGACCACGAACGGGCCACCGCCCGCTGCGCCGAACTCCGCCGCCGCATGGCCGACGTCGACCGACGCGGCGGAGGTGGCATCGGTGGGGGCGGCGCCGGCGGGGGCCGCGCCGGCCGGGCCGAGGGCCGCCGACTCCCGCACTCCCCGGCATCTCCGCACCCCGGGCCGGCCCCGGACGCTTTCGCCGTCCGCGGCCCGGAGGACACCGGCACCGACTCCCACGAGGCACGGGCCGTCCACGAGGCACGAGCTGTCCACGAGGCACGAGCCGTCCACGAGGCACCGTCCGCCCACGACCGGGCACGCGCCGAACCCGTCGCCCACGAGCCCGCCCCGGACGACGACGCCGCCTCCGCCGCCGTCCCCCGGCAGCGCAAGCGCCGCCGGGGCGGTGCGCGGTTCGCCGGGATGACCGAGGAGGCGGCCGGCCCCGTCGCCGTACCCCCCGCCGCCGGGACGCCGTCGCCGGCGCCCGCGCCGCGCACCCGCCGCACCCCGCGCGGTGCCCGGTTCGCCGGGGCCGCCGCCGAGGAGCCGCAGCCCCGGCCCGAGCCGTCGGCCGGGCCGGTGGACGCGACGGCCCGCGGGGAGACCGCCGAGGCGGTGCAACGGCTGATCCGGCTCCGCGCCGAGGGCCGCAGCGGCGAGGCGCACGTGCTGCTCGTCGAGCTGGCGTACTGGCCCGCCGCCCGGATCCCGCTGCTCGCCGAGGGCCTTCAGCGGTCCGGACTCACCGCCGACTGGACGACCCTGCTGTGGGAGGCCGCCTCGCTGCCCGCCGACCGGCTCGTCGCCGCGGCGGACGCCCTGGTCGAGGCGGGCCGCACGGCCGACGGTGAGCAGATCCTGCGGCAGGGCGTCGCCCGTCCGGCCGGCGAGATCGGGGAGGCCGTCGGCGCCCTGGCGGCCGAGGGCCGCCACCGCGAGGTGGAGGCGCTGCTGGACGCCTACGTCCGCGTCCGCACCCCCGAGGAGGCGGCCCGCAGCGTCGCCCCCGACCCGCAGCTCCTGGTTCCGCTGCTGCTGGAGGCCGCCCGCGGCGTGTCGGACGAGCGGCACTGGGACCTGGTGCACGCCCTGCGGGTCGCCGGCTTCACGACCTGAACCCCGGACCCCGCCGGTACGCCGTACGCCTCCGACTCACCCACCTGAGTGTGAAACGCGATCGACTCCGCGGGTTAACGACGATGGTCTTGGCAAGCCCGTCCCGGAGGCTTACGTTCGTCCCTCTACGGCCCGCTTCTACGGGCGTAGAGGGCTCTGACGTCTTCCGCCGAAGGAGCAGCTCATGGCCAACGTCGTACGTGCCGCCCTGGTCCAGGCCACCTGGACCGGCGACACCGAGTCCATGGTGGCGAAACACGAGGAGCACGCCCGCGAGGCGGCCCGGCAGGGCGCGCGGATCATCGGTTTCCAGGAAGTCTTCAACGCCCCCTACTTCTGCCAGGTCCAGGAGCCGGAGCACTACCGCTGGGCCGAGCCGGTCCCCGACGGGCCGACCGTGCGCCGTATGCAGGAGCTGGCCCGCGAGACGGGCATGGTGACCGTCGTCCCGGTCTTCGAGATCGAGCAGTCCGGCTTCTACTACAACACCGCGGCCGTGATCGACGCCGACGGCACCTACCTCGGCAAGTACCGCAAGCACCACATCCCGCAGGTGAAGGGCTTCTGGGAGAAGTACTACTTCCGTCCCGGCAACCTCGGCTGGCCGGTCTTCGACACCGCCGTCGGCAAGGTCGGCGTCTACATCTGCTACGACCGCCACTTCCCCGAGGGCTGGCGCCAGCTCGGCCTGGGCGGCGCCCAGCTGGTCTACAACCCGTCCGCCACCCACCGGGGGCTCTCCGCCCACCTCTGGCAGCTCGAACAGCCCGCGGCCGCCGTGGCCAACCAGTACTTCGTCGCCGCCATCAACCGGGTCGGCGTCGAGGAGTACGGCGACAACGACTTCTACGGCACCTCCTACTTCGTCGACCCGCGCGGACAGGTCGTCGGCGGGACCGCCGGCGACAAGGACGAGGAACTCCTCGTCCGCGACCTCGACCTCGACCTGGTCGAGGAGGTGCGGCGGACGTGGGCCTTCTACCGCGACCGCCGGCCCGACGCCTACGAAGGGCTGGTGCGGCCGTGAACGACCTCCACGCCCGCCACCGCCGGGTCCTGCCGGACTGGCTCGCGCTCTACTACGACCGGCCGCTGGAACTCACCCACGGCGAGGGCCGCCACGTGTGGGACGCCGAGGGGAACAAGTACCTCGACTTCTTCGGCGGCATCCTCACGACCATGACCGCGCACGCGCTGCCCGAGGTCACCAAGGCGGTGAGCGAGCAGGCCGGACGGATCATCCACTCCTCCACGCTCTACCTCAACCGCCCGATGGTCGAACTCGCCGAGCGCATCGCCCGGCTGAGCGGCATCCCGGACGCCCGCGTCTTCTTCACCACCTCCGGAACCGAGGCCAACGACACCGCCCTGCTGCTCGCCACCGCCCACCGGCGCAGCAACACGATCCTGGCGATGCGCAACAGCTACCACGGCCGCTCCTTCAGCGCCGTCGGCATCACCGGCAACCGCGGCTGGTCGCCCACCTCGCTGTCCCCGCTCCAGACGCTGTACGTCCACGGAGGCGTGCGCACCCGCGGCCCGTACGCCGCGCTCGACGACACCGCCTTCATCGCGGCCTGCGTCGAGGACCTGAAGGACCTGCTCGGCCACACCCGGCCGCCCGCCGCCCTGATCGCCGAGCCGGTCCAGGGCGTCGGCGGCTTCACGTCCCCGCCCGACGGGCTGTACGCGGCGTTCCGGGAAGTGCTGGACGCACACGGGATCCTGTGGATCGCCGACGAGGTGCAGACCGGCTGGGGCCGCACCGGCGACCACTTCTGGGGCTGGCAGGCACACGACCGCAACGGCCCGCCCGACATCGTGACCTTCGCCAAGGGCATCGGCAACGGCATGTCCGTCGGCGGGGTGATCGCCCGCTCCGAGATCATGAACTGCCTCGACGCCAACAGCATCTCCACCTTCGGCGGCACCCAGGTCACCATGGCCGCCGGCCTCGCCAACCTCACCCACCTGCTGGAGCACGACCTCCAGGGCAACGCCCGGCGGGTCGGCGGACTGCTCATCGAACGGCTGCGGGCCGCCGCCGCGCAGGATCCGGGCGTGCGCGAGGTGCGCGGCCGCGGGCTGATGATCGGGATCGAACTGACCGAGCCCGGCACCGACCGGGCCGACCCCGACCGGGCCGCCGCCGTCCTGGAGGCCGCCCGCGCCGACGGCCTGCTGATCGGCAAGGGCGGCGGCCACAGCACCAGCGCCCTGCGCATCGCCCCGCCCCTGTCCCTGACCGTCGCGGAGGCCGAGGAGGGCGCCGCGATCCTCGACAGCGCGCTGAGAGGCACGCGGTAGCGCCCGAGCGGCCGCACCGCGGTGTCCGAGCGCACCCGGCGGTGCCCGACGCACCGGCACCGCCCGAGCGCACACAGCGGCGCCTGAGCCAAGGGAACCACGCCATGACCACCACCATCCGGGAGCACCCGGGGCCCGTCGAGCCCCTGGAACCCGCCCTGTCGGTCCGTCAGGTCCTCGCGCTGGAACGCGTGCTGGCCGGGGAGCCCGAGGTGGTGGCCGGCGCGGCCCAGCTCGACCGGCCCGTGCGCTGGGTGCACGTCGCCGAGGCCGCCGACGTCGGCGTGATGCTCAGCGGCGGCGAGATGGTCCTCACCACCGGAGTGCTGCTCGCCGGTGACGAGAACGCCCAGGCCGAGTACGTCCGTTCGCTGCACCGGGCGGAGGCCGCCGCCGTCGTCCTCGGTCTCGGGAGGGCCTTCGCGGCCACGCCGGCCATGATGCGGCGCGCCGCCGAACGGTGCGGACTGCCCATGGTCGTCCTGCACCGGCCCTTCCCCTTCGCGGAACTCACCGAGGAGGTCCAGGCGCGCCTGGTGCGGCGCAAGTTCGCCGCCGTCAGCCTCTCCGAGGCCGTACGCACCGCGCTCACCGCGCTCATCACCGCCGGTGCGCCGCTGCAACACCTGCTCGACGAGATCGCCCACCACACCGGCTGTCCCGTCGTCGTCACCAACCTCGCCCACCGGGTCCTCGCGACCGCGGGGGAGCGGTCCGCGGTCGACGACGTGCTGCGCGACTGGGAACGCATCGCCCGGCAGGCATGGGGGCACCACCCAGGCCGTTCAGGCACTGGGGGAGGCACCGAGGGCGACGGCTGGATCCGCGCAGAACTGGGCGGACGCGGCGAACGCTGGGGCCAGATCATGCTCTGCGGCTACCGCGGCGACACCGCCGGCGGGCGGCTGCTCGCCGACCGGGCCGCCGAGGCCCTCGTCCTGCACCGCATGCTCGGCGGCGCCTCCGCCCACTCCTGGGAGGAGCAGTCCGCGCAGGGCCTCCTCACCGACCTGGTCTCCGGCGTCGTGGCGGCCCGCCAGCTGCTGCCCCGGGCGCGGGCCGCCGGACTGCCGGTCAACCGGCGCACCTTCGTCCCGCTGGTCGTCCGCGACGGCCACCGCACCCCACTCGAGCGGCTGCTGCGCCTGCTGGGCATGGCCGGACTGGTCGCCGAACTCGCCGACGGCGCCACCGCCGTCCTGCTCAGCCTGGCCCGGGACCAGGACGCCGAGGCGCTCACCGCGCACTTCGCGGCCCGGCTGCGCACCGAGTCCGGGGAGAGCGGCACCGTCGTGGCCGCCGCGTCCCCCCGCACCGCCTGGGACGACGTACCCGCCGGACTGCGCGAGGCCCGGCACGTCGCCGACGCCGTCGCCGACTCCTCCGCCGTCCTCGACCTGCCGGCCGTCGTCCGCCTCAAGGACGTCCACCTGCGGGGCCTGATACGGCTGTTGCGGGACGACCCGCACGTGCAGGCCTTCGCCGAACGGGAACTGGACGGGCTGCTGTGCGCGGCCGGCGACGATCTGCTCGCCGTCCTGCGCACCTACCTCGCCACCGGCCGCAACAAGTCCCGCACCGCCCAGCTCCACCACGTGTCACGGCCCGCGCTGTACCGGCGGCTGGAGGCGATCCAGGCGCGGCTCGGCGTGGACCTCGACGACTTCGAGCAGGCCGCGTCGGTGCACATCGCCCTCCTCGCGCACGACGCGCAACAACAGTGAAACATGCGACGACCTGGGAAAACGGTGGTGAAACATGTGTCGACGAGGTCGTGACACCGTGGCACGCCGGATGCCCCCGGACGTGACACGGTGCACCTCAAAGCCCGCTTTCGGACTTCCTAGGCTCCTCGCACACCGAGCGACCGGAGGTCCCGATGAGCCAAGTGGTCCGAGCCGCCGTCTTCCAGACCGCGTGGACCGGCGACAAGGAGTCGATGATCCGGGTGCACGAGCAGGCGGTGCGCGACGCGGCCGCCCAGGGTGCCCAAGTCCTGTGTTTCCAGGAACTGTTCTACGGGCCGTACTTCTGCCAGGTCCAGGACCCGACGTTCTACGAGTACGCCGAGCGGATCCCCGACGGGCCGATCGTCGAGCGGTTCCGGGCCCTCGCCCGCGAGCACGGCATCGTCCTGGTGCTGCCGATGTACGAGGAGGAGCAGCCCGGCGTCCTCTACAACACCGCCGCGGTGATCGACGCCGACGGCTCGTACCTCGGCAAGTACCGCAAGCACCACATCCCGCAGGTGAAGGGCTTCTGGGAGAAGTTCTACTTCCGTCCCGGCAACGTCGGCTGGCCGGTCTTCGACACCGCCGTGGGCAGGATCGGCGTGTACATCTGCTACGACCGTCACTTCCCCGAGGGCTGGCGCGCCCTGGGCCTGGCGGGCGCCGAGATCGTCTTCAACCCGTCCGCCACCTCGCGCGGCCTGTCCGCCTACCTGTGGCAGCTGGAGCAGCCGGCGGCGGCCGTCGCCAACGAGTACTTCGTCGGCGCGATCAACCGGGTCGGCGTCGAGGAACTGGGCGACAACGACTTCTACGGGACCTCGTACTTCGTGGACCCGGAGGCGCAGTTCGTCGGCGAGGTGGCGAGCGACAAGGAGAGCGAACTCGTCGTCCGCGACCTGGACATGGCCAAGCTGCGCGAGGTCCGCGACCGCTGGCAGTTCTACCGGGACCGCCGTCCCGACGCCTACCCGCCGCTGACCGCCCCGTAGCAGGCCGCGACCGCCGCCGGTCCGGTGCACGGGGCCGGGCCGGCGGCGGTCCCCCGGCACGACGCACGTGTTGAGCACGGCAGGAGAGGGAGCATGAGCAGCCGAACCGTCATCCGGGGTGGCCTCGTCATCACCGCGTCCGACGAGATCCACGCCGACGTCCTGATCGAGGACGGCCGTATCGCCGCCCTCGCCGCCTCCGGCACCCCGGCCGCCCAGGCCTGGACCGCCGAGCGAAGCGAGACGGGGGCGCCCCCGCCCGAAGGGTGGGGGAGGGTCATCGACGCCACCGGGAAGTACGTCATCCCGGGCGGGGTCGACGCCCACACCCACATGGAGCTGCCGTTCGGCGGCACCTTCGCCTCCGACACCTTCGAGACCGGCACCCGCGCGGCCGCCTGGGGCGGCACCACGACGATCGTCGACTTCGCCGTGCAGAGCGTCGGCCACACCCTGCGCGCGGGCCTGGACGCCTGGCACGCCAAGGCCGAGGGCAACTGCGCGATCGACTACGCCTTCCACATGATCGTCTCCGACGTGAACCAGGAGACGCTCAAGGAGATGGACCTGCTGGTGGAGGAGGGCGTGACCTCCTTCAAGCAGTTCATGGCGTATCCGGGCGTCTTCTACAGCGACGACGGCCAGATCCTGCGCGCCATGCAGCGCTCCGCCGAGAACGGCGGCCTGATCATGATGCACGCGGAGAACGGCATCGCCATCGACGTCCTCGTCGAGCAGGCCCTCGCCCGCGGCGAGACCGACCCCCGCCACCACGGCGAGGTGCGCAAGGCACTGCTGGAGGCCGAGGCGACCCACCGCGCCATCAGACTCGCGCAGGTCGCCGGCGCCCCCCTCTACGTGGTGCACGTGTCGGCGATGGAAGCGGTCACGGAACTGGCCCGGGCGCGCGACGAGGGGCTGAACGTCTTCGGCGAGACCTGCCCGCAGTACCTGTTCCTGTCCACCGACAACCTCGCCGAGCCCGGCTTCGAGGGCTCCAAGTACGTGTGCAGCACGCCCCTGCGCCCCAGGGAGCACCAGGCCAAGCTGTGGCAGGGACTGCGCACCAACGACCTCCAGGTGGTGTCGACGGACCACTGCCCCTTCTGCTTCACGGGCCAGAAGGAGCTGGGCCGGGGCGACTTCTCCAAGATCCCCAACGGTCTGCCCGGCGTCGAGAACCGCATGGACCTGCTCCACCAGGCCGTCGTCGACGGACACATCTCGCGCCGCCGCTGGATCGAGATCGCCTGCGCCACCCCGGCGCGCATGTTCGGCATGTACCCGAAGAAGGGCACCATCGCCCCGGGCGCCGACGCGGACGTCGTGATCTACGACCCGCACGCGGAGCAGACCGTCTCCGCCGAGACCCACCACATGAACGTCGACTACTCGGCGTACGAGGGCAAGCGGATCACCGGCCGCGTCGAGACGGTCCTCTCGCGGGGCGAGCCCGTCATCACCGAGCGGGAGTACACCGGTCGCGCCGGTCACGGCGCCTACATCCCGCGCTCCACCTGTCAGTACCTCACCTAGGAGTGGTGCCATGGACTTCGGACTCGTCCTGCAGACCGACCCGCCCGCCTCGAAGGTCATCAGCCTGATGCAGCGGGCCGAACGCAACGGCTTCACCCACGGGTGGACCTTCGACTCGGCCGTGCTCTGGCAGGAGCCGTTCGTGATCTACAGTCAGATCCTGGCCAACACCAGCACGTTGACGGTCGGTCCGATGGTCACCAACCCGGGCACCCGTACCTGGGAGGTCACCGCCTCCACCTTCGCCACCCTCAACGACATGTTCGGCAACCGCACGGTGTGCGGCATCGGCCGCGGCGACTCCGCGATGCGCGTCGCGGGCCGCAAGCCCAACACCCTCGCCCGCATCAGCGACGCCATGAAGGTCATCCGCGCCCTCGGCCGCGGCGACGAGGCCGACCTCGGCGGCACGGTGATCAGGTTCCCGTGGATCAAGCCGGGCGCCGAACTCCCCGTCTGGATGGCCGCGTACGGTCCCAAGGCGCTGAAGATGACCGGCGAGGAGGCCGACGGCTTCATCCTCCAGCTCGCCGACCTGTACCTCACCGAGTACATGGTCAAGACGGTGAAGGACGCCGCCGTCGCCGCCGGCCGCGACCCCGCCGAGGTGAAGATCTGCGTCGCCGCCCCTGCGTACGTCACCGAGGACGACTCGCCCGAGGCGCTCGCCCACGCCCGCGAGCAGTGCCGCTGGTTCGGCGGGATGGTCGGCAACCACGTCGCCGACCTGGTCTCCAAGTACGGCGAGCACTCCGCCGCCGTACCCGACGAACTCACCGACTACATCAAGGCCCGGGAGGGCTACGACTACGCGCACCACGGCCGCGCCGACAACCCCGACACCCGGTTCGTGCCCGACGAGATCGTCGACCGCTTCTGCCTCGTCGGTCCGGTGGAGAAGCACGTCGAGAAGCTGAACGCGCTGCGGGAGCTGGGCGTCGACCAGTTCGCCGTCTACGACATGCACGACGCGCAGGAGGCCACCATCGACGCCTACGGCTCCCGGGTGATCCCCGCCGTCAACGGCTGACCCGCCGTCAACATCCGACCTGCCAAAACCGGCTGACTTGTCGTCAACTGTTGAACGGGCGCCGGCTCGGTCGCCGGCCCGCCGACCCCCTCAGAACTCCCCCTTCCCGCCGTCCGGGGAAGGGGGCCCAGGGCGCCTTCCCGCGCACCCCCCTCGGTACCGCCCGCACGGCCTCTCCCGTCCCACCTCGTTCGATTGGCCTGCCCATGACCGACACCGCTCCCACGGCCATACCGCCGACCTCCCAAGTCACCCTCGCCGACGGCCGGGTGGAGATCGCCCCTGGTTCGCCGCCGCCCAGCGGCCCCTACGCCAACGAGGACCTGCTGCCGGTCCCCGTCGAGAAGCGCACCTGGACCACGTACAACTTCTCCGCGCTGTGGATCGGCATGGCCCACAACACGGCCTCGTGGACCCTCGCCTCCGGTCTGATCGCCGTCGGCATGGACTGGAAGCAGGCGGTGCTCACCATCGCCCTCGCCAACCTGATCGTGCTGGTGCCGATGCTGCTCACCGGGCACGCGGGACCGAAGTACGGCATCCCCTTCCCGGTCTTCGCCCGCGCCTCCTTCGGCATCCGCGGCGCCAACCTCCCCGCCGTCGTAAGGGCGTTGGTGGCGTGCGGCTGGTTCGGCATCCAGACCTGGATCGGCGGCGAGGCGATCTACTTCCTGGCCGGAAAACTGATCGGCAACGGCTGGAGCGAGGCCGGGGCGTTCGGCGGCCACCCCTGGACGATGTGGCTGTCGTTCGCGATCTTCTGGGCGCTCCAGGTCGCGATCATCTACCGGGGCATGGAGACGATTCGCCGCTTCGAGAACTGGGCCGCGCCCTTCGTCCTCGTCGGCGCGCTCGTGATGCTGGTCTGGATGAGCGACAAGGCCGGCGGTTTCGGCCCGTTGCTCGACCAGCCGTCGAAGCTGGGCTGGGGCGGCGACTTCTGGAAGCTCTTCTGGCCGTCCCTCATGGGCATGATCGGCTTCTGGTCGACGCTGTCGCTGAACATCCCCGACTTCACGCGCTACGGCAAGTCGCAGAAGGCGCAGACGTGGGGGCAAGCTCTTGGTCTGCCCACGACCATGACGTTGTTCGCCCTGCTGTCGGTGCTGGTCACCTCCGGTTCGCAGGCCGTGTACGGCGAGACGATCTGGGATCCGGTACAGCTCGCCGCCAAGACGGACAACGTCGTGGGACTGCTGTTCGCGCTGGTGACCGTGCTGGTGGCGACGCTGTCGGTGAACATCGCGGCCAACCTGGTCTCGCCGGCCTTCGACTTCTCCAACATCGCGCCCCGGAGGATCAGTTTCCGCACCGGTGCGCTCGCCACCTGCGTGCTCGGTGTGCTGATCTTCCCGTGGAAGCTGTACTCCGACCCGCAGGGCTACATCTTCACCTGGCTCGGCCTGGTCGGCGGGCTACTCGGCACGGTCGCCGGCATCCTCATCGCCGACTACTGGATCCTGCGCCGCGGCAAGCTCGACCTGACCGACCTCTACCGCACCGGAGGCCGGTACTGGTACGACGCCGGCTGGAACTGGCGGGCCGTCGTGGCCTTCGCGGTGGGCGGTGTCCTCGCCGTCGGCGGCGCGAGCTTCGAGCCGCTCGTCGACGGGCGGCCCGTCCCGGCGCTGGAACCGCTGGCCGACTACGGCTGGGCCGTGGGCCTGGGCACCTCGATGGCGCTCTACGTGGCGCTGATGCTGACGAGGGGACGGGAGAGGACCATCGCGTGAGGCGTGGTGCACGACGCGTGAGGCGTGACGCGTGAGGAGCAGGACGCGTGATGCGTGACGTGTCAGGAAGGGTGGGCGGGGTGGCCGGCGGGTGGGGGACCCTCCGGCGCCCTGTTCCGGCCGGCGCTCAGTTCCGGCCGGGCTCAGTTCACCGCGGCGGCCTTCAGTGAGGCGACCGCCTCCTTCGCCGCCTTGATCGCGCCCTTGTTGATCTCGTCCGTGCTCGGAGCCTTCTTCGACTCGAAGTCGCTGCCGTTGTAGGTGACGACGACGAGCGCGTTCGCCACCCTCGCGATGACGGTGCCCTCACGGGTCTGCTGCTTGTCCTCCGTGGTCAGGTTCACCACCGAGTAGCCCTCGTCCCCGAGCCCCGGAACGGCCCCGCCGCCGTTCTTCTCCGTGGTGCGGTCCTGGTACGACGCCGCGGCGGACTCGTCGGACTCCAGCAGCTCGAAGGAGACGTCCAGCCACCGGTAGTCGTACCCCTTGAGCGCGTTCCAGGAGCAGGTGCGGCGCAGGGAGGTGTCCGTCGACGGGATCTCCTTGCCCGCCGTCTTCGCGGTCGGCACCAGCGAACTCACCGTCTTGGCGGCCACACTCGTGCAGGGCGGGGGAGCGGCGCCGTACGTCTTCGTGACCGCCGTCGAGGACGGGGCGGACGACTCGGACGACTCCGCCGACTCCGAGCGGGACTTCCGCGTGTCCTCGGCCGCGGTCTCCTTCCCGGAGTCGAGCGGGCCGGACGACAGCGCCCAGCCCGCGCAGGCGAGCACGATCACCGGGGTCAGTCGCGCGGTGAGGGCGAGCGGCAGGGGGAGAGAACGCACGGCGCGCTTTCGTGGGGACGGCGCGGACGAGGTCCACGACGCGGACGGGGACGTCAGTCTCACACGACTCCCTGTGGGGAGGAAGTGCGAACTCGCTCCGTGGTGGCGCGGTGACAGCGGAGGGGAGGATTTCCGCCACGGCGGGCGGTACGGCCCTCCCGGCTGGGGGCGCCCGGCGAGCCCTGGGCCGAGCCCACGGCCCCGGGCCGGGGGACCGCGCCGGCCTTGCAGCCGTTGCCGACCGACGGCTGCCGAGGACGGCCTTCCGCACGTCGCCGGGACCGTCGGACCTCCTCGTCCGGGCGGGCAGGGGTGGAAACCGGCCGGCCGGAACACGCCGTCCGCCGCGGCCGCGAGGGCGGGGGTAGCATCCGGGCGCCGGTCCACCGGTTGTCGCGTCGACGAAGAGGTGAGAAGTGCCGTTCACCACCCGTCCCACCCTCCAGGGCACCTTCGGCATGGTGTCCTCCACCCACTGGCTGGCCTCCCAGTCGGCGATGGCCGTCCTGGAGGACGGCGGCAACGCCTACGACGCCGCCGTGGCCGGCGCCTTCGTGCTGCACGTCGTCGAACCCCACCTCAACGGCCCCGCCGGAGAGGTGCCGATCCTGCTGGCCCCCGCGGGCGGCGAGGTGCGGGTGCTGTGCGGGCAGGGCGTCGCCCCGGCCGGCGCGACCGTCGCCCACTACCGCGGCCTCGGTCTGGACCTCGTCCCCGGCACGGGCCCCCTCGCGGCGGCCGTGCCCGGCGCCTTCGACGCCTGGCTGCTCCTGCTCCGCGACCACGGCACCAAGTCCCTCGACGACGTCCTGAAGTACGCCGTCGGCTACGCCGAGCACGGGCACGCGCCCGTGGAGAACGTCGGCGCGACCGTCGAGACCGTGCGCGAGCTGTTCGAGACCGAGTGGACGTCCTCCGCCGAGGTCTACCTGCCCGGTGGCCGGGCGCCCGGCCCCGGCCGGCTGTTGCGCAACCCCGCGCTCGCCGCCACCTGGAAGAGGCTGCTCGCCGAGACGGCCGGCGCCGGGGACCGGACGGCCCGCATCGACGCCGCGCGGGAGGTCTGGCGCAGCGGATTCATCGCCGAGGCCCTCGTCCGGCAGGCCGGGCGCCCCACCCTGGACACCAGCGGCGAGCGCCACGCCGGCACCCTCACCGCCGCCGACCTCGCCGGCTGGTCCGCGGCCTACGAGGCGCCGGCGACGTACGACTGGAACGGCTGGACCGTCTGCAAGGCGGGCCCCTGGAGCCAGGGCCCGGCCTTCCTCCAGCAACTCGCCCTCCTCCCGCCGGAGCTGCCCGCCCACGGCTCCGCCGACTACGTCCACCTCCTCGTGGAGGGCTGCAAACTCGCCATGGCCGACCGCGAGGCCTGGTACGGCGACGCGGCCGGGGTCCCGCTGGACGAGCTGCTCTCGGTCCCGTACAACGCCGGCCGGCGCGCGCTGATCGGCGACAAGGCGTCGTACGAGCTGCGGCCGGGCAGCCCCGGCGGACGCGAGCCCCGGCTGAGCGCCCACGCGCGCGCGGTGACCACGGACGAGACCGGGTTCAGCCCCATGGGCGCCGGCGAGCCGACCGTCGCCGGGCGTCCGGCCCCGCCGGTGCCGGGCGAGCCGGAGACCGCCGCGGACGGCACCACCCGCGGCGACACCTGCCACCTCGACGTCGTCGACCACTGGGGCAACATGGTCGCCGCCACGCCCAGCGGCGGCTGGCTCCAGTCCAACCCGGTCGTGCCCGAACTGGGCTTCCCGCTCGGCACCCGGCTGCAGATGACCTGGCTGGAGGAGGGCCTGCCGAACTCCCTCACCCCCGGCCGCCGCCCCCGCACCACCCTCACGCCCTCGATCGCGCTGCGCGACGGCGTCCCGGTCCTGGCCTTCGGCACTCCCGGCGGCGACCAGCAGGACCAGTGGCAGCTGCATTTCTTCCTGGCCGTGGCCCTGCGCGCGCGGGTGCGCGGCGGGCTGGACCTCCAGGGCGCGATCGACGCCCCGAACTGGCACACCGACGCCTTCCCGGGCTCCTTCTACCCCCGCGGCATGCGGCCGGGCAGCCTGACCGTGGAGTCCCGCATGCCGTGGCCCGTCGTCGAGGACCTCCGCGGCCGCGGCCACGACGTGACCGTCGCCGACCCGTGGTCCGAGGGCCGGCTGTGCGCCGTCGCCCGGGACCCGGAGACGGGGATCCTGTCGGCGGCGGCGAACCCACGGGGGATGCAGGGGTATGCGGTGGGGCGCTGAGGCGGGGCCGAGGCCGGGGCAGGGTCCGGAGGCGAGGCCTGGAGGCGAGGCCCGGAGGCGAGGCCCGTCTCCTCTCTCCCCTTCTTCTCCTCCCCTTCTCCTCTCTTCATCCCGATTCCACCGGGTGTGCACCGGCGCGGCGGGGATTGTCAGTGGGGCGTGTTCTCATGGGGGCATGATCGGAGACACGGAAACCATCGACGAGTTTCTCGTCCGCCACGCCGGTGACGTGGCGGACGCCGTCCGCAAGGCCGCCGCCGCGGAGATCCTGCCGCGCTTCCGGCGGCTCGCCGCACACGAGGTGGACCAGAAGACCGGGCCGCACGACCTGGTCACCGACGCCGACCGCAACGCCGAGCTGTACCTCACCGAGGCCCTCGGCGCCCTGCTGCCCGGTTCGGTCGTCGTCGGCGAGGAGGCGGTGCACGCCAACCCGGCCGTCTACGAGGCGATACGGGGCGACGCCCCGGTGTGGATAGTCGACCCGGTCGACGGCACCCGGCAGTTCGTGCACGGCGACGACGGCTTCTGCACCCTGGTCGCCCTCGCCCGGCACGGCGTCGTGCACGCCTCCTGGACGTACGCCGCCGCCCGCGACCAGCTGGCCACCGCCGTGCGCGGCGGCGGCGCCTTCCTGGACGGCGAGCGGCTGTTCGCCGGCCCGCCCGCACCCGGCCGCGACCTCACGGTGGCGACCTCGCACCCCGACTACACCACCGACGACCAGAAGCGCGCCCTGCTCGGTCTGTGGACGGACGGCGTCGCCCCGCGCGCCTGCGGCTCGGCGGGCCTGGAGTATCTCGCCGTGGCCCGCGGTGAGCTGGACTCCACGGCCTTCTCCTGGGAAGCGGCCTGGGATCACGCGGCCGGACTGCTGCTGGTCGAGGAGGCGGGCGGCGCCCATCTCACCCTCACCGGCGAGCCGTTCAGGATCACGGGCGGCAACTCCCTGCCGTTCACGGCCGCCCGGGACGCGGCGACGGCCCGGCGGGTGACCGGCCTGCTGTCCGGGACCCGCCCCTGAACCTCGCCCTCCCGACCTGACCCCCGGCCTTCCGGGTCCCCGCCCCTGAACCTCGCCCCCGGCCGTGAGGGCGTCCGCGTCGGCGGCGGTCCACGGCCACGTTCCACCGCGCCGCCTACGCCGTCGTGCTCCCGGCATATCCTGATCCCGGAGGCCGCCGGCTGACGAAGGGGTCCAAGTGTCGTCGATGCTCGATGTCGTCGTGGTGGGAGCGGGGCCGAACGGCCTGACGGCCGCCGCGGAGCTGGCCCGCCGCGGTTTCTCCGTGGCCCTCTTCGAGGCGAAGGACACGGTGGGCGGCGGCGCCCGCACCGAGGAACTCACCCTCCCCGGCTTCCGTCACGACCCGTGCTCCGCCGCACACCCCCTCGGCGTCAACTCGCCCGCGTTCCGCGCCCTGCCCCTGGAGCGGTACGGCCTCGAATGGCTCCACTCCGAGCTGGCCATGGCGCACCCCTTCCCCGACGGCAGCGCGGCCGTGCTGTCCCGCTCGGTCGCCGAGACGGCGGCCTCCTTCGGCCCCCGCGACGCGGGCGCGTACCGCAGGCTGGTCGAGCCCTTCCTGCCCAAGTGGGACGCCCTGGTCCGGGACTTCATGTCGCTGCCGCTGACGGCACTGCCCCGCGATCCCGTCACCCTCGCCCGTTTCGGACTGGTCGGCCTGGCCCCGTCCACCTGGCTGACCCGCCGCTTCCACGACGAGAAGGCCAGGACCCTCTTCGCCGGACTCGTCGCCCACGTCATGGCCCCCCTCGGCGGTTTCGCCACCGGCGCGGTCGGCCTGGTCTTCGCGCTCGCCGCGCACGCCCGCGGCTGGCCGGTGGTCCGCGGCGGTTCCCAGGCCATCTCGGACGCCCTGGCCGCCTACCTGAAGGACCTCGGCGGCGCCATCCACACCGACTACGAGGTCAAGCGCCTCGACGACCTGCCCCCGGCCCGCGCCTACGTCTTCGACACCTCGCCCACCGCCCTGGCCCGCATCGCCGGCCTCGGCCGCTTCTACGAGCGCTACCGGTACGGCGCCGGCGTCTACAAGATCGACTACGCGCTCGACGGCCCGGTCCCCTGGACCGCCGACGAGGCCCGCCGCGCCACCACGGTCCAGATCGGCGCGGACAGCGCGGAGATCGGCGCCGCCCTGCGCGCCGCCTCCCGGGAGGGCCGCCCCCCGCGGAAGCCGTTCATGATCACGGTGCAGCCCGGTGTCGTGGACCCCACCCGGGCCCCGGCCGGCCAGCAGGTCTTCTGGGCCTACGCCCACGTGCCCAACGGCTGGAGCGGCGACCTCACCGACACGATGGAACGCCAGCTGGAGCGCTTCGCGCCGGGATTCCGCGACCGCGTCCTGGCCCGCGCGATCGCCGGCCCCGCCGAACTCGCCGCCCGCAACGCCAACTACGTCGGCGGCGACATCGGCACCGGCGCGGCGTCCGGTCTCCAGCTCCTGCTGCGCCCCAGACTCTCCCTGTCCCCGTACTCCACCCCGCACCCGGCCGTCTTCATCTGCTCCTCGGCCACCCCGCCCGGCCCCGGAGTCCACGGCATGTCCGGCCACAACGCGGCCAAGGCGGTCTGGCGCAGACTGCGGCAGCAGCAGCCGTAACACCGCCGTCACCGCATCACCGACCCCGTCTTCACAGCGCCCGTCCTCACCGACCCCGTCTTCGCAGACCCCGCCTTCGCGGAGAGAGGCCGATCCGCCATGACCGCCGTCACCTTCGTCCGGGGCGACATCACCACGCAGTCCGTGGACGCCGTCGTCAACGCCGCCAACTCCTCACTGCTGGGCGGCGGCGGGGTCGACGGCGCCATCCACCGCCGCGGCGGCCCCGCCGTCCTGGAGGAGTGCCGCAGGCTCCGCGCCGGACATCTCGGCAAGGGACTGCCCGCCGGCCGGGCCGTCGCCACCACCGCCGGCCGGCTTCCCGCCCGCTGGGTGATCCACACGGTCGGCCCCCGCCACAGCGCCGAGGAGGACCGCTCGGAGCTGCTGGCCTCCTGCTACCGCGAGTCCCTGCGCGTCGCCGACGAACTCGGCGCCCGCACCGTCGCCTTCCCGGCCGTCTCCGCCGGCATCTACGGCTGGCCCGTGGACGACGCCGCGCGGATCGCGGTGGAGACCGTACGGGCGACGCCGACGGCGGTGGAGGAGGTCAGGTTCGTCCTCTTCGACGAACAGGCGTACACGGCGTTCGCCGCGCGACTGGGCTGAGGGGAGCACGGCCGCCCCCGCCCCCGCCCCCGCCCCCCCTCGTTCCCGTTCCCACCGGACCGGTGCCCCGCCGGTGAGCCCGAGCGCGGGCCGCCGCGCGCGTGCCCGCTCACATCCGGCAGTCCTCCGCTGTGCGCCGGGATTAACCCCCGGCGGCCGGTCCGGGAGACACCTGTGTAATGCACGGTTCGTACCGTCGCGGAAGGCTCGCGGTGGCTCTCACCAGGCCGGTCGTCAGGAAGAGCGGCTTCTGTGAGGCCGATCGTCAGGAAGAAGGGGGCGCCCGTGGCCGTGCCGGACCCGCGGACCGACAGCACGACGAAGGTGCGCACGGTCTGCTCGTACTGCGGCGTCGGCTGCGGCCTGGTCCTCGACGTGGGCCGCGGAGCGGACGGACGCCGTACGGTCCTGAAGGCGTCCGGCGACAAGGAGCACCCGGCGAACCGCGGCCGGCTGTGCACCAAGGGCGCCACCACCGCCGACCTGCTCGCCGCGCCCGGCCGGCTCACCACCGCCCTGGTCCGCCCGGACCGCGGCGAGGAACCCGAGCCGACGCCCGTCGACGCGGCCGTCGCCGAGACGGCACGCCGGCTGCGCGCCGTCGTCGACGAGCACGGCTCCGACGCGGTCGCCCTCTACGTCTCCGGCCAGCTGAGCCTCGAAGCGCAGTACCTCGCGAACAAACTGGTCAAGGGGTACCTGCGCAGCAACCAGATCGAGTCCAACTCGCGGCTGTGCATGGCCAGCGCGGGAACCGGCTACAAGCTGTCCCTCGGGGCGGACGGCCCCCCGGGCTCCTACGAGGACCTCGACCGGGCGGACGTCTTCCTCGTCATCGGCTCCAACACGGCCGACTGCCACCCGATCCTCTTCCTGCGGATGACGGACCGGGTCAAGGCGGGCGCGAAACTGATCGTCGTCGACCCCCGCCGCACCGCCACCGCCGCCAAGGCCGACCTGTTCCTGCAGATCAGGCCGGGTACCGACCTCGCCCTGCTCAACGGTCTCCTGCACCTCCTGCACGAGAACGGGCACACCGACCCCGCCTTCATCGCCGCGCACACCGAGGGCTGGGAGGCGATGCCGGAGTTCCTCGCCGACTACCCGCCCGCGACCGTCTCCGGCATCACCGGCATCCCCGAGGCCGACCTGCGCGAGGCGGCCCGGCTGATCGGCGAGGCGGGGGAGTGGACCAGCTGCTGGACGATGGGCCTCAACCAGTCCACGCACGGCACCTGGAACACCAACGCGCTGGTCAACCTCCACCTCGCCACCGGCAGGATCTGCCGTCCCGGCAGCGGCCCGTTCTCCCTCACCGGCCAGCCCAACGCCATGGGCGGCCGGGAGATGGGCTACATGGGCCCCGGCCTGCCCGGACAGCGGTCCGTGCTCGTCGACGCCGACCGGGCCTTCGCCGAGGACGTGTGGGGGCTGGAACCCGGCACGATCCGCGCCGACGGCGTCGGCAAGGGCACCGTCGAGATGTTCCGGAAGATGGCCGCGGGCGACATCAAGGCCTGCTGGATCATCTGCACCAACCCCGTCGCCTCCGTCGCCAACCGCCGCACGGTCATCGAGGGCCTGGAGGCCGCCGAGTTCGTCGTCGCGCAGGACGTCTTCTCCGAGACGGAGACCAACGCCTACGCCGACGTCGTCCTGCCCGGCGCGCTGTGGACCGAGACCGAGGGCGTCCTCGTCAACAGCGAACGCAACCTCACTCTGGCCCGCCCCGCCACCGACCCGCCCGGCGAGGCCACGGCCGACTGGCGGCTGATCGCGGCCGTGGCCCGCGCGATGGGCTACGAGAGCGGCTTCTCCTACGACAGCGCGGAGCAGATCTTCGAGGAGATCAAGCGCTTCCACAACCCGCGGACCGGCTACGACCTGCGCGGAGTGACGTACGAGCGGCTGCGCGCCACCCCCGTGCAGTGGCCGGCCGCCACCGCCGACGGCCCCCACCGCAACCCCGTCCGGTACGTCGACGAGGACGGCTCGCTCACCTTTCCCACCCCCACCGGCCGCGCGGTCTTCCACGCCCGCCCGCACGTCCCGCCCGCCGAGATGCCGGACGACGACTACCCGTTCGTCCTCAACACCGGCCGCCTCCAGCACCAGTGGCACACCCTGACCAAGACGGCGAAGGTGGCCAAGCTCAACAAGCTCGATCCGGGCCCGTTCGTCGAGGTGCACCCCGAGGACGCGGCCGGGCTCGGGATAGCCGACGGCGACTCGGTGGAGGTCGCCTCGCGGCGCGGCCGGGCCGTGCTGCCCGCCGTCGTCACCGACCGGGTGCTGCCCGGCTCCTGCTTCGCGCCCTTCCACTGGAACGACCTGTTCGGCGAGTACCTCAGCGTCAACGCCGTGACCGGCGACGCCGTCGACCCGCTCTCCTTCCAGCCGGAGCTGAAGGTGTGCGCGGTGTCGCTGAGCCGGGTGTCGACGCCGGTGAGCGTGCGGGCGCCCGGCAGCCTGCCGGCGCCCCCGCCGGCCGTCGGGCCGACCGTGGTCCGTCCCGCCACCGCGACTCCCGGCGCCGTGTTCCCCGCCACCGCGGCCCCCGCCGCGCCGGCCCTCTCCCCGTCAGGCTCCCCGTCCGACTCCGCGGCCGCCGCGTTCGGTCTGGAGCCCGTCCCGCCGCCGGTCCTGACCGAGCCGGAACGGCGGTACCTGGTCGGGTTCCTCGCGGGGATCCCGGCCGGTGCCCCCGGCGTACCGGTGCTGCCGCCGGACGCGCCCTTCAGCCCGGACCACGCCCTCTGGGTCAACGGCACCCTGGCCGGGATGTACTCCCGCACCGGCGAGGGTCCCGGCGCCCACCCGGTCACCGGCACCGCGCCGCGGCGGCCCGCGGGACGCCGGGTGGTGATCCTGTGGGCCTCGCAGACCGGCAACGCCGAGGAGGTCGCCGCCGTCACCGCCGACCGGCTCGCCGCGGGCGGCCACACCCCCGCCCTCGTCGCCATGGACGAGGCCGACCCCGCCGCCCTGCCCTCCGACGCCGATCTCCTGCTGATCACCAGCACCTTCGGCGACGGCGACGCCCCCGACAACGGCGCCGGCTTCTGGGACGGCCTGGCCGGCCTGGACGCCGGACGCCTGACCGGCCGCCGCTACGCCGTCCTCGCCCTCGGGGACTCCTCCTACGACGACTTCTGCGGACACGGACGCCGGCTCGACCACCGCATGGACGAGCTGGGCGCCGTACGGCTGGCGCCCCGCACCGACTGCGAACCGGACTACGAGCCGCAGGCCGACGCCTGGCTGGACCAGGTGCTCGGCGCGCTCGAGGAGGCCGGACCCGGGGAAGCGGCGGGGACCGGAGCGGCGGGGACCGGACAGGCGGTGCGGCCCGCACCGGCGGCCGGGCTCCTCACCCAGGCCCCACCGGCCCCACCAGCCCCATCTGCCCCACCGGTCCCATCGACCGCGTCTTCCTCGCCCGTCACCGCCACCGCACGCCGCTCCGGGCGCCCCGCTCCCGTGACCGCCCGTCTGGTCGGCAACCGGTTGCTGAGCCGGCCCGGTTCCGGCAAGGAGGTGCGCCGCTTCACCTTCGACACCCGCGACGGCGGGACCCCGCTCGTCTACGAGGCCGGGGACGCCCTCGGAGTGCGCCCCCTCAACGCACCCGGCCTGGTCGCGGAATGGCTCTCCGTCACCGGGCTCGACGCGCACGCGCGGGTCCGGCTGAACGGTGTCGGGGAGGTCGCGCTCGACGAGGCCCTGCTGCGCCACCTCGACATCACCCGGATCACCCCCGCCCTGCTGCGGTTCACCGCCGACCGCGCCCGCGACCCCCGCGAGCTGCGCAAACTGCTGCGCCCGGACAACAAGGGCGAGCTGGCGAAGTGGTCCTGGGGGCGGCAGGCCGTCGACGTGGCCGCCGAGTTCGGGGTGCGGGCCGGGGCGCAGGACTGGGCCGAGGCGCTCGGACGGCTCCAGCCGCGCCTGTACTCCATCTCGTCGAGCCCGCTCACCGACCCCCACCTCGTCTCGCTCACCGTCTCCGTCGTGCGGTACGAGAACCTGGCGGGCCGCTCCCGGCAGGGTGTCTGCTCACCCTTCCTGGCCGACGCCGGGCCGGGCACCGGGGTGCCGGTGCACGTGCAGCGCTCACCGCACTTCCGGCCGCCCGCCGATCCGTCGACCCCGATGGTGATGGTGGGACCCGGCACCGGCGTGGCGCCGTTCGTCGGCTTCCTCGAGGAGCGCCGCGCGCGCGGGCACCGGGCCCCCAACTGGCTGTTCTTCGGCGAGCAGCGCCGGGCCACCGACTTCCTCTACGAGGAGGAACTGACCGACCTGCTCGCCGACGGCACCCTGGAACGCCTGGACACCGCCTTCTCGCGCGACCAGCGCGCCAAGATCTACGTGCAGGACAGAATGCGCGAGCACGGCTCCCAGCTGTGGTCCTGGCTGCGGGACGGCGCCCATTTCTACGTCTGCGGGGACGCCTCCCGCATGGCCAGGGACGTCGACGAGGCCCTGCGGGACGTCGCCGTCGTCCACGGCGGCCTGGGGGAGCCGGAGGCGGCGGCGTACGTCAAGCAGCTGGCCGCCGACAAACGGTACGTGCGCGACGTCTACTGACGGGCGGTCACCCAGGGTGATCCCCGTCAAGTCGCGTTGCGCCGAGTTGAGTTGATATTCGGCCAATACCGGCGCGTCCCTGTTCGGTTTGTCAACACCAACGGACAAGATCTGACGCACCCTCCGTCCCGTGCAGCCGCACGGTTCGCCACGAGGAAGGTCATGGTCATGTCGCACCCGCACGTGTCGTCCATGCACCGGCCGGACCGCCCCCCGCGGGTGGCCGTCAGCCGTCGTCGTCTCCTCGAGGGATCGGCCGCCGTACTCGGCGCGCTCGCCCTCTCCGCCCCCGCCGCCGGCCGCCGCGCCGCCGCCGCGGAGACGACCCCGGAGTGGAACGGCCGGCTCGACGTCTTCCGGCTCGGCACCGAACCACCCCACACCACCCTCATGCCGTACGCGGACCTCGCCCAGGCCCTCGCCGCCGACCGCACCCGCTCCCCCTACCGGATCGACCTCGACGGGACCTGGAGGTTCGCGCACGCCGACCGCCCCGACGACCGCGACGCCGACTTCCACCGCACCGACCTCGACGACAGCTCCTGGGGCACCATCCCCGTCCCGTCGGTCTGGCAGCTGCACGGGTACGACCGCCCGATCTACGTCAACATCACCTACCCGTACTGGGGCCCCAACGGCCACGGCGAGAACCCGCAGCCGCCCGCCGCACCCACCCGCCACAACCCCGTCGGCCAGTACCGGCGCACCTTCACCGTGCCCGCGAACTGGGCCGGGCGACGGACGTTCCTGCACTTCGAAGGGGTCAAGTCCGCGCACTACGTGTGGATCAACGGCCGTCTCGTCGGCTACCACGAGGACTCCTGCACCCCCGCCGAGTACGACATCACCGACCACCTGAAGCCCGGCACCAACCAGATCGCCGTCGAGGTGTACCGCTACTCCGACGGCGACTGGCTGGAGGACCAGGACATGATCAGGCTGAGCGGCATCTTCCGCTCGGTCTACCTCTTCTCCACCCCGGCCGTCCACCTGCGCGACTTCAAGCTGGACACCCCGCTCGGCGCCGACCACACCACCGCGGAGCTGGCGGTCACGGCGAGCGTGCGGGACTACGCGGGCGGATCCGGCGGACGGTACACCGTCGACACCCTTCTGTACGACGCCGACGGGCACCCCGTCTGGCCCCGCCCGCTCCGGCAGACCGTCGACCTCGACCCCGGCGGCGAGACGACCGTACGCGCCGCGCGGGCCGTCCCCTCCCCCCGCCTCTGGTCCGCCGAGGACCCCTACCTCCACACCGCCGTCCTGCGCCTGCGCGACCCCGCCGGAAAGGTGATCGAGACCCTCTCCCACCGGGTCGGCCTGCGCGAGTTCGCCCTCAAGGACGGGCTGATGCGCATCAACGGCCGCCCCGTCTCCTTCCGCGGCACCAACCGGCACGAGATGCACCCCGCCCGCGGCACCGCCCTCACCCGCGCCGACATGATCCAGGACATCAGGATCATCAAGCGGCTGAACATGAACTCCGTCCGCACCTCGCACTACCCGAACAACCCGCAGTGGTACGAACTCGCCGACGAGTACGGCCTCTACCTCGTCGACGAGACCAACCTCGAGACCCACGGCATCCGCGACCGGTACCCCGGCGACCACCCCGACTGGACGGCCGCCTGCGTGGCCCGCGCCCAGAACATGGTCCACCGCGACAAGAACCACGCCTCGGTCGTCATCTGGTCCCTCGGCAACGAGGCCGGCGGCGGCAGCACCTTCACCGCCATGCACGACTGGATCCGCTCCTACGACCCCACCCGCGTCATCCAGTACGAGGGCGACGACCGCCCCGGCGTCAGCGACATCCGCTCCGAGATGTACGACAGCCCCCAACGCGTCGAACAGCGCGCGAAGGACACCGCCGACACCCGGCCGTACGTCATGATCGAGTACAGCCACTCGATGGGGAACTCCACCGGCAACTTCAAGAAGTACTGGGACCTCGTCCGCCGCCACGACGTCCTCCAGGGCGGCTGGATCTGGGACTTCGTCGACCAGTCCCTCAACTGGCCCACGCCGGCCCGCACGTTGTTCACCGAGAGCGGTCCCGCCCGGCTCCGCGGTGAACTCATGGCGTCCAGCGGCACCTTCGACCGCGCCCGGGGTGTCTCCGGAGCCACCGTCTTCGCCCGCGACCCCGGCCTCGACCTCACCGGCTCCCTCACCCTGGAGGCCTGGGTCACCCCCCGCTTCACCGGTTACCACCAGCCGATCATCGCCAAGGGCGACACCCAGTACGCCCTGAAGCAGAACGACCGGACCCTGGAGTTCTTCATCCACGGCGGCGGCCAGTGGATCACCGCCAACTGGACCGTCCCCGAGGACTGGACCGGCCGCGAACACCACGTCGCGGGCGTCTTCGACGCGGACGCCGGCACCCTCACCCTGTACGTCGACGGCGTGGTACGGGCCACCCGCGCCACCACCCGCCGCCCGAGCGGCAACACCGCGCCCCTCGCCCTCGGCAACGACACCGACAACCACACGCGCGAGTTCAGCGGCACCATCCGCCGCGCCCGCGTCCACGCCCGCGCGCTGACCGCGGCCGAACTCGCCGACGACGACCGCGGTCCCGGCGACGACGGCGTGCGGTTCTGGTTCGACGCGGCGACCGTCGCCGTCGACGAGAGGCAGCCGCGCGAGAAGACCTTCCTCGCCTACGGCGGCGACTGGGGCGACCTGCCCAACGACGGCGCCTTCGTCGCCGACGGCATCGTCACCGCCGACCGCCGCCACACCGGCAAGGCCGCCGAGGTCAAGCGCGTCCACCAGGCCGTCGACGCGGCGGCGGTGCCCGGCGGCGGCCCCGGCGCGGTCACGCTGACCAACGAGCACCTCTTCACCAACCTCCGCGCCTTCGACGCGACCTGGTCGCTCGTCACCGACGGGAAGGTCACCCGGAAGGGCCGGCTGACCCGCGGCCAGCTCGACGTGCCGCCGCTGACCCGCAAGGACGTCACCGTCCCCGTGAAGCTGCCCACCGCCCCGCCGCCCGGCAGCGAGTACTTCCTCGAACTGTCCTTCACCCTCCGGGAGTCCACCCCCTGGGCCGAGGCCGGATTCGAGGTGGCGCGGCATCAACTCCCCCTGGAAGCGGGCAGTCCGGCCGTCACCCCCGTCCCCCTCCGGAGCGTGCCCGCCCTCATCCACGAGGACGGCGGCACGACGGTCACCGTCACCGGCCGGGACTTCTCCGTCACCGTCGACAAGCGCACCGGCGTCATCACCTCCTACGAGGCGGACGGCGTCCCCCTCGTCGTCTCGGGGCCGGCGCCCAACTTCTGGCGGGCGCCCACCGACAACGACCTCGGCAACGGCCAGCACACTCGCAACCGCACCTGGCGCGACGCGGGCACCCGTCGCACGGTCACCGGTGTGAGCGTGCGCGCCCTGCGCGACCGGGCCGTGCGGATCGAGGTCACCGGCACCCTGCCGACCACGACCCCGTCGTCGTACACCACCATCTACACCGTGTTCGGGAACGCCGAGATCAAGGTCGACCACACCCTGCGTCCGGGCGCCGCGGACCTGCCGTACCTCCCGGAGGTCGGGAGCATCCTGTTCCTGCCGGCCCGCCTGGAGCACGTCCACTACTACGGCCGCGGCCCCGAGGAGAACCACTGGGACCGCAACGACGGCACCGACGTGGGCCTGTACTCCGGGACGGTGACCGGCCAGTGGACGCCGTACATCCGCCCGCAGGAGAACGGCAACAGGACCGACGTGCGCTGGATCGCCCTCACCGACCGCGACGGCGCCGGCCTGCTCGCCACCGGCGAACCCCTGCTGGAGGTCAACGCCTCCCACTTCACGCCCGAGGACCTGTCGGTCGGCGCCCGCCACGACTACCAGCTCACCCCCCGCCCCGAGGTCGTCCTGCGCCTGAGCCACCGGCAGATGGGCGTCGGCGGTGACAACAGCTGGGGCGCGCACACCCACGACGAGTACAAGCTGTTCGCCGACCGCGACTACGCGTACACCTACCGGCTGCGTCCGCTGAGCCGTGTCGCGGACGCCACGGCGGCCTCGCGCCGGCCGACGGCGACGGAGTAGACGCGCCACCCGCACCCACGGCGGAGAGGACCTGCCGGAGCCGTCCCGACGGGTCCTCTCCACAGCGGTCCCGACAGCGATCTCGGACACACCGCGACGATCTCTGTGGCGGCGGGCGCGGGGGAGCGGAACAATCCACCACGGAACGGATAACGCCGAGCAAGGAAGAGGAACGTCCCATGGTGGAGCAGGACGAGCACTTCGACGTCGTCGTACTCGGCGCCGGGCCCGGCGGCTACGTCGCCGCGGTGCGCGCCGCCCAGCTGGGGAAACGCGTCGCCGTCGTGGAGGAGAAGTACTGGGGCGGCGTCTGTCTGAACGTGGGCTGCATCCCGACCAAGGCCCTCCTGCGCAACGCCGAACTCGCGCACATCTTCACCCGTGAGGCGAAGACGTTCGGGATCAAGGTCGACGGAGAGGTCTCCTTCGACTACGGCGAGGCCTACCGCCGCAGCCGCAAGGTCGCCGACGGCCGCGTCAAGGGCGTCCACTTCCTGATGAAGAAGAACAAGATCACCGAGTACGACGGCCGCGGCACCTTCCTCGACCCGCACACGCTCCAGGTGAGCGGTTACGACGGCGAGACCCGCACCATCGGGTTCACGCACTGCATCATCGCCACCGGCGCCACCCCGAAGCTGCTGCCCGGCACCAAGCGCAGCGCCCGGGTGGTGACCTACGAGGAGCAGATCCTCGCCGAGGACCTGCCGCAGTCGATCGTCATCGCGGGAGCCGGCGCGATCGGCATCGAGTTCGCCTACGTCCTGCACCACTACGGCGTGAAGGTCACGATCGTCGAGTTCCTGGACCGGATGGCGCCGCTGGAGGACGCCGAGGTCTCCGCCGAACTGGCCAGGCAGTACCGCCGGCTGGGCATCGACGTGCTCACCTCGACGCGCGTCGACGCGATCGACGAGTCCGGCCCGCGGGTCCGGGTCACCGTCACCGGCAAGGACGGCGCCCAGCAGGTCCTGGAGACCGACAAGGTCCTCCAGGCCATCGGCTTCGCCCCGAACGTGACCGGTTACGGCCTGGAGAACACCGGCGTGACGGTCACCGAGCGCGGCGCCGTCGACGTGGACGGCCGCTGCCGCACGTCGGTCCCGCACATCTACGCCATCGGTGACGTCACCGCCAAGCTGATGCTCGCGCACGCGGCCGAGGCGATGGGCGTCGTCGCCGCCGAGACCCTCGCCGACGCGGAGACCATGGAACTCGACTACGCGATGATCCCCCGCGCCACCTTCTGCCAGCCCCAGATCGCCAGCTTCGGCCACACCGAGGCCCAGGCCCGCGACCTCGGGTACGACGTCAAGGTCGCCAAGTTCCCCTTCACCGCCAACGGCAAGTCGCACGGGCTCGGCGACACCACCGGGTTCGTGAAACTGATCAGCGACGCCAGGTACGGCGAGCTGCTCGGCGGCCACCTCATCGGCCCCGACGTCACCGAGCTGCTGCCCGAGCTGACCCTGGCCCAGCAGTGGGACCTCACCGTCCACGAGGTCGCCCGCAACGTCCACGCCCACCCCACCCTGAGCGAGGCCGTCAAGGAGGCCGTGCACGGCCTGGCCGGACACATGATCAACATGTGAGAAGGGCGGCGGGCCCGTTCACCCGGACGGTCCCGCCGCGCTCGCCCCCGCCGCGGACCCACGGTGTCCTGGCAGCCGGTGGACCGCGCCCGCGGACAGCGCCGGCTGACCAGGGAGGGCACCATGGCGGACGGTGGCACCCCGCAGGGGGACACGAGCCGCTCGGGCGGCGGGGGCGGCGGGGGCGGCAAGGGCGGCTCGGGTGGTCCGGGTGGTCCGGGCGACGAGCGGGCCGGGCGCGAGCGGCCGCCGGAGGTCCGCCCCCGAGGCGGCCCGACGGGTGAGATCGGCACCGCCTGGTCCGTGCCGCGCGGCGGACCCCGCCCGCCCGACCGGTCCGGCACCGGGGTCGGCGGCTGCGTGACCCTCGCCGGCACCCTGATGCTGTGCGGCGGGTTCCTCGCCCTCCTCCAGGGCGTCGCCGCGATCGCCGAGGACGACATCTACGCCCGGGTCGGCTCGTACGTCTACGGGCTGAGCCTCACCGGCTGGGGCTGGATCCACCTCGTCCTGGGCCTCCTGGCCGCCGTCACCGGCGCGAGCCTCCTGCGGGGCTCCCCCCGGGCCCGTGTCCCGGGCGTCCTCCTCGCCTCGCTCGGCCTCGTCGCCCAGTTCCTCTTCCTGCCGTACGAACCCCTGTGGTCGGTGGTGGTGATGGCGGTCGACGTGCTCGTGCTCCGGGCCCTGGCGTCCTGGCTGGCGAAGACCGGCTGACGGGCGAAGACCGGCTGACGGGGGAAGGGCGGCTTTTGCCGGCCCGGGCTCGGCGGTGCGGCGGGTGGCGGGTCACTCGGAGGTGTCGCTGATGCCCAGGCGCAGGTGCTCCACGTGGTAGACGGCCTGGTCGAGGAGTTCGGCGACGTGGTGGTCGTGCAGCGCGTAGACGACCGAACGGCCGCGCCGCTCGCCGACCACGAGGCCCAGGTTGCGCAGCAGCCGCAGCTGGTGCGAGCACGCGGACTGCTCCATGCCCACCGCGGCGGCCAACTCCGTGGCGGGGAGCGGGCCTTCGCGCAGGCGCGCGAGGATCAGCAGCCGGGAGGGGGTGGAGAGGGCCTGGAGGGTGGTGGCCACCTTCGCCACGTTGTCCGCGTCCAGGCGCACGCGCTCGGTGGCTGTGGTGGTGACGGCTCCATGACCCATGCCGGTATCTTACCCACCTGACATGAACGAATGAATGAGTCTTCATGTGTTCCTGTATGGTGGGGCGGGTGTCCACGTTGTCCAACACCCTTGCCTCTCCCCCCACCGCCGCGGGCCCGGCGGCGCCCCGCCGCCGCACCCGCCTCCTCGCCCTTCCGGAGGCCCGCTGGGCCCTCGCGGCCACGGTCGCCTTCCTGGCCGGCCTGGGCTTCGACGTCGGCGGCGCACCGTCGTGGGCGTACGGAATCCCGTACGCGGTCGCCTATGCGGCCGGCGGCTGGGAACCGGCCCTCGAAGGGCTGCGGGCCCTGCGTGAGAAGACCCTCGACGTCGACCTGCTGATGATCGTCGCCGCGCTCGGGGCGGCCGCGATCGGGCAGGTCTTCGACGGAGCCCTGCTGATCGTCATCTTCGCCACCTCCGGCGCCCTGGAGGCGCTGGCCACCGCCCGCACCGCCGACTCCGTCCGCGGCCTCCTCGACCTGGCCCCGGACACCGCCACCCGCCTCACCGACGACGGGGAGGAAACCGTCCCGGCCGCCGAACTCCGCGTCGGCGACCTGCTGCTGGTCCGCCCCGGCGAACGCATCGGCGGCGACGGCCGCGTCGTCGACGGGGTCAGCGAGGCCGACCAGGCGACCGTCACCGGCGAACCGCTGCCGGTGGTCAAGCGTCCCGGCGACGACGTCTTCGCCGGCACCCTCAACGGCACCGGCGCCCTCCGCGTGCGCGTCGAACGCGACCCCGCCGACTCCGTCATCGCCCGCATCGTCACCCTCGTCGAGGAGGCCTCCCGCACCAAGGCGCCGACGCAGTTGTTCATCGAGAAGATCGAGCAGCGCTACGCCGTCGCCGTCGTGGCCGCCACCCTCGCCGTCTTCGCCCTGCCGCTCGCCTTCGGCGCGGACCTCACCGACGCCCTGCTCCGCGCGATGACCTTCATGATCGTCGCGTCGCCGTGCGCGGTCGTCCTGGCCACCATGCCGCCGCTGCTGTCCGCCATCGCCACCGCCGGCCGGCACGGCGTCCTGGTCAAGTCCGCCGTCGCCATGGAACGCCTCGGCGAGATCGACACCGCCGCCCTCGACAAGACGGGCACCCTCACCGAGGGAGCACCCGAGGTCACCGACGTGTGCCCGCTGCCGGGCTCCGGCCTCGACGCCGACGCCCTCCTCGCCCTGGCCGCGGCCGCCGAGCACCCCAGCGAACACCCGCTGGCGCGGGCGGTCGTGGAAGCGGCCCGCGCCCGCGGACTGCGGATCTCCCCGGCACGGGACTTCGTGGCGACCCCGGGACGCGGGGTCGGCGCCGTGGTGGACGGGCGCGTGGTGGAGGTGGGCAGGACGGGGGACACCCACCTGCCGGCGGGCGCCGGCACACACGATCCCGCTCCCCGCCACTCCCGCCTCGACCGCCCGCACCCCCGCCCCCCGGCCGGCACCACCGTCCTCGTCACCCGCGACGCCACCCCCGTCGGCACCCTCGTCCTCACCGACCGCCTCCGCCCCGCCGCCCCGGCCGCCACCGCCGCCCTCGCCGGGCTCACCGGCACCACCCCGGTCCTCCTCACCGGCGACAACGCACCCGCCGCCGCCCGCGTCGCCGAGGCCACCGGCATCACGGACGTCCGAGCGGACCTGCTCCCCGAGGACAAGGTGAACGCCGTCCGCGGCCTCCACCGCGCGGGCCGCAAGGTGCTGTTCGTCGGGGACGGCGTCAACGACGCGCCCGCGCTCGCCGCCGCCCACGCGGGTCTCGCGATGGGCCGGGCGGGCTCCGACCTCGCACTGGAGACGGCCGACGCCGTCGTGGTCCGCGACGACCTCACGGCCGTACCGGCGGTCGTACGGCTCTCGCGGACCGCGCGCCGACTGGTGCTGCAGAACCTGGTGATCGCCGGCACGTTCATCACCGGCCTCGTCCTGTGGGACCTCGTCGGCCACCTCCCGTTGCCGCTCGGTGTGGCCGGTCACGAGGGGTCGACCGTACTGGTCGGGCTCAACGGGCTGCGGCTGCTGCGGGAGCGCGCCTGGCAGGGGTGACCGGCGAGGGCGCAGCACACGCGAGGCTGATGTCGGATTCCCGCCAGCGTGCGACGGGCCCGATGGCCGATGCTGGACGCATGCTGAACGGGATGTACACCGACCGGGAACGCTGTGTGCGCGCTGTGCAGTCCAAGGACGCGCGGTTCGACGGCTGGTTCTTCACCGCCGTCCTGACCACCGGCATCTACTGCCGGCCGAGCTGCCCGGTGGTGGCGCCGAAACCGGAGAACATGGTGTTCCACGCGAGCGCCGCCGCCTGCCAGCAGGCCGGGTTCCGGGCCTGCAAGCGCTGCCGGCCCGACACCAGCCCCGGCTCCCCGGAGTGGAACCGGCGCGCCGACCTCGTGGCCCGCGCCGTGCGGCTGATCGCCGACGGCGTGGTCGACCGCGAGGGCGTGCCCGGCCTCGCCGGCCGCCTCGGCTACAGCACCCGCCAGGTCGAGCGCCAGCTCCTCGCGGAACTCGGCGCGGGCCCCCTCGCGCTGGCCCGCGCCCAGCGGGCCCAGACCGCCCGACTGCTCATCGAGTCCACCGCGCTGCCCATGGCCGACGTGGCGTTCGCGGCGGGCTTCGCGTCCGTGCGCGCGTTCAACGACACCGTGCGCGAGGTCTTCGCCCTCTCCCCGACCGAGCTGCGCGCCCGCGTCCCGAAGCGCGGCGACGCCACCGCGACGGCACTCCGCACCCCCACACCCGCGACCCTGACGTCCCCGATCCGGCCGACGCCGGGCACGCCACCCGCCGGAACGGCCGCGGCCCCTGCCGCCCCCGTCACCCTCCAGCTCCGCCTGCCGTTCCGCGCCCCCCTCAACCCCGACAACCTCTTCGGGCACCTCGCGGCGACCGCCGTGCCGGGCGTCGAGGAGTGGCGGGGCGGGGCGTACCGGCGCACGCTGCGGCTGCCGTACGGGCACGGGATCGTGGGGCTCGCCCCGCGCCCCGACCACATCGCCTGCCGGCTCACCCTCAGCGACCTGCGGGACCTCACCGTCGCCATCAGCCGCTGCCGGCGGCTGCTCGATCTGGACGCCGACCCCGTGGCCGTCGACGACCGGTTGCGGGCCGACCCGCTGCTCGCCCCGCTGGTGGACAAGGCGCCGGGCCGCCGCGTCCCGCGCACCGTGGACGAGGCGGAGCTCGCCGTGCGCGCGGTCCTCGGGCAGCAGGTGTCCACGGCGGCGGCCCGCACCCACGCGGCCCGGCTGGTCACCGCGTACGGGGACGCCGTCGACGACCCGGAGGGCGGCCTCACCCACCTCTTCCCGACGCCCGAGGCGCTCGCCGCCCTCGACCCCGCCTCGCTGGCGATGCCCCGCACCCGCCGTACGACGTTCACCACCCTCGTCGCCCGACTCGCGGGCGGCGGGCTGCACCTGGGAGTGGAGTCCGACTGGGCCGAGGCCCGTGCCCGACTGCTGGAGCTGCCCGGGTTCGGCCCCTGGACGGCCGACGTCATCGCGATGCGCGCACTCGGCGACCCCGACGCCTTCCTCCCCACCGATCTCGGAATCCGGCGCGCCGCCGAGGAGTTGGGCCTGCCGTCCACCCCGGCGGCGCTGACCGCCCGCGCGGCGGCGTGGCGCCCCTGGCGGGCGTACGCCGTCCAGTACCTGTGGGCGACCGGCAGCCACCCGGTCAACCACCTTCCGGCCTGAGCACGTTCACGAAGGGACGCACCATGAAGCGGTACACCGTCATCGACAGCCCGTACGGCCCCCTCACGCTCGTCGCCGACGACGGTGTCCTGTGCGGTCTCTACATGACCGAACAGCGCCACCGTCCGGTCGAGGAGAGCTTCGGCTCCCGCGACGACACGCTCTTCGGCGCTGTCGAGGAACAGTTGGAGGCCTATTTCGCGGGCGAGTCGAAGGATTTCACGCTCCCGCTCAGGCTGCACGGCACACCGTTCCAGCGCACGGTCTGGGAGGCCCTGCGGCAGATCCCCTACGGCGAGACCCGCACCTACGGTGAACTCGCCGAGGCCCTCGGCCGGCCGACCGCCTCCCGCGCCGTGGGTCTCGCCAACGGCCGGAACCCGGTCGGCATCATCGTCCCCTGCCACCGTGTCGTCGGCGCGAACGGCAGCCTCACCGGTTACGGCGGCGGCCTGGAACGCAAGCGGCAGCTGCTGGACTTCGAGAGCGGAAGGGGCGCCGCGGCACTCTTCTAGGCTCCGCCGGGTTCGAACCGTTCTCGTTCACGTCTCTGAACAACAATCACATGCAGGGCCGTTGACGCGCTCATGGCAAGTGCTTACCTTCCAGGGGGTAAGCGCTTTCGTCCTCTGCGTGCCGAGCCCGGTCGTCCGCCGTGTTCACCTCGTCGAACCAGCCGTATGGTCGCACCGGGCCCGCCGCAGGGCAAAGGGGTCAGCGAACCCTCGTCGGTAGAGCCGCAACCACCTGGAGAGAACGATGCAACGGAGACCCGTCATCGCGTGCGTCGGCCTGCTGGCCGGCACAGTCGTCGCGTTGTCCGGCAACACGGCGCAGGCAGCGTCCACCCGCTACGAGGCGGAGACCTCGCCCGCGGTCTGCACCGGCACCATCGACTCCGACTGGGCCGGCTACTCCGGCAGCGGATTCTGCAACGCCACCAACGCGGTCGGCGCGTCGGTGCAGTTCACCGTGAACGCCTCCGCCGCCGGCACGGCGACGCTCGGCGTCCGCTTCGCCAACGGGACGACCGCCGCCCGGCCCGCGACCCTCACGGTGAACGGCTCGTCGGCCACCACGGTCTCCTTCGAGAGCACCGGCACCTGGGGCGCGTGGACGACGAAGACGCTGTCGGTGCCGGTGACGTCGGGCAGCAACATCATCCGGCTCAGCCCCACCACGGCCGCCGGACTGCCCAACATCGACCACCTCGACGCCGAGACCGGCGGCACCACCACCCCGCCGCCCTCGGCGACCGCCCTCTACGTGGCGCCCGACGGCACCGACGGCGCCGCCGGCACCCAGACGGCGCCCACCACGCTCACCTCGGCGATCAGCCGCATCACCCCCGGCGGCACCATCTACCTGCGCGGCGGAACGTACCGCCACGCCCAGACGGTCACCATCCCGGCGGGCAACAACGGCACCGCCGCCGACCGCACCGAACTCCTCGCCTACCCCGGTGAGACGCCGGTCCTGAACTTCTCCGCCCAGGCCGAGGACCCCGCCAACCGCGGCCTCGCCGTCAACGGGTCGTACTGGCACATCAAGGGGATCGTCGTCGAACGCGCCGGGGACAACGGCATCTTCGTCGGCGGCAGCAACAACGTCATCGAGCGCACGGTGACCCGCTTCAACCGCGACACCGGCCTGCAGCTCTCCCGGATGCTGTCCAGCACCCCCAGCAGCCAGTGGCCGTCGAACAACCTCATCCTGAGCGCGGAGTCGCACGACAACGCCGACTCTGACGGCGAGGACGCCGACGGCTTCGCCGCCAAGCTCACCACCGGCCCCGGGAACGTCTTCCGCTACGCCGTGTCCCACAACAACATCGACGACGGCTGGGACCTCTACACCAAGTCGGACACCGGCCCGATCGGCCCGGTCACCATCGAGGACTCCCTCGCCTACGACAACGGCACCCTCAGCGACGGCTCCCAGGCCGGCAACGGCGACCGCAACGGATACAAGCTCGGCGGCGAGGACATCGCGGTCGACCACATCGTCCGGCGCAGCATCGCCTACCACAACGGCAAGCACGGCTTCACCTACAACAGCAACCCCGGCTCCATGACGGTGTCGGACAACATCAGCATCGACAACGCCCAGCGCAACTTCAACTTCGACGCCGGCACCTCGGTGTTCCGGGGCAACACCTCCTGCCGCAGCGGCAGCGGCACCAACGACCGGATCATCGGCAGCGCCGACGGCACCAACCAGTTCTGGTCCGGCACGAACGGCTCCCGCTGCTCGTCCTACTCCGGGGCCCTGCACTGGTCCTACGCCTCGGACGGCCGGCTGGTCGTCACCTTCGGCGGCAACTAGGGCCTGCCCGGCGGGCGGACCGCCCACCCCCACGCGCTCCGCCCCGACGCCTCGACGCCCCGACGCCCCGACGGCCCCCACCGGCCGCCGGGGCGTCACCGTCGTCCGGCGGGGGCCGCCGGGGTCCGCGAACGGACACCGAGCGGTCCCGGCCGGTGCTATCGTCCGGCCATGGCCAAGGTCGAAATCTCCCTCGACGCCGATCTCGTCGTCGAGGTCATGGTGCTCACCGGTGTGGGGAGTCCCCGGGACGCCGTCGAACTCGTGGTGCGCGACTACATCGAGCGCGGTCACCGCACCGAGGCGCGGACCGCCACCCGCGACGAGGCGCTGCGCGCGGTGGACGTCAAGCCGCGTGACGTGGAGGGCTGAGACCGCCACGAACGCTCCGCCCCCGGCGAGGGCGCCCCGCGGAACCCGCGGGTCCGCCCGTCACGCCACCCGGTGGCCGTTCTCCAGCTCCGCCGTCCCAGAGCCGTCGGCCAGGACGTCCAGCGCGGCCAGCACCCGGTGGCCGAGGGTGCCCAGGAGGTGGTCGGTGATCTCCTCGCGCGGCACCAGCCGCCAGGACAGCAGCTCCTCCTCCTGGAGGCGGATCGCCTTGAGGTCCTCCTCGTCGAGGACTCCGCCGTCGTACACGTACGCCACCAGCGGTGGCCGGTTCTGACCCTGCACCCAGTCCACGGCGAGCAGCCGTCCCGGCTCGCGGTCGAGGCCGATCTCCTCCAGCGTCTCGCGGCGCGCGCCCCGGCGCGGGGTCTCACCGTCGTCGGACTCGACCGTGCCGCCCGGGAGCACCCACCCGGCGCGGTAGTTGGGCTCGACCAGCAGCACCCGCCCCCGCGCGTCCCGGAAGAGCGTGGCGGCGCCGGCCAGGACGCGGGGCAGCGAGGCGATGTACGTGGCGTAGTCAGTGGTGGTCATCCCCGAAGGGTATCCAGCCGGATGTCCGGTCCCGTGCCCGCCGACGCCGCGCGCGGAGGCGGGGGACCGGCCCGTTCACGGGGTGTCCGCCCCCACCAGCCGCAGTGTGCGCCCCGCGAGCTCGCTGATCCGCACCCCGTCGAAGCCGAACACGGCACTGCGCACGGTGTCCTCCAGCGGCTCCGTCCACTGCGCGGGGATCGCGGCCGCTCCGGTCAGCACCCCGGCCACGGAACCGGCCGTCGCCCCGTTGGAGTCGGTGTCCAGGCCGCCGCGCACGGTGAGGGCGATGGTGCGGGTGAAGTCCCCGTCGCCGTACAGCAGCCCGGCGGTGAGGACGGCGGCGTTGGGGACCGTGTGGATCCAGCCCAGGCCCGCCGTCTCCTCCGCCACCGTGCTGAGCGTGTCCTCCCAGCTCAGACCGGTGCCGTGGAGGGAGGTGACCCGGCGTACGGTCCGGGCGAGGCGGCTGCTCGCCGGGATCACCGCCAGCGCCTCGTCCACGGCGTGCCGCACCGACGGCGCGGTGAAGGCGGCCGACACCAGCGCCGCCGCCCACATCGCCCCGTAGACCCCGTTGCCGGTGTGCGACAGCACCGCGTCCCGGCGGGCCAGCGCGGCGGCGCGGCGGGGCAGGCCCGGGCTGGTCCACCCGTGGATGTCGGCGCGGATCAGGGCGCCGATCCACTCCTGGTACGGGTTGTCGTACGTCGCCGTCAGCGGCGGCTTCAGCCCGTTCGCGAGATTGCGGTAGGCCGCGCGCTCCGCGGTGAACGTCTGGAGGTACGGCAGCCGCAGCAGCCACAGATCGCCGACCTGCTCGGTGCTGAAGCCGAAGCCGTGGGTCTCCAGGAGGTCCAGGCCCAGGACGGCGTAGTCGATGTCGTCGTCGCGGCAGCTGCCGTGGACGCGGCCGCGGACGCACTGGCGCCACTCGGGGCGCAGCGGCGGCCCGTCGTGGCCGGGGGCCGGTTCGGGCAGGTAGTCGGTGAGCGGCAGGGCGTCCGCCCGCCGCAGGTAGCGGTCGATGCGTTCGCGCGTCCACAGGTCGCCCTGCTCGACCGGTTTGCCCAGCATGTTCCCGGCGATGCGGCCCAGCCAGCCCCCGAGGACGCGGTCGGCGAGTCCGGGCTCGTTGCCCACAGCGGTCATGCTTCCGGTCTACCCGATCCCGCGACCTGCCGCGTCCCCGCGCGCCGCCCGTCCGCGCCCGGCCCGCAGGGGACGGGGGCCGCTGGCGGTGGCGTCGTGGCTGTTCACGGCCCGGACAGGGCATGACGGCGAGGGCGCCCGCCGGTTAAGGTCGCAGCGGCGCGACTGGCCCCGATGCGCGTGGGCCCGGGAGAGCAAGGGGATGGAAGTGGCGGACGCTGGAGCGCGGGGCACCCGCAGGGTGCTCGTGGCCGCGGACAAGTTCAAGGGCTCGCTGACGGCCGTCGAGGTCGCCGAGCGGGTGACGGCCGGACTGCGCCGGGCCCTGCCGGAGGTCGAGGTCGAGGCCCTGCCGGTCGCCGACGGCGGCGACGGCACGGTCGCCGCGGCGGTCGCGGCCGGGTTCGAACGCCGGGAGGTGCGGGTCGCCGGCCCCCTCGGGCAGGAGGTCACCGCCGCGTTCGCGCTGCGCGGCGACACCGCCGTGGTGGAGATGGCCGAGGCGAGCGGACTGCAACGGCTGCCGGCCGGCGTGTTCGCCCCGCTGACGGCCTCCACGTACGGCTCGGGCGAGCTGCTGCGGGCCGCGCTGGACGCGGGGGTGCGCACGATCGTGTTCGGGGTCGGCGGCAGCGCCACCACGGACGGTGGCGCGGGCATGCTGTCCGCGCTGGGCGCCCGCTTCCTGACCGCGGACGGCGCGCCCGTCCCACCGGGCGGCGGCGGTCTCGCGGACCTGGCGAGCGCGGACCTCTCCGGTCTCGACCCGCGCCTGGCCTCCGTGGAACTCGTCCTGGCCAGCGACGTCGACAATCCGCTGACCGGTCCCAAGGGCGCCCCGGCGGTCTACGGCCCGCAGAAGGGCGCCTCGCCGGACGACGTGGCGGCGCTGGACTCGGCGCTCACGCACTACGCCACGGTGCTGGAGACCTCGGTCGGGCCGCGCGCCGCCGAGTACGCCGCCGCGCCGGGGGCGGGCGCCGCGGGCGGCATCGGGTACGGCGCCCTGCTGCTCGGCGCCCGGTTCCGGGCCGGCATCGAGGTCATGCTGGACGTGCTGGGGTTCGCGCCGTCGCTGGAGCGGGCCGAGCTGGTGATCACCGGCGAGGGGTCCCTCGACGAGCAGACCCTGCACGGCAAGGCGCCCGCCGGGGTCGCCGCGGCGGCCCGTGCGGCCGGCAAGGAGGTCGTCGCGGTGTGCGGCCGTCTGGCGCTGCCGCCCGAGGCCCTGGGCCGGGCCGGCATCCGGCGGGCCTATCCGCTCACGGACGCCGAGCCGGACGTCGCCACGTGCATCGCGGAGGCCGGCCCGATCCTCGAGCGGGTCGCGGAGCGGATCGGCCGGGACTTCCTGACCTGACCTGACCTGATCCGGGCCGGCCGATCCGCCACGAGGCGGGGGAGGGCGACAGGGACCGGCGGACGAAACGGGTGTGGCCCGGACCTCGAAGGTCCGGGCCACACCCGTCGGTGAGGGGAGAGGGCTACGGCAGCTGTGCCGCCCGCGCCTCGCGCCGGTTGCCGCGGAAGTTGTTCACCCGGCGGGCCGTGGCGAACAGCGGGATGACCGCGCCCATGACCAGCTGGAGCGCGCACCCCGTCTGGAGCAGCAGCTGGCCACCGGGGGCGTCGAAGGCCCAGGCGGTCAGCAGACCCATCGACAGCACGATCCAGCCGAGCATCGCGCCGGCCAGGCGGCCCCGCGGCTTCGGGTACTCGACCCGGCTCACCATCAGCCAGGCGGTGCCCAGGATGGCGAGGAGCGTCGCCACGAAGGGCAGCTCCAGCAGCACGATCGACACGACCGTCAGCGCTCCGAACGGTGACGGCATGCCCTGGAACATGCCGTTCGTCGGGGTCACACAGGAGAAGCGCGCGAGTCTCAGCACCACCGCCAGCAGCACGACGATCGCCCCGACCGCGGCCACTCGCTGGTAGGCGTCGTCCGCCACCATGCCGTAGACGAGGACGAAGTACGCCGGTGCCAGGCCGAAGCTGATCAGGTCGGAGAGGTTGTCCAGCTCCGCGCCCATCGGCGACGAGCGCAGCTTGCGCGCCACCAGGCCGTCGAACAGGTCGAAGACCGCGGCGCAGAGCATCAGGATGACCGCCGTGGCCGCGCTGTTGCGCGCCATGCCGGATTCCTGGCTGTCGGTGAGGTGCGGGATGAGGATGCCGGTGGTGGTGAAGTACACCGCCATGAATCCGCACGTGGCGTTGCCGAGGGTGAGGGTGTCGGCTATCGACAGGCGGAGGGAGAGCGGCATCTCCTCCTCTTCGTCCACCTCGTCGGCCTCGGGCACCCAGCCCCCCTGGGTCTCCGGGTCAATCACGGTCAATGCGAGTCACCCCCGCCACGGTCTTCTGTCCCACCTCGACCGCGACGTCCACGCCCTCGGGCAGGTAGATGTCGACGCGGGAGCCGAAGCGGATGAGGCCGATGCGCTCGCCCTGCTCGACCTTCGTGCCCTCGGGGATGTAGGGGACGATGCGGCGGGCGACGGCTCCGGCGATCTGGATCATCTCGATGTCACCGAGCTCGGTGTCGAAGTGCCAGACGACGCGCTCGTTGTTCTCGCTCTCCTTGTTGAAGGCCGGCACGAACCCGCCCGGGATGTGCTCGACCGACGTCACCGTGCCGGCCAGCGGGGCGCGGTTGACGTGGACGTTGAGCGGGCTCATGAAGATCGCGACCCGGGTCCGTCCGTCCTTCCACGGCATGATGCTCTGCACCACACCGTCGGCGGGGGAGATGACCCTGCCGGACGCGATCTCGCGCTCGGGGTCGCGGAAGAACCACAGCATGCCCGCCGCGAGAGCGGTGGCGGGCACGGCGACGGCCTTGGCGACACCCGAGCGGCGGGCGCGGACCAGGCTGACGGCGGCGGTGGCGACGGTCGGGAGGAGCCACGGCGATGCTCCGCGCGCAAGGCGTACGCCGGCCAGGCTGTCGCGAGGTGCAGAGGTTTGGCTGTGGGGCATGGATGACCTTCGTAGCGGATGATGCCGCGCTTCGACAGGGGGACGGCGGCTTTACCCGCGATCGTAGCGGTTCCGGGCCGTAACTGGGTAAGCCAGGAAGCCGAGTCGACGGCATGGGGCGGTTGACGGGGTGTGATCTTCTTCTCGAAGAAAACACCCCCAACCGGGCATCTAGCCCTGGAATCGATACTCTTCGAGCAGTCTGCGCCCGATGATCATCTTCTGGATCTCGGCCGTGCCTTCCCCGATGAGCAGCATCGGGGCCTCCCGGTAGAGGCGCTCGATCTCGTACTCCTTGGAGAAGCCGTAGCCGCCGTGGATCCGGAAGGCGTCCTCCACGACCTCCTTGCAGTACTCGGAGGCGAGGTACTTCGCCATCCCTGCCTCGAGGTCGTTTCGTTCCCCGGAGTCCTTTTTGCGTGCGGCGTTCACCATCATGGCATGGGCGGCCTCGACCTTGGTAGCCATCTCGGCCAGTTTGAACTGGATGGCCTGGTGCTGGGCGATCGGCTTGCCGAAGGTGTGCCGCTGCTGGGCGTACCCCACACCCAGCTCGAAGGCACGCTGGGCGACGCCGCAGCCACGCGCGGCGACGTTGACGCGGCCGACCTCCACGCCGTCCATCATTTGGTAAAAACCGCGGCCGGTGACCCCGCCGAGCACCCGGTCCGCGGGAACGCGCAGGCCGTCCATGATCAGCTCGGTGGTGTCGACGCCCTTGTAGCCCATCTTGTCGATCTTGCCCGGGATGGTGAGGCCCGGGCGGACCTCGCCGAAGCCCGGCTCCTTCTCCACCAGGAAGGTCGTCATCGACCTGTGGGGCGCGGTCCCCTCGGGGTGTCCTTCGTCACTTCGCACGAGAACGGCCACCAGCGAGGACGTGCCGCCGTTCGTCAGCCACATCTTCTGGCCGTTGAGGACGTACTCCTCGCCGTCCCGCACCGCCTTCGACGTGATCGCCGACACGTCGGAGCCGAGCCCCGGCTCCGACATCGAGAACGCACCCCGGATGTCGCCGGCCGCCATCCGCGGCAGGAAGTGGTCCTTCTGCTCCTGGGTACCGTGCTGCTTGAGCATGTACGCCACGATGAAGTGCGTGTTGATGATGCCGGAGACGGACATCCAGCCGCGGGCGATCTCCTCGACGCACAGGGCGTAGGTGAGGAGCGACTCGCCCAGGCCCCCGTACTCCTCGGGGATCATCAGGCCGAACAGCCCCAGTTCCTTCAGGCCGTCCACGATCGCCTGCGGGTACTCGTCGCGGTGCTCCAGCTCGGTGGCGACCGGGATGATCTCCTTGTCCACGAAGTCGCGGACGGTGGCGAGGATCTCCTGCTGGACGTCCGTCAGACCGGCGGTCTGGGCGAGTCGCGCCATGGCTACTTCTCCGTCTTTTCCGAGGGGTCGTTCAGCTCCGGGCGGCCGGGCTGCTCGCCGCCGCGCTCCTTGATGTACGTCTCCGTGGGCACCATGACCTTGCGGCGGAACACGCAGACCAGCGTGCCGTCCTGCTTGTAGCCCTTGGTCTCGACGTGGACGATCCCGCGGTCGTTCTTCGACTTCGACGGCCACTTGTCGAGCACGGTCGTCTCGCCGTAGATCGTGTCGCCGTGGAAGGTCGGCGCCACGTGCCGCAGCGACTCGATCTCCAGGTTGGCGATCGCCTTGCCGGAGACGTCCGGCACGGACATGCCGAGCAGCAGCGAGTAGACGTAGTTCCCGACGACGACGTTCTTGCCGAAGTCGGTCGTGTGCTCCGCGTAGTTGCTGTCCATGTGGAGCGGGTGGTGGTTCATGGTGAGGAGGCAGAAGAGGTGGTCGTCGTACTCCGTGACCGTCTTCCCGGGCCAGTGCTTGTAGACCGCGCCGACCTCGAACTCCTCGTAGGTGCGTCCGAACTGCATCGCGCTCAGCCCTCCGGGATCTCGAACTTGCTGGTGCGCTGCATGCCGGCGGCGCGCCCCTTGCCGGAGACGACCAGGGCCATCTTGCGGCTGGCCTCGTCGATCATCTCGTCGCCGAGCATCGCGGAGCCCTTCTTGCCGCCCGCCTCGGACGTGTAGTAGTCGTACGCGTCCAGGATCAGCTCGGCGTGGTCGTAGTCCTCCTGGGACGGCGAGAAGATCTCGTTGGACGCCTCGACCTGGCCCGGGTGCAGCACCCACTTGCCGTCGAAGCCGAGCGCGGCGGCGCGCCGCGCGACCTCGCGGTAGCCGTCGACGTTGCGGATCTGGAGGTAGGGGCCGTCGATGGCCTGGAGGTCGTTGGCGCGGGCGGCCATCAGGATCTTCATCAGGATGTAGTGGTAGGCGTCCGCCGGGTAGCCGGGCGGCTGCTCGCCCACGACCAGCGTCTTCATGTTGATCGACGCCATGAAGTCGGCCGGGCCGAAGATGATCGTCTCGATGCGCGGGGAGGCCTGCGCGATCTCGTTGACGTTGTTGAGGCCCTGGGCGTTCTCGATCTGCGCCTCGATGCCGATCCGGCCGACCTCGAAGCCCATGGTCTTCTCGATCTGGGTGAGGAGGAGGTCCAGCGCCACGACCTGCTGGGCGTTCTGCACCTTCGGCAGCATGATGCAGTCGAGGTTGGGTCCGGCCCCCTCGACCACCGTCACGACGTCGCGGTACGTCCACTCGGTCGTCCAGTCGTTGACCCGGACCACCCGCGTCTTGCCCGTCCAGTCGCCCTCGTTGAGGAACTTGACGATGGTGTGCCGCGCCTCGGGCTTGGCGAGCGGCGCGCACGCGTCCTCCAGGTCGAGGAAGACCTGGTCCGCCGGGAGGCCCTGCGCCTTCTCCAGGAAGCGCGGGTTGCTGCCCGGAACGGCCAGACAGGAGCGCCGCGGACGAAGACGGTTGACAGTCATGCGGGGACCTCCAGGGGGTCGAGCTTGTTCGCTTTCCGGATCTCGTCGACGATGCGGCCGATGATTCCGGTGATGTCGAAGTCCTTCGGGGTGAAGACCGCGGCCACGCCGGCGGCCCTGAGCCGTTCGGCGTCTCCATTCGGGATGATGCCACCGGCGATCACCGGGATGTCTGTGGCACCGGCCACACGCAGCCGTTCGAGGACGTCGGGCACCAGCTGGGCGTGCGAGCCGGACAGGATGGACAGGCCCACGGCGTGCACGTCCTCCTCCAGCGCGGCGTCCACGATCTGCTCGGGCGTCAGCCGGATGCCCTGGTAGACCACCTCGAAGCCGGCGTCCCGCGCGCGGACGGCGATCTGCTCGGCGCCGTTGGAGTGCCCGTCCAGGCCCGGCTTGCCGACCAGGAAGCGCAGCTTGCCGACGCCCATGTCCTTCGCGGTCACGTCGACCCTGCGGCGGACGTCGGCCATGGCCGAGCCCTCCTCGGCCGGCACCGCCACCGGCGCCGACGACACGCCGGTCGGGGCGCGGAACTCGCCGAACACCTCGCGCAGCGCCCCGGCCCACTCGCCGGTCGTGACCCCGGCGCGGGCGCACTCCAGGGTGGCCTCCATGAGGTTGGCGGTGCCCTTGGCGGCCTCCTTCAGCTTCTCCAGCGCCTTGCACGGGCGCGGATGGTTGAAGGGCGGCTGGTAGCGCGTGTCGCGCCAGTTCCGCAGAGAGGTGACGACCCGGGCCTCGACCGCCGGATCGACCGTCTGGATGGCCGTGTCGAGATCCGCGGTGAGCGGGTTGGGCTCCGTCGTCTCGAAGACGTTGACGCCGATGATCTTCTCCTGCCCGGACTCGATCCGGGCCCTGCGCTCGGCGTGCGAGGAGACGAGCTGCGACTTGAGGTAGCCGGACTCGACGGCGGCCATCGCGCCGCCCATCTCCTGGATCCGCTCGATCTCCGCGAGCGACTCCTCGACCAGCTCGCCCACCTTCGCCTCGATCACCTTCGAGCCCTCGAAGATGTCGTCGTACTCCAGCAGGTCGCTCTCGTAGGCCAGCACCTGCTGCATGCGCAGCGACCACTGCTGGTCCCAGGGGCGGGGCAGGCCCAGCGCCTCGTTCCAGGCCGGCAGCTGCACGGCACGCGCGCGTGCGTCCTTGGACAGGGTCACGGCCAGCATCTCCAGCACGATCCGCTGGACGTTGTTCTCCGGCTGCGCCTCGGTCAGTCCGAGGGAGTTGACCTGGACGCCGTAGCGGAAGCGGCGGTGCTTGGGGTCCTCGATGCCGTACCGCTCGCGCGTGACGCGGTCCCAGATGCGGCCGAAGGCGCGCATCTTGCACATCTCCTCGACGAAGCGGACGCCCGCGTTGACGAAGAAGGAGATGCGGCCGACGACGTCGCCCATGCGCTCCTGCGGCACCTGGCCGCCGTCGCGGACCGCGTCCAGCACGGCGATCGCCGTCGACATCGCGTACGCGATCTCCTGGACCGGCGTGGCGCCCGCCTCCTGCAGGTGGTAGCTGCAGATGTTGATCGGGTTCCACTTCGGCATGTGGGAGACCGTGTACGCGATCATGTCCGTCGTCAGGCGGAGCGAGGGTCCCGGCGGGAACACGTGCGTGCCGCGGGACAGGTACTCCTTGACGATGTCGTTCTGGGTCGTGCCCTGGAGCCGGGTGATGTCCGCACCCTGCTCCTCGGCGACGACCTGGTAGAGCGCCAGCAGCCACATGGCGGTGGCGTTGATGGTCATCGAGGTGTTCATCTGCTCCAGGGGGATGTCCTGGAACAGCCGGCGCATGTCACCGAGGTGGGCCACCGGCACGCCGACCCGGCCGACCTCGCCGCGGGCGAGGACGTGGTCGGAGTCGTAGCCGGTCTGCGTCGGCAGGTCGAACGCCACCGACAGGCCCGTCTGGCCCTTGGCGAGGTTGCGCCGGTACAGCTCGTTGGACGCCTCTGCCGTGGAGTGACCGGCGTACGTGCGCATGAGCCACGGCCGGTCCTTCTGACGCTCAGTCATCTATGACCCCGGGTGTCTCAGATGTTGCGGAAGCGGTTGATGGCGTCGATGTGCCGGGCGCGCTTCTCCTCGTCGCGCACGCCCAGGCCCTCCTCGGGGGCCAGGCACAGCACGCCGACCTTGCCCTGGTGGAGGTTGCGGTGCACGTCGTAGGCGGCCTGGCCGGTCTCCTCCAGGGAGTAGACCTTCGACAGGGTGGGGTGGATCCTGCCCTTGGCGATGAGGCGGTTGGCCTCCCAGGCCTCGCGGTAGTTCGCGAAGTGCGAGCCGATGATCCGCTTCAGCGACATCCACAGGTAGCGGTTGTCGTACTCGTGCATGTAGCCCGAGGTCGAGGCGCAGGTGGTGATGGTGCCGCCCTTGCGGGTGACGTAGACGCTCGCGCCGAAGGTCTCGCGGCCGGGGTGCTCGAAGACGATGTCGATGTCCTCGCCGCCGGTCAGTTCGCGGATGCGCTTGCCGAAGCGCTTCCACTCCTTGGGGTCCTGGGTGTGCTCGTCCTTCCAGAACCGGTAGTCCTCGGCGTTGCGGTCGATGATCGCCTCGGCGCCCATGGCCCGGCAGATGTCCGCCTTCTGGGGGCTGCTCACCACACAGATCGGGTTGGCGCCGCCGGCCAGCGCGAACTGCGTGGCGTAGGAGCCGAGTCCGCCGCTGGCGCCCCAGATCAGGACGTTGTCGCCCTGCTTCATGCCGGCGCCGTTGCGGGAGACGAGCTGCCGGTAGGCGGTGGAGTTGACCAGGCCCGGGGCGGCGGCCTCCTCCCAGCTGAGGTGGTCCGGCTTGGGCATCAGCTGGTTGGACTTGACCAGCGCGATCTCGGCGAGGCCGCCGAAGTTGGTCTCGAAGCCCCAGATGCGCTGCTCGGGGTCGAGCATCGTGTCGTTGTGGCCGTCGCTGGACTCCAGCTCGACCGACAGGCAGTGCGCGACGACCTCGTCACCGGGCTTCCAGGCGTTCACGCCCGGACCGGTGCGCAGCACGACGCCCGCGAGGTCGGAGCCGATGATGTGGTACGGCAGGTCGTGGCGCTTGGCGAGGTCGTTGGTGCGGCCGTAGCGCTCCAGGAACCCGAAGGTCGACAGCGGCTCGAAGATCGAGGTCCACACCGAGTTGTAGTTGACGGAGGAGGCCATGACGGCCACCAGAGCCTCGCCCGGGCCCAGTTCGGGCAGCGGCACGTCGTCGAGGTGGATCGACTTGCGCGGGTCCTTGTCACGGGTCGCGAGGCCCGCGAACATCTCCGTCTCGTCCTTGTGCACGGTGATCGCGCGGTACGACTCGGGGAGCGGCAGAGCGGCGAAGTCGTCCGGCGTCGAGTCCGGCGACTGGATCGCGTCCAGGATGTCCTTCACGGTCACGGTGTTGCCTCCGGCGGTGAGCGCCCTGAGGGAGGGGCGCCGATGGTTACGTCGGTGCTGCTGAGGGTGGGTGGGGGTGTGCCGTCGGTTCGGCGGGTGGTGCTGTGCGGCGGCGCTTTGTGGCGCGGGAGGTTGCCTGTGACGCAGGCGTCCGGGCGCGCGAGCCGGGGTCCCCCCGGCCGGTGGGGCGCTGGGGGAGGGCTTGCGGGGACAGCCGACGTACGAAAGGTCTCTGCACGCCGGCCGCCCGGACTCCTTCAACGTATGACACCGCGTGTCACCCCGCAAGGCACTGAGTGCCAGAACTTCGCCTCAGATGAAATCTTTACGTGACAAATGAGCGATGATCGATCGAACGGGCTCGGAAATCCGCGGGAAAAGGTGCTCTGACATGCCAAAACGGCCACCCGGTGGGGTGGCCGTCGTCACAGCGCCATGGGCTCGTGAGGGGTGGTTCAGCGCTCCTTGAGCGCCTGCTCGATGGTCCGCATGACCTCGTGCAGCGGGGCGTCGGTGCGGGCGACCGTCACCAGGACCTCGCCCTGCTCGGAGACCGCCGCGGCGGCCGGACGCGCCCCGGCGGTGCTGCGTCCGGCGCCGATGCCGGTGCCGAACGTCTTCCGCACGATCCCGAAGGCGTGGTCGAGCTGGGCCTCGACGTCGCCCTGGCCGCCGGCCCGCAGCCAGCGCCGCAGGACGTGGTTGTGGGCGGTGACCACCGCGGAGGCGGCGACCTCGGCCAGCAGCGGGTCGTCGTTGGCGTCGTCGTCGTGGGCGTGCTCGTCGAAGTGGCCCAGCAGGTAACGGGTGAACAAGCGCTCGTAGCGCGCCACCGACGCGATCTCCGCCTCGCGCAGGGTGGGCACCTCGCGGGTGAGCTTGTAGCGGGCGACCGAGATCTCCGGCCGGGCCGCGTACATCCTCATCACTTCCTTGATGCCGCGGCACACCGTGTCGAGCGGGTGCTCGTGCGCGGGAGCCGCGTTCAGCACCGCCTCGGCGCGGATCAGGGTGTCGTCGTGATCGGGGAAGATCGCCTCTTCCTTGGAGCGGAAGTGGCGGAAGAAGGTGCGGCGGGCGACCCCGGCCGCGGCCGCGATCTCGTCGACGGTGGTGGCCTCGTACCCCTTGGTCGCGAACAGCTCCATCGCGGCAGCCGCCAGTTCGCGGCGCATCTTGAGCCGCTGGGCCGCCGCGCGGGAGCCGGCGGCACTCTCCGGCGCGTCGGGCGTGGCTGGTGTACGTGAGGACTTGGCGGGCTGGGGCATGCCCTGAACGTACTGCATGTGCGCAGCTCGGCGCGCGTGTCCGGCCCCTCCCCCGCCCCGCGCGGGCGGGGGAGGGGCCGCCGGTCCGAGCAGCCCGCCCCAGTCCTCACCGGCCCTGAACCGGTCGCCGGCGCCGTCAGCGGCGGGCATGTTCGCGGAAGCCACGGCCCGTCTTGCGGCCGAGGCAGCCCGCGGCCACCAGGTGCTCCAGGAGCGGCGCCGGGGCCAGCCCCGGGTCGCGGAACTCGCGGTGCAGGACCTTCTCGATCGCCAGCGAGACGTCCAGTCCGACGACGTCCAGCAGCTCGAAGGGGCCCATCGGGTAGCCGCCGCCCAGCTTCATCGCCGCGTCGATGTCGTCGAGCGACGCGTAGTGCTCCTGCACCATCTTGATCGCGTTGTTGAGGTACGGGAACAGCAGGGCGTTGACGATGAAGCCCGCCCGGTCGCCGCAGTCCACGGCGTGCTTCCTGATCCTGGCGCAGACCTCGTGGACCGTCGCGTGGACGTCCTCGGCCGTCAGCACCGTGCGGACGACCTCGACCAGCTTCATCGCGGGCGCCGGGTTGAAGAAGTGCATGCCGATCACGTCCTGCGGACGCGAGGTGGCGCGGGCCAGCGCGACGACCGGCAGCGAGGAGGTGGTCGTGGCCAGCACCGCGCCCGGCTTGCACACCTTGTCCAGTGCCGCGAACAGCTGCCGCTTGACGTCCAGGTCCTCGGCGACCGCCTCGACGGCCAGGTCGACGTCGGCGAAGGCGTCGTAGGAGCCGGCCGGGGTGATCCGCTCCAGCGTCTGCGCGGCGGCCTCGGCGGTGAGCCGGCCCTTGTCCACGGAACGCGCGAGGGACTTGCCGATCCGGGCCTTCGCCGTCTGCGCCTTCTCCTCGCTGCGGGCGGCCAGGACGACGTCGTGGCCCGCCTTCGCGAACACCTCGGCGATGCCGGAGGCCATCGTGCCCGAGCCGGCCACACCGACGGCGCGCACCGGACGGCCGGGGGTGCCGGACGCGCCGGCGACGGGCGTCAGGGCGTCGGGCACGACCGTCGCGCTGCCGGGGGCGTCGTAGGTGTAGAAGCCGCGGCCCGACTTGCGGCCGGTCAGGCCCGCCTCGCCGAGCTGCTTGAGGATCGGCGCGGGGGCGTGCAGCCGGTCGTGGGACTCGGCGTACATGGCCTCCAGGACCGTCCGCGCGGTGTCGACGCCGATCAGGTCGAGCAGGGCGAGCGGGCCCATCGGCAGACCGCAGCCGAGCCGCATCGCGGCGTCGATGTCCTCGCGGGAGGCGTACTTCGCCTCGTACATCGCGGCGGCCTGGTTGAGGTAGCCGAACAGCAGCCCGTCCGCGACGAAACCGGGGCGGTCCCCGACCGCCACCGGCTCCTTGCCCAGGTCGAGGGCGAGGTCGGTGACCGCGGCGACGGCGGCGGGAGCGGTCAGCACCGAGGAGACGACCTCGACCAGCTTCATCGCCGGCGCCGGGTTGAAGAAGTGCAGGCCGAGCACCCGCTCGGGGCGCGCCGAGTCGGCGGCGAGCCGGGTGACGGACAGCGCGTTGGTGCCGGTCGCCAGGATCGCCTCGGGGCGCACGATCCCGTCCAGCTCCCGGAAGATCTGCTGCTTGATCTCGTACGACTCCGGCGCCACCTCGATCACCAGGTCGGCGTCGGCCGCCGCCGCGAGGTCGGTGGAGGTGCGGACCCGGGCGAGGACGTCGGTGCGCTCCTGGCCGGTGAGCCGGCCGCGCTCCACGGCACGGGCGGTGGCGGCCTCCAGGGCGGCGAGCGACCGCGCGGCCTGGGCCTCGCTGACGTCGATGCCGATCACGGTGCGGCCGGCCTTGGCCAGGACCTCGGCGATGCCGGTGCCCATGGTGCCGAGACCGACGACGGCGATCGTCCGCAGGTCGGAGAGGGGGGCGGGGGACAGGGGAGTGGCCATGGCGGGACTCCAGGAATGAGGGTGACGACTGGAAGCGGCCCCGGGTGCGTCCGGCGGTCCCGAAGAACGGTCCGGACGCACCGGGGGTGCGTGAAGAGGAGTGCTCGGTGCGGGTGTTGCCGGGCTGCGAGCGCACACGCCCGGGGCCGTCACGGCGGACGTGCACACGTCCGGGGAACGGTGATGACCGACCGGCCCTGTCCCGTGGCCGGGTCGTGCGAAGCGGTACCTGAAGTACCGAACCGACTCCGCCGCGGCGGCTGCGTCACCAGGCCGTCACGAACGGGGGTGCGAGTGGGTAACTCGCTCGTATGAGCTTAACCGGTGGGTAACGAGCGCGCCAGCCCCCGTGTTTGTGATGTGCGTCCCGGCGCCGACGCCACCGCTCTAGGCTCGGCTCCATGGACGAAGAGTTGCGATCGCTCACGGAGCGCTTACGGCAGGAGTCGGGAGGGAGCGCCGCCTTCGAGGAGTTGGCGGCGACCTGGGACCGCGACGCGCTCGCGGAGGTGCTCACCGCCGCCGGACAGCCCCTGTGGGCGAGGGAGCTGGCCGCGTTCCGCCTCGGACTGGCCGGGGACCGGCGCGCCTTCGAGGCCCTCGTCCTCTTCCTGAACCACCGCGACCCGCCCCGCTGTGCCTCCGCCGCTCACGCCCTGGCCCGCCTGGGCGACCCGCGCACCGCCCGGGCGGCGGCCGCCCTCGCGACCAACGAACTGCGCGTCGCCTACGCCCTGCACCCCGTCCGGCTCCTGGTGGAACTGCGCGCACCCGAGGCGGTGCCCGCGCTGATCACCACGCTGCGGCGGCGGCTGCGCCCGCACGACCCGTACCGGCGGGTCGCCCTCGCGTGCGTGGACGGCCTCGGCGACCTGGGCGACGCCCGCGCCCGCCCCGTCCTCGACGACGCCCTCGCCCACCCTCTCCTCGCCGAGGCCGCGGTGCGCGCGCTGGCGCGCATCCCCCGGCAGCGGTGAGCGGAAGGGCGGGTCGGGACGGGGCACCGGGCCGGAGCGTCGCGTCGGCCGGGCGCCGGGGCCTCAGCCGCGGGCTCGCGGAGGCGGTCCGGTGGCTCACCGGGCCGACAGGACGGGAGGGAACCGCTGGGACTGCCGGGCTGCCGGGCCCTGGTTTTGCCTGGCCGTGGCCGCCGGTCCCGTGAGATGGCGGCTCACCGGGCTGGGCGGGGCAGGTGGGGGTCGGCGGGACTGCCGGGACCGGGCTGCGGTGCCGCATGCTTACCACGCCGTGGGCCACCGGTCTGCCGGACCGTGGGCCGTGGCCGCCGGTCCCGTGAGATGGCGGCTCACCGGGCTGGGCGGGGCAGATGGGGGTCGGCGGGACTGCCGGGACCGGGCTGCGGTGCCGCATGCTTACCACGCCGTGGGCCACCGGTCTGCCGGACCGTGGGCCGATGGGATTCGCCGGGCCCCGGGCCGGTCGGAGTGCCGGCCACTGGGCGCCGGGTTGCCGGGCTGCGGGGCAGTGCCGTAGACCGGCCGTCAGCCGTCAGCCGTCAGCCGTCAGCCGTCAGCCGTCAGCCGTCAGCCGTCAGCCGTCAGCCGTCAGCCGTCGGGTGTCAGCCGTCAGCCGTCGGGTGTCAGGCGATCCGGTCGCGGGCGCCAGGGCAGCCAGGCCGTCAGGCCGTCAGGCCGTCAGGCCGTCAGGCCGTCAAGGACCGGGTGTAACGGACCTCCGGTACCCGCGCGCCTGCCACCTCGAAGGGTTCCTCCGCGCCGTCCGCGCGAAAGCCCGCACGTTCGTAGAAGCGGCGGGCCGGGGTGTTGTCCCTGAGGACCCACAGGTGCATGCGGCGGTGGCCGGCGGCCGTGCTCCGCCGTACCGACTCGGCCAGGAGCGCCCCTCCGATGCCGCCGCCGACGCGCGCCGGGTCGACGTAGATCGCGTACAACTCGGCCTCCTCGGTGCGCACTTCGCCCTCGCGGTAGGCGCCGTGCGCGGCCCAGCCCACCACCTCGCCGGCCCGCTCCGCGACCAGGTTCACCACACTGCCGTCGCCGCGCGTGAACCAGCCGCGGCGCCGCTCGGCGTCCTCGGTCACGCTGAGGGCGTCGAGGTGGGACTGCGGCATCAGGCCCCGGTAGGCGCTCTGCCAGCCGCGGACGCGGATCTCCGAGACGCGGTCGCAGTCGCCGAGGGTCATCTCGCGCACCCGGAGGGCCGTCATGCGCCGACCACCGCGAACGCCTCGATCTCCATCAGGAACTCCGGCCGGACCAGCGCGGCCACCTGCACGGCCGAGGCGGCCGGCAGCCGGTCGTCGGCCATGTGTGCGGCGCGGGCCTCGCGGATCGCCGGCATGTGCGCCATGTCGGTGACGAAGTAGGTGAGTTTGACGACGTCGTCGAAGGTCGCCCCGGCGGCGGCCAGGCAGCGCCGCAGGTTCTCGAAGACCTGACGGGCCTGGGCCCGCGGATCGCCCTCGCCGACCGTCCGGCCCCGCTCGTCCAGGGGCAGCTGGCCCGAGACGGCCACGAAACGGCCCGTGCCCAGCACGACGTGCGTGTACTGGGCGGAGGCGGCGACGCCGTCGGGAGCGGGAATCCTGGTCAGCTCACTCATGCGTCCATGGTGGACCACGGGTGTGACAACGCCCCCGACGGGGTCGCGGCCGACGGTGCGTCAGCCGCGGAAGCCGAGCAGCCCGTGCAGCGTCGTACCGTGCGCCGTCCCCGAGCCGACCTTCGCGCTCAGCGGCTCCGGGTCGGGCAGCGCCTCGCACACCGCGTCGGCCCGGCCGGTCCCGCGCGGCACCGTGCCGTCGCTCAGATAGGCCGCCAGGTGCTTGTCCAGGCAGGTGTTCCCGCTCAGCGTGATGCCGTGGTTGCCGCCGCCCTCCTCGACGACGAGGCTGGATCCGCCGAGCAGGGCGTGCATCATCGCGCCGCCCTCGTAGGGGGTGGCCGCGTCGTCCGTCGCCTGGAACAGCAGCGCCGGCGACAGCCGGCCGTTCGCGACGTCCACCGGTCCCCGCGAGGGGGTCGGCCAGAACGCGCACGGCGCGTTGTACCAGGCGTTGCTCCAGGTCATGAACGGCGCCTTCCGGTGGGCCGACCAGTTGTCGGAGCGCCATTCGTCCCAGTCGCGCGGCCAGTGGGCGTCGCGGCACTGCACCGCCGTGTAGACGCTGTAGCCGTTGCCCCCGGCGGCGTCGACCGCGCCGAAGTTCTCGTACGTCTCGATCAGCGGATCGGCGTCGCGGTCGTTGACGTACGCGGCGAACGCGTCGGCCAGGTACGGCCAGTAGCCGTTGTAGTAACCGCCCGGCATGAAGGTGTCCTCCAGCTCGGCGGCCCCCACCTTGCCTCCCGCCGGTTCCCCCGCCAGGGCGGCCCGCATGGCGTACCACTTCGCCTCGACGCGGTCCGGGTCGGTGCCGAGCCGGTAGGTGGCGTCGTGCCGCGCGATCCACGCCATCAGGGCACGGTGGCGGTCGTCGAAGGCCTGGTCCTGCGTGAGGTTGTTGTCGTACCAGACGCCGGTGGGGTCGACGATCGAGTCGAGGACCAGGCGCCGCACCCGCTGCGGGTACAGCTTGGCGTAGACCGCGCCGAGGTAGGTGCCGTACGAGTAACCGAAGTAGTTCAGTTGCGGCGCGCCGACGGCCCGGCGGATCGCGTCCATGTCCCGGACCGCGCTCAGGGTGTCCATGTACGGCAGCACGCGCGCGTACTTCTTCCCGCAGTCCTCGGCGAAGGCCTTCACCCGCGCGAGGTTGGCGCGCTCGATCTCACCGGTGGACGGGACGGAGTCCGGGCGCACCGGGGCGAAGTGGCCCGGCCGGCAGTTCAGGGCCGGCGTGCTCCGGCCCACCCCGCGCGGGTCGAAGCCGATGACGTCGTACTGCGCGGCCACCTCCTTCGGCAGCGACGACGCGACGAATCCGGCGAGCGTCAGTCCGCTGCCGCCGGGCCCGCCCGGGTTGACGAGCAGCGGCCCCTGGTACGTCCCGGCGGTGTGCGGCACCCGGGACAGCGCGAGCGTGATCCGCTCCCCGCCCGGGTCGGCGTGGTCGAGCGGCACCTCCAGGGACGCGCACTGCAGCGTCGGGTGGTCGGTGGTGCCGCACTTCTCCCAGACGGGTCCGGCCGCCGGCGCGGCCCGTGCGGCGGGCGACGGGATCGCGTCGGCGGGCACGGCGGTCAACGCCCCGGCCACGACGGCGGCGGCACCGCACAGCGCTGCTGCGCGTTTCCTCATGGGGTCCTCCCAGGACGGAGGTCGACGGACCGCGTGGATCACGGTCCTCGGCGCATCGTCCCGGAATCGGCGCCCGGAAGAACCTGTTCCGCCGATACTTGACCCGATTGGTCCGCCGGTTCCCCACGAACGCGCTCGGAGCGGGCCGAGCCGGTTCGGTCCGGCCGCGGCGGGCTCCGCCACCGGCTCGGGCGGCCGGTCGTGGCGGGCCGCCGCGGCGGGTTCCGCGGCGGGGTTCTCCCAGCCCGTGAGGCCTCCTCGGCAGCACTGGACTCGCGAGAGAACACTTGTCCCCATGATCGTGCGAGGGTGCTTTCCGACCGGCCCGCGACCGCTTCCGCAACCCCGATTTGGGCGGCCGGGGACCGGGGTGGTTGGCTTGCCCCGATCCGAGGAACCACCGAGCAACAAGGACCTGGAGGAACCCCATGGCGCAGGTCGAGGCCACCACCGAGCGGGTCGTCGCGGCGGCCCCGGACACGGTGTTCGACGCGATCGCCGACTACAGCGGCACGCGCGCGAAGCTGCTGCCGGAGCAGTTCAGCGAGTACGAGGTGCGCGAGGGCGGCGACGGAGAGGGCACCCTCGTCCACTGGAAGCTCCAGGCCACCAGCAAGCGCGTCCGCGACTGTCTCCTGGAGGTCACCGAGCCCACCGACGGCGAACTGGTCGAGAAGGACCGCAACTCCTCCATGGTCACCGTCTGGCGGGTCACCCCGGCAGGGGAGGGCAGGTCCCGCGTCGTCGTGACCACCACCTGGACCGGCGCCGGCGGCATCGGCGGCTTCTTCGAGAGGACCTTCGCCCCCAAGGGCCTCGGCCGGATCTACGACGCGATCCTCGGCAACCTCGCCACCGAGGTCGAGAAGTAGCCCGCCCTCGACGGGCGGCTCACCGCAGGTCAAGAGCCCGACGACTCCTGACCGTCGCTCCACCTCACCGGTTCGAGTGGTTCTCCCTCCGGACCGGGTCGACGCCGTGACTCGTCGCACTTGCTCGGAGTTGTCGCTTCACGCGGGACTTGTGCGGCAGGTGCGACGAGGGGAGCGGTAGGTGGGTGGGACCACTCTGGTGCAGGAAGACCTGCACGACGGAGCGCGGAGCGCACCGGCGACGGCGCCTCCGCCGCCCGCCGCGCCCGAGGCCGCTCGGCATGCCGGGCCGAGCCCCCGCCGGGTGCGGCTGGTCTTCTTCGCGCTCATGCTCGCGCTGCTCCTCGCGGCGCTGGAGCAGATGATCGTCGCCACCGCGCTGCCGAAGATCGTCGGCGAACTGCACGGCCTGGACAAGATGTCCTGGGCGATCACCGCCTACCTGCTCACCGCCACCGTCGGACTGCCGGTCTACGGCAAGCTCGGCGACCTCCTCGGCCGCAAGGGCGTCTTCCAGTTCGCCATCGTCGTCTTCGTCGTCGGCTCCGCGCTGGCCGGACGGGCGCGGACCATGGACCAGCTGATCGCCTTCCGCGCCGTGCAGGGCGTCGGCGCCGGCGGGCTCATGATCGGCGTACAGGCGATCATCGCGGACATCGTGCCGCCCCGGCGGCGCGCCCGCTTCATGGGCCTCATCGGCGCCGCCTTCGGCCTCGCCTCCGTCGCGGGACCGCTGCTCGGCGGCTACTTCACCGACCACCTGTCCTGGCGCTGGTGCTTCTACATCAACGTCCCCTTCGGCGTGCTCACCCTCGCCGTCGTCGCCGTCGTCCTCAAGCTGCCCAAGCCGCGCACCAGGCCCCGCTTCGACGTGCTCGGCACCCTGCTGCTCGCCGCCGCCTCCACCTGCCTGGTCCTGCTGACCAGTTGGGGCGGCACCGAGCACGCCTGGGACTCGCGCCTCATCCTGTCCCTCGGCGCGGGCGCCGCCCTGGCCACCGTCCTCTTCCTGGTCGCCGAGCGCTTCGCCGCCGAACCCCTCATCCCGCTGCGGCTGTTCCGCGACTCCGTCTTCACCCTGACCAGCCTCGTGGGGCTGGTGACCGGCGTCGCCCTCTTCGGCGCCGCCAGCTATCTGCCGACCTTCCTCCAGATGGTCGACGGCGCCTCCGCCACCGAGTCCGGACTGCTCATGCTGCCCATGATGGGCGGCATCGTCGTCACCTCGGTCGTCTCCGGACAGCTCATCACCCACACCGGCCGCTACCGGGTGTACCCCGTCCTCGGTAGCGCCCTCGCCGTGGTCGGCATGTGGCTGCTGTCCCGGCTCGAGGCCGACACGCCCCGGCTGCACTACAGCCTCTGGATGGCGGTCCTCGGCGCCGGCATCGGGCTGGTGATGCCCGTCCTCGTCCTCGCCGTGCAGAACTCCGTGCGCCCCGCCGACCTCGGCACCGCCACCAGCGCCCACAACTACTTCCGCCAGATCGGCGGCAGCGTCGGCGCCGCCGTCTTCGGCACCCTCTTCGCGAACCGGCTCACCGACTCCCTGCGCGAGCGTCTCCCCGGCGGCGCGGACGCCGGTGCCGGCCTCCCCGACCCCGAGTCGATCACCCCGCAGCTCGTCCACACCCTGCCCCCGGCGCTGCGCGACGCCTACATCGACGCGTACGCCGACGCCATGCCGAGGATCTTCCTGTACCTGGTACCGGTGCTCGCCCTCGGCCTCGTGCTCGCCTTCTTCCTCAAGGAGAAACCGCTGGTGTCCCACCACGCCACCGAAACGGAACCCGCGTCCGTGACCGCCACCGTCCCGCAGGCCCGCGCCGCGTACACCGCGGGCATCCCCGTCTGCGGCACGGTGCAGCACCCCGACGGAACCGCCGTGCCGCGCGCCGCGCTCACCCTCATCGACGTGGCCGGGCAGCAGATCGGGCGCGGCGCCAGCGGCGAGGACGGACGGTACGCGCTGGCCACGCCCGGCTCCGGGTCGTACGTCCTGATCGCCGCCGCCGGCGGGCACCAGCCGCAGGCGGTCTCCGTGACCGTCGGCGAGCGCCCCGTCGAGCTGGACGTCGTCCTCGGCGGTGCCGGACGCCTCGCCGGGGCCGTCGTCACCGCCGACGGCACGCCCGTGCGGGACGCCGCCGTCACCCTCACCAACGTCCACGGCGAGGTCGTCGCCAGTACCCGCAGCGGGCGCGAGGGCGGGTACGTCATCACCGAGCTGGTGGCCGGCGAGTACACCCTCGCCGCCAGCGCCCCCGCCTTCCGCCCCGCCGCGCTGCCGGTCACCGTGCAGGCCTCGCGGGAGACCCGCCAGGACGTCGAACTCGCCGGCGGCGCCGTGCTGCGCGGCACGGTCCGGGCGACCGGCGGGCGGCCCGTCGAGGACGCGCGCGTGACGCTCCTGGACGCCGCGGGCAACGTGGTGGACACCCTCACCACGGGCCCGGACGGCACCTTCCGCTTCGTCGACCTGTCCTCCGGCGAGTACACCGTCATCGCCGCGGGTTACCCGCCGGTCGCCACCGTGCTGCAGGTGGCCGGCGGCGGCCGCACGGAGCGTGATCTGCAACTGGGCCACGAGGACTGAGAGAACCCCGGGGAAGCCCGTTACCCAGCACTTCCCCGGTGAAACCAATTCCAGAATTGCCGCACATCCCGTACGGCGCGCGCCGTACGGTGGGGACTGCGGGGGAGATCATGTGCAGCTCTGGGGAGAGAGGGTCTGGGCCATGGACCGTGGCACCGAGAGGGACATACCTCCCAGCCGCGGAGCGGAGAGCGGTGCGCCACCCGAGGCCGCGGACGCCGGACGCATTCCGCTCGCCGTGGTCGTCGTCGACCGGGCCGGCCTCGTCTCGCACTGGAGCAGCGGCGCCCGCCGGCTGTTCGGCGTCCCCAGGGAAGAGGCGATCGGCGAGCCCGCCATCGACCTGCTGCCCGTCTCGGGCGCCCTCCCCGACATCGACGACCACCCGCCGTACGACGACCACCCGCCGTACGACGACCACCCGCCGTACGACGACCACCTGCCGTGCCACGACCACGCACCCTACGGCGACCTCGGACCCGGCCCGGGCGACTCCCTGGACCGCGGGCCGGGTTACCCGTCCGCCGGGCGGGCCCGGCTGACCGTGCCCGAGCGCGGCGGGACGGAGCCCCGGCCCGCGGGGTGGGAGAGGAACCGCGTCGACGTGCTGTGGTGGGCGTACCCCCTGGTCGGCCCGGGCAGTGAGCGGCTGCTGGTGCTGGCCGCCGACGCCGAGGGCCTGCACCGGCCCGACCGGGACGACGGCCCGCGCGTCGAGCGCATCGCGCCCGGCTTCGCCCTGCACACCGATTTCCCCGGCGCCGAGGACCTCGCCCGCAGGCTCCCCGAGATCCTGCCCAGCATGAGCGTCGACGACAGCGCCCGCATCGTCTCCCAGGTCCTCGAACTGGGCTATCCCATCCTGGAGTTCAGCCAGAACGACCGGGTGCCCGTCACCCCCGACTGGGGGGTCGCGCGGCGCGTCGAGCGCAGGGTCCGCCGCGAGCGGGCCGCCCGCGCCGCGGCCGCCGGCCGGCCCGCGCCCGAGGACCCCGACGACGAGGGCGAGGACCTCGAGCACGCCGCCGTCCGCGAGCGCCTGGAGTTCCTCAACGAGGTCAGCGGGAGGATCGGCACCTCCCTCGACCTGTCCCGCACCATAGGCGAGGTCAGCAGGGCCGTCGTACCGCGCTTCACCGACGTCGCCTGCACCTATCTGCGCGAACAGGTGCTCGCCGGCGAGGAGTTCCCCGACGGCGTGCCGGACACCACGACCATGTGGCACCGGGTCGCCCTGGAGCACACCGACGAACCCGGCCGCTGGGACGACGTCGTGCCCGTCGGCGAGGCCATGCCCTTTCCGGAGCACACCCCGTTCTTCCAGTGCATGACCAGCGGCGAACCCGTCCTCGTCCCGCGCATCGGCGAGCAGCTGGGCCACGCCGTCGCCTCGCAGTTCGACAAGCGGGACCTCCGACCCCTGATCACGGGCCGATCGATGCTCGTCGTCCCGCTGAAGGCACGCGACGTCGTCCTCGGCTTCATGGTCCTGCTGCGCCACCCCGAGCGCGTCGAGTTCGACGACATGGACCGGGTCACCGGCGCCGAACTCGCCGCCCGCGCGGGCCTGGTGCTGGACAACGCGCGCATGTACACGTATCAGGAGAGCGTCGCCGACACCCTCCAGGACAGCATGCTGCCGCACATACCGCCGCGGATGGCGGGCTGCGACATCGCCACCCGCTATCTGCCCGGCACCCTGCTGGGGCGGGTCGGCGGCGACTGGTTCGACTCCGTGAAACTGCCCGGCGCCCGCACCGCGCTCGTCGTCGGCGACGTGATGGGCCACGGTCTCCACTCCGCCGCCAGGATGGGCCAGTTGCGCACGGCCGTGCAGACCATGGCGGCGCTCGACCTGCCGCCCGCGCAACTCCTGCGCAACCTCGACGACCTCGCCCGGCGCCTCGGCGACACCTACCTCGCCACCTGCCTGTACGCCGTCTACGACCCGATCGCGGGCGAACTGCACCTCGCCAACGCGGGCCACGTCCCGCCCGTGCTGGTGCGCGCCGACGACGGCCGCGGCGAACTGCTCGACCTGCCCACCGGCGCCCCCGTCGGCGTCGGCGGAGTGCCCTTCGAGGAGGTACGCGTGCGCGTGGCGCCCGGCGACCGGCTCGTGATGTGCACCGACGGACTCGTCGAGACGCGCGGCGAGGACATCGGCGTGGGCCTGGCGGCCCTGTGCGAGTCCGCCGCCCACCCGGCCGCCTCCATGGACGACGCCTGCGACACCATCGTCCGCGCCCTCGCCGCGACGTTCTCGAAGGCCGGCCGGGGCAGCCGCAAGGACGACGTGGCCCTCCTGATGGCCCGTCTCCGCGGCATCGAACCCGGCGACGTCGCCGAATGGACCCTTGCCCTCGACCCCGCCCAGGCCGGCCGGGCCCGCGCCGCGGTCCGTGAACAGCTCCACGACTGGCGGCTCGCGCGGTTGGCCGACCCGGCCGAGCTGATGGTCGGCGAGGTGGTGACCAACGCCCTGCGGCACGCGCACGGACGGCCGCTCACCCTGCGGTTGGTGCGCGGCGAGACGCTGCTGTGCGAGGTGGACGACGACGACCACGAGCTGCCGACCCTGCTGAGCGCGGGGCCCGACGACGAGTCCGGGCGCGGGCTGCGGGTGGTGAGCGCGCTGGCCCGGGAATGGGGCGCCAGCCGGACCGCCGCGGGCAAGTCGGTCTGGTTCGAACTGACCCTCCCCGGACGCTGACCGGCCTCCCACGGCCGAGGGGGCGCACGGCGCGGCGTACGCCGCCCGCGCGAAGCGTGCGGGAGCGCGTACGGAGCCGGTCCGCGCCACCGGCGGGCGACACACCGTACGGGCCCGCCGCCGGGCAGGGCGTCCCGGCGTCGGCCGCCGCGGCCGCCGTGCGCCTGTCCCGCCGGGCAGGCCCTCCGCCGGCCGTCCGGAGGACCGTTAAGCTCAGGGGGTTTCCCGAAAGAGGACGGACGCGGGCATGAAAATCCTGATCAGCGCCGACATGGAGGGCGCCACCGGCGTCACCTGGCCGGCCGACGTGCTGCCGGGGACGCCGCAGTGGGAGCGGTGCCGGGCGCTGTTCACCTCCGACGTCAACGCGGCCGTCCTCGGGTTCTTCGACGGCGGCGCCGACGAGGTCCTGATCAACGAGGCGCACTGGACGATGCGCAACCTGCTCCTGGAGCGGCTCGACGAGCGGGCGCAGATGCTCACCGGGCGGCACAAGTCGCTGTCGATGGTGGAGGGCGTCCAGCACGGCGACGTCGACGGGATCGCGTTCGTCGGCTACCACGCCGGAGCCGGCGCGGAGGGCGTCCTCGCCCACACCTACCTCGCCAACTCCATCACCGGGGTGTGGCTGAACGACGTGCGGGCCAGCGAGGGGCTGCTCAACGCGCGGGTCGTCGCCGAGTACGGGGTGCCGGTCGTGCTGGTCACCGGTGACGACGTGGCCTGCGAGGACGCGCTCGGGTACGCGCCCGAGGCGCTGAAGGTCGCCGTCAAGGACCACGTGTCGCGGTACGCGGCGGTGTGCCGGACCCCGGCCAGGACCGCCGCGGACATCCGGGCCGCGGCGAAGGAGGCCGCCGGGCTCGCGGTCCGCGGGGAGCCGGTGGACGCGGGACCGTTCACCGTCGCGGTCGAGTTCGACGCCGAGCACCTGGCGATGGCCGCGACCGTGGTGCCGGGCGTGGCGCGGACCGCGGAGCGCAGGGTCGCCTACACCAGCGGCACCATGTACGAGGGCATTCGCACGTTCAAGGCGGTCACGACGGTCGTCTCGGCCGCGGTGGAGGAGCAGTATGGCTGACGGGCAGGCGAGGGACGAGGTCGTGCGGTTCACCTCGGACCTCATCCGGATCGACACGACCAACCGGGGCGGCGGGGACTGCCGGGAGCGGCCTGCCGCCGAGTACGCGGCCGAACAGCTCGCCGCGGCGGGCCTGGAGCCGACGCTCCTCGAACGCACGCCGGGCCGCACCAACGTGGTCGCCCGCATCGAGGGCACCGACCCGTCGGCGGACGCCCTGCTCGTCCACGGGCACCTGGACGTGGTGCCGGCCGAGCCCGCGGACTGGCGCGTGCACCCCTTCTCCGGGGAGGTGCGCGACGGCGTCGTGTGGGGGCGCGGGGCCGTCGACATGAAGAACATGGACGCGATGATCCTCGCCGTCGTCCGGTCCTGGGCCCGCGAGGGCGTCCGGCCCCGGCGCGATGTCGTCGTCGCCTTCACGGCGGACGAGGAGGCCAGCGCCGAGGACGGTTCCGGGTTCCTCGCGGACCGCCACCCCCACCTCTTCGAAGGCTGCACGGAGGGCATCAGCGAGTCGGGCGCGTTCACCTTCCACGACGGCACCGGACGCGAGATCTACCCCATCGCGGCCGGGGAACGCGGCACCGGCTGGCTGAAGCTGACCGCGCGCGGACGCGCGGGACACGGCTCCAAGGTCAACCGGGAGAACGCGGTGACCCGGCTGGCCGCAGCGATCACCCGCATCGGCGAGCACGAGTGGCCGCTGCGGCTCACCCCCACGGTGACCGCCGCGCTCACCGAGATCGCCGCCCTCTACGGCATCGAGGCCGACCTGGACGACGTGGACGCTCTGCTGGAGAAGCTCGGCCCGGCGGCCAAACTGGTCGAGGCGACCGTCCGCAACAGCGCCAACCCGACCATGCTGGAAGCCGGTTACAAGGTCAACGTGATTCCGGGGGAGGCGGTGGCGTACGTCGACGGGCGGTATCTCGCCGGCTGCGAGGACGAGTTCCGCGCCACCCTCGACACGCTGACCGGCCCCGACGTGAACTGGGAGTTCGCGCACCGCGAGGTCGCCCTCCAGGCGCCGGTGGACTCGCCGACGTACGCCAGGATGCGGGCGGCCGTCGAGGAGTTCGCGCCGCAGGGCCACGTGGTGCCGTACTGCATGTCCGGCGGCACGGACGCCAAGCAGTTCTCGCGGCTCGGGATCACCGGCTACGGCTTCGCCCCGCTGAAGCTGCCGGAGGGCCTCGACTACCAGGCCCTCTTCCACGGCGTCGACGAACGGGTCCCCGTCGAGGCGCTGCACTTCGGCGTCGACGTCCTCGACCGTTTCCTGCGCACGGCCTAGAGGAGCGAGACGTGCAGAACCTGCCGTACGGCGCCTGGCCCTCCCCCCTCGACGCGCGTCTCGCCGCCGCGCACGACGGGCGTCCCGAGTACGTCGGTTTCGTCGGCGACGAGGTGTGGTGGACGGCCCCCCGGCCCGCCGAGGGCGGCCGGCGCACGCTGGTGCGACGGCGGGCCGACGGTACCGAGGAGTCGGTCCTGCCCGCGCCGTGGAACGTGCGCAGCAGGGTCCTCGAGTACGGCGGACAGCCCTGGGCGGGCCGGGTGCTGGGCGGCCGGACCCTGGTGGTGTTCGTGCACTTCGCCGACCAGCGCCTGTACGCCTGCGAGCCCGGCGGCGAGCCCCGTCCGCTGACCCCGGTGTCGGAGGTGGGCGGCGGACTGCGCTGGGCGGAACCGCAGTTCCCGCCCGGGCGTGACGAAGTGTGGTGCGTGCTGGAGGAGTTCACCGGCGACGGACCCACCGACGTGCGCCGGGTCCTGGCCGCCGTGCCGCTGGACGGCTCGGCGGCCGCGGACCGCGGTGCCGTGCGCGAACTCACCGACGCGCGGCGGCGGTTCGTCACCGGAGCCCGGCTGTCGCCCGACGGCCGACGGGCCGCCTGGCTGGCCTGGGACCATCCGCGGATGCCGTGGGACGGCACGGAGGTCCTGGTCGCCGAGGTCGGCGCCGACGGGACGTTCGGGGAACCCCGCGTGGTGGCCGGCGGTCCCGAGGAGTCGATCGCGCAGGTCGACTGGTCGACGGACGGCTGTCTGCTGTACGCGAGCGACCGTACGGGCTGGTGGAACCTGTACCGGGACCACCGGCCCGTGTGCCCGCGCGAGGAGGAGTTCGGCGGCGCGCTCTGGAAGCTCGGCCACCGCTGGTTCGCCCCGCTGGCGGACGGCCTCGTCGCCGTCGTGCACGGCCGCGGGGCCACCGCGCTCGGCGTCCTCGACCCCGAGACCGGTGAGGTCGTCGACGTCGCCGGGCCCTGGACCGAGTTCGCCTCCACCCTCGCCGTGCACGGGGAGCGGGTCGTCGCCGTCGGCGCCGGCCCGCGCAGCGCCCACGAGGTCGTCGAACTGGACGTGCGTACCGGCCGCGCCCGGGTGATCGGCGCCGGGCACGAGGACGCCGTGGACCCCGCGTACTACCCCGAACCCCGGATCCGCACCTTCACCGGCCCCGACGGCCGCGAGATCCACGCCCACGTCCACCCGCCGCGCAACCCCGACTGCGCCGCCCCCGGCGCCGAACCGCCGCCCTACGTGATCTGGGCGCACGGCGGGCCCACCGACCGCTCCCCGCTCGTACTGGACCTGGAGATCGCCTACTTCACCTCCCGCGGCATCGGCGTCGCCGAGGTCGACTACGGCGGGTCGACCGGGTACGGGCGCGCGTACCGGGACCGGCTGCGCGGGCAGTGGGGGGTCGTCGACGTCGAGGACTGCGCCGCCGTCGCCCTCGCCCTCGCCGACGAGGGCACCGCCGACCGCGGCCGGCTGGCGATCCGCGGCGGCAGCGCGGGCGGCTGGACCGCCGCCGCGTCCCTGGCCGGCACCGACGTCTACGCCTGCGGCACGATCAGCTACCCCGTCCTCGACCTCACGGCCTGGGCGACGGGGGAGACCCACGACTTCGAGTCGCGCTACCTCGACACCCTGGTCGGCCCCCTCGACGAGGTGCCCGCCCGCTACGCGGAACGCTCGCCCGTCGAGCACGCCGACCGCATCGGCGTACCGTTCCTGCTGCTCCAGGGCCTCGACGACGTGATCTGCCCGCCGGCCCAGGCCGAGCGGCTCCTCGCCCGCATCGCGGGACGCGGAGTGCCGCACGCCTACCTCGCCTTCGAGGGCGAGGGGCACGGCTTCCGGCGGGCCGAGACGGTGGTGCGCGCCCTGGAGGCCGAACTGTCCCTGTACGCACAGGTGTTCGGGCTGAACACGCCCGGCGTCCCCACTCTGGAGCTGGTCAGGTGAAGGAACTCGTACGGCCGCCCCGGCTCGCCCCCGGCGCCCGGGTGGCGGTCGTCGCGCCCAGCGGACCCGTCGCCGAGGAACGGCTCCAGGCCGGCCTCGACCTGCTGCGCGGCTGGGACCTCGACCCGTTCGCCGCACCCCACGTCCTCGACGTGCACGGCGCGTTGCCCCACCTGGCCGGCACCGACGCCGACCGGGCCGCCGACCTCCAGCGCGCCTGGTGCGACCCGTCCGTCGACGCGGTGATCTGCGCGCGCGGCGGGTACGGCGCCCAGCGCATGGTGGACCTGCTCGACTGGGAGGCCATGCGGGCCGCCGGGCCGAAGGTGTTCCTCGGCTTCAGCGACAGCACCACCCTGCAGGAGGCGTTCGCCGTCCGCCTCGGCCTGGTCACGCTGTACGGCCCCGTCGCCGCCGGCGTCGACTTCGTGAAGAACTCCCGCGCCCAGGAGCATCTCAGGGCCACCCTGTTCGCCCCGGAGGCCGTCCGCACCCTCACCTCCACCGGCACCGCCCTCGCTCCCGGCCGGGCCCGCGGCGTCACCCTCGGCGGCTGCCTCACCCTCCTCGCCACCGGGTACGGCACCCCGCACACCCGCTCCGGCGCCCGCGGCGGACTGCTGCTCCTGGAGGACGTCGGGGAACGGCCGTACCGCGTCGACCGGACGCTCACCCACCTCCTGCGCACCGGCTGGCTCGACGGCGTCGCCGGGATCGCGCTGGGCTCCTGGGCGCAGTGCGGCCCCTACGAGGAACTGCGGCCCGTGCTGGCCGACCGGCTCGGCGGGCTCGGCGTGCCGGTCGTCGAGGAACTCGGCTTCGGCCACTGCGACGGCGCCCTGACGGTGCCCTTCGGGGTCGCCGCCGAACTCGACGCGGACGCCGGCACGCTCACCCTCGCCACGCCCGCCCTGAGCTGACCACTTCCGCCGGGCCCGTCAGCCGTCGGGCCCGTCAGCCGCCCGGCCCGTCAGCCGCCCGGCCCGTCACCCGTCGGGCCCGGCACCGGCAGGCCACCACCGGCCGGAGCGAGCATCCGGGACGGGCGGCCGGGGCGTCACCCGGGGGCAGTCCTCCGCCGCGCGGGAGGGTGCCGGCGGGCCCACCCTGGTCGTATGAGTCCGGAGACCTCCGAGAGCGGCGGGAAGACCAGCGGGCCGGGGGGCGCGCCGACGCCCACCCGGATCACCGTCCTGGCGCTCGCCCTCCTCGCCCTGATCTTCATCTTCGAGAACACCGGCGCCATCCGGATCAGGCTGCTGGTCCCCGAGGTGACGGTGACGGTGCCGCTGTGGACGGCGATGCCCGCCACCGGGGTCGTCGGCGCGCTGTGCGGCGCGTACGCCGTCAGACGGCGCGACCGACCACGCCGTACGCTGGCCCGATGCCGCACACCACATCCCGCCACCTCGCCGAGGGCTCCCGCGTGGGCATACGCCACTTCTCCCACGCCGACGCGGACGAGTTCACGGCCCGGGTCCGGGAGAGCAGGGACCTGCACCGTCCGTGGCTGTTCCCGCCGGCCACCGCCGAGGCGTACCGGGCCTACGCGGGACGGCTCATCGAGGACCCGACGAAGGCCGGGTTCCTCGTGTGCACCCTGGACGACGGGGCCGTCGCCGGGTTCATCAACATCAACAACATCGTCGGCGGCGGCTTCCAGTGCGGCGCGCTCGGCTACGGCGCCTTCGCGCACGCCGCCGGGCGCGGACTGATGCGCGAGGGGCTCGACCTCGTGGTGGCCCACGCCTTCGGGCCGATGCGGCTGCACCGGCTGGAGATCAACGTGCAGCCCGGCAACGCCGCCTCGATCGCCCTCGCGCGGGCCTGCGGGTTCCGGCTGGAGGGCTTCTCCCCGAAGATGATCCACATCGACGGGGACTGGCGCGACCACGAGCGGTGGGCGCTCACCGCCGAGATGCGCTCCCCGCGTTCCCCGGATGCCCCGCGTTCCCCGCGGTCCCCCGGGACCGCCCGCCCTTCCGGTTGATCTTCATCGTGTCCAGGTCCGTGACCGTCGACTTCAGGCCCGTGAAGCCGTAGCCCAGCTCCCGCAGCGTCGTCTCGGCGCGCTCCTCGGCGAGCGCGCCCGCCATCTCCTCGCCGTCCGCCGCGTCCGAGACCACCACGTACCGCAGCGAGAAGTGCTTCAGCGGCGACGGCTCGTACGTCAGCGATCCCTCCTCGGTGAACCGCATGCTCGTCAGGCCGTGCTCGGCGGCCTCGGAGAGCAGCCGGGCACGCGCAGCCTCCGTCAGACCGTCCCAGGTGCCCCGGACGATGACCCGGTAGGTGTGCCGCTCGGCCGTCTGCTCGCTCACCGCGTCCGCTCCTTCGTGTCCCGCATGTCCCGCGTGGTCCGCGGGAAAGCCGTCGAATGCCCGACTGTACGTCGGCGAGGACGCCGGGCATGCGGAATTTCGTGGTGCTCGACGCCCCCTCCCACCGGGGACCGCGCCCGCCCCCGGCACCGTTCTGCGCGACGAGGACGTGCGGTTCCCCGGCATCCGCGACGAGTTCGCCGACGACACCGCCGAACCCGCGGCCCTGGGGATGCCCGTCGTCACCGTGGGCGAACTGCGCGAGGGAGGACCTGAGATGCTCGGCGAGGCCACCGCACGCGCCTTCGCGCGCCCCGAACCGGACGGCTTCCGGGTGCACCTGGACGCCGACGTCCTCGACCCGACGGTCGTGCCCGCCGTCGACAGTCCCGACCCGAACGGTCTCCTCCCCGACGAACTCGTCGCGCCGCTGCGGCCGTTGCTCACCTCGCCGCGCTGCGCGGGCCTCGACGTCACCGCCCTCGGCCGCTCCTGAACCGCCGCCCGCCGCCCGCCGTCCGCCGTCCGCCGTCCGCCGTCCGCCGTCCGCCTCACGCCGGGCGGCGGTCCACGTACTCGTACACCGCGCCGTCCGGATGCCGCACGATCAGGTTGCGGCCCGCCGGGGTCGCCACCGGGCCCGCGATGATGTCCGCGCCCAGCTCGTCCAGCGTCTTGTACGCCTGGTCGACGTCCGTCACGGCGATCGTCGCGGCGACCTTGCGCAGCACCTCCAGCTCGGCCGCGGGCCCGCTCATCAGCAGGAAGCAGCCGACCGCGGCGACCCGCACGCCGCCGCGCTCGAAGCGCAGCGCCGGGGCGCCCGAGAGGCGCTCGTAGAAGGGGACGGCGGCTTCCAGATCGTCCACGCAGACACGCAGGGTGGCTCCCAGAATGTTCATGCGCGAAAGCCTAGTTGGGCCGGACGGGCCGCGGAGATCCCTTCACGATCCCCTCGGCGGCCCCCGCCGGGCCGGCGCGCACCCGCCCCGCACCGCGTTACCGGCCGATGGCGCCGGGTACCCGGGAGGAATGGAGCGCATCGATCACCTGGAGCATCTGGACAAGCACCTCGTCGACGAGCTGGCGCAGGTGGCACGCGAGACCATCCGCGAGGAACTGCGCGAACAGACCCGCAAGCAGCGCCGCAGGGCCACGCTGTACGCCGCCTCCGGCGCGCTCGCCCTGTACGCGGGAGCCGCCGTCGCGCTGGCCGTGGGCCTCGCCCTCGACATCGGGCTGCCCGACTGGGCCGCCGCCCTGATCACCGCGGCCCTCCTCGGCGTGCTGGCCTACGTCCTGCGCAGCGCCGCCCGCCCGCACCCGGCCCACCACGGCACGGTCCCGTCCGCACAGCCGGGACCCGCCGCACCGCCCACGGGGGCGGCCACCGGCACGCCCTACCCGCCGATGCCGACCGCCGCACCCAGCGTGGGCGTCCCCGAGCCGGGCGAGGCGCCGCGGCCCGGCCGCATCGACCCCGAGACGCCCCACCACCGGGCCTGACCCGACCGGGCCCGACCCACGACGTGGACGCGCGGCAGGACCGCCGTGGTGACCGGAGCCGGGGCCGAACTCCTCGCAGGACGGGAAGCCGGGGCCGGACTCCTCGCAGGACGGGAAACAGCCGTACTCGGCCGCGGGGGTACCTCCGCCGGGGTGCGGCGGGTGGGCGGTCGCGGTCCGGGGTGCCCCGCGCGCGGGCGGGAAACCGGGGTCCCACGGGGCTCCGCGGGGCCCGCGGACGTTTGGCGGGTCTGCCCGGGGGGACGCGGAAACCCCCGTACGACACACTTCCCCGCGGCCCCGACGGCGCGGGGCCACCGGAGGCGAACGTGAGTCGACCCCGCATCGTGATCGTCGGAGCCGGCTTCGCCGGATACCGCACGGCCCGCACCCTCGCGCGGGCGGCCCGCGGCCGGGCCGACATCACCCTGCTGAACCCGACCGACTACTTCCTCTACCTGCCCCTGCTGCCCCAGGTGGCCGCCGGCATCCTCGAACCGCGCCGGGTCACCGTCTCCCTCGCCGGCAACCTGCCGGACGTGCGGCTGGTGCTCGGCGAGGCCGGCCGCATCGACCTCGACGGGCGCACCGTGCACTACACCGGCCCCGAGGGCGAGGCGGGCACCCTCGGCTACGACCGGCTGGTGCTGGCCGCCGGCAGCGTCAACAAGCTGCTGCCCATCCCCGGCGTCGCCGAGCACGCGCACGGCTTCCGCGGCCTGCCCGAGGCGCTCTACCTGCGCGACCACGTGACCCGGCAGGTCGAACTGGCCTCCTCCGCCGACGACGCCGCGCTCTGCACGGCCCGCTGTACGTTCGTGGTGGTCGGCGCCGGCTACACCGGTACCGAAGTCGCCGCCCACGGGCAGCTGTTCACCGACGCGCTGGTGCGCGCCCACCCCCTGCGCAAGGGCATGCGGCCGCGCTGGCTGCTGCTCGACGTCGCCGACCGCGTCCTGCCCGAACTCGACGAGCGGCTCTCCACCACCGCCGACCGGGTGCTGCGCGAACGCGGCGTCGACGTGCGGATGGGAACCTCCGTGAAGGAGGCCACCCCGGACGGAGTCCTGCTCACCGACGGCGAGTTCGTCGACACCCGCACCCTCGTGTGGTGCGTGGGCGTACGGCCCGATCCCCTCGCGGAGTCCCTCGGGCTGCCCATGGAGCGGGGGCGGCTCCTCGTCGAGCCGACCCTGCGCGTGCCGGGCAGGCCCGAGGTGTTCGCGTGCGGTGACGCCGCCGCCGTACCCGATCTGGAGAAGCCGGGGGCGTACACGCCCATGACGGCACAGCACGCCTGGCGGCAGGGCAAGGTCGCCGCACACAACATCGCCGCCTCGCTGACCGGGCGCGAGCTGCGGCCCTACCGGCACAAGGACATGGGCTTCGTCGTCGACCTCGGCGGGGTCAAGGCCGCCGCGAACCCGCTGGGCGTCCCGCTGTCGGGGCTGCCGGCCGGCGCGGTCACCCGCGGCTACCACCTGGCCGCCATGCCCGGCAACCGCGTGCGCGTCGCGGCCGACTGGCTGCTGGACGCCGTACTGCCGCGCCAGGCCGTCCAGTTGGGCCTCGTCCGGTCCTGGTCGGTGCCCTTGGACACGGCCTCGCCGGAACTGGCGCGGATGCCGGACGGACGCGAACGGCAGCGGGACGCGACGTCCGCGGCCGGCGTTCCCGCCACCACCGGGCAGAAGGCCCTGGGCGGAGGCGGCGGTGACGACACCTCCCGGACGATCACCTCACCGACCCCCGAGCCGGTGAAGAACGAGCAGGCCGGGCACCGCCAGGCACCGGAACCGGCGAAGAACCAGCCGGGCGGCGAGCCCGCGAAGAACCAGCCGGGCCGTGAGCCCGCGAAGAACCAGCCCGGCGGCGAACCGGCGAAGAACCAGCCCGGCGGTGGGCCCGCCGAAAGCCGGCCCGGCCCCGGGCCCGCCGGTGACCAGCCGCGTCCCCTCCCCCGAGAAGGAGAGCAGTAACCCGATGGACACCGCCGAACTCAGCGAGCTCGCCCAGCAGTTGCGAGTGGACAGCGTCCGTGCCTCCGCCGCCGCGGGGTCCGGGCACCCGACCTCGTCGATGTCCGCCGCGGACCTGATGGCCGTCCTGCTGGCGAACCACCTCCGCTACGACTTCGACCGTCCCGCACACCCGGCCAACGACCGTTTCGTCCTCTCCAAGGGCCACGCCTCCCCGCTGCTGTACGCGGCGTACAAGGCGGCCGGCGCGATCGACGACGAGGAGCTCCTCACCTTCCGCGCACTCGGCAGCCGCCTCGAAGGGCACCCCACCCCGCAGCGCCTGCCCTGGGTCGAGACGGCCACCGGCTCCCTCGGCCAGGGGCTGCCCGTGGGCGTGGGCATCGCCCTCGCGGGCAAGCGGCTGGACCACTCCGACCACCGGGTGTGGGTGCTGTGCGGGGACAGCGAGATGGCCGAGGGCTCGGTGTGGGAGGCCGCCGAGCATGCGGGCCACGAGCACCTGGACAACCTCACGGTGATCGTCGACGTCAACCGGCTCGGCCAGCGCGGCCCCACCCGGCACGGCCACGACCTCGACGCCTACGCCCGCCGCTTCCAGGCCTTCGACTGGCACACCGTCGAGGTGGACGGCCACGACGTGGACGCCGTCGACCGCGCCTACGGCGAGGCGGTCTCCACCAAGGGCCAGCCCACCGCGATCCTCGCCCGCACCCTGAAGGGCAGGGGCGTCGAGGCCGTCCAGGACCGCGAGGGGCTGCACGGCAAGCCGCTGCCGGACGCCGACGAGGCGATCGCGGAACTCGGCGGGATCCGCGACCTGCGCGTCGAGGTGCACGAGCCGCCCGCCACCCGCATGCTGCACTCGGTGCCCACCGGCCGTCTCGACCTGCCCCGCTGGGAGAAGGGCGATCCCGAGAAGGGTGTCGCCACCCGCGACGCCTTCGGGCAGGCCCTCGCCGCCCTCGGCGCGGCCCGCGGCGACGTCGTCGCCCTCGACGGGGAGGTCGGCGACTCCACCCGCACCGAGTTCTTCGCCAAGGAGCACCCCGACCGCTTCTTCGAGTGCTATATCGCCGAGCAGCAGCTCGTCGCCACCGCGGTCGGCATGGCCGGCTGCGGCCGGGTGCCCTTCGCCTCCACGTTCGCGGCCTTCCTGACCCGGGCGTACGACTTCGTGCGCATGGCGGCCGTCAGTGGCGCCGGGATCAATCTGGTCGGCTCGCACGCCGGGGTGGCCATCGGCCAGGACGGGCCCTCGCAGATGGGCCTGGAGGACCTGGCGATGTTCCGGGCCGTGCACGGCTCCACGGTCCTGTACCCGTGCGACGCCAACCAGACCGCCCACCTGGTCGCCGCCATGGCCGGGCTCGACGGCATCCGCTACCTGCGCACCTCGCGCGGCGAGAGCCCGGTGATCTACGGGCCCGACGAGGAGTTCCCGGTCGGCGGCAGCAAGGTGCTGCGCGCCTCCGGCGGCGACCGGCTGACCCTCGTCGCGGCCGGCGTGACCGTGCACGAGGCGCTGAAGGCCGCCGACGCCCTCGACGCCGAGGGCATCCCGGTCCGGGTGATCGACCTGTACTCCGTCAAGCCCGTCGACCGGGACACCCTGCGGCGCGCCGCCGAGGAGACCGGCTGCCTGGTGACCGTGGAGGACCACCACGAGGAGGGCGGACTCGGCGACGCGGTCCTCGACGCCTTCACCGACGGGCGCCCGGTGCCCCGCCTCGTGCGGCTCGCCGTGCGGACGATGCCGGGTTCGGCGAGCCCCGAGGAGCAACTGCACGCGGCGGGCATCGACGCCGAGTCGATCGCCGCCTCCGCCCGACTGCTGGTGGAGACGGCGGTCGTCCCGTGAGCGACGGCGGCCGGTCCCGCGGCGACGGCCGTCGTCCGGACGGTGACGGCGCCCGCCCTGAGGACGACGGCGCCCGCCCTGAGGGCGACGGCGGCCGTCCAGAAGGCGGCGACGTTCGCCGGGTGCGGGCCGGACGCCGCACCGTCGAGGTGCACCGGCCGGGCAAGGTGCTCTTCCCGGCCGGTGCCGACGGCGAGGAGTACACCAAGGGCGACCTGGTGGCGTACTACCGGTCGGTGGCCCCGTTCATGCTGCCGCAGCTGCGCGGCCGGCCGCTGATGCTGGAACGGCATCCGGACGGCGTCGACGGCCCCCGGTTCATGCAGAAGAACACCCCCGGGCACTACCCGCGGTGGATCACCCGGACGCGGGTCGGCAAGGAGGACGGCACCGTCCTGCACACCGTCTGCGACGACACCGCCACCCTCGTGTTCCTCGCCGACCAGGCCTGTCTCACCTTCCACCGCTGGCTGTCGCGGGCCGGCCGGGCCGACCGCCCCGACCTGATGATCTTCGACCTGGACCCCTCCGGGGACGACTTCGCCGCGGTGCGCGAGGCGGCCCGGTGGCTGGGCGACCTGCTCGACGAGGTGCGGCTGCCCTTCGCCCTGATGACCACCGGCTCGCGCGGACTGCACGTCGTCGTCCCCCTGGACGGACAGCACGGCTTCGACGAGGTGCGCACCTTTGCGCGGGACGCCGCCGAGCTGCTCGCCGCCGGACATCCGGAGCAGCTGACCACCGCCGCCCGCAAGAAGGACCGGGGGAAGCGGCTCTACCTCGACGTGCAGCGCAACGGCTACGCGCAGACCGCCGTCGCCCCCTTCACCGTGCGCGCCCGTCCCGGCGCCCCCGTCGCCATGCCCATCGCCCGGGACCAGCTCGACGACCCCGGTCTCGGGCCCCGCCGGTGGACCGTCGCCGACGCCCTCGAGCAGGCCCGGACCCGGCCGTGGTCCGGGACGAGCGGCGCCGGACGTGCCCTGGGGCCCGCCCGGCGCCGCCTCGACGCGCTGCGTGTCTGATGCACCTACCGCCGGTGTGCAGGACGTGCCGCGACCGGCCCAGACGCGTGTGCTCCTGGAGGTTTGGCCATGGTCCTTCCGGCCACACGGAAGGAAGAGGTGGCCATGTCCAACACAAAGAACACGGCAGACACACAGGCTTCACGAAACACGCGGAGTTCGCGGAGACCCCCGAAGGGCGGTTCCCCGACCGACGACCGGAAAGAGGGCGAGGACGACACCGTGACGGACGACCGGCCGAAGCCCATGGAGGTGCTGCGCCAGGCGCGTGCCCAGCTCGCCGAGCTGACCGGCATGACCGCCGAGAGCGTCTCGTCCTTCTCGCAGACCGAAGACGGCTGGTCCCTGGAGGTCGAGGTCCTCGAACTCGAGCGGGTGCCCGACACCATGAGCCTCATGGCGAGCTACGAGGTCGAACTCGACCCGGAGGGCCAGCTGACCGGCTACCGCCGCATCCGCCGTTACGAGCGCGGGCGGTCCGACGCGCGCTCCGGTGGCCGGTAGGCCGTTCGCCCGTCGAACGGCCCGGCCCCACAACCGTTCATCACACACCATTCATCACACACAAGGAGGTGCGGTCGGCATGACCGTGGTCCCGGCACAACAGTCCGGTGGCGGAGGCGGCTCCAGCGGCCTCTACGACGTCCTGGAACTCGTCCTCGACAGGGGGCTCGTCATCGACGCCTTCGTGCGGGTTTCTCTGGTCGGCATCGAGATCCTGAAGATCGACATACGGGTCGTCGTGGCCAGTGTCGACACCTACCTGCGGTTTGCCGAGGCGTGCAACCGTCTCGACCTGGAGGCGGGCCCGCGCAAGAGCCCCGGCCTGCCCGAGATCGTCGGTGACGTCACCGAGTCCGGCGCGCGCGGCAAGTCCAAGGGGGCGCTGTCCGGCGCCGCCGAGACCATCTCCGGCGCCTTCAAGCAGGCCCGTGAGGAAGGCGAGACCGAGTCCAGGCCGCGTACGCGCAAGTCGACGTCCGCGCGCCGGAAGGAGGAGCAGGAGTGAGCACCTACGTCTACGGCATCACCGCCGCTTCGCACCCCGCCCTCCCGGAGGGGCTGAGCGGGGTGGGAGAGCCCCCGCTGCCGGTACGGGTGCTGCACGCGGGTGATCTCGCGGCCGTCGTCAGCGATGCTCCCGAGAACCTGCGGCCCAAGCGCCGCGATCTCCTCGCCCACCAGACCGTCCTCGGCGAGGCGGGTGCGGAGGGGTGCGTACTGCCCATGCGGTTCGGCAGCGTCGCCCCCGACGACGACGCGGTCACCGGCGTCCTGACCGAGCGCGCCGAGCACTACCTGGAGCGGCTGCGGGCGCTCGAGAACAAGGTCGAGTACAACATCAAGGCATCCCACGTCGAGGACGCCGTGCTGCACCAGGTGATGGCGGACAGCCCCGAGCTGCGCGCGATGGCCGAGGCGAACCGGCAGGCCGGCGGCGGCTCGTACGAGCAGAAGATCCAGCTCGGCGAGATGGTGGCGGCCGCGGTCAAGGCCCGTGAGGCCGAGGACGCGGCGGAGGTGCAGCGGGTCCTGGAGCCCCTCGCGGCGAGCGTCGAGCCGGGTCCCGAGTCCACCGGCTGGCTGGCCAACGTCTCGTTCCTGGTGGACCGGGACGAGGCCGCGCGCTTCCTGGAGGCGGCGGACGGACTGCGCGAGAGCCGTCCCCACCTGGAAGTGCGGGTGAACGGCCCGCTGCCGCCGTACAGCTTCGTCGAGCCCGGCCCCGCGAAGCCCGCCGTACCGGCGGCCGGCTAGCGGGGGCACACCAGCGAAGGAGCAGGGAGATGGGCCTGATCTCAGAGGTGCTGCTGTTGCCGTTCGCCCCGGTGCGCGGCAGCGGCTGGGTGATCCAGCAGGTCGTTCAGGAGGCCGAGCGGATCTATTACGACCCCGCCACGGTTCGGGCCGAACTCTCCCGTCTCGAGGAGCAGTTGGAGGACGGAGCGATCACGGAGGAGGAGTTCGACCGGATGGAGGACGAGCTCCTCGACCGGCTGGACATCGCCATGCGCAGGAGTACGGGAACCGACGACGGGACAGCACGATGAACCGAGTGGGACTGGGCCTCGCGGTAGGGGCCGGATACCTCCTGGGACGCAGCAAGAAGATGAAACTGGCGCTCGCCGTCGGCTCGATGGTCGCGGGCAAGAAGCTGAACCTGACCCCGCGCGGCGTGGCCGACCTGGTGTCCCAGCAGCTCAAGGACAACCCGCAGTTCAAGGAGATCACCGAACAGCTCCGCGGCGAGCTGCGCGGTGTCGGCAAGGCCGCCTCGGGCGCGATGGTCGAGCGGCAGATGAGCGCCCTCGCCGACCGGCTGCACAGCCGTACGAACCGGGTCCGCGACGAGCTCGACGGCGTCGTCCCCGACGTGCCGGGCGGGAAGTCGCGGGACGAGGCGGACGACGAGGACGAGTACGAGGAGCCCGAGTCCGCGCGCGACGAGGACGAGGGCGAGGACTACGACGAGGACGCCGAGGACCGGGCCGACGAGGGCGACGAGGACGAGGACGCCGAGGACCGGGCCGACGAGGCCGAGGAAGAGCCCGAAGAGGAAGAGCCCGAGGAGGAAGAGCCCGAGGAGGAGGAGCCGCCGCGCAAGAAGGCGACGGCCAAGAAGACCGCGGCGAAGAAGGCCCCGGCGAAGAAGGCCCCCGCCAAGAAGACCGCGGCGAAGAAGGCCCCCGCCAAGAAGGCGTCCGCGCGCGGGGCGGCCTCGCAGAAGACCGCCGGCTCGGCCCGGAAGACGGCCGCGAAGACCACGTCGCGGACCCGGCGGTCGAAGGGAGGCGGTGAGTGATGACCGAGGCACTGGGATCGGCGAAGTCCGCGGCCGGCGAGGCGACGGACAAGGCAGGCGGCAACCCGCTGACGGACCTCGCGCAGAGCGAGGCCGCCGACCGGCTCAAGGCGGAGGCGCAGGAGTACCTCGCCGCGCAGGCCCAGCGCGTGCTGGTCGGCGTCGGCCGCAAGCTCGGTGAGACCACCGGCAAACTCAACGACATCGCCGAGGGCAAGAGCCCCGGTCTGGCCAAGATGGCCCTCGACGGAGGCCGCAAGCTGGCCGAGGGCAAGAGCCCGATGCGCACCGCGATGGAACTCGGCGCCTCGAACATCAAGGACAAGGTGACCGGCGCCTTCAAGAACCTCGGTGGCGGCAAGGGCAAGGGCAAGCGCAAGAGCGGGTCGGGCTCCAAGCCCACCGTCATCATGGAGCAGATCGACGTCGGCGTGCCACTGCGCACCGCCTACGACCAGTGGACCAAGTACCAGGACTTCAGCACCTTCGCCAAGGGCGTCAAGAGCGCCAGCCGCGCCGACGACACCAGCAGCGACTGGCAGCTGAAGGTCTTCTGGTCCAACCGGAGCTGGAAGGCGAAGACCACCGAGCAGGTCCCGGACGACCGGATCTCCTGGACGTCCGAGGGCGCCAAGGGCACCACCAAGGGCGTCATCTCCTTCCACGAGATCGCCGAGAACCTCACCCGCGTCGTGCTGGTCATGGAGTACTACCCGACGGGCCTGTTCGAGAAGACCGGCAACATCTGGCGCGCCCAGGGCCGCCGTGCCCGCCTCGACCTGAAGAACTTCGCCCGCTTCATCACCCTCAAGGGGGAGGCGGAGGACGGCTGGCGCGGTGAGATCCGCGACGGCGAGATCGTCCGCTCCCACGAGGACGCCCTGGCCGAGGAGGAGAAAGAAGCCGAGGAGTCGGAGGAATCCGAGGAGTCGGAGGAGCCCGAGGAGTCGGAGGAGGCCGAGGGCGAGTACGACGAGGACGAGCCGGAGGCGGAGTACGACGAGGAGCCCGAGGGCGAGTACGAGGAGGAGGAAGAGGACGAGGAGGGTGAGCCCGAGGCCGAGTACGAAGAGGACGAGGAGGAGGGCGAGCCCGAGGCCGAGGCCGACGAGTACGACGAAGAGGACGAGGAAGACGAGGAAGAGGCCCCGGAGGACGAGGACAGGAGGAGCCGTCGATGAGCATGCCGAGCCGGATGCCGGAACCGTACGGCCAGGGCGGCGGCGCCAACCTCGCGGACATCCTGGAACGCGTCCTCGACAAGGGCATCGTCATCGCCGGTGACATCCGCATCAACCTGCTCGACATCGAACTGCTCACGATCAAGCTCCGCCTCATCGTCGCCTCGGTCGACAAGGCCAAGGAGATGGGCATCGACTGGTGGGAGGACGACCCGGCGCTGTCCACCCGGGCCAGACGTGACCAACTCACCAAGGAGAACGCCGAGTTGCGTGAACGACTGGCTCGCCTGGAGGAACTGGAGCCGGGCCGTGCCCGCACCGGGGAGGAGTCCTCATGACCGGACTGCGGTACGTGTACGCCGTCTGCCGGCCGGTCGGAGCGCCTCTGCAGGCCGAGCTGACGGGTGTGGCGGGCGCGCCGGCCAAGATGCTGCACCACCACGGCCTGATCGCCGTCGTCAGCGACGTGCCCGCACAGGACTTCGCCGAGGAACCGCTCCGCGCCCACCTGGAGGACCTGGACTGGCTGGCCGCGACCGCGCGCGGCCACCAGCAGGTGATCGACGCGCTCACCGCGGTCACCACGCCGCTGCCCCTGCGGCTCGCCACCGTCTTCCGCGACGACAGCGGCGTCCGCGTGATGATGGAGGAACGCGAGGAGTTCTTCCGGCGCACCCTGGACCGGCTGGAGGGGCGCGTGGAGTGGGGTGTGAAGGTCTACGTGGAGCCCACGGGCGAGGAGACCGCCGGCCCGGACGCCGGGCCGGCGAAACCCGCCTCGGGGCGCGACTACCTCCTTCAGCGGCGCAGGAAGGCGAGGGCGCAGGAGGACACCTGGCAGCGGGCGGAACGGTTCGCCGGCCGGCTGCACTCCCTGCTCTCGGAGCACGCGGACGCGGCCCGCCTCCACGCACCGCAGAACTCCGCCCTCTCCCGTTCCTCGGGACAGAACGTGCTGAACGCCGCCTATCTCGTGCCCCGCACGGAATCCGAGGAATTCGTGGAACGCGTGGACCGTACGAAGGACGAGGAACCCGGAATGCGCGTCGAACTCACGGGACCGTGGGCGGCGTATTCCTTCGTGGATCCCCCGGCGGACGAGGGTGTGCGGGGCGGGGACCGCGGCAGGGGCGAGGAGAGCGGCGGGAGCGCGGGGGAGGCCGGCTCATGACCGTCGTGGAGCGCCGCGAGATCGCCCTCGTCGACCTGCTCGACCGGCTGCTGGCCGGCGGGGTCGTCATCAAGGGCGACATCACCCTGCGGATCGCGGACGTCGACCTGGTCCGCATCGATCTCAACGCGCTGATCAGCTCTGTGAACGAGAACGTTCCGTCGCCCTGGGAGGAGCTTTCGTGACCACGCCGAGCGAGCGTCATGTCGATCTCGAGCCCGACACGGTCGAGCGGGATCTGATCAAGCTCGTCCTCACCGTCGTCGAGCTGCTGCGTCAGCTGATGGAACGGCAGGCGCTGCGCCGCTTCGACCAGGGCGACCTGTCCGAGGAGCAGGAGGAGCGGATCGGGCTCACGCTGATGCTGCTCGACGACCGGATGACGGAACTGCGCGACCGCTACGGCCTGCGGCCCGAGGACCTGAATCTGGACCTCGGGCCGCTCGGACCCCTGCTGCCCCGGGAATGAGGCGCCCTACGGGATGCCGCCCGCGGGGGCGGCGGTGAGACGCTCCCGGGGCCGACTCACCACCTGTACCAGCGGCCCCGGCCCCCGCCCGCGGTGGTACCGCGCATCAGGAACCCCAGGAGCCAGAGAACGAGAACCGCGATCGCGATCCACCAGAGCACCTTCACTGCGAATCCGGCACCGAAGAGAATCAGCACCAGAAGCAGTACCAGCAGGATGGGAACCATAGTTTCGACCTCCTGCCGGCCGAGTTTCCCCGAATGTGCGATTCAGGCGTCCTTTTTGCATAGAATTTCCCCGTGCAGAACGGCGAACCAGCCGTCCTCCCGCCGTCCCCATTCCCGCCAGGCCTCGGACACGGCCCCCAGCCGCCCGGCGTCGGCGTGGCCGCCCTCGACGGCCCGTTCCGCGTAGGCGGAGGCCAGGGTGCGGTCGGCCCACAGGCCGCTCCACCAGGCCCGCTCCTCGGCGGTGCTGAAGGTCCAGGTGGCGGAGGTGGCCGTGACGTCCGTGAAGCCCGCCTCCCGCGCCCAGGCCTTCAGCCGGCGCCCGGCGTCGGGCTCCCCGCCGTTGGCGCGGGCCACCGCGCGGTAGAGGTCCAGCCAGTCGTCCATCCCGGCCGAGGCCGGGTACCAGGTCATGGCCGCGTAGTCCGCGTCGCGGACGGCGACGTATCCACCGGGCCTGGTGACGCGCCGCATCTCGCGCAGCGCCCGCACGGGGTCGCCGACGTGCTGGAGCACCTGATGGGCGTGGACCACGCAGAACGTGTCGTCCGGGTGGTCGAGGGCGTGGACGTCGGCGACCGTGAAGTCGACGTTGGTCAGGCCGCGTCCGGCGGCCGTGGCCCGCGCCTGCTCCAGGACGTCGGGTGCCCGGTCGGCGCCGGTGACGTGGCCGTCGGGGACGAGGGCGGCCAGGTCGGCGGTGATGGTGCCCGGACCGCAGCCGATGTCCAGGATCTTCATGTGCGGCTTCAGCGAACCGAGCAGGTACGCCGCCGAGTTGGCGGCGGTCCGCCAGGTGTGCGACCGCAGTACCGACTCGTGGTGTCCGTGCGTGTAGACGGCGGTCTCCCGCGCTTCCGGCATGGCTCGGCCCCTTCTTCACGGCCTTCACGGCCCGGTCCCCGGACTTGGTGGAGCCCGGGGGCTGACGTGCGTCACGGTAGTCCCGTATTCGCATAGTGAGACAGTTCGTTCCGAAAGATGGACTGACGGTCCGTCAGTGAAGTGCTCCGGGACCGGTGTCCGGCCCCGGGCGAGCCCCCGGGCGGACGGATGCCGTCGGCGGCCCGCGGGTACCCTTCAGAGGCCGGTCCCCGCGCGGGGCGGCACGGCACCGGAAGGTGAGCGCATGCGTCTGCTCCTGATCCGACACGGTGAGACCCCCACCAACGTGCAGCGCCTGCTGGACACCGCCGTCCCCGGCCCCGGCCTCACGGCGCTCGGCGAGCGGCAGGCCGCCGCCCTGCCCCGGGCCCTCGCCGACGAGGACATCGACGCCCTGTACGTCTCCACCCTCGTGCGCACCCGGCTCACCGCCGCGCCGCTGGCCGCCGCCCGCGGCCTGGACGTCCTCGAGCGCGACGGCATCCGGGAGATCTCCGCCGGCGACCTCGAACTCCTGCCGGGCGGGTCCGAGCAGGGCGAGCGGTACCTGCGCACCGTGTTCGCCTGGGCGGCCGGCGACCTGGAGCTGCGCATGCCGGGCGGCGAGAGCGGCACCGAGTTCCTGGAGCGCTACGACACCGTGGTCGCCGAGGCCGCCGCGAGCGGCGCCCGCCGCGTCGCCCTGGTCAGCCACGGGGCCGCGATCCGCACCTGGACGGCGGCCCGCGCCCGCAACGTGGACGTGCCGTTCGCCGCCGCCCGCCGACTCGCCAACACCGGCGTGATCGTCCTCGACGGCACCCCCTCCGCCGGGTTCGAGGCCCTGACCTGGGCGGGCGCGACCGTGACACCCGCGGGCGGGGGCGGACCGGCCGGCGAGCCGCTCGGCGCGGCCGGATGATCTCCCGACCTGCGGGGACCGCGCCGGCGAGACATCGATAAGGGTTTGCCGCATCCGGCCGACGGCCCGCAGAATGCACCCTCATGGGACATCTGGAAGCCGCGCACCTCGAGTACCACCTCCCCGACGGGAGGGCGTTGCTCGGCGACGTGTCCTTCCGGGTGGGCGAAGGGGCCGTCGTGGCCCTGGTGGGACCCAACGGCGCCGGCAAGACGACCCTGCTGCGGCTGATCTCCGGCGAGCTGAAACCGCACGGCGGCACCGTCACCGTCGGCGGCGGGCTCGGTGTGATGCGCCAGTTCGTGGGCTCCGTACGCGACGAGACGACCGTACGGGACCTGCTGGTGTCGGTGTCCTCGCCGCGCATCCAGGAGGCCGCGAGGGCCGTCGACGAGGCGGAGCACGCGATCATGACCGTGGACGACGAGGCCGCGCAGATGAGCTACGCGCAGGCCCTGTCCGACTGGGCCGAGGCGCACGGGTACGAGGCCGAGACGCTGTGGGACATCTGCACCACGGCCGCCCTCGGCGTGCCCTACGACAAGGCCCAGTTCCGCCAGGTGCGCACCCTGTCCGGCGGCGAGCAGAAGCGGCTGGTGCTGGAGGCGCTGCTGCGCGGTACCGACGAGGTGCTGCTGCTCGACGAGCCCGACAACTACCTCGACGTGCCGGGCAAGCGGTGGCTGGAGGAGCGGCTGAAGGAGACCCGCAAGACGGTCCTGTTCGTCTCCCACGACCGCGAACTCCTCTCCCGGGCCGCCGAGAAGATCGTCTCCGTGGAGCCGGGACCGGCCGGCGCCGACGCCTGGGTGCACGGCGGCGGCTTCGCCACCTACCACGAGGCCCGGCGCGAACGCTTCGCCCGCTTCGAGGAACTGCGCCGCCGCTGGGACGAGAAGCACGCCCAGCTGAAGAAGCTGGTCCTGAACCTGCGACAGGCGGCCTCGATCAGCCACGAGCTGGCCTCCCGCTACCAGGCCGCGCAGACCCGCCTGCGCAAGTTCGAGGAGGCGGGCCCGCCGCCCGAGCCGCCGCGCGAGCAGGACATCACCATGCGCCTCAAGGGCGGCCGCACCGGCGTGCGGGCCGTCACCTGCAAGGGCCTCGAACTGACCGGCCTGATGAAACCCTTCGACCTGGAGGTCTTCTACGGCGAGCGGGTCGCCGTCCTCGGCTCCAACGGCTCCGGCAAGTCGCACTTCCTGCGCCTGCTGGCCGGCGACACCGTGGCGCACACGGGGGAGTGGAAGCTGGGGGCGCGGGTCGTGCCCGGCCACTTCGCGCAGACCCACGCCCACCCGGAACTGCTGGGCCGCACGCTCCTGGACATCCTGTGGCAGGAGCACTCCCAGGACCGCGGCGCGGCCATGTCCCGGCTGCGCCGCTACGAGCTGACCCAGCAGGCCGAGCAGGCCTTCGAGCGGCTGTCCGGCGGGCAGCAGGCCCGCTTCCAGATCCTGCTGCTGGAGCTGGAGGGCGTCACCGCCCTCCTCCTCGACGAGCCGACCGACAACCTCGACCTGGAGTCCGCCGAAGCGCTCCAGGAGGGGCTGGAGGCCTTCGAGGGCACGGTCCTGGCCGTCACCCACGACCGCTGGTTCGCCCGCTCCTTCGACCGCTACCTCGTCTTCGGCAGCGACGGCCGGGTCCGCGAGACCCCGGAGCCGGTGTGGGACGAGCGCCGCGTGGAGCGCGTCCGCTAGCGGACGGGGCCCGCCCGGTGAAGGCCGGGGCGGGCCGGGGGAGGCCCGCACGCCCGCCGCAGCCGGAGGCCCGGGAGCCGGATTGTTCGTACAGTGGACTCAAGGACGCGAGATCCATGGCCCCTCCCCGATGCCGGCCGGACGTCCGTGCCGCGCGGGCGGGTACCCGGACCCCATGGACGCACACGACGAGTGGGGTACCACGATGACCGGAGTCGACCCCGACAGGCTGGACGACCAGCAGCTCATGAAAGAGCTGGAGACGATCCACCGCACCCGCCACGACACCCTGCTGTACGGCTCGAACGACGCCCTGCGCGCCCACAACGACCGGATGGCGAAGCTGGAGGGCGAGTACCTGCGCCGCAACCCGCGCCGCTTCGTCTCGCCCGCCCGCACCCGCGACGGCGCCCGGGAACGCGCCGGCCGGGCCGACGGCACCGACCGCCCGGGCACGCCCGTCGGCAAGTGGGGTCCCGGCACGGCGAACGGCCCCGGCCGGGTCTGAACCCCGCCGGAGCCGCTTCACCCACCGGCCTCCCGGTGCGCGGGAGTCTTTCGGGCGTCCTTCAGGCGGCTTCCTGGGCGAACACGTCCAGGAAGGTCTCGCAGAACGCCTTCAGGTCGTCCGGCTTGCGGCTGGTCACGAGCTTGTTCGGGCCGTGGTCGCAGACCTTGACCTGCTCGTCGACCCAGTCGCCGCCGGCGTTGCGGATGTCGGTCCGCAGGCTCGGCCAGGAGGTCAGCACCCGGCCGCGCACGACGTCCGCCTCGATCAGCGTCCACGGGGCGTGGCAGATCGCGGCGACCGGCCGGCCCTGCTCGAAGAACGCCTTGACGAACGCCACCGCCTTGTCGTCGGTGCGCAGGAAGTCGGGGTTCGCGACGCCGCCCGGCAGGACCAGGCCGCCGAAGGAGTCCGCCGAAACCTCGCCGGCCACCTCGTCGACGGGGAAGGTGTCCGCCTTGTCGAGATGGTTGAAGGCCTGGACCTCGCCCCGCTCGGTCGACACCAGCACGGGCTCGTGTCCCGCGTCCACCGCCGCCTGCCAGGGGTCGGTCAGCTCCACCTGCTCGACGCCCTCGGGAGCCGTCAGAAACGCGATGCGCATGATCGTTCAACGTCCTTTCCGGTGTTTCCCCGTATGTGTGCCTGTGTGCGCCTGTGTGCTCGGGCTCTGTCCGCGGTCAGGCCCTGGTCAGGGTCTCGGCCAGCTCCTGCACGGTGGCGTAGCGCTGCTTGTGCGGCAGCCGCCGTACCGCCTCGACGAGCGCGTCCGGCGCGTTCTTGCGGCGCAGGGTCCTCGCCAGTTCCTGGGAGCCGGCGGGGAACGAACTGCGGCCCAGGATGCGGGCCAGTTCCAGCCGTACCGTCGCCAGCGACGCCCGCGCGTCCCCCGGCACCACCGGTCCGCCCCAGACCTGCGGATCGTCCTCCGCGGACGGCTCGGGGTCGTGCCACTCCTCGGAGCGCGTGGGGTGCCCGGACCTCAGCAGGCCCTGCAGCTCGTGCTTCATCTCGTCGTCCCGGTGGACACTCAGCCGGGCGCTGCCTCGCTGCATGTCTCCCTCCACTTCCTCGGGTGCAGGCCCTCCGCGTACCCGAGGGGCCGGAACCGACACCGGGTCCCCGCCGCCGAAGTCGTGGACGCGGGGGAGCCGGGCATCTCGCGGACGCGCCGGTCCCGGCCGGTCGGCCGGTGCCGCGACCGGTCGTGTCAACAGGTGCTGAGGGACGCGGCCCGAAGAGCCCGAAGAGCCCGAAGAGAGGGAGCGCCGGGGCTCCGCACCCGTCACCCGATCGGGTGCGGCCGTCCCGCCAATGGACCGCGGCCACGGGCGGTGGCGGACCGCGCGGGCTGTGATAGCCGGGAGGCACGGACACGTGCCTCGCAGCCGTCGGCCGAAGGAGCCGTCCCATGCGCCCCACCGCCCGTGTCCTGTCCGTCGCCGCCCTGGCCGGTGCCGTGCTGGCCGGCGCCGCCCCGGCCGCGTTCGCGGACCCGGCGGCGGAGATCAGCCCGGCCACGGCCGCTCCGGGGGGCAGCGTCACCGTCACCGTCACCTGCGACCCCCTCGGCGCGCCCGCCCCACGGACCATCGACGCCGCCTCGGACGCCTTCGAGGAGGGCACCGTCGAGCTCACCCTGGAGCCCGGCGGCGACGAGCTGACCGGCCCCGCCTACCGGGGCACCGCCCGGATCGCCCCGGCCGCGGACCTCGACGTACCGGCCGACGCGGTCGGAACGGACTCCGCCTGGACCGTCGACGGCACCTGCCCGGCACCGCCCGGCGGCCAGGGCGGCCCGTGGAGCGCCACCTACGACGTCCCCCGCACGGGCGGCGGCGCGGGCGACGGTGGGGGTGACGGCGCGGCTGGTGGTGAGGGTGACGGCGCGGGCGGTGGTGAGGGTGACGGCGCGGGTGGTGGTGAGGGTGACGGCGCGGGTGGTGGCGGGGGTGACGGCTCGGTGCCCGGCGCCCCGAGCTGCGCGCCCGCGCACCCCACGGCCTGCGCGGCACCCACGCCCCAGCCGTGCGCCGCCGGCCACCCCGCCCCCTGCCCCACCCGCCCCGCACCCCAGCCCTGCCCCACCTCCCGCGACACCGCGCCGCACGTCACCGCCTCCCGGGACGCCGCCTCCCGGGACGCCGCCTCCCGGGACGCCGCCTCCCGCGACACCGCGTCGCACGGTGCCGCCTGCCCCGGAGCCGCCGTCCAGCACGGCGTACGCGCCGGCACCGGCGGCACCTTCACCGACTCCGTCCCCGCCCTGGTCGCGGGCGGGCTGCTCATCGCCGGCGCACTCGGCGCGGCCGTCCACCGGCTGCGCCGCCGGGACCGTACGGCGGGCGTCTGACGCCGCCCGGCCCGCGGGGTGACCGGCGCGACCCCGGCCCGCTGCCATGGGGCGACGGCACACGGGGTACTCGGCACCCGAGGGCCCGCCCGGCCCCGGACACCCCGTCCCGCACCACCCGGCACACGGACGGGGTCCCGCCGCCGTACGACGGGTCCGGCGGCGGCACAGGGCGCGGGGCACCAGGCACCGACGGCGCGGAGGACGGCATGCGGGGCACGGAACCGGAAGGGCACGGCCCCGTCCGCTTCGGGCCCGAGCTGCCCGCGGACGGCCTGCCCGTGCTGCCCGACCTCGCCGCCGTCCTCGCCGCGGCCGCCGAACGCCCCGAGGGCGAACCCGTCGGCGGCGGCCGCGCCCTCCTGGACGCGGCCTGCGCCTACTGGGAACGGCGCGGCACCCCCACCGGGCCCGACCGGGTCGTGGCGGCACCCGGCGCCCCCGTCCTGCTGGTCGCGCTGACCGCCGCCCTCGGCGGCGACGTCCTGGTGCCGAGGCCCTGCGCGGCTTGGTGGGCGCCGTACGCCCGGCTGCTGGGGCGGCCCGTCTTCCACGTGCCCACCCCCGCCGAGTGCGGCGGCGTCCCCGACCCCTACGCCCTCCTGGAGACCGTGCGCCGGATCCGCGCCGAGGGCGGCGACCCCCGGCTGCTGGTGCTGTCCGTCGCCGACGACCCCACCGCCACCGTCGCCCCGCCCGAGGTGCTGCACGAGGCCGTGGAGGCGGCCGCCGCCGAGGGCCTGCACCTGATCAGCGACGAGACCTGGCGCGACACCCTGCACGCCCCGCACGACACCGTCCTGGTCAGCCCCGCCGAGATGCTGCCCGGCCGGGTCACCGTCGTCAGCGACCTCGCGGGCGCCCTGCTGCCCACCGGCTGGCCCGCCGCCGTCGCCCGCCTGCCCGCCACGGCCGCCGGGGACGACCTCCACGCGCGCGTGCTCGACGTCCTCACCGCACTCGACGCGCGCGTCGCCGCCCCCGTCGCCGCGGCCGCCGCCTTCGCGCTGTCCGAACCCGAGCCCGTCACCACGCGCGTCGGCACCGCCGTACGCCTGCACGCGCGCGTGGCCGCCGCCGCGCACACCGCCGTCGTCGCCGCGGGCGCCCTCGCGCTGCCGCCGCGCGCCGGCCGCCACCTGTACGTCGACCTCGGGCCGCTGCGCGAGGAGTCGGCCGCGCGGGGCGTCGGCGACGCACAGGACCTGGAGGACCTCCTCACCGCCCGGCTCGGCATGCCCGCGCCGGGCGGCCACCGCTTCGGCGACGACCTCGGCGCGCTGCGCGTACGGCTCTCCACGGGCATGCTGCTCGGCGGAACGCACGCGCGGCGCACGGAATGCCTCATGTCGCCCGACCCGTTGGAACTGCCGCATGTGCAACGCGCGTTGACCCGCCTGAGGTCGGTCCTCGACGACCTCCGTGACGACGCTCAGCGATGGGAGCCTCCTCGATGACGCAGCAGTCCGAGTCGACCACCCCCACGCCCGTGCGGGACACCGGCACCCCGCCGGTCGAGTCCCCCGTGACCTCCCCCGTCCCGCCGCCCGCCGAGCCGCGCCCGCTGGGCGAACCCCGGGTGTGGCCGCGCACCTTCCACGACCGGCTGACCGCCCCGCTGCCCGGCTTCCGGGCCCTCGCCCGCTTCGCCCGCGAAGGCGCCGTGCGGCCCGGGAAGGAAGGCCTCGCCGACATCGCGCGACTGCCCTTCGAGCCCGGCCCGCTGCCCTGCGTCGACACCCGCACCGTCGCCGTCACCTGGGCGGGACACGCCAGTTGGGTGGTGCGGATCGGCGGGCTGACCGTTCTGACCGACCCGGTCTGGTCCCGCCGCATCATCGGCACCCCGGCCCGCATCACCCCCGTCGGCGTCCCCTGGGAGGACCTGCCGCCCGTCGACGCCGTCGTCATCAGCCACAACCACTACGACCACCTCGACGCCCCCACGCTGCGCCGACTCCCGCGCGGCACACCGGTGTTCGTGCCCGCCGGGCTCGGCCGCTGGTTCCGGCGCCGCCGGTTCGTCCGCGTCACCGAACTGGACTGGTGGGAGGCGGCCGAACTGTCCGGAGTGCGCTTCGACTTCGTACCGGCCCACCACTGGTCCAAGCGCAGCCTCACCGACACCTGCCGCACCCTGTGGGGCGGCTGGGTGCTCACCGACCCCGACGGACGCCGCGTCTACTTCGCGGGCGACACGGGTTACGGCCACTGGTTCTCCCGCATCGGACAGCGCTACCCAGGAATCGACCTCGCGCTGCTGCCCATCGGCGCCTACGACCCCCGCTGGTGGCTCAGCGACGTCCACTGCGACCCGGAGGAGGCGGTGCGGGCGGCACGCGACCTGGGGGCACGCCGGATGGCCCCCATGCACTGGGGCACCTTCGTCCTCTCCGCCGAACCCGTCCTCGAACCCCTCACCCGCGTCCGCGCCGCCTGGGAGAAGGCCGGCCTGCCCCGCGAGGACCTGTGGGACCTGGCGGTGGGGGGCTCACGCGTGCTGTGACGCTGCGCTTGGACGGGGGACGGGGGACGGGGCGGGGAAGGGGGACGGGGCACGGGGGCGAGAGGGCAGGCGGGTGCGGCTCAGGGGCGTGCGGGTGGTGTGCCCCGGACACGCGGGAGCTGCGCGACCGGTCGCCCCGGACGACCTGCCACCTGTGGCGCATGGGGCATCCGCCACCTGTGAGGCATGAGGCATGAGGCATGAGGCATGGCGCATGCGCACGGCCCGCGACCCCACCCCCCGCGGCACTCACCCCGTCGACCGCTCCCGCAGCCTGCGCCACAGGCCCGGTACCGCGCTGACGACCAGGGTCAGGACGACCGCCGCCACGACGCCCTCCCACGGCTCGGGGAACAGGGAGCCGCCGAGGATGCCGATCAACTGGTAGGTCACCGCCCACGCCAGGCAGGCCGGCAGGTCGCCCCGGGCGAACCGGCGCACCGGCCAGTCGGCCATCAGGCAGGCCAGCATCACCGGGATGCGGCCCGCGGGCACCAGCCGGGACAGCACGAGTACGGCCGTGCTGTGGTCGGCGAGCTTCTCCTGGGCCTGCGCGAGCCGCTCCTCCGGCGCCCGCGACCGGATCGCCGCCAGCCAGCGCGAGCCGTTCTTCGACCGCATCCCGCGCCGCCCCAGCCAGTACAGCCCGACGTCCCCGCAGAACGCGGCCAGCGACGCCGTCACGAACACCAGGGCCAGCGCGAACGGCGCCGTCTGGTGGAAGGCGACCACGGCCGCCGAACTCACCAGCGCCCCCGTCGGCACCACCGGCACCAGCGCGCCGATCAGCACCAGCAGGAACAGGGACGGGTAGCCGAACGCCTGCTGCGTGGACTCCGTCGGTATGACCGCCGGGACGGCGGCCAGTGGCGTCATCGCGCGACCTCGGGGCGCACGCTCTCCCCGTGCCCGAGCCGGTGCACCACCACGTCCGGCGCGCGCTCGGCCGCCAGGCGTACGAACTCCTCGCCCGGCGCGTGGAACTCATGGGGGCGCACGGCGTCCATGCCGATCGGCCAGTACGTGCCGTAGTGCACCGGCACCGCACTGCGCGGCGCCAGCCGGGCCAGCGCCTCCGCGGCCCGGCCCGCGTCCAGGTGCCCCTGCCCGAGGTACGGCCCCCAGCCGCCCACCGGCAGCAGCGCCACGTCGACCGGCCCGACCTCCTCGGCCATCGACTCGAACAGGCCGGTGTCCCCGGCGAAGTACGTCCGCGCCTCGCCCTCCACGACGTACCCCAGCGCGGGGGAGTGGTGCCGGCCGACCGGCAGCCGCCGCCCGTCGTGCCGCGCCGGCACGACCCGTACGCGCAGGTCATCGACGGTCGTCTCGTCACCCGGTGCCACCTCGGTGAGCCGCAGGTGGCGCAGGCGCCGCAGACCCGGGACGGCGCGCGGCGCGCCCCGGGGCACCAGCAGGCGCGTGCCCGGCGCGAGGCGCGTCAGCGAGGGGATGTGCAGATGATCGGAGTGCAGGTGCGACACGAGCGCCACGTCCGCGCGCCAGGCGTCGGGCGGGGGCGGCGCCCCCCGGCGCCGGCGCAGATGCGCGAGCCGACGGGCGAACAGGGGATCGGTCAGCACACGCACGTCCGAATCCGTGATCGTGCAGGTGGCGTGACCCCACCACGTGATCTCCACCGGCACCTCTTTGCCCCCTTCGCGCGACTCCCCCGAAGCCTACGGGCAGGAGTAGGGTCTGCGGCGAAACCCGGAGGTGAGGGGGACGCCATGGGACCGGTGCGGGTCACGGCGATCGCGAGTCTGACACCGCTGGAGGAATTGGACGCCGATCCCTTCCTGGTGGATTCCCGCGGCCAGCACGCGATGTGCGCGCGGTGGGCCGCGGAACGGGGCTACGTCGTCAGCCGCGAACTGCTGGTGCGCGGGCTGCGGCCGGACCACTGCGTGCTGTGGGACGGGGTCAGGCCAGGCGTCGACCTCTTCGTCGCGCCCAGCCGGCGGGTCCTGGAGAGCGCCCTGTCGTCCGTGGACGAGTTCGCCGAGGAGTGCGCGCGGCGGGGGGTGCGGGTGGAGACGGTGGGCGTCGCCGAACCCGCCTACGACGCGCAGATGAAGGCGCGGGTGCACCGGAGGCTGTCGATGCCGACGGCCGGGTACGACGGGCGCTGACCGCCCGCACCGTCCCCGCCCCGGACGGCGGTGCGCCCCGCGGCTCCCGTCGGGGCGTCGCCGCCGACAGTCCGTGTGACAAGGTGATGGGGCAGAGGGCCGCACCGAGGACGGCCCGGGACGTGAGGTGTACGGGGAGTGGGTCAGGGGCGTTGGCGGCGGGCCGTCAGTCAGGCCGGGCGGAGCGTCGCGGTGTGGGGCGTCTCCACCGTCACGATGCTGGTGCTCGCGGGCATCCTGCCGGATTTCCGGCTCCAGTCGCCCGACGGTGACAGCGCCACCACCATCGCCGTCACCGCGGCCGTCGGGGCCGGTGTCTTCGGCGTGCTCTCGGCGCTCGCCTGGCCGCTGCTGGTCCGCCTGCTGCTGCTGGTGCCGGCGCTCGTCCTCGGCCTGCTGGTGTTCTTCCTCAACGGTTCGCTGCTGCTGCTGGCCCTGCGGCTCAACCCGTCGGGCCAGAGCGAGGCCGCCCCCGAGACCGCCGTCATCGTCGCCGCCGTGATGTCCGCCGTCGCCTCCGCCACCGGCGGCGCCCTCGCCGTCCGCGACGACGAGGCCTACCGGCGCCGGCTGTACCGTCTCGCCGACCGCCGCCGCGGCCGCGGCCCCGCCTGCCCCACCACCCACGGCACCGTCTTCATCCAGCTCGACGGCGTCGGCCACGACGTGCTGGCCGCCGCCGTGGGGAAGGGCCTGATGCCGACCGTCGCCAAGTGGCTGGGCGCCGGACCGGGCGCGCCGGCCCGCCCCACGCACCGCCTCACCCCGTGGCGCACCGACTGGTCCAGCCAGACCGGGGCCAGCCAGCTCGGCATCCTGCACGGCAGCAACTTCGACGTGCCCGCCTTCCGCTGGTACGAGAAGGACAGCCACGAGGTGGTGGTCTGCAACCGCCCCACCAGCGCCGCCGAACTCCAGCGCCGCGCCGTGGAACGCACCGGCGACGGTGGGCTGCTCTCCGCCGACGGCGCCAGCCGCGGCAACCTCTTCGGCGGCGGCGCCGACGAACAGGCCCTCGTCCTGTCCGTCGCCACCCGCCGCAGCCGCGCGACCCGCTCCCGGTCCGGGTACTTCGCCTACTTCTCCGACCCCGCCAACGCCGTCCGCACCGCCCTGTCCTTCGTGGCGGAGACCGGCCGGGAGATCGGCCAGTCCACCCGCGCCCGGCTGCGCAAGCAGCGGCCACGGGTGGCCCGCGGCGGCCTGTACCCCTTCATCCGCGCCTTCGCGACCGTCGTCGAGCGGGACGTCGTCGTCGCCGCCGTGACGGGCGACATGCTGGCCGGCCGCAGCGCCGTCTACGCCGACCTGGTCGCCTACGACGAGGTGGCCCACCACTCCGGGCCGCTCGGCCGCGACACCGAACAGGTCCTCGCCCGCCTCGACCGCTCGCTGGCGCTCGTCGAGAACGTCGCCGAGCACGCCCCGCGGCCGTACCGCATCGTCGTCCTGTCCGACCACGGACAGAGCCCCGGCGAGACCTTCCGCGCCCGCTACGGCCTCACCCTCGCCGACCTGGTCCGGGCCGGCTGCGGGCTGCCCGTGCCGCGCCGGGCGCGGCGCACCCACAGCGGCGCCGAGGCCCGCGCGGCCGTCCGGGCCGCACTGCACCGGCCCGTCGAGGAGGGCGGCGAACAGCACCGCCCGGCCCCCCGCTCGGAGCCGATCGTGCTCGCCTCCGGCAACCTCGGCCTGGTCTCCTTCCCCGACGTGCCGCACCGGATGAGCAAGGAGGAGATCGACGCCCGCCACCCCGCCCTGCTCACCACCCTCGCCAACCACCCCGGCATCGGCTTCCTCCTCGTCCGCAGCGAGGAACACGGCGGAGTGGTGCTGGGCCCGTACGGCGCGGAGGTCCCCCTCGACCGGCTCGACGAGGACCCCGGCCCGCTGGCCGGGTTCGAGCCGGGTGCCGTGGAGGCCGTACGCCGCACCCACTCCTTCCCGCACACCGCCGACATCATGGTCAACTCCTTCCACGACCCCGCCGACGGCGAGGTCCTCGCCTTCGAGGAGCAGATCGGCTCCCACGGCGGCCTCGGCGGCGCCCAGTCGAAACCGTTCCTGCTGTCCCCGCTCGCCCTGTCCGCGCCGGTCGAGGACGGCGCCGACCTGACCGGCGCCGAGCAGGTCCACCACGTCCTGCGCCGCTGGCTGCGCGAATCGGACGGGCCCCAGGTACCGCTGGAGACGCCCCGGGAGGAGCGGGCCGCCTGAAGAACCGGCCCGTGCGCGCCGTGGAACGGCGGGCCGCGCCGCCCGGCCGTCCCGCGCGGCGAGGCTCCGACCGCCGTTCACGCCCCGGGGGGGGCCGGTCTTCCGGGTGCGGTGAGCGGGAGTGTGATCGGATGGGCACGGAAACCCGTCGTACCGTCGTACGGGAAAACATGTGAAAGGAAGAACCGTGGCCACCACGCGCTCCGCACACACCGTCTGGGAAGGCAGCCTGATCGAGGGGAACGGGGTCGTCACCTTCGACTCCTCCGGTGCCATCGGCGAGCAGCCCGTGACCTGGGCCGCCCGCACCCAGGAGGCCAACGGGAAGACCAGCCCGGAGGAGCTGATCGCCGCCGCCCACTCCAGCTGCTTCTCCATGGCCTTCTCGCACGCCCTGGCCGGTGCCGGCACCCCGCCCGCCAAGCTGGTCACCTCCGCCGACGTCACCTTCCAGCCGGGTGAGGGCATCACGGGCATCCACCTCACCGTGGAGGGCACCGTGCCGGGTCTCGACAACGACGCCTTCCTCGCCGCCGCCGAGCAGGCCAAGGTCAACTGCCCGGTCTCGCAGGCCCTGAAGGCCGTACCGATCACCCTGTCCGCGAAGCTCGCCTGAGCCGCCGGACACCCGGCCGGTCGCGCCACCGCACGACCGGCCGGGTGCCGGGTGCCGGGGCCAGGGTTTTCCGGGGGGCCGCCGCGTCCGCCCCGTCCGCCCCGTCCGCCGCGTCCGTGAGGAGGAGGCATGACACGACCCGCCGTCTCCGCCCACCGCGGCGGCAGCGAGCACCGTACGGCCGCCACCCTCGAGGCCTACGAGGACGCGCTCTCCTCGGGCGCCGAGTACGCGGAGTTCGACGTCCGGCGCACCGCCGACGGCGTGTTCGTCGTCCACCACGACCCGCGCGCCGCGGGCACCGGGCCCCCGCTGTCCCGCCTCACCTACACCGAGCTGTGCGCGCGCACCGGACACGCCGTCCCCCTCGTCGAGGAGGTCATGACGCTGGTCGCGGGCAGGCTGATCGGCCATCTGGACCTGAAGGAGACGGGCCACGAGCGGGAGTTGATCGACCTCGCGGTGACACTGCTCGGCCGGGACGGGTTCGTCGCCACGACGCTGGAGGACCGTTCCGTCGCCGCGATCACCCGCGGCTTTCCCGGCGTGCGCACCGCCCTGTCGCTGGGACGGGACCGCCGGGAGGTCGCGACGGTCCGGCTGGCCGGGACCCGCGCGAGCGAACTGTTCCCGGCCCGGCGCCTGCGGGCCTGCGGAGCCCACGGCGTCGCCGTCCACCAGCGGCTGGCCCGCGCCACCGTACTGCGCGGGGCCGCCCGGCGGGGCCTGTTCACCCTGGTGTGGACGGTCAACGACGACGCCGGACTGCGGACCTTCCTCGCCGACCCCCGGGTGGACGTGCTGGTCACCGACCGGCCGTGGCACGCGGTGCGGCTGCGCGGCGAACCACGCCGCGACCTTCCGGCGGCCGGCCCGCCCCGGTGAACCCGCCACGGCCGGTCGCGCCCACCGGGCGTCGTCCGTCGTCCGTCGCCTGTCGTCCGTCGCCCGTAGCCTGGCGTTCGTCGTCCGTAGCCTGGCGTCCGTCGTCCGGGCGCGGTCATCCGCCTACGGTCTGTCGTGTGCGGTCGGCAGTGTGGCGCACACGGCGTTCAGGACCGACGCGTACGGTGTGCCGAAGCCGGCGAGCCGGGAGCGCAGCCGCTCCAGACCGGTACGGTGCCCGGTGAGCAGGCCGGTGTCGCCGGTGCGGGCGGCGAACTCCAGGACCGCCGGCAGGAAGTCGGGCGGCTCCTCGCCGGTGAACTCCAGCCCGTGCCGCCGGTAGGAGTCCTCGAAGCGGGCCGGGGCGACACCGCCGCACGGGTCGCCCTCGTCGTACCACCGGCTCAGACGCAGGCTGTGCCGGTCCTCGGAGTCGAAGACCCGCACGTAGTGCCCGGCCAGCTCCGCCCGTGGCGTGACGGCCGCGTGGTCGGTGAACTCCCGCAGGGGCGGGGCCGCTTCGCGCAGCAGGGGCAGCCTCGCGTACAGATCGTGGTCGGGGTACGTCAGGCAGAGCGCGGCCGCCTGGTACAGCACGGCGTCCGAGGGCATCACGCCTCCTTCACGGGGCGCACGCGCGGCGGGGCCGGGGTCGAGGCCGGTGCCGGCACCGCGCCCGGCTGTTCGAGGTGCCGCGGTCCGGCGGGCCACGAGTCGGTGGTCCGGGGGCCGGTGGGCCGCGAGTCGGCGGTCCGGGGTTCGGTGGTTCGGGGGCCGGTGGGCGGTCTCCGCGTGTCGGTCACAGGGCGCTCCCTCTGCTCGCCCCCGTCCCGAACCTAGGGGCGGGCGCGGGAGCGTACCCGTTCACGGCGCCCGTACGGGTCACCCGCGCCGGCGCCCCGGGACCGCGCGCCCCGGGACCGCGCGCCCCGGCGCCCGGTGGCCTCAGGGCTTGCGGGCCACCCCCGCGTACACCGGCACGATCCCGTCCGCCTGCAGGGCGACGTCCTCGGGGTCGGGCCGCCAGCCGGAGACCGGGATCACGCCCGGACCGAGCAGCTCCAGGCCCTCGAAGAAACGGGAGAACTCCGTCAGCGAGCGGGGGTGGAAGGGGGTGCCGCTGCGCCGGAAATGGTTCGCGGCGTTCTCGATCGCCTCCGGGTTCAGGTCGGGGGTGACCTGGGAGAGGATCAGGTGGCTGCCCGGTGCGAGCGCGTCGACGTACCGCTTCAGCAGCCCGTACACGTCGTCGCCCGCCGGGTCCTCGCCCAGGTAGTGGGTCAGCGCGACCAGGGACAGCGACACCGGCCGCTCCAGGTCCAGGAAGCCGGCCGCCCGGTGCAGCAGGGTGTCGACGTCACGGACGTCGGCGTGCACGTACTCGGTGGCGCCCTCGGCCGATCCGTGCAGCAGCGCCTGGGCGTGCCGCAGCACGATCGGGTCGTTGTCGGCGTAGACGACCCTCGACTCGGGGGCGACGCTCTGTGCCACCTGGTGCAGATTGGGCTCGGTGGGGATGCCCGTGCCGATGTCCAGGAACTGGCGGACGCCGCTCTCGGCGACCGTGCGCACGGCCCGCTGCATGAACCGGCGGTTGGCGCGTGCCCCGCGTAAGACCGTGCCGTCCACGGCGAGGATCCTGCGGGCCAGTTCCTCGTCCACGGGGTAGTTGTCCTTGCCGCCCAGCCACCAGTCGTACACCCGGGCCGGATGCGGCCTGCTGGTGTCGATGCGGACGGTGGCCTCGGGCTCGGGTCCGGTCATGCGCGGTCTTCTCCCGGTGACTGGTGACTGGTGACTGGTGACTGGTGAGGGGTGACTGGTGAGGGGTGGCTGGTGAGGGGAACGAGTGGGGACGGACGGTCAGAACTCGCCGCGGACATCACGCAGCAGTTTCCTCGTGTGCTGCGCCGACGCGGCGTGCGTCGTCATGTGGTCGAGGACCTCCAGGTGCGCGGAGACCTCCCTGCGCGAGTCCAGGTACAGCGCGCCGGACAGGTACTCGGTGACGACCATGTCGGGCAGTTCGGGTTCGGCGAACCGGAACAGCGAGAACGGCGCGGACGTCCCCGAGTGCGGGCCGCTCGCGAACTCCGCGACCTGCAGGGTGATCCGGTCGCGCTCCGCCAGCTCCAGCAGCTTGTCGACCTGCTCGTACATGACGTCGGCGTCGACGCTGACCGGCCGGCGCAGTACCGTTTCGTCCATCACGACCCACAGGTGGGGCGGCTGGGGCCCTTCGAGCAGCCGCTGCCGGGCCATGCGCAGCGACACGTGCCGCTCGATGGCCTCCGGGCTGGTCCGGCCGACGGTCCCGGCCTCCAGCACGGCTCGCGCGTACCGCTCCGTCTGCAACAGGCCCGGCACGAAGTGGGGTTCGTAGGAGCGGATGAGACGGGCCGCGCCCTCCAGGCTGACGTACAGGCTGAACCATTCCGGCAGGACGTCGTGGAACCGCTGCCACCAGCCGGGCCGGTTCGCCTCCTCGGCGAGCGTGACGAAGGTGCCGGTCTCCGCCTCGTCCACCCCGTAGGCCTCCAACAGCACCTGTACATAAGGGATTTTCAGGGAGACTTCGGCCGTCTCCATGCGCCGCACGGTCGCGGGGGCCACCCGCAGTGCGCGGGCCGCCTCCTCACGGCTGAACCCCGCCGCCTCGCGCAACTCCTGCAGCCGTCTGCCGAGTACCACCTGGCCCACGGTGGGCGCCGGCCGCCTTTCACTCACGCCACGTCTCCCCTACGTGTCGAAGCACGCCGGTCAGTGTGTCATGTTCCGACTGCGCTCCGACAGGGACGACGGGATCACCTCGCACCCGACGACCACTCAGTTCACCAGCGAATGCAGGTACTTGACGGTCGCCGGATCGGCCGGGAGCAGTGTCTCGATGGCCAGCTCGGCGACCGTCACGTCCATCGGCGTGTTGAACGTGGAGATCGACGAGATGAACGACAGCGTCCGGCCCTCGTGCTCGATCAGCATCGGCAGCGCGAAGTACGGCACGGCCTCGACGGGTCCGGTCTCCGGCGTGGTCCGCGGGACCGGATAGGCCGCGACCTCCTCGTACAGCGTCCGCAACGGCGCGGAGCGGTGCAGCGCGATCTGCCGTTCCATCTGGGCCAGCAGGTGCCCGCGCCACTCGGGCAGGTTGCGGATGCGCGGCGCGAGGCCCTCCGGGTGCAGCGTCAGCCGCATGGCGTTGAGCGGCGGTGCGAGCAGCGACTCCGGGAGGTCCGCCAGCAGCATGGTGATGCCGCGGTTGGCGGCCAGCACGTTGTACGTCGCGTCCACCACCAGCGCCGGATACGGCTCGTAGCCCTGGATCAGGCGCTCCATGCCGGCCCGCAGCGCGTCCAGCGCCGGATCGTCCAGCGGGGTCTCGCGGTAGCGGGGAGCGTAACCCGCCGCCACCAGAAGGGCGTTGCGCTCGCGCACGGGCACGTCCAGGTGCTCGGCCAGCCGCAGCACCATCTCCTCGCTCGGCCGGGACCGGCCCGTCTCCACGAAGCTGATGTGCCGGGCCGAGGAATCCGCGCGCAGCGCCAGTTCCAGCTGGCTGACCTTGCGCCGTTCCCGCCAGGCCCGCAGCAGGGGGCCGACGCCCCGGTCGGCGGAGGCGGCGGAGCCCGTGGTGCCGGTCGCGAGAAGGGTCATACGGACGACCGTAGCGGAGAGCGGGCCGGCCGACGGTGCCGCGCGGGCCGTGGTGGCCGGAGAGCGGGGCCCCGCGGACCCCGCGCGCGCCGGGCCCGAGGGCGGCCGGCCCGAACCGGTGGGAACCCTTCCGGCCGGGGCCGGCGCGGCCGTCCTGTGCCAGGCTGGACGGGTACCCGACGCCCACCCCAGGGAAGGGAGCCAGTCATGGCCGTCGCACCGCTGTCGCAGAAGGAGATCGACGACCGGCTCGCGGAGCTGCCCGGCTGGTCCCACGACGCGGGCCGGCTCACCCGCTCCTACGAGCTGGCCTCGCATGTCGCCGCGACCGCGCTGGTCGTCCACGTGGCCCAGGTCCAGGAGGAGCTGAACCACCACTCCGAGCTGACCCTCGGCTACCGCACGGTGTCCCTCGCGGTGAACACCCACAGCGCGGGCGGCGCCGTCACCGACCTCGACTTCGAGCTGGCCCGCCGGGTGCGGGACCTGGCCCCGGCGCACGGCGCGCACTGAGACGCGCGGCGGACGGGACGGGGCCCCACGTGCTGGACTACGACGAGGAAGCCGCACGCTACGACGCCTCACGCGGCGGTGAACCCCGGGCGGCGGCCGCCGCGGAAGCCGTCCTGGCCCTGCTGCCGGACGGGACGCGCGGCCTGCTCGACGTCGCCTGCGGCACCGGCATCGTCACGCGCAGGCTCGCCGGACGCGACGGCCTGCGGGTGACCGGCGTCGATCTCGCCGCGGCGATGGTCCGCCGGGCCGCCGTACGTCTGCCGGGTGCCGTGGTGCGCGCCGACAGCCGCCGACTGCCCTTCCGCAGCGGGCAGTTCGACGCCGTCAGCAGTGTGTGGCTGCTCCACCTCGCGCCGACCGACGCGGACGCGCGGGCGATCGTCGCCGAGTGCGCGCGGGTGCTGCGGCCCGGCGGCGTGTACGTCACCACCGTCGACAAGGCCGCCTCGCACAACGTGGGCAGCGACATCGACGCCGTCCTCGCCTCCCGCCCGCCCCGCGCGGCCCGCGACGAGGCCTCGCTCGTCGACGCGTACGCCGTCGACCGCGGCCTCGTCCCCGCGGGCCAGGGCCGCTTCCCCGGCCGGGGTCAGGGCCGCAGCCCGCGCCGCACCGTCGCCGACCTGCGGCGCGGCTGGTTCGTCACCCTCCCGCCGGGCGAGACGATCACGGAGACCTTCGCCGCGCGCCTGGCCGCGCTGCCCGACCAGGACCGGCCCCGCCCCGACCCCTGGTTCACGCTGAAGGCGTACCGGAAGCCGGGGGCGCCGGCGGACGCGTGAAGCCCGTGATCCAAGCCCGTGGTCCGGTCGCTCACCCGGGCGGCCCCGTCGTCGGCCGGGAACGCCCGCTCCCGGCGGGGCGCCGGCGCCGGCGGCCGGACCGGGGCCACCGTTCCCGTCCGGTCCACGGCGCGCGCCCACGACGAGTCCGTCCGGCCCGGCGCGGACACGGAGGTGCTCGCGCCGCCCCGGGCCGCGGGGCTCGCCCCGTCCGGACCGTGACCGTGCCGGCCGAGTGCCGCGGCGACCGTCCCGGCGAACCGCCCGACGACCCCGGCAACCCCCGGCCCGTCGGCGGCGACTGGAAGAGCGGAACCCGTCCCCCTCCCCGGAGGTACCTCTCGTGCAGCATCCGCATCCGCACCCGCCCGAGCAACAGGCCCCTCTGCGTCCCCCCACCCACCGCAGGCGGCGCAGGACCGCCGTCCTCGCCGCGGCGACCGCCGTGGCCGTGCTCGTCGGCGCCGGACTCACCACGCTCACCCAGGGCAGCGCCGAAGCGGCCACCGCCCGCCAGGTCGAGAAGCTCGACCGGGGCGTCGTCAGCGTGCACACCGACAGCGGCAACCTGGTCAGCTGGCGCTGGCTCGGCACCGACCCGGGCGACGTCTCCTTCAACGTCTACCGGGCCGGCACGAAGGTCAACGCGACCCCGGTCACCGGCTCCACGAACTTCTTCCACTCCGGCGCCCCGGCCCAGGCCGACTACACGGTCCGCGCGGTCGTCGGCGGCGTCGAACAGGCCGACTCCGTCCACGCCGTCCAACTCCGCACCGGCTACAAGGACGTGCCGATCACCCCGCCCGCCGGCGGCACCACCCCCGACGGGGTGGCCTACACCTACGAGGCCAACGACGCCTCCGTCGGCGACCTCGACGGTGACGGCGCCCTGGAGTTCGTCCTCAAGTGGTACCCGACCAACGCCAAGGACAACTCGCAGTCCGGCTACACCGGCAACACGATCATCGACGCCGTCAAGCTCGACGGCACCCGCCTGTGGCGCGTCGACCTGGGCCGCAACATCCGCTCCGGCGCCCACTACACGCAGTTCCAGGTGTACGACTACGACGGCGACGGCAGGGCCGAGGTCGCCATGAAGACCGCCGACGGCACCAAGGACGGCACCGGCGCGGTCATCGGCAGCTCCGGTGCCGACCACCGCAACTCCAGCGGCTACGTGCTGTCCGGCCCCGAGTTCCTCACCATGTTCAACGGGCAGACCGGCAAGGCCATGGGCACGGTCGACTACGTGCCCGCCCGCGGCACCGTCTCCTCCTGGGGCGACTCCTACGGCAACCGCGTCGACCGCTTCCTCGCCGGCACGGCCTACCTGGACGGCACCCGCCCCTCGCTCGTCATGGCCCGCGGCTACTACACCCGTACCGTGATCGCGGCCTGGGACTGGCGGGGCGGCGCCTTCACCCGCCGCTGGACCTTCGACACCAGCTCCTCCACCAACTCCGGCAAGGGCTACGACGGTCAGGGCAACCACGCCCTGTCGGTCGCCGACGTCGACGCCGACGGCAAGGACGAGATCGTCTACGGCGCGATGACCGTCGACGACAACGGCAGCGGCCTGTGGACGACCAAGCTCGGCCACGGTGACGCGGCCCACCTCGGCGACCTCGTGCCGTCCCGGCCCGGACTGGAGTACTTCAAGGTCTCCGAGGACACGAGCAAGCCGGGCTCCTGGATGGCGGACGCGCGCACCGGTCAGATCCTCTGGCAGACGGCCTCCGGCGCGGACAACGGCCGCGGGGTCGCCGCCGACGTCTACGCCGGCAGCGCGGGCGCCGAGGCCTGGTCCGCCTCCGACACCACCCTGCGCTCGGCGACCGGCGCCTCCCTCGGCCGCGAGCCGTCCAGCATCAACTTCGTCACCTGGTGGGACGGCGACCCCGTCCGCGAACTCCTCGACGGCACCCGCATCGACAAGTACGGCACCTCCGGCGACACCCGCCTGCTGACCGCCTCCGGCGTCCACTCCAACAACGGCACCAAGTCCACCCCGTCCCTGTCCGGGGACATCCTCGGCGACTGGCGCGAGGAGGTGGTCTGGCCGACGACGGACAACAAGGCCCTGCGCATCTACTCCACCCCGGTCGAGACCGGCACCAAGATCACCACCCTGCTGCACGACACCCAGTACCGCACGGCCCTGGCCTGGCAGAACACCGCCTACAACCAGCCGCCGCACCCGAGCTTCTTCCTCGGCGACGGGATGGCGACGGCACCGCGGCCCACCGTCTACACGCCCTGACCGACCGCATGCGAAGGGCGCGTGCCGCGAGCGGCACGCGCCCCACCGGTTCACCGACCGTCCCGGCTCACCTCAGTGCGCCTCAGTTCACCGCGCAGGTCTGCTCGCCCAGCTTGAAGGCGGCCGGTTTCGCGTTCGTGCCCGACCAGCTGCCCGTGAAGCCGAAGCCCACCGAGGAGCCCGCCGCCACGGTGCCGTTCCAGCCGGTGTTCTTCACGGTCACCGACGCACCCGACTGGGTGTGCTCGGCGTTCCACAGCTGGGAGACCGTCTGGCCGCCGGTGAAGGCCCAGTTCAGGGACCACCCCGACCAGGCGCTCGTCCCCGTGTTGGCGAGCTTCACGTCCGCCTGGAAGCCGCCGGACCACTGGTTGGTGACGGTGTACGTCACCGCGCAGGCGCCCGTCGGGGACGGCGTCGGGTCCGTGCCGCCGCCCCCGTCGCCGCCTCCGGCGTCCGAGGTGTCGCCGTAGACCACGCCCCGGCCGTTCGTCGCGATGTAGACGCGGCCGTAGACCCGCGGGTCACCCGTGATCGCGGCGCCCGTCCAGCCCCACTGGTGGGCGTCGTCGTTGATCCGTGTCCAGCTCGCGCCCTTGTCCGTGGAACGGAAGATGCCGCGCACACCGGCGATCTTCGCGCTGGTGTACAGCGTCTGGTACGAGGCGCCCGCGGCGGCCTTGCCGAAACCGATCGTGTCGGCCTGTTCGACGCCGGACAGCTTGGTGAAGCTCGCACCGCCGTCCGTCGAGTGCCACAGCCCGTACGCCCCGTCGCTCGCCCCGCCGGCCAGCCAGATGTCGCCCTTCGTGCCGGGAAGCGCCTGGAACCGCACGCTGTCCCCGCTGGGCAGACCGGTCGCCGGGGACGCGGTGAAGGTCGCACCGCCGTCCGAACTGACGTAGAAACGGCCCGACTTGAAACCGTAGAACGTCTTGGCGTCGACGCGGTCGGACTCCACGACCGCGCCGGCCGGGATGCCGCTCGACGCCGACCAGGAGGTGCCGAAGCCCGTCGTGTGGTGCACGCCGGCGCCCGCCGGGCTCCACACGAAGCGGCTGCCGTCCGCCGCCGCGGCCACCGTCCCGCCGCCGCTCACCCCCGAAGGGTCGGTGCCCGCGAACCAGTTGGCGCCGTTGTCCGTCGAGAACGCCACGTGCGGGCCCGAGTCGAGGTTGCCGGTCCGCACGACCGTGTTCGGGTTGGTCCCGGCGAAGTCCAGGCTCGTGGTGGTGGTGAAGTTCGGCGAGGTGAACATCATCGACGGGACCTTGTCCAGGTCGGTGTGCCGGAAGCCGCCGATGTCGCCGAGCGCGCTGAGCAGCGGGGCGCCGGCCGGGGGAGAGGCGAGGTCGTTGACCGCGGTCTCCTCCAGCCCCCGCACCATGGGCTTGATGGTGAATTTTCCGCCGGAGTCCCAGGCGGTGAGGTTCTCGGTGCCGTAGACCGTCGCGCCCGTGCCGTACATCATCCGGTCCGAGTCGAAGGGGTCGATCTCCAGCGACTCCGTCATCCAGCCCAGCTTCGGGGTCTGCTCGGGCGGTGACGGGTTGGCTCCCCAGGTCAGCCAGGGGGAGGACGAGACGTCCATGGTGTACCGGTTCTCGCGGTTGGGATACGAGGTGTAGTCCCACGCCTTCGTCCAGGTGCCGCCGCTGTCGGTGGAGCGGAAGATCTGGGTGTCCGGCCACCAGGAGCTGTAGGCGGTCGCCATCACCGTGCCGGGGCGCTGCCGGTCGAGCGTCAGTCCGCTGAAGCCGTAGTAGGTGTCGGCCTCGGCGACCGGACTGATGTCGGTCCAGGTCCCGGTCGCCGTCGTGTACCGGTACAGCCGGCCCTTGCCGCCGTCGTACGGGCCCCCCTTGTCGCTGTACGCGAGGTACAGCTGACCGTTGACGGCGTCCAGTACACCCTTGTGGGCCAGGTATCCCGTCGGCTGTCCGGCCAGCCGCGACCAGGTGGCGCCCGCGTCCGTCGAGCGGTACACCGCGTTGGCCGTGTCCGCGACACCGACGTAGATCGTCTTCGTGGCGCTGCCCGACGTCCCGGTCGACTCGTCGAAGGTGACCCAGACGATGCCCTGGTTGTCGGAGGCGTAACCGCTCGTGTCGCTCGGATCCTGCACGTAGTTCCCGACGTTGGGGAAGTTCGCCACCTGCGACCAGGTGACGCCCGAGTCCGTCGACCGCCACAGCCCCTTGCCGCTCGGCGCGCCCAGGTACAGCACGCTGTTGCGGTTCGGGTCGACGGCGAGGCGCTCGCCCATGCCCCGGCCGGGCATGTTGCCGCCGAGCTTGAACGGCAGGTCCGTCCGCTGCCAGCTCGCGCCCCGGTCCGCCGAGCGCATCACCGCCCCGTTGCCCGGGTCCCAGCTGTTGGTGTACGTGCCGACGGCCGCGTACACCCGGTTCGGGTCGACGGAGTCGGAGGCCAGGCTCACCACGCCCGTGTGCCCCCACTTCTCCCAGCCGACCGAGTCCAGCAGCGGCGTCCAGGTCTTGTTGCTCTGCTGCCAGCGGTAGGCCCCGCCGATGTCGGTGCGGGCGTAGGCGAGGTTCTTCTCCTTGCGGTTGAAGACGATGCCCGGGACGAAACCGCCGCCGTCGATCCGGGCGTTCTTCCAGGTGTACGACTCCGCCGCCAGGGGCGCCGGCGGAGCGCTGTCGGCGGCGAGCGCGGGTGGGGCGCCGGCGAGCAGACCGGCCGCGAGCGCCAGCGCGGCCGTGAGGACACGGGTTCTTCGCACAGTGGGGTCCTTCCTCGAGAAGCCATGTCAAGGAATGTGCGGGGACGTGCAGGGACGTGCAGGGACGTGCGGGAGGGGCACGGGAGCGTGCCGGGGCCGGGTGGGGAGCCCGGATGCGACGACCGGGCGGCCCCCTGTGCGGGTGGGGACCGCCCGGCGCGGTACGCGGAGCCTTAGCGGGGGCTTATTCGAGAAGCTCCGCGTACGAGCCCATGGCCATGGCGATGTCCGCCTGGGCCCAGAACCGGTGGTACGTGAACACGGGCGCGGCTCCGCCCGCGAGGTAGCTCTGGATCTTCGACCAGGACGGGTCGTTCTTGTAGAAGGACCTGATCGAGTCGAAGGTCGAGGAGGCGCTGATCGCGTCACCGTTCGGCATGGTGCCGGTCCAGCCGCTCGGGACGTACACGGCGTCGTCGAAGCGGTTGTAGTCGGTGCGGGTCTCGGGGACCGCGATGCCGAGGGCGTCCTGGTTGTTGTTCCACATGCCGTCCAGGAGGGCCTTGGCGGTCGCCTTCGCCTCCGTGTCACCGGACTTGGCGGCGTAGTACGTCAGGGTCCTGGCGTACGCGGCGGCCACGCCGACGTCGTTGGTGTAGTCGGCGACGGTGACGTGGAGTCCCGTGTTGGCACCGGGGCTCGAGGCGTTCCAGGTGTCGGGCTGGCCCGACCACTGGAGGGTGGAGGGGATCAGGAACGTGCCGTCCGGGTTGACCGTGGTCTTGGACAGGGCCCAGTCGACCCACTTGTCCAGCACGGCCTTGGCCTTGGCGTCACCCGTCTGCTGGTAGTACTCGGCGACCCGCTCCATCGACCACGCCTGGAAGCCGAACCACTGGTTGGACGGCGGGTCGTGGTAGACGGGCTGCTCGTCGTAGTACATGCCGTAGAAGGTCGACTTCCCGGCCGGGGGAGTCGCGTAGCGGCCCGCCCAGCTGTTGGTCGCGCCGCCCGCGATGGCGCCTTCGCTGGACTGGAGCCACCGGTAGAACTCCAGTTGCCGGGTCAGCGACTTGGCCCAGTCCGCCTGTCCCGTGGCCGACTTGGGCTTGAGGTCGGCGTAGCTGCTGAGCGCGTAGGCGGCCAGGGGGTTCTGGTAGCCGCCGTGCGCGTGGCTGGAACCGATGCGCCAGGCCCAGCCGGCGCTGGTGTCGGTGGCGCCGCCCCACGCGTAGTACCAGGACAGCAGGTAGTGCGAGGCGTCCTTGCCGGTGCCCGCCGGGCAGGCGGACGGACCCACGCAGTTGCCGACCTTCTTGAAGTACTTGTCGTACATCGCGTACCGCAGGTAGTCGCCCATCTTCGCCGCCTTGGCGACGGTGGCCGAGACCTGGCTGCCCTTGCCCTGCTGCTCCGCCCAGACGTCCGCCCAGTAGGCGGCCTGCACGGCGCGCGCGTCGGCGTCCGGGGCGTTGGTGAACTTCCACTGCTTGGCGTAGGAGGAGTCACCGGTGAACAGGTCCAGGTAGCCGTTCTTCCCGCCGTACTTGAAGGCGTCGCAGGTCGGCTGCGGCACCGTCTCCCACACCGACTCCTGCGCGCCGCGCTGGAAGGTGTTGATGTACGACGGGCCGGTGTCGGCCGGACCGGCCTCGCACTTGCCGGGGGAGTTGCCGTAGCCGTAGACGTTGTCGACGTCCTGGAGCCAGTGCATGGCGTAGACGTCGTCCGTGCCGTACGCGCTCTTCAGTTCACCGGCGATCGGATCCGGTCCCACCGAGACGGCGCCGTCCAGCTTCGCCGGGTACTCGTTGGGCGTGTCCAGTTCCGGCGCGTACGTCGCCGGCTTGGATGCGTTGTAGAAGGAGTTCGTCGGCTGGTCGGCGTGGGTGGGGATCATGTACTTCTCCATGATCTCCCAGGCGCCGTTGAACTTGGTCCAGTCGCCCGTGACCTTGCCGTACATCGCCTGCAGCCAGAGCAGGTAGCTGTACGCCTCCGACGTCGTCTCGTGCCCGTGGTCCGGGGCCTCGACGATCAGCGTCTCCACCGAGTGGTACGGGATCCCCTCGGGGGAGAAGTAGCCGCTCGCAGGGTTGGTGATCTTCCCGTACAGCTCCAGGAAGCGCGCGTCGTACGCCTTGGACGCGGCGATCTGGGTGACCGTGACCGAGGCCTTCGCGTGCCCGTTCGCCGTCGACTCGAAGGTCGCCGCGCCCGTGCCGGAGCTGTCGCCCGTGACGGTCACCTTCTGCGCGGTGTTCCAGTTCGACGGGGTGAAGGTCAGGCTCGCGCCACCGGTCACCGTGAGTCCCGTGTTGCCGCTCGCCCGGGCGGTCGTCACGGTCACGTTGGCCGACGGCTGGGTGGAGAGGCGCAGCTCGTACGTCCCCGTCTTGCCCTGCTGGACGGCGAGCTGGGTCGTGGAGGCCACCACGGCCGGTCCCGAGGCGACCGTGATGCCGACCGGCGTGGACGATGCCGAGGCGCCCAGGCTGTCGTAGGCCTTCGCCACCAGCGAATGACTGCCCACGGTCAAACCAGAGGCCGACAGCGAGTACGGCGCGCTGGTGTCCGTGCCGAGCAGGGTCGTGTCGTCGTAGAACTCGACCTTGCTGACGGTCGCGCCGTCCGCGGCGGCCGCGGTGGCCGCGAGCGGCACCGCGTCACCCTGGGTGTAGACCGCGCCCGCGGCCGGGCTGGTCAGCACGGCGATCGGCGGCTGGTGGGCGCCGGTGCACGGGGTGCCGTTGACCGAGAAGGTCGTGGGAGCGGCGTTGCCGCCGCTGTAGGTGAACTGCGCCCCGGTGCCGACCGACGCGCCGGCGGCGATCGTCCCGTTGTAGGAGGCGCTGGTCACCGTGATCTGCTTGCCCGACTGCGACCAGCTGCCGTTCCAGCCGTTGGACAGCTTCTGGTTGCCGGCGTACGCGTACGTCAGGGTCCAGCCGCTGATCGGGTCCGTGCCGCGGTTGGTGAGGGTGAGGTCCGCGGTGAAGCCGGACCCCCAGTCGTTCGTCTTGTAGTCGACGCTGCACTGAAGTGCCGCGGCCTGGGCCGGAGTCGTGTTGGTGCCCAGCATGGCCAGGGGGAGCGCGAGGGCCGCCAGGACGGCGGTCCACAGTCGCCGCGCCGTGCGGCGTCTGCGTGAGGGATCCATGGTGCCGGTTCCTCCTTGCGGCTCGGAGAAGTGGGGAGGAGCAACAAGCCTTGAACCAGTGGGAGCGCTCCCATAGTGGGGACGTGGGTGGAGGCGGTCAAGGTGCTTGAAGAGTCGAAAATGTTCGACATGCAAGGTTGAGAGAAAGTCAGCAACCCTCTGTTCTTTGCCGACACTTGGCGCTAGCTTCATTGGCACCAGTGGGAGCGGTTCCATCAGTCGACGCGTCCGTACCGACGTGCCCGAGCTGTGAGGACTCGCTCATGCGACACCCCCCGCGTTCAGTACTTTTAGCCGTCGCCGGCACGGTCGTCCTCGCCCCGGGCGCCGTCCTGCCGGTGGTGTGTACAGGATCCGGTCGACGCCGTACGGTCGACCGGCACCGACCGGTGCCGACCGCGTGGTCCTCGCCGGTGGATCGCCTGCCCCGACCACCCCGGCCAGTGGCTGAGGTGCGGGCCGGCCGGTCCCACGGGCGGCCTCACCGCCCGGCAGCCGTACGGCGTCGACTCCCGTGCCGACGAGGGCCGTCGGAACTCCCCACGCGCCCCCGCCGCCGACCGGGCTCCGTCGGTCCGTCCCCGATCTCGCACCACGACGGGACATCCACCGCGTACGGCATCGGGTCGCGTGATCGTCCGCGCGCCCCGAACGGCTGACCCCGGTACCACCCCACGACCACGACCCCCAGGGAAAAGCGCGTCACCCCACACTCGCGACCGAGAAGGAATCCCGCACTCATGAGCCGTAGCAGAACTGCGATACTCGCCGCGCTGGCGCTGGTCGCCGGTGCCTCCGGGACGGCGCTCGCCGTCGTCCCCGGTGACGCCGGCATCGCCGCCGTACCGTGCACGGTGGACTACAAGGTGCAGAACGACTGGGGCACCGGCTTCACCGCCAACGTGACCGTCACCAACAACTCGGCCGCCAAGTCGAGTTGGGCCGTGAAGTGGTCGTACGCCGGGAACCAGAAGGTCACCAACGCCTGGAGCGCGAAGGTCACCCAGTCCGGCACGGCCGTCACCGCCGCCAACGAGAGCTACAACGGCACGCTGGCGACGGGCGCTTCCACCAGCTTCGGGTTCCAGGGCACCTACAGCGGCAGTAACGCGCTCCCGACGACGTTCACCCTCGACGGCGTCACCTGCAACGTCGACGGCGGCGGCCCCACCGACCCCGGTCCGACGGACCCCGGCCCGACCGATCCCGGCACCCCCGGCACCAGGGTCGACAACCCCTACGCCGGTGCCAAGGTGTACGTGAACCCCGAGTGGTCGGCGAACGCCGCGGCCGAACCCGGCGGCAGCCGCGTCTCCAACCAGCCCACCGCCGTCTGGCTCGACCGCATCGCCGCGATCAACGGCGCCAACGGCAAGATGGGCCTGCGCGCCCACCTCGACGAGGCGCTGAAGCAGAAGGGCTCCGGCGAGCTCGTCGTCCAGTTCGTCATCTACAACCTGCCCGGACGGGACTGCGCGGCCCTCGCCTCCAACGGCGAGCTGGGCCCGACGGAGATCGACAAGTACAAGACGCAGTACATCGACCCGATCAAGGCCATCATGGCCGACTCCAAGTACGCCGGGCTGCGCATCGTCAACACCGTCGAGATCGACTCGCTGCCCAACCTCGTCACCAACACCGGCGGCCGCGTGACGGCCACCCCGCAGTGCGACGTGATGAAGGCCAACGGCAACTACCAGAAGGGCGTCGGCTACGCCCTGAACAAGCTCGGTGACGTGCCCAACGTCTACAACTACGTCGACGCCGGACACCACGGCTGGCTCGGCTGGGACGACAACTTCGCCCCCAGCGCGGCCCTGATGAAGGAGGCGGCGACCACCGAGGGCGCCACCGTCAACGACGTCCACGGCTTCATCACCAACACGGCGAACTACAGCGCCCTGAAGGAGAACAACTTCTCCATCAACGACAACGTGGCCGGCAAGTCGGTCCGCGAGTCGAAGTGGGTCGACTGGAACCGCTACGTCGACGAGCTGTCCTACGCCCAGGCCTTCCGCAACCAGCTGGTCACCGCCGGCTTCAACTCCAACATCGGCATGCTGATCGACACCTCCCGCAACGGCTGGGGCGGCACCGCCCGGCCCGCCGGACCGGGCGCCACGACCAGCGTCGACACCTACGTCGACGGCGGCCGCTACGACCGCCGCCTCAACACCGGCAACTGGTGCAACCAGGCCGGTGCCGGCCTCGGCGAACGCCCGCAGGCCGCTCCGGCCGCCGGGATCGACGCCTACGTCTGGGTCAAGCCGCCGGGCGAGTCCGACGGTGCCAGCAGTGCCATCTCGAACGACGAGGGCAAGGGCTTCGACCGGATGTGCGACCCCACGTACACGGGCAACCCGCGCAACAACAACAACATGTCGGGCGCCCTGGCGAACGCGCCGATCTCCGGCCACTGGTTCTCCGCCCAGTTCCAGCAGCTGATGCAGAACGCCTACCCGCCGCTGCCGTAACCGCGTGACCCGTCGGGGGTGCGCCACCCGGCCCCCGGCGCGGTACCGGCCGCTCCCGTCCACCGGGAGCGGCCGGTCGGCGGTCCCCGGGAACCAGCGGTCCCCGGGAACCAGCGGTCCCCGGGAAACCGGTTGCCGGTTTTTTGCCGTCCCGGCAACAGAGATGGCCTCCGACCGGTGCGTCGGCGCACGCTGTCGGCACCACGGACGAGAGGCTGACCACCATGGCGCACGAACAGCACGAACAGCACGAACAGCACCAGCAGCACGGGCACGACGGCCCGGGACACACGAACGGGCACGGACACGGGCACGGGCATGGACACGGGCACGGGAACGGCACCGAGATCGACTGGGCCGAGATGGCCCCGCATCTGGAGGCCCAGGCCGAGCTGTTCACGCCGCTGTACGAGAAGGCCCTGTCCTGGCTCGGGAAAGAGGTGACCGAACCGGGGCTGATCGTCGACGCGGGCAGCGGCCCCGGTGTGGTGTCCTGTCTCTTCGCCGAGGTGTTCCCCGGCGCACGGGTCATGGCCGTCGACGGCTCCGGACCGCTCCTCGAGCGGGCGCAGGCGCGGGCCGGCCGACTCGGGTACGCCGACCGCTTCGGCACGCTGACCGGTGAACTGCCCCAAGTTCTTGACGAGTTGGACTACCCCGCCGACCTGATCTGGGCCGGCCGCAGCCTGCACCACCTGGGCGACCAGCGCGCCGCCCTCGCCGCGTTCGCCGAACGGCTGGCGCCCGGCGGCACGTTGGCCCTCATGGAGGGCGGTCTGCCGAGCCGGTTCCTGCCGCGCGACCTCGGATTCGGCCGCCCCGGCCTGGAGGCACGGCTCGACGCGCTGGAGGCCGAGTGGTTCGCCCAAATGCGCGCCGACCTGCCCGGAGCCGTCGAGGAGACCGAGGACTGGGCCGCGCTGCTGAGCGCCGCGGGCCTGAAGCACACCCGCACCCGCAGCTTCCTGCTCGACCTGCCGGCCCCGGCCTCCGACCGGGCCCGCGCCTACATCGCCGCCTCCCTGGGCCGGCTCCGGGACGTCTTCGGCGACACGCTCGACGCGGACGACCGGGCCGTGCTCGACCGGCTGCTCGACCCGCAGGACCCGGGGGGCGTGCACCACCGGCCGGACGTGTTCGTGCTGGCCGCCCACTCGGTGCACACCGCGGTCAAGTCGGTCTAGTCGAAAGGGACTTGGTCGAAAGGGACTTGGCGGAAGGGACTTGACTTGGAGAGCACTTCAAGTGATGGACTCCGTGCCGTTCGCGCAACGCACAGGGGGGACCCACCATGAACAGCTCTCCGGACACGACGGCCGCACCCGTCGCCCTCATCACCGGCGGCGGCAGCGGCATCGGCGCCGCCGTCGCGCGGCGCCTGCTGGACGCGGGGTACCGGGTCACCGTCACGGGCCGCGGCGAGGAGAGGCTGCGCGCCTTCGCCGCGGAACTGGGCGAGCCGGAGCGGCTGCTGACGGTCGTCGGCAGCACGTCCGACTACGACCACGTCCAGTCGGCGGTCGACCGTACGCTCAAGGAATTCGGCCGGCTGGACACGGTCGTCGCCAACGCCGGCACGGCCACCCACGACTCCGTCGCCGACGGCGACCCCGCCGGCTGGACCGACATGGTCCTGACCAATGTGCTGGGGCCCGCCTTCCTCGTCCGCGCCTCCGTGGACGCGCTCAGGGAGACCCGCGGCCGGATCGTGCTGATCGGCAGCGTCGCCGGCTTCGTGCCCACTCCGGGCAACCTCTACGGGGCGACGAAGTGGGCGGTCACCGGTCTCGCCGAGAACACCCGCCGGCAGGTCACCGAGTGGGGCGTCGGCGTCACCCTGGTCGCGCCGGGCCGGGTGGAGACCCCGTTCTGGGACAGCTACGGCAGCCTGCCGCCCGGGCATCTGCTGACCGCCGACCAGATCGCCGACTCCGTGGTGTGGGCGATCCGCCAGCCCGAGGGGGTCGACGTCAACACCGTCGTCGTACGCCCGCTCGGACAGCCCAACTGACGCGCCGGAGGGCGCCCCCCGACATCAGGGGCGCCCTCCGGGGCATGCGGGCCGCGGGCCCGGCCGTGCCGTCCCGGACGTGCGGGCTCAGCCGGTGCGGGCTCAGCCGATGTCGAACGTGGCCGGGTCGGGACCGATGCGCCGGTCCTCGTTCAGCGCGCTGATCGCGGCCAGGTCCTCGGTGTCCAGGCTGAAGTCGAACACCTCGATGTTCTCCTTGATCCGCGACGGCGTCACGGACTTCGGGATCACGACGTTGCCGATCTGGAGGTGCCAGCGCAGCACGACCTGGGCCGGGGTGCGGTCGTGCTTGCGGGCGATGGCGACGATCGCCGGCACCTCCAGGAGGCCCTTGCCCTGGCCCAGCGGGGACCAGGCCTCGGTGGCGATGCCCTGCTCCGCGTGGAACTCGCGCGAGGCGTGCTGCTGGAGGTGCGGGTGCAGCTCGATCTGGTTGACCGCGGGGACGACCGAGGTCTCGGCGATCAGCCGCTCCAGGTGCTCCGGCAGGAAGTTCGAGACGCCGATGGCCCGCGTGCGGCCGTCCGCGAGGAGCTTCTCGAACGCCTTGTAGGTGTCGACGTAGGAACCGCGGGCCGGCAGCGGCCAGTGGATCAGGTACAGGTCGACGTGGTCGAGGCCCAGCTTCTCCAGCGAGACGTCGAACGCGCGGAGCGTCGCGTCGTACCCCTGGTCGCTGTTCCAGAGCTTGGTGGTGACGAAGAGGTCCTCGCGGGCCACGCCCGAGGCGGCGAGCGCCTTGCCGGTGCCCTCCTCGTTGCCGTAGATCGCCGCTGTGTCGATGCTGCGGTACCCGGCCTCCAGCGCGGTGGCCACCGCCTGCTCGGCCTCGTCGTCCGGCACCTGCCAGACGCCGAAGCCCAGCTGGGGCATCTCGACGCCGTTGTTCAGGATGATCGGGGGGACCTTGCTGCTCACGAGCTCTTGATCCTTCGGTTGTCCGTCAAGTGGTACTCCCATGGTCAACGATCACGGGGCGTCATGCATTCCTGACCCCGGAATCCGTCGGCCGGGGGTCACGTCCGGTACAGCGCGTCGACCTCGTCGGCGTACGTGCTCTCGATAGCCCTGCGCTTCAGCTTCAGGGACGGGGTCAGCAGACCGTGCTCCTCGGTGAACGGCTGGGCGAGGATGCGGAAGGTGCGGATCGACTCGGCCTGGGAGACCAGCGTGTTCGCCGTCACCACGGCCCGGCGCACCTCCGCCTCCAGGTCCGGGTCGCGCACCAGATCGGCGGGGGCCGGCTGCGGTTCGCCGCGCATCTGGAGCCAGTGTTCGACGGCCTCCTGGTCGAGGGTGACCAGGGCGGCGACGAACGGCCGGTCGTTGCCGACGACGATGCACTGGTTCACCAGCGGGTGGTCCCGCACACGTTCCTCCAGCAGGCCCGGTGAAACGCTTTTGCCGCCGGAGGTGACGAGGATCTCCTTCTTGCGGCCGGTGATGGTGAGGTAGCCGTCCTCGTCGAGGGAACCCAGGTCGCCGGTGGCGAGCCAGCCGTCCTGCAGCGCCTCGTCGGTGGCCTTGGGGTTGTTGAGGTAGCCCTGGAAGACGTTGTCGCCGCGCAGCCAGATCTCGCCGTCCTCCGCGATGTGCACGCTCGTGCCGGGGACGGCCTGGCCGACGGTGCCGTAGCGGGTGCGTCCGGGCGGGTTGGCGGTGGCGGCCGCGGTGGTCTCGGTCAGGCCGTAGCCCTCGTAGATCTGCACGCCCGCGCCGGCGAAGAACAGGCCGAGCCTGCGGTCCATCGCCGAGCCGCCGGACATGGCGTGCCGGACCCGGCCGCCCATGGCCGCGCGCACCTTGGAGTAGACGAGCTTGTCGAACAGCTGGTGCTGCACGCGCAGGCCCGCCGAGGGGCCCGGCCCGATGCCCCACGCCTTCGCCTCGACGGCCTCCGCGTGGTCCACCGCCACCTCGACGGCCTTCTCGAACACCCCGCCCCTGCCCTCCCGCTCGGCCTTGCGGCGCGCCGCGTCGAAGACCTTCTCGAAGATGTACGGCACGGCGAGGAAGAACGTCGGCCGGAACGCGGCCAGGTCGGGCAGCAGGGCGGAGGCCTGCAGCTGGGGCTGGTGGCCGAAGCGGACCCGGCCGCGGATCGCGGCGATCTGCACCATCCGGCCGAAGACGTGCGCGAGCGGCAGGAACAGCAGGGTCGCCGCCTCGTCGCCCTTGCGGGAGTGGAACACCGGCTCCCAGCGCTCGATGACGGTGTCCGCCTCGAACATGAAGTTGCCGTGCGAGATGACACAGCCCTTGGGGCGGCCGGTCGTCCCCGACGTGTAGATGACCGTCGCGGTCGACTCGGGGGTCACCGCCTCCCGGTGCCGGTGCACCACCTCGTCCTCGACGGAGGCGCCGGCGTCGTACAGCTCCTGCACGCACCCGGCGTCGAGCTGCCACAGCCGGCGCAGGCGGGGGAGGCGGTCGATGACGGTGGCGATGGTCATCGCGTGGTCCTCGTGCTCGACGACCGCGGCGGTGACCTCGGAGTCGTGCAGCATCCAGAAACACTGCTCGGCCGAGGAGGTCGAGTAGACGGGGACGACCTGCGCGCCGATGGTCCACAGGGCGTAGTCGAAGAGGGTCCACTCGTAGCGGGTGCGGGACATGATCGCCACGCGGTCGCCGAACCGGACGCCCTCGGCGAGGAGCCCCTTGGCGAGGGCGAGGACCTCGTCGCGGAACTCGGCGGAGGTCACGTCCCGCCAGTCGCCCCGCTCGTCCTTGCGGCCCAGCGCCACGTGCCGCGGGTCGTTCCGGGCGTGCTCGAAGACGACGTCGGCCAGACCGCCCACTGGCGGTGCCGACGCCGACGGAGGGTTGGTGAACTCGCGCAAACCCCGCACCCCGCTTCCCATGGCCGCACAGCGCCGTGAAAGCTACCCCACGCCCGCGCGGCACGGGAGGGGGTCGGAAAGCGGGCGATGTCCTCGTCCGCGCTGGTCAGTGCCGGAAAATGGGCTCACATGCGGAAGGGTCGGACAGGAAACTGACGGAAGAGTAAGTTTCGGTCCCGTAATCTCCACCGAATCTGCCCGACCCGCTTACGCCGCCGGGACCCGGCGCGAGGAGCCGGCGGCCCGCCGGTGTCGACGACTCTCGTGATCGATACGCCCAGGGTCTTTCGTTCGGATCATGCCGGACCCCACGAGCCCGGCATGATCCGAACGAAAGACCCTAGGGTCGCTCGCGCGCCCGGTCCGCGTCCGCCGGGCGGGGGCCGCGCCGGTGCAGGCGGTCGCCGCCCGCCAGGATCGCCGCCGCCAGGGCGTCCGCCGCCCCCTGCGCCGCCGTCCGCCGCCGCCCGTGCACCAGGACGAACTCCACCCGGCCCAGTTCGGGCAGGCCCGCCCGCTCCGGGACCCGCACCAGGCCCGGCGGGATCAGACCCCGCGAGTGCGCCATGACGCCCAGGCCCGCCCGGGCCGCCGCGATGAGCCCGTTCAGGCTGCCGCTCGTGCACACGATCCGCCACGCCCGCCCCTGCCGCTCCAGCGCCTCCAGGGCCAGGGCACGGGTGATCCCCGGCGGCGGGAAGACGATCAGCGGCACCGGCCGGTCCGGGTGCAGCCGCAGCCGGTCCGCGCCGATCCACACCAGCTCGTCGTGCCGGACCAGTTCGCCGTGCGGGTCCGCGGGGCGCCGCTTGGCCAGCACCAGGTCCAGCTTCCCGGCCGCGAGCCGCTCGTGCAGCGTGCCGGACAGCTCCACCGTCAGCTCCAGGTCGACCTCCGGGTGGTCGTGCCGGAAGCCCTCCAGGATCTCCGGCAACCGCGTCAGCACGAAGTCCTCGGACGCGCCGAAGCGCAGCCGGCCCCGCAGCCGCGTTCCCGTGAAGAACGCCGTCGCCTGCTCGTGCACCTCCAGGATCCGGCGCGCGAAACCCAGCATCGCCTCGCCGTCCTCGGTCAGCTCCACCGAGTGCGTGTCCCGGGTGAACAGCGTCCGCCCCGCGGCGTCCTCCAGGCGGCGCACGTGCTGGCTGACGGTCGACTGGCGCAGCCCCAGCCGCCGGGCGGCCTGCGTGAAACTCAGGGTCTGGGCGACCGCCAGGAAGGTGCGCAGCTGAGACGGCTCGTACACACCGGCCACCGTACCGGTCATCACGCCGTGCGATCACAGTGAGAGCGGTGTACCGGATTCCCGATCACGGGGCCGGGGAGGACGATGGACGGGGGCCCTCCCGCCCCACGGCACCCGTACGAACGAGCAAGTGGAGCACCGTGAAACGCCTGCGCCGGCCGAGCCGGATGCCGATCGACCCGTACATCCTGCTGCTGCTCGGGACGGTCGGCCTCGCGGCGCTCCTGCCGGCCCGCGGCGCCGCCGCCGACGTGGCCTCCGGCGCCTCCACGGCCGCGATCGCCTTCCTGTTCTTCCTGTACGGCGCCCGCCTGTCCACCCGGGAGGCGCTCGACGGACTCAAGCACTGGCGCCTGCACCTCACCGTCCTCGCCTGCACCTTCGTGATCTTCCCGCTGCTCGGCACGGCCACCCGAGGCCTCGTCCCGGTGCTCCTCACACAGCCCCTCCACCAAGGGCTGCTGTTCCTGACCCTGGTCCCGTCGACCATCCAGTCCTCGATCGCCTTCACCTCGATCGCCCGCGGCAACGTGCCCGCCGCGATCTGCGCCGGCTCCTTCTCCTCCCTGGTCGGCATCGTCGTGACACCGCTGCTCGCGGCCGCCCTGCTCGGCGACAGCGGCGGCGGCTTCTCCGCGGACTCCCTCGTGAAGATCGTGCTGCAACTGCTCGTGCCCTTCGTGGCGGGACAGGTGCTGCGCCGCTGGATCGGCGGGTTCGTCGCCCGGCACCGGAAGGTCCTCGGTTACGTCGACCGCGGCTCGATCCTCCTCGTCGTCTACACCGCGTTCAGCGAGGGCATGGTCCAGGGCATCTGGCACCAGGTCAGCCCGGCCCGGCTCGCCGCACTGCTGGTCGTCGAGGCCGTACTGCTCGCCGTGATGCTCGCGCTGACCTGGTACGGCGCGAAGGCGCTGCGGTTCGACCGCGCGGACCGGATCGCGATCCAGTTCGCCGGGTCCAAGAAGTCCCTGGCCTCCGGCCTGCCCATGGCGAGCGTCCTGTTCGGCGCGCACGCCTCCCTCGCCGTGCTGCCGCTGATGCTGTTCCACCAGATGCAGCTCATGGTCTGCGCGGTCATCGCCAAGCGCCGCTCGCACGACCCGGAGGCGCGGGCCGAGGCGAGCGCGGAGACGGCGGCGGCCGACGCCGTGGCGGCGGCGCCGGCGGCACGCTCCTCGGCCCCCGACCCGGGGACGGACCGGCGGTGAGACGGGACACCGCGCGCCCGGCATGATCCGGACGAAACACGCCCTAGCCCCGCGCGGCCGCCGTCCGCAGGGCGATGCGGTCCTCGCCCGCGTACACGTTCATGGAAGTACCCCGCAGGAAGCCCACCAGCGTCAGTCCCGTCTCCGCCGCCAGGTCCACCGCGAGGGAGGACGGCGCCGACACCGCCGCGAGTACCGGGATGCCCACCATCACGGCCTTCTGGGCCAGCTCGAACGAGGCCCGGCCCGACACGAGCAGGATCGCCCGGGACAAGGGCAGGCCGCCGTTCTGGAGGGCGCGGCCGACCAGCTTGTCGACCGCGTTGTGCCGGCCGACGTCCTCGCGGACGTCCAGCAGCTCGCCGTCCTCGGAGAACAGGGCCGCCGCGTGCAGACCGCCGGTGCTGTCGAAGACGCGCTGGGACGCGCGCAGCCGGTCGGGGAGGACGGCGAGGAGTTCCGGTGAGATACGGAGCGGGGGAGTGTCGGCGACGGGCCAGCGGGTCGTCGTACGCACCGCGTCCAGGCTGGCCTTGCCGCACAGGCCGCAGGACGAGGTCGTGTAGACGTTCCGTTCGAGGGTGATGTCGGGAACGGTGACGCCGGGTGCGGTCCGTACGTCGACGACGTTGTACGTGTTCGACCCGTCCACGGTCGCTCCGGCGCAGTAGACGATGTTCTGCAGGTCGGACCCCTCCGCCAGGACGCCTTCGCTGACCAGGAACCCGGCGGCCAGGGCGAAGTCGTCGCCGGGCGTGCGCATGGTGATGGCGAGGGGTCTGCCGTTGAGGCGGATCTCCAGCGGCTCCTCCGCGACCAGCGTGTCCGGGCGGCTGGAGACCGCTCCGTCGCGGATGCGGAGCACCTTGCGTCGTTCGGTGACTCGTCCCATGTCGTCAGCCCCGGTTCTGTACGTGCTGGTGGCCGAAAGGCCCTTGATGCGGAAGTCGCCGTGGGTCACCGGACCGCCGTGCCGCGAGGTGACCCTCACGATCTCATTGTCCTGCACGCGCGGCGTCGGGTTGCGGCATGTGCCGCGGCACGCGCACACCGTCGTCAGGGGATAGCGGGAAGCCGACAAGCCCGGTGCGGGTTTCCTGTCGCTTCACGTACCCGCGTACCCGTGAGTCACTGATCAGACTGGTGGGTCCCGCTACCCAAGGCAACGAGGGGGACCCCCCAATGAACGGCTCGCGCATCACCGCCGTCGGTCACTACCAGCCCGCCAAGGTACTCACCAACGAGGACCTGGCGGAACTGGTCGACACCAATGACGAGTGGATCAGGAGCCGGGTGGGCATCCGCACGCGCCACATCGCCGGTCCCGACGAGCCGGTGGACGAGCTGGCCGGGCACGCCGCCGCCAAGGCGCTCGCGGCGGCCGGTCTCACCCCCGCGGACATCGACCTGGTCATGGTCGCCACCTCCACCGCCGTGGACCGCTCGCCCAACATGGCCGCCCGGGTCGCCGCCCGGCTCGGCATCCCCGGGCCGGCCGCGCTGGACGTCAACGTGGTGTGCGCCGGGTTCACCCACGCACTCGCCACCGCCGACCACACGATCCGCGCGGGCGCCGCGACCCGCGCGCTCGTCATCGGCGCCGACAAGATGTCCGAGGTGACCGACTGGACCGACCGCACCACCTGCGTCCTCGTCGGCGACGGGGCGGGCGCCGCCGTGGTCGAGGCCTGCCCCGTCGGGACCGAGCCCGGGATCGGGCCCGTGCTGTGGGGGTCGGTGCCCGAGATGGGGCATGCCGTGCGCATCGAGGGGCAGCCGGCCCGGTTCGCGCAGGAGGGGCAGAGCGTCTACCGGTGGGCCACCACCCGGCTGCCGCCGCTCGCCCGGCAGGCCTGCGAGCGGGCCGGCCTCGCCCCGGAGGACCTGGCCGCCGTCGTGCTGCACCAGGCGAACCTGCGCATCATCGAGCCCCTCGCGGCGAAGATCGGCGCCGTCAACGCCGTGGTCGCGCGCGACGTCACCGAATCGGGCAACACCTCTGCGGCGAGCATCCCGCTCGCCTTCTCCAAGCTGGTGGAGCGGGGCGAGATCTCCAGCGGTGATCCGGTCCTGCTGTTCGGTTTCGGCGGCAACCTGTCGTACGCGGGGCAGGTCGTCCGCTGCCCGTGACGGGGGGTGGCGCGGATCCGGGCGGCGGCGTGCGGCGTGACGCGGTCGGCCCCGCCCGGCCCTGCCCTGCCCCGCCCGCAGTGATCCGCGGCGCCCGCCGGGGGGCGTAGCCGGGCGCCGTGCCCGCGCCCGGACGGCACCCGGACCGGCCTCGTGCCCGCGCCCGGATTCGCCCCGTGCCCGCGCCCGGACGGCACCCGTGGCCGCGCCCGGACGGCACCCCGACCGGCCCTGCTGTCCCCCTGCCTCCGTGCGCCCGCGCACCCGTGCCCCGCGCTGCGTGCCCTCGACACGCCGCGGGGCACTTCTTTGTCCAGTGAGTGGAGAAAGTTGACGGCAATCCGTGCACGACTTCTTCCCACTCCCGGCAACCGCTGCTACGTTCCCCTCGAAAGCAGGACACCAGGCGGCCGATCGAGGCGGGGAGGGGTTCGTGAGACGCATGACGGCACGACCCGCGAACGCGCATCAGGCCCGGCTGCTGCGGCTGCTGCGCGACGGAGGTCCCAACTCCCGTGCACAGCTCGGCGATCAGGTCGACCTCTCGCGGTCCAAACTGGCCGTGGAGGTGGACCGGCTGCTGGAGACGGGGCTGGTCGTGGCCGACGGGCTCGCCGCCTCGCGCGGCGGCCGCCGTTCGCACAACGTCCGGCTCAATCCCCAACTCCGTTTCCTCGGCGTGGACATCGGCGCGACCTCGGTCGACGTCGCCGTCACCAACGCCGAACTGGAGACGCTCGGACACCTCAACCAGCCCCTCGACGTACGTGAGGGACCGGTCGTGGTCTTCGAGCAAGTGCTCGCCATGGCGGCGAAGTTGAAGGCGACGGGACTCGCCGAGGGCTTCGACGGCGCCGGCATCGGCGTCCCCGGCCCGGTCCGCTTCCCCGAAGGCGTACCGGTCGCGCCGCCGATCATGCCGGGCTGGGACGGCTTCCCCGTGCGGGAGGCGCTCAGCCAGGAACTCGGCTGCCCGGTCATGGTCGACAACGACGTGAACCTCATGGCGATGGGGGAGCAGCACGCGGGCGTCGCCCGCACCGTCGCCGACTTCCTGTGCGTCAAGATCGGCACCGGCATCGGCTGCGGCATCGTCGTCGGCGGGCAGGTCTACCGCGGCACCACCGGCAGCGCGGGCGACATCGGGCACATCCAGGTGGTGCCCGACGGCCGGCCCTGCGCCTGCGGCAACCGTGGCTGCCTGGAGGCCTACTTCAGCGGCGCGGCGCTGGCCCGTGACGCCGTGGAAGCGGCCCAGCAGGGTCTGTCGGCGGAACTCGCGGCACGGCTGGAGACGAACGGCGGCCTCACCGCCGTCGACGTCGCCGCCGCGGCGGCCGCGGGCGACGCCACCGCCCTCGACCTGATCCGTGAGGGCGGCAACCGGGTCGGTCAGGTCATCGCCGGACTCGTCTCGTTCTTCAACCCCGGCCTGGTCGTGATCGGCGGCGGGGTGACCGGCCTCGGCCACACCCTGCTGGCCGCCATCCGCACCCAGGTCTACCGCCAGTCGCTGCCCCTGGCGACCGGCAATCTGCCCATCGTCCTGGGCGAGTTGGGCCCCACCGCCGGAGTGATCGGCGCGGCCCGCCTCATCAGCGACCACTTGTTCTCACCCGCGTAGCCACTCCGTTCGCACCGGCGACCTGTTCTCACCCGCGCAGCCACTCCGTTCGCACCGGCCGTCCGCCCCAGTCCTCCGACGAACCCGCCAGCCCGCTTCGTACGGCACCACCGGCACAGCGCCCTGCTCCGCCCCGCTCCGCCTCGCTCTCGCCTGCCCCGCGCCACCTCAAGAGCGCCCGATTCCTGGCGTTCTGCCCTGACTCCGGCCCGCACGCCCGCCGAGGGGAATCCACATGGCACCAGAACCACCGCTGCTCAGCATGTCCGGCATCACCAAGTCGTTCCCCGGCGTCCGGGCCCTGGACGGCGTCGACCTCGACGTCCAGGCCGGTGAAGTGCACTGCCTGCTCGGTCAGAACGGGGCCGGCAAGTCCACCCTCATCAAGGTGCTGGCCGGTGCCCACCAGCCCGACGGCGGCACCATCCGCTGGCGCGGCGAACCGGTCACCCTGCGCTCGCCGATCGCCGCCATGCGCCTCGGCATCGCCACCATCTACCAGGAACTCGACCTGGTGGAGCACCTGTCGGTGGCGGAGAACGTCCACCTCGGCCACGAACCCACCGCCGCGGGATTCGTCGTCCGCACCAGGACGGCCCGTCGGGCGACGGAGACCCTGCTGCGGCGGCTCGGGCACACGGAGATCGATCCGGCCGCTCCGGTGGGGGAGTTGTCCGCGGCCCAGCAGCAGGTCGTCTCCATGGCGCGGGCCCTCTCCCACGACGTCCGGCTGATCGTGATGGACGAACCGTCCGCCGCCCTCGACCCGGACGAGGTCGACAACCTCTTCCGCATCGTCGGTGACCTGACGGCGGAGGGTGTGGCCGTCGTCCACATCTCCCACCGCCTGGAGGAGATCCGCCGCATCGGCGACCGGGTCACGGTGCTCAAGGACGGCCGGGCGGTGGCCGGCGGGCTGCCCGCGAAGTCGACACCCACCCGCGAGGTCGTCGCGCTGATGACGGGCCGCAACGTCGAGTACGTCTTCCCCGAACGGCGCGCGGCCGGCGTGCCGGCGACGGGCGGGAAGCCCTTGCTGGAGGTGCGCGGGCTGGCCAGGGAGGGCGAGTTCGAGCCGCTCGACCTCGACCTGCGGCCGGGGGAGATCGTCGGACTCGCCGGGCTGGTCGGCTCCGGCCGCTCCGAGATCCTGGAGACGGTCTACGGCGCCCGTCGACCCACGGCCGGTCACGTCGTGGTGGACGGAAAGCCGTTGCGGCCGGGCAGCGTGCGGGCCGCCGTACGCGCCGGCCTGGGCCTCGCCCCCGAGGAACGCAAGGCCCAGGCCCTGCTGATGCTGGAGTCCGTCACCCGCAACGTCTCCGTCTCCTCCCTCTCCCGCTTCTCGCGCGGCGGCTGGATCGACCGCGGCGCCGAACGGGGCGCGGCCCGCGCGGCGACCCGTGAACTGTCGCTGCGCCCCGACAACCCGTCCGCACCGGTACGGACCCTGTCCGGCGGCAACCAGCAGAAGGCCGTCCTGGCCCGCTGGCTGCTGCGCGGCTGCCGCGTCCTGCTGCTCGACGAACCCACCCGAGGGGTCGACGTCGGCGCCCGCGCCGAGCTGTACGCGGTCGTCCGCCGACTGGCCGACGAAGGCCTCGCCGTGCTGCTCGTCTCCAGCGAGGTGCCGGAGGTCCTCGGCCTCGCCGACCGGGTCCTGGTGCTCCGGGAGGGACGCGTGGTCCACACCGCGCCCGCCCGCGAACTGGACGAACACCGCGTACTCGACCTCGTCATGGAAGGAAGTCCGGCGTCATGACGCAGCCCGTCTCCCCGCCGCGCGACAGCACCGACAAGATGCCCCCGGCCCAACCCCCGGCCTGGCGGGGCCTGATGGCCCGCGCCGACGTCCGCACCCTGTCGCTGCTCGGCGTCCTCGCCGTCCTCGTCGTGATCGGCGGCATCACCAGGCCCGACGAGTTCCTCGACACCCGCAACCTCCAACTCGTCCTCACCCAGGCCTCGGTGATCGGCGTCGTCACGGTCGGCATGACCTTCGTCATCACCTCCGGCGGCATCGACCTCTCCGTCGGCGCCATCGTCGCCCTCGCCTCCGTGTGGGCCACCACGCTCGCCACCCAGGAGTACGGCTTCGGAGGCATCCTCTTCACCGCCGTCCTCGTCGGCCTCGGCTGCGGCCTCGTCAACGGCCTCCTCATCGCCTACGGCGGAATGGTCCCGTTCATCGCCACCCTCGCGATGCTGGCCTCCGCCCGCGGACTCGCGCTGCAGATCACCGACGGCAAGACGCAGATCGTCACCTCCGACGGCATCCTCGACCTCGGCGAGCGCGACGCGTACGTCCTCGGCGTGCCGCCCCTCGTCATGGTCTTCGCCGTCGTGACGGTCATCGGCTGGCTCGTGCTGAACCGCACCACCTTCGGCCGGCGCACGGTCGCGGTCGGCGGCAACGCGGAAGCCGCCCGCCTGGCCGGCATCGACGTGCGCCGCCAGCGGCTCTACCTCTACCTGCTGTCCGGACTGTGCTGCGGCATCGCCGCCTTCCTGCTGATCGTCCTGTCCGGCTCGGGCCAGAACACCAACGGCAACCTCTACGAACTCGACGCCATCGCCGCCGCGATCATCGGCGGCACCCTGCTCAGCGGGGGCCGCGGCACCATCGTCGGCTCCGTGCTCGGCGTCCTGATCTTCACCACGATCACCAACATCTTCGCCCTCAACAACCTGCAGAGCGACGTCCAGCAGATCGCCAAGGGCGCGATCATCGTCGCCGCCGTGCTGGTCCAGCGCCGTACCGCGAGCACGACCTGAGGAAAGGGTTCACCGCCATGCCAGAGCCGATGAGATTTCCGAGCCGCCTCACCAGTCGCCGAGGCCTGCTCCTCGGGACCGCCGCCGCCTCGGCCGGTGCCCTCCTGACCGGCTGCACGAGCAACGACCCCAAGGACGAGGAACCCGCCGCCGACACCCGGCCGGCCGCGGACGACAAGCCCGGCAAACAGGTCACCATCGGCTTCGCCGGACCGCAGGCCGACCACGGCTGGCTCAACGCCATCAACGACAACGCCAAGAGCCGGGCCGGGAAGTACTCCGACGTCACCCTGGAGATCACCGAGGGCTCCAACGACACCGCCCAGCAGATCGGCCAGATCGAGACCCTCATCAACAAGAAGGTCGACGTCCTGGTGATCCTGCCCGCCGACGGCAAGGCCCTGACCCAGGTCGGCCTGAAGGCGATGCGCGCCGGCATCCCCGTCGTCAACCTCGACCGGATCTTCAACACCCCCCAGGCGTACCGGTGCTGGGTCGGCGGCGACAACTACGGCATGGGCCTGAACGCCGGCCACTACATCGGCGAGAAACTCAAGGGCAAGGTCGGCGCCCGCGTCGTCGAACTGGCCGGCCTGGACAACCTGGAACTCACCAAGCAGCGCACCCAGGGCTTCGACGACGCCCTGAAGAACTACCCCAACATCAAGAAGGTGGCCCGCCAGGCAGCCGACTTCACCGTCGAGTCGGGGCAGGCGAAGATGGCCCAGCTCCTCCAGGCGCAGTCGGAGTTCGACGCGCTGTGGAACCACGACGACGACCAGGGCGTGGGCGCGCTGCGCGCCGTCGAGCAGGCCGGGCGCGACGACTTCATGATGGTCGGCGGGGCGGGCGCCCTCTCCGCGTTCCAGGCGATCAAACAGGACAACGGCGTCCTCAAGGCCACCGTCCTGTACCCGCCGACCATGGCCGCCTCCGCCATCGACCTCGCCCGTGCCCTCGGCCAGGGCAAGGGCGTCGGCGGCCTCGCGGAGTTCGAGATCCCTTCGTCGGTGACCTGCTACTCGGCCGTCGTCGACAAGGAGAACGTGGACCGGTACATGTCCACCGGCTTCCGGTGAGGAGCCCCGCCCCACGGGCCTGACCAGCCCACGGGTGGGGCCCGTCCCCGCCCGCCACGACGACGAGGAGGACATCCGAATGGCACAGCCGCAAGCGTCCGACGGGGCCCGTACGGGGAAGCCGCCGCTGCGCGTCGGCATGGTCGGCTACGCCTTCATGGGCGCCGCCCACTCCCAGGGCTGGCGCACCGCGGGCCGCGTCTTCGACCTGCCCCTGCGCCCGGTGCTCACCGCGCTCTGCGGCCGTGACGCCGCGGCCGTCCGCGCGGCGGCCGACCGGCACGGGTGGGCGACGACCGAGACCGACTGGCGGGCGCTGGTCGCCCGCGACGACGTGGACCTCGTCGACATCTGCACCCCCGGCGACAGTCATGCCGAGATCGCGCTCGCCGCGCTGGCCGCCGGCAAGCACGTCCTGTGCGAGAAGCCCCTCGCCAACACGGTCGAGGAGGCCGAGGCCATGGCGCGCGCCGCCGAGACCGCGTTCGCGGAACGGGGCCGGCTGTCGATGGTCGGCTTCAACTACCGTCGCGTCCCCGCCACCGCGCTGGCCCGGCGCATGGTCGCCGAGGGACGGCTCGGCCGCCTGCGGCACGTCCGGGTGTCGTATCTCCAGGACTGGCTCAACGACCCGCAGTTCCCGCTCACGTGGCGACTGCGCCGGGAACGGGCGGGATCCGGTTCCCTCGGCGACCTCGGCGCGCACATCGTCGATCTCGCACAGCACCTCGTGGGGGAGCGGCTGGCCGGGGTCTCCGCGCTCACCGAGACGTTCGTACGGCGGCGGCCGCTGCCCGGCGGACCGACCGAGGGCCTGGCCGCCGGGGGCGGCACCGCCAGCGGTACTGGCACCACAACCGGTCCCGGTACTGGTACTGGTACCGATCCTGGTACTGCCACCGGGACGGTCACCGTCGACGACGCCGCCGTGTTCACCGGCCGCTTCGCCTCCGGTGCCCTCGCCTCCTTCGAGGCGACCCGCTACGCCACCGGCCGCAAGAACGCCCTGCGCCTCGAACTCAACGGTGAACTCGGCTCGTTGGCCTTCGACCTGGAGCGGCTCAACGAGCTGTGGTTCCACGACGCCACCGAGCCCGGCAGCCACGCCGGCTTCCGCCGCATCCTCGTCACCGAGCCCGACCACCCCTACCTGGAAGGCTGGTGGCCGCCGGGCCACGGCCTCGGCTACGAGCACACCTTCGTCCACCAGGCCCGCGACCTCGTCCACGCGATCGCCGGCGGCAGCAGGCCGCAGCCCTCCTTCGCCGACGGCCTCCAGGTCCAGCGCGTCCTCGCGGCGGTCGAGGAGAGCGCCGAGAAGAACTCCGTCTACACCCCGATCGCCGACTGAGGAGGCTTCCAGCATGCCGCGCAGGTTCACACTCTTCACCGGCCAGTGGGCGGACCTCCCCCTGGAGGAGGTCTGCCGGCTGGCCCGCGACTTCGGCTACGACGGCCTCGAACTCGCCTGCTGGGGAGACCACTTCGAGGTCGACAAGGCCCTCGCCGACCCGGCGTACCTGGACTCCCGGCGGGCCCTGCTCGACAAGTACGGCCTGCGCTGCTGGGCCGTCTCCAACCACCTCGTGGGCCAGGCCGTCTGCGACGCCATCATCGACGAACGCCACCGGGCCATCCTGCCCGCCCGGATCTGGGGGGACGGCGAACCGGAGGGCGTCCGGCGGCGGGCCGCCGCCGAGATCGCCGACACCGCCCGCGCGGCGGCCGCGTTCGGCGTCGACACCGTCGTCGGCTTCACCGGCTCCGCCATCTGGCACCTGGTGGCCATGTTCCCGCCCGCCCCCGACACCATGATCGAGCGCGGTTACGAGGACTTCGCCGAGCGCTGGAACCCCATCCTCGACGTCTTCGACGCGGAGGGCGTGCGGTTCGCGCACGAGGTCCACCCGAGCGAGATCGCCTACGACTACTGGACGACCGTACGCACGCTGGACGCGGTCGGCCGCCGGCCGGCCTTCGGCCTCAACTTCGACCCCAGCCACTTCGTGTGGCAGGACCTCGACCCGGTCGGCTTCCTGTGGGACTTCCGCGACCGGATCTACCACGTGGACTGCAAGGAGGCTCGCAGACGCCTCGACGGCCGCAACGGCCGCCTCGGCTCCCACCTGCCCTGGGGCGACCCGCGCCGCGGCTGGGACTTCGTCTCCGCCGGCCACGGCGACGTCCCCTGGGAGGACGTCTTCCGGATGCTGCGCTCGATCGACTACCGCGGCCCGGTCTCCGTGGAGTGGGAGGACGCCGGCATGGACCGGCTCCAGGGCGCCCCCGAGGCGCTGAAGCACCTCAAGGCCTACGACTTCGAGCCGCCCAGCGCGTCCTTCGACGCCGCGTTCAACAGCTGAGCCGCGCCCGACGGCAGGTCGGGCACGGAGACCGGCACATCCGTCGGTCCCCGGACCCGGCCTGCCCGAATGCCGCCCTGTCCCGGGCCGGGGAAAAGACCGACCGGTCCCGGCCCAAGGGGTCTTCGCTCCGGAAGAGCTCCGGAAGAGCTCCGGAAGAGCTCCGGAAGAGCTCCGGAAGAGCTCCGGAAGAGCTCCGGAAGAGCTCCGGAAGAACGCGGTTGCCGTCCCTGATGTGTTCAGGACACCCACGCCTCCGGGGTGACGGCGCACCCCGGCACCCGCACGCACCGCACGCACCACACCTCCTCGCACCTGTTCCGTACGGCCCCACCCCGTTCCCGGAGGGACTTCGTGCACAGAAGCAGACTCACATCCACCCACACCACGAGGCGTCGTTCAGGACTTCGTACCGGTCTCGCCCTGTTCACCGGCCTGCTGCTGGCCGTGGGCGCCCCGGCGACCGTCGCCGGCGCCCACCCCGGCCACCCGGAGCACGACGGACCGGCAGCCGCCGAGGGGCAGTTCCAGCAGGTGCCGCTCGCCAAGGGCGAGCCCGAGACGGGCGAGCCGATGTCGCTCGCCGTGCTCCCGGACCGCAGCGTCCTGCACACCTCGCGCGACGGCACGCTGCGCCTCACCGACCAGGGCGGCGTCACCAAGGTCGCCGGCAAGCTCGACGTCTACAGCCACGACGAGGAGGGCCTGCAGGGCGTCGGCATCGACCCGGACTTCGAGAACAACCGGGCGATCTACCTCTACTACGCCCCGCCCCTCGACACCCCCGCGGGCGACGCCCCGGAGACCGGCACCGCCGAGGACTTCAAGAAGTTCGACGGCGTCAACCGCCTCTCCCGGTTCGTCCTCAACCCCAACGGCACACTGGACCCGGCCAGCGAGAAGAAGGTCCTGGACGTCGCGGCCTCCCGCGGCACCTGCTGCCACGTCGGCGGCGACATCGCCTTCGACGCCGAGGGCAACCTCTACCTGTCCACCGGCGACGACACCAACCCCTTCTCCTCCGACGGCTTCACGCCGATCGACGAGCGGGCGAACCGCAACCCGGCCTTCGACGCCCGCCGCAGCGCCGGCAACACCGACGACCTGCGCGGCAAGATCCTCCGCATCAAGGTCGCCGAGGACGGCTCGTACACCGTCCCGGAGGGCAACCTCTTCGCCCCCGGCACCGAGAAGACCCGCCCCGAGATCTACGCGATGGGCTTCCGCAATCCGTTCCGGATGAACATCGACAAGAAGACCGGCATCATCTACGTGGGTGACTACGGCCCCGACGCCGGCGCCGCCGACCCGAACCGGGGCCCGGCGGGACAGGTCGAGTTCGCCAAGGTCACCAAGCCCGCCAACTTCGGCTGGCCGTTCTGCACCGGCGACAACGACGCCTACAACGACTACGACTTCGCCACCGGCGCCTCCGGCGAGAAGTTCGACTGCGCCGCCCCGGAGAACACCTCCCCGCACAACACCGGCCTCGTCGACCTGCCGCCCGCGCAGGCCGCCTGGATCCCCTACGACGGCGGCTCCGTACCCGAGTTCGGCAACGGCTCAGAGTCCCCGATGGGCGGCCCGGTCTACCGCTACGACCCCGACCTCGACTCCTCGGTGAAGTTCCCCGAGGCGTACGACGGCGACTTCTTCGCCGGCGAGTTCGGCCGCCGCTGGATCAAGCGGATCGAGCAGACCGAGGACGGACCCGACGGCACGGTCGCGAAGATCAACGACTTCCCGTGGACCGGCACCCAGATCATGGACATGGAGTTCGGCCCCGACGGCGCGCTCTACGTCCTCGACTACGGCCTGTCCTGGTTCCAGGGTGACAAGGACTCCGCGCTGTACCGCATCGAGAACGCCGAGGACGGCTTCTCCCCGATCGCCGAGGCCGACGCGGACAAGACGTCCGGCGCGGCCGGGCTGCGGGTCGAGTTCACCGGCAGCGCCAAGGACGCCGACTCCCCGGACCTCACGTACGGCTGGGACTTCGGCGACGGCACCACGGGCGAGGGCCTCACCCCCACCCACCGATACAAGAAGGCCGGCACCTACACCGCGACCTTCACCGCGAAGGACCCCGAGGGCAACACCGGCAACGCCAGTGTCCGGATCGTGGTCGGCAACACCGAACCCACGGTGAAGATCACCGTTCCGGGCAACGGCAGCCTGGCCGCCTTCGGCGAGCCCGTGCCGTTCAAGGTGACCGTCACCGACCCCGAGGAGCGGATCGACTGCTCCAGGGTCAAGGTCGCCTACAGCCTCGGCCACGACTCCCACGCCCACGAACTGACCAGTGAGACGGGCTGCGAGGGCACCCTCCAGCCGCCTGCCGGGGACGGCGGTCACGACCCCAACGCCAACGTCTACGGTGTCGTCGGCGCCAGTTACACCGACGGCGGGGCGAACGGCCAGGAGGCGCTGACCGGCACCGCCCGCACCGTGCTCCAGCCGCTGCACCGCCAGGCCGAGCACTTCGGCGCCCAGCAGGGCGTGTCGGTGATCGACAAGACCGGCGCCAACGGCGGCAGGACCGTCGGCGACATCGACGACGGCGACTGGATCTCCTTCAGCCCCTACAAGTTCGACGGACAGAAGAAGATGACCGTACGGGCCTCCTCCGGCGGCGCGGGCGGCTTCATCGAACTGCGCACCGGCTCGCCCACCGGCACCCTCCACGGCTCGGCGTACATCCCGCCGACCGGCGGCTGGGAGACCTTCCAGGACGTCGACGTGCCGCTGCGGTCATTGCCGAAGAAGACGACGGAGATCTACCTGGTCTTCCGGGGCGGCGAGGGCGCGCTGTACGACATCGACGACTTCGAGTTCTCCACCGAGCCGTTCACGGCCGGCAAGAAGGTCCTGGTCTTCTCGAAGACGGCCGGCTTCCGGCACGACTCCATCCCGGAGGGCGTCGCCGCGCTGAAGGAACTGGGCGCCCCGGCCGGCATCTCGGTCACGGCGACCGAGGAGGCCCGGCAGTTCACCACCGCCAACCTCGCCAAGTACGACGCGGTGGCCTTCCTGTCCACCACCGGTGACGTCCTCGACGCCGAACAGCAGAAAGCGTTCGAGGACTACGTCAGGAACGGCGGCGGCTACCTGGGCATCCACGCCGCCGCCGACACCGAGTACGACTGGGAGTTCTACGGCGGCCTCGTCGGCGCCTACTTCGACTCGCACCCGGCCGTCCAGAAGGCCACCGTGCGCGTCCACGACCACGACCACCCCGCCACCGCGCACCTGGGCGACACCTGGGAGCGCACCGACGAGTGGTACAACTACCGCACCAACCCGCGCGAGCAGGCCAAGGTCCTCGCCACCCTCGACGAGACGACCTACAGCGGCGGCACCATGAAGGGCGACCACCCGATCGCCTGGTGCCAGAGCTACGGCGGCGGCCGGTCCTTCTACACCGGCGGCGGCCACACCAAGGAGTCGTACGCCGACGAGGCCTTCCGGGCCCACCTGCTCGGCGGCCTCCAGTACGCCACCGGCCAGGTGAAGGCGGACTGCAAGCCGGACAAGGGCTACCGGCAGATCTTCAACGGCCGGACCCTGGACGGCTGGAAGCAGGCCGGCCCCGGAAAGTTCGACGTCAAGGACGGCACCCTGCAGTCCGAGGGCGGCATGGGACTGCTCTGGTACCAGGCCAAGGAGCTGAAGTCGTACTCGCTCAAGCTCGACTGGAAGATGCGGGGCGACGACAACTCCGGGATCTTCGTGGGCTTCCCGGCCTCCGACGACCCCTGGTCCGCGGTGAACAAGGGCTACGAGATCCAGATCGACGCCACGGACGCGGCCGACCGCACCACGGGCTCCGTCTACTCGTTCAAGTCGGCGAACATCAAGGCCCGTGACCAGGTCCTGCGCCCGCCCGGCCAGTGGAACTCCTACGAGATCAAGGTCCAGGGCGAACGCCTCCAGGTGTTCCTCAACGGAGTCAAGATCAACGACTTCACCAACAAGGACCCCGAGCGGAGCCTGACCGACGGCTACATCGGCCTGCAGAACCACGGCGCCGGCGACCAGGTCTCCTTCCGCGACATCCAGCTGAAGGAACTGCGCTCCTAGGGTCTTTCGTTCGGGTCGGGCCGGATCAGGGAGCGGGGCCCGGTGCCGTGTCTCGCAAGGCGGAGGAGGGAGTCGGGGCGGAGCCCTGGCGACCGACGACAACGCGGCGAGGGGCGGTGCCAGGGCCCGCGAGCCCGGCCTGACCCGAACGAGAGGCCCTGGGGCGACCGGAACGGCGGCGGGCGGAGGACGCCGGACCTCCGCCCGCCGTCCCGCCGGGCCCCGCGCCCGGCACCCCGCTCGTCCCCCTCCGGCGCTCGCACCAGGTTCGCGTACGACAAGGAGGCTGCCCATGTCCGCCGAACCGTCCCTCCCCACCCCCACCCCCACCCCGGCCCCCCGCTTCGGCGTCTGGTTCATCGGCGCACGAGGATCCGTCGCCACGACCGCGATCGCGGGCTGCGCCGCCGTCGCCGCCGGACTCCACCCGCCGACCGGCATGGTCACCGAGACGCCCGGCTTCACCTCCTGCGGTCTGCCGCCGCTGTCGTCCCTCGTCTTCGGCGGTCACGACACCGACGACTGCCCGCTGCCCAAGCGCGCCGAGCATCTCGCCGACGGCGGCGTCCTGCCGCACGGCCTGCCGTCCGCCGTGCACGCCGAACTCGTCGCCGCCGACCGGGACATCAGGCCCGGCGGCCCGCCGCCCGGCGACACCGGCCGCACCCGGGACCGGTGGATCGACGTGTTCGCGGCCGACATCCGCGACTTCGTGCGCCGCCGGGACCTCGCGGGCGCCGTCGTGATCAACGTCGCCTCCACCGAGCCGGCCCCCACCGACGGCACCCTGCCGCCCAGCTCCCTCTACGCGGCGGCCGCCCTGCGTGCCAGCTGCCCCTACGTCAACTTCACCCCCTCCACGGGCCTGCACCACCCGGCGCTGGCTCCGCTCGCCGCCGCCTCGGGCCTGCCGTACGCCGGCCGCGACGGCAAGACCGGGCAGACACTGCTGCGGTCCGTCCTCGGGCCGATGTTCGCGCAGCGGGCCCTCGCCGTGCGGGCCTGGTCCGGCACCAACCTCCTGGGCGGTGGCGACGGAGCCGCCCTGGCCGACCCGGCGGCCGCCGCCGCCAAGAACGCCGGCAAGGAACGCGTCCTCGCCGACACCCTCGGCACCACCCCCGAGGGCCAGGTGCACATCGACGACGTGCCCGCCCTCGGCGACTGGAAGACCGCCTGGGACCACATCGCCTTCGACGGTTTCCTCGGCACCCGCATGGTCCTCCAGACCACCTGGCAGGGCTGCGACTCGGCCCTCGCGGCCCCGCTCGTCCTGGACCTGGCCCGGCTGACCGCCCGCGCCCGGCAGAACGGCCTGACCGGCCCCCTGGGCGAACTGGGCTTCTACTTCAAGGACCCGGTCGGCGACGGCCCCGCGTCCCTGGCCGAGCAGTACACGAAGCTGAGGCGTTTCGCCGAGCGGCTGCGGGACGGCGCCGACGACCGCGAGGCCCGGCGGTGAGCCGCACGACCGCCTCGGCGAAGGCCACACCCGCGCCGACCGGGCCGACGGCGACAGCTGGCCCGACCTGCGCGGGCAGGTGGGCCGGACCGCTGCGGCTGCCCGTGCTGTTCACCGTCGCCGGGTCCGCCCTGATGGGCGCGGCGACGGGCGGGACGGTTCCCGGGGACGAGGCCGCCTCCCGCAACCCGCGCCCGTACGCGGGCCGCGCGGGCGCCTGGGCCGAACTGCTCCGGCTGCCCGCCCTCTTCACCGTCCCCGGCGACGCCCTGGCCGGCGCGGCGGCGGCCGGTGCGCGCCCCGGGCCGCGGACCCTGCTCGCGATCGGCTCCTCCGTGTGCCTGTACGAGGCCGGCATGGCCCTGAACGACTGGGCGGACCGCGCCGAGGACGCCGTGGAGCGCCCGCACCGCCCGCTGCCGTCCGGCCGCATCCGCCCGGCCGCCGCGCTCACCGCCGCCGGTGCCCTCACCGGCGCCGGGCTGGCGCTCGCCGCCGGCGCGGGACGGCCCGCCCTCGCGGTGGCCGCGTCCCTGGCGGCGACCGTCTGGGCCTACGACCTCGCCCTGAAGCACACGCCCGCCGGTCCCGCGGCCATGGCCGCCGCCCGCGGACTCGACCTGCTCCTGGGCGCCGCGGCCACCGGCGGCGGCACCCGCGCCGCCCTGCCCTCCGCCGCGCTGCTCGGCAGCCACACCCTCGCGGTCACGGCCGTGTCCCGCCGGGAGACCACCGGCGGCTCGGCCCTGGCCCCGCTGGCGGCCCTCGCGACGACGGGGGCGCTGACCCGGCTGGTCACCCACCGCCGCACCCGACTCCCGGCAGGCCGACGGGCAGCAGCCGCCCCCGGCCTGCCGGGCTCCGGCCCGGCCGAGGGCACGCCCCGGGCCACCGGCGTCCTAGTGCCGCGACAGGCAACGTTCGCCCCGTCGCGACGCCCGGCACGCACTCTCGCCGCACCGGCCGAAGACCCGAGCACGTCCAGTACGAGGGCCTCCGGCCGGCACGCCGAGAGCACGCACCGGCCGCCGTTCCTTCACGGGCAAACGTTGCCTGCCACGGCACTGGCCACCGCCCTGGGCGCCGCCTACGCCGTCACGGCCGCCCGGCCCTACTTCCACGCCACGCTCAACCCCTCACCCCCGCTCACCCAGCGCGCCGTCGGCGGCGGCATCCGCGCCACGATCCCGCTCCAAGCCGCACTCGCCGCCCGTTCCGGCGCGACCGCCACGTCCCTCCTGGTCGCTGCCCTCGCCCCGGCCGGCCGGATGTTCGCGAGGAGGACCGGCATGAGGAAGGTGAGCATCACGTGAGCCGGAACCCGAACCAGGGCGCGAGCCAGGACGTCACCGGGGACGGCCGCGTCCCGGCCCCGGGGGCGAGCCGGGACGCGGGCGGCGGCCCGGCCCGGTACGCAAGCCGGGAGGCGGCCGGGGACGGTCGGGGCCCTGGCGGGGACACGAGCCGGGAGGGGAGCGGCCGTCCGGGCCGGTACGTGAACCGGGAGGCGGTCGGGGACGCCCGTGTCCCGGCCGTGGAGGGGGGTCAGGACGTGACGGGTCGCGCGGTCCGGCACGTGGGCCGGGAGGGGAGCGGTGGCGGTCACGGCCCGGGCGGGGACACGGCCCGGGACACGAGCCGATCCGCACGCGCGGACGGGGCCCGGGACGTGAACCGGCGCGCCGGCACCTCCCTCCGCTTCGGCTACGGCACCAACGGCCTCGCCGACCTCCGCCTCGACGACGCCCTCGCCCTCCTCGCCGACCTCGGCTACGACGGCGTGGGCCTGACCCTCGACCACATGCACCTCGACCCGCTCGCCCCGGACCTCGCCGCCCGCACCCGCCGGGTGGCGCACCGGCTGGACGGGCTCGGTCTCGGTGTGACCGTGGAGACCGGTGCCCGCTACGTGCTCGACCCCCGCCGCAAGCACGGCCCCTCGCTGCTGGACGCCGACCCGGACGACCGCGCCCGCCGCGTCGACCTCCTCCTGCGGGCGGTCCGCGTCGCCGCCGACCTCGGCGCGCACGCCGTGCACTGCTTCAGCGGCACCGTCCCCGCCGGCACCGACGAGGACACCGCCTGGAAACGCCTCGCCGAGACCCTCACCCCCGTCCTGGACGCCGCCGCCGGCGCCGGCGTCCCCCTCGCCGTCGAACCCGAACCCGGCCACCTCCTCGCCACCCTCGCCGACTTCCACCACCTGCGCCGCACGCTCGGCGACCCCGAGCCCTTCGGCCTCACCCTGGACCTCGGCCACTGCCAGTGCCTCGAGCCCCGTCCGCCCGCCGACTGCGTACGCGAGGCCGCCCCCTGGCTGCGCCACGTCCAGATCGAGGACATGCGCCGAGGCGTCCACGAACACCTCCCCCTCGGCGACGGCGAGATCGACTTCCCGCCCGTCCTCGCGGCCCTCGCCGCCACCGGCTACCAGGGCCTGACGGTCGTCGAACTGCCCCGCCACTCCCACGCGGGCCCCCACTTCGCCGCCCGCTCCCTCCCGTTCCTCCGCCACGCCACCCCTTCCGTCCCCGTCCCACCGCACGGTGATCCCTCCGCCACCCCCGAAGGGAGCAGAACCCCATGACCCGCCCGCATGCCGCACCGGCCACCCCGGAGGCAGACACCACCGGCGGACCGGCGACCCCCGGCGACGGCACCACCCCCGCCCTCACCCCGCCCGCCGAACTGCGCCGCCGCCTCGACGACCGGCTGGGCGCAGCCGCCCGCGCCTGGCTCCACCAGGCCCTGGACGAGGCCGCCGCCCACCCCGGCACCCACGGGCCCATCTCCGTGTGGGAGCTGCGCCTGGCCGAGGCCGGCCGCCGCTGCGGCCCCGCCCACGCCGACGCCGCCCGCGTCCTCATCCTGCACGCGGCCCACGCCGACGCCGACGCGCTGAGCCGGGTCTACCTCCAGGGCACCGCCGACGAACGCCGCGCCGTCCTCCACGCCCTGCCGCACCTCGTGCCCGACGGCCCCGCCGCCCTCCCGCTCGTCGAGGACGCCCTGCGCACCAACGACACCCGGCTCGTCGCCGCCGCCCTCGGCCCCTACGCCGCCCGCCACCTCGGCGCCCACGCCTGGCGGCACGCGGTCCTGAAGTGCCTGTTCACCGGCATCGGCCTCGACCACGTGGCGGACCTGGACCGACGCGCCCGGGGCGACGACGAACTCGCCCGCATGCTCGGCGACCACGCCGCGGAACGCACCGCCGCCGGCCGCCCCGTCCCCGAGGACCTGCACCGCGTCCTGGCCCTGGCCGAGTCCGCCCCCGCCACTCCGCCGCACGGCACGGACGACCCCCACGGCAAGGAGTCCTGATGCGCATCTTCGACCCCCACATCCACATGACGTCGCGCACCACCGACGACTACGAGGCCATGTACGCCGCGGGCGTCCGCGCCGTCGTCGAGCCCTCCTTCTGGCTCGGCCAGCCCCGCACCTCCCCGGCCTCCTTCCTCGACCACTTCGACGCCCTCCTCGGCTGGGAACCCTTCCGCGCCGCCCAGTACGGCATCGCCCACCACTGCACCCTCGCCCTCAACCCCAAGGAGGCCAACGACCCGCGCTGCACGCCCGTCCTCGACGCGCTGCCCCGGTATCTCGTCAAGGACAACGTGGTGGCCGTCGGCGAGATCGGCTACGACTCCATGACCCCCGCCGAGGACACCGCCCTCGCCGCCCAGCTCCAGCTCGCCGCCGACCACGGACTGCCCGCGCTGGTGCACACTCCGCACCGCGACAAGCTCGCGGGACTGCGCCGCACCCTGGACGTCGTCCGGGAGTCCGCCCTGCCCACCGACCGGGTCCTGGTCGACCACCTCAACGAGACCACCGTCAAGGAGGCCAAGGACAGCGGCGCCTGGCTCGGCTTCTCCGTCTACCCGGACACCAAGATGGACGAGGAACGGATGGTCGCGATCCTGCGCGCCCACGGTCCCGAGCAGGTCCTGGTGAACTCCGCCGCCGACTGGGGGAGGAGCGACCCCCTCAAGACCCGCAAGGTCGCCGACCTGATGCTCGCCGAGGGCTTCACCGAGGACGACGTCGACCTGGTCCTGTGGCGCAACCCCGTCGCCTTCTACGGGCTCAGCGGCCGCCTGAACCTCGACGTCGACGCCACCGGCGCCACCCACGAGGGCAACTCCGTCCTGCGCGGCGCCCCGAAGGACGAGCCCCGGTCGGCCGGCGCCCCCGCCACGGAGGCGTGAGCCATGCGCTTCCGCCACCCCGACGGCACCACCGTCCACCTCGCCTACTGCACCAACGTGCACCCCGCCGAAACCCTGGACGGCGTCCTCGCCCAGCTCCGCGACCACTGCGAACCGGTCCGCCGCCGCCTCGGCCGGGACAGGCTCGGCATCGGCCTGTGGCTCGCCAAGGACGCCGCGCACGCCCTCGTCACCGACCCCGCCGCCCTGCGCGGACTGCGCTGCGAACTCGACCGGCGCGGCCTGGAGGTCGTCACCCTCAACGGCTTCCCCTACGAGGGCTTCGGCGCGCAAGAGGTCAAGTACCGGGTCTACAGACCCGACTGGGCCGACCCCGAGCGCCTGGAACACACCACCTCCCTGGCCCGCGTCCTCGCCGGACTCCTCCCCGACGACGTCACCGACGGCAGCATCTCCACCCTGCCACTGGCCTGGCGCACCGCCTGCGACGAGCAGCGGGCGGAGACGGCCCGCACCGCCCTGCGCACCCTCGCCGAACGCCTCGACGCCCTCGAGGAGCTGACCGGACGCTCCATCCGGGTCGCCCTGGAACCGGAACCCGGCTGCGTCGTCGAGACCACCCGCGACGCCATCGCCCCGCTCACCGCGATCGCCCACGACCGCGTCGGCATCTGCGTCGACACCTGCCACCTCGCCACCTCCTTCGAAGACCCGCACACCGCCCTGGACGACCTCACCCGGGCCGGCGTGCCCGTGGTCAAGTCCCAGCTCTCCGCCGCCCTGCACGCCGAACAGCCCCACCTCCCCGAGGTCCGCAAGGCCTTGGCCGCCTTCGCCGAACCCCGCTTCCTGCACCAGACCCGCACCTCCACCCCCGCCGGCCTGCGCGGCACCGACGACCTCGACGAGGCCCTGGCCGGCGACGCCCTGCCCGACGCGGCTCCCTGGCGCTCCCACTTCCACGTCCCGCTGCACGCGGCCCCCGCCGCGCCCCTCACCTCCACGCTGCCCGTCCTGAAATCCGTCCTGACCCGGCTCGTCGGCGGCCCGCACCCCCTCACCCGCCACCTCGAGGTCGAGACCTACACCTGGCAGGCCCTCCCGCCCGAGCTGCGCCCCCGCGACCGCACCCGGCTCGCCGACGGCATCGCCGCCGAACTCACCCTGGCCCGCGACCTGCTGACGGACCTCGGCCTGAAGGAGCTTCCATGACCGACCCCACCCCCCTCCTCGTCCTCGACGTCGTCGGTCTCACCCCCCGTCTCCTCGACCACATGCCCCACCTCAAGTCCCTGGCGCAGAGGGGCTCCCTGGCCCCCCTCGGCACCGTCCTGCCCGCCGTCACCTGCGCCGCCCAGTCCACCTTCCTCACCGGCACCCTCCCGTCGGAACACGGCATCGTCGGCAACGGCTGGTACTTCCGCGAACTCGGCGACGTCCTGCTGTGGCGCCAGCACAACGGACTCGTCACCGGCGACAAGCTGTGGGACGCCGCCCGCCGGGCCCACCCCGGCTACACGGTCGCCAACATCTGCTGGTGGTACGCCATGGGCGCCGACACCGACATCACCGTCACCCCCCGCCCCGTCTACTACGCCGACGGCCGCAAGGAACCCGACTGCTACACCCGGCCGCCCGCCCTGCACGACGAACTGACCGAGAAGTTCGGCACATTCCCCCTGTTCCACTTCTGGGGCCCCGGCGCCGACCTGGTCTCCAGCCAGTGGATCATCGACGCCACCCGCCACATCCTGCGCACCCGCCGGCCCGACCTGACCCTGTGCTACCTCCCCCACCTCGACTACGACCTCCAGCGCTTCGGCCCCGACGACCCGCGCTCCCTGAAGGCGGCCGCCGACCTCGACGCCGCCGTGGCCCCGCTCCTCGACGACGCCCGCGCCGAGGGCCGTACCGTCGTCGCCCTGTCCGAGTACGGCATCACCCGCGTGAACCGGCCCGTGGACATCAACCGCGCCCTGCGCCGCGCCGGCCTCCTCGAGGTCCACACCCAGGACGGCATGGAGTACCTCGACCCGATGGCCTCCCGCGCCTTCGCGGTCGCCGACCACCAGCTCGCCCACGTCTACGTGCGCCGTCCCGAGGACCTGGACGCCACCCGGGCCGTACTCGCCGCTCTGCCCGGCGTCGGCGAACTCCTCGACGACGAGGGCAAGAAGGCGCATCACCTCGACCATCCGCGCTCCGGCGAGCTGGTCGCCGTCGCGGAGCCGGACGCCTGGTTCACGTACTACTACTGGCTCGACGACGCCCGCGCACCCGACTTCGCGCAGCTCGTCGAGATCCATCGCAAACCCGGCTACGACCCGGTCGAGCTGTTCATGGACCCGCTCGACCCCTATGTGAAGGTCAAGGCCGCCACCGCCCTGGCGCGCAAGAAGCTCGGCATGCGCTACCGCATGGCGGTCGTGCCCCTCGATCCGTCACCTGTCCGGGGCAGCCACGGCCGTCTTCCGGCGAGCGACGACGACGGTCCGCTTCTCATCTGCTCCACCCCCCGCGCTGTCGGTGACCGGGTCGCGGCCACCGATGTGAAGTCCCTGCTGCTGCACCTGGCCGGTCTCTCCTGACCGGTCACAAGTGGAGCACTCACCACTGACAACGGCCTCCGACCACGAGGAGTTCCAGGCATGAGCCGCATCTCCCAGCCCGACCCCGAACTCACCCACCGCCTCACCAGACGAGGCATGCTCGGCGTGGCCGCGGGCGCCACCGCCGCCGCCCTGCTGGGCGCCGCCGCCCCCGCGACCGCCGCCCCCGCGGCCGCGACGACGACCGGCACGACGACCGGCGGCCACGGCCGGCCGGTCCTGCCTCCCGGCCGGCTCGGCATCCAGCTCTACAGCCTCCGCGACAAGGTCTCCACGCTCGGCTTCGCGCCCGTCTTCGCCGAACTGGAGAAGTACGGCTACGACGAGGTGGAGTTCGCCGGATACACGCAGGGTTCCGCCGGCCCCATCACCCTGAAGCAGCTCAGGCGGCTGGCCCGCGACCACGGCCTGACGCCCATCGGCAGCCACGTCGGCTACCACTCCGACGACCCGAACGCCTACACCTTCGCCCAGAACCTCACCAAGGTCCTCGACGACGCCCAGGCCCTCGGCCTCAGGCACATCGGCACCGCCTCCGGTCCGTTCCGCTACGGCTCCACCGTCGACGCGTGGAAGCGCGCGGCCGAGGACTTCAACACCTACGGCGCCGCGGCCAGGGCCCGGGGCATGAAGTTCTACCAGCACAACCACTCCGAGGAGTTCTCCTTCGCCACCGACGACCCCGAGGTCCGCCTCTATGACGTCCTGCTCGCCGAGACCGACCCCGACCTGGTGTTCCTGGAGATGGACATCTTCTGGGCCTACTCGGGCCAGTTCCGCTTCTCCGAGCGGCCCGACGGCACGCCCGCACCGTTCGAACCGCTCGACTACGTCCTCAGGCAGCCGCACCGCTACCCGCTCTTCCACGTCAAGGACGGGGTGAGCGACCCGGCGAACACCTACGGCTACCGCATGACCGACGTGGGCGACGGCGACATCGACTACCAGCGGTTCATCTCCGCCGTGACCCGGCTGCGGGGCGAGCGGCTCGCCCACCACTGGCAGGCGGAACACGACAACCCGGCCGGTTCCCTCACCTTCGCCCGGCGTTCGAGCGAACACCTGCACTCGCTGCGCGAGAAGTGCTGACGTTCCCGCACGCGTGGGGCGGCCCTCCCCGGTCCGGACCGGGGAGGGCCGCCCCACGGACGACCGTGCCGGCGAACGCGCCGTCGACGCCGTAGGCCGGGGCGCCCCGCGAGCGCCCGTGAGCACTCGTGAGCACGCGGGTACGCTCCGTGACGCTGCGGAGCGTGCGTCACCAGGACGTCCGCAGGCCCCCGGCCAGCGAATACTCGGGTGAGACGCACTCCGAAAGCTTGGTATTGTTGTCCATGTCGCCGCGGGGAACAGCCGCAGTGACAGACACCTGGTCCGGGTGGCGGAATGGCAGACGCGCTAGCTTGAGGTGCTAGTGCCCTTTATCGGGCGTGGGGGTTCAAGTCCCCCCTCGGACACGTATCACCCTCCGTATCGAGTGCGCTCCACTCGGTGAGGGGAGGGTGGCGAAGAGTATGTGCACAGAAGTCACCCGCCCCGGGGTTCCCGGAGGCGGGTTTTCTCGTATTCGGATGTGTCCACTCCCGGGGAAACCCTCCCAACACCTCGATTGCCCCCGAATGCCGCGGAAGCCCGTTTATCGGTTGTGTCGAGAGCGGCTCGGCTCCCGTTCGCTGACGGTCCGTCAATGTTCATCCGGACCGCCCATGTTGGCGGTCTGTGACCGCTTCGCGTGGTGATACGATCACGGCGCTTGTAGAGCGGGCGGATGGGTGAAGGACGACATCCCCGACTACGGGGACAGTCCGGGCGGTGGTCCCGATGCGGGCGGTCCCGCCGGTCCACCCGCATTGACGGGAATGCAGCAACTGGCCGTCAGTCGCCTTGAAGAGAGTCTTATGACTGATTACATACAGAACCCGATACTCTGGGCTCTCCTCGTCGCCGTGCTCGTCGCCGTCGCCCTCATCGTTCGTCAACGGAGGGCGGCGCGGACGTTAAGGCAGGAGTTCGCAGATCTCAGGGCTCAGCACACTGAGCTGGAGAACGGGTACGCGAAATCCGTCGAGGCGGCGCAGGAAAGAGCCGAAGAGGCAACGAAAACAGTCCTGAAGTCCGCCATGCGGACCCTTCAGGGCCTCGCCGCGGAACAGCAGTTGATCGTCTCCCGGCTCCAGAGCAAGTACGGCGAGTCGGTCATCCTCCAGGACCTTCTGGAGATCGACCACACGAACTCCCAGTTCGGCCGCCGGGCCCAGTCCATCGCCGTCCTCTGCGACGGCTGGCTGGGACGTCAGCGTGAAGTGGCGTCGGTCTACGACGTGGTCCGCAGCGCCCAGGGCAGGATCCGCCACTACCGGCGGGTGGAAATTCTCTCGCAGGTCGATTTCGGCATCACCAGCCGCGCCGTGGAACCGGTCGCACTGGCCCTCGCCGAACTCCTCGACAACGCGACCAGCTATTCCAGCCCGGACACCGTCGTCGAAATCAACATTCGCACCGTGCCCAAGGGCATTTGCATCGTCGTGGACGACGCCGGTGTCGGCATGAACGACGAAGAGCGGGCCCGCGCGGAGAAACTCCTCTCCAGCGACCGCGTCTCGGGCGTCTCCGGGCTCGGCAACCCGCCGCAGTTCGGATTCGCGGTGATCGGCGTCCTCGCCGAGCGTTTCGGCTTCGAGGTCTCGGTGGACTCCAGCTCGCCCTACGGCGGCGTCCGCGCGGTCCTGCTCCTGCCGCACGACCTGCTCACCAACGCACCCGAGCAGAAGGAACCGGCGCCGGTCGTCCCGCCCGTCGCCGTGGCCGCACCCACCCGTGGCGGCCCCGAGGTCGCGCCGGCCCCGAGCACCACCGTCGACGGCCTGCCCAAGCGGCGCCGCAAGCGGCCGATGGCCATCGTGCCCGGCAGCGCACCGGCCGCCGCCGCCCCCTCCCGCTCGGGCGCGGAGACGGCGGCGATCATGGGCGCCTTCCAGCGCGGTACCCAGTCCGGCCGGCGGGCCACCCCTGCGGACCCCGCGGAACAGTCCAGCAGCACACGTGGCGCAAGCAGCGAAGGGCATGAGTTCTCGTGAACGACGATCTGTCATGGATGCTTGACAGCGCCCTGGAGATACCCGGGGCCCTGCACGCCGTCCTGATATCCGCCGACGGCCTGCTGATGGCCCGGACGCAGGACTTCGGAAAGGACGACGCGGACCGGGTGGCCGCCGCCATGAGCGGTGTGCAGTCACTCAGCCGCTCCCTGGCCTTCTTCTGCGAGGACGCCCAGCAGCGGTGGCGGCAGACACTGGTCGAGTTCGACGGCGGCTGGGTCTTCCTGATCTCCGCCGGAGAGGGCGCCTACCTCGGCGTCTCCGCCTCGCCCGAGGTCGACATGGCGGACATCACCTTCCGGATGCAGCAGCTCGTCGGCCAGCTCGGCAAGGCGCTGACGACACCGCCGCGCGAGAACCTCGGCGCACGGTCATGACCGGCTTCGACGAACTGGAGCCCCAGACAGCGGAGTTAGTGCGTCCGTACGTCATCACCAAGGGACGTGGACTGCCCGACGAGGAGCAGCTCTCCCTCATCACCCTGGTGACGGCGGCGGCCGACCACCAGCAGCGGCCGACCCGGCTGTCCCCGGAGGAGCAGAGCCTGCTCGAGCTGTGCTCGGCGGGCTACCTGTCGGTCGCCGAGATCGCCGGGCACACCCAACTGCCCCTCGGTGTGGTGAAGATCCTCCTCGCCGCCCTCACCGAGGGCGGCTACCTCATCACCCGCCCGCCCGTGCAGCGGGCACCCCTCGCCGACCGGGAGATCCTGGAGGAGGTGCTGAATGGTCTCAGGGCCAAGTTTGGATGAGCAGGCGTACGTCCGTGAGGGCGCGTCGCAGACGGCGGTGAAGATCCTCGTCGTCGGCCACTTCGCGGTGGGCAAGACCACGTTCATCGGGGCGATCTCCGAGATCACCCCGCTGTCCACCGAGGAGACGATGACGCGGGCCGCCGAGTCCGTCGACGACCTCAAGGGGGTCCAGGGCAAGGTCACCACCACGGTCGCCATGGACTTCGGTCGCCTCACCATCAGCGACCGGGTCGTGCTCTACCTGTTCGGGACGCCCGGACAGCAGCGTTTCGTGCAGATGTGGGAGGACATGGCCCGCGGCGCGCTCGGCGCCCTCGTCCTGGTCGACCCCGAACGGCTCGCGGACTCGTTCGCCGTGATCGACCTGATCGAGCAGTACGGGCTGGACTACGCCATCGCCGTCAACCACTTCGACGGCTCCCCCCTGCGGGACGAGACCGCCCTGCGCGACGCGCTGGACCTGCTCGACGACACCCCCGTCGTCACCTGCGACGCGCGGGACGAGCGGTCGTCGGCCGAAGCGCTCATCACTCTCGTCCGCCACTTGCAGGACCGTGCCCACTAGGAGCATCAATGGACCAACCCACCGCTCCCGTGCCCCCGCCCGGGTGCCCGGCGCACCACAGCGGCGCCCGAGTGCCGCTCCACGGACCGGAGTTCGCCGCTGACCCGCAGGCCTACTACAGCTACCTGCGTCACTACGGGCCGACCGCCCCGGTCGAACTCGCCCCCGGCGTCGAGGCCACCCTCGTCACGGACTACGCCACCGCCCTGCAACTTCTTCAGGACTCGGGCTCGTTCCGCAAGGACGCGCGGCGCTGGCGGCACTTCAACGAGGGCAAGATCTCGCCCGACAGCCCGGTCGCGCCCGTGCTGGCCTACCGGCCCAACTGCATGTTCAGCGACGGCGCCGAACACCTCAGGCTGCGCCAGGCCGTGACGGACAGCATGGCCCGCGTCGACACGCGCAAGCTGAGCCACACCACCGAGCAGGTCTCCAACTACCTGATCTCCCAGTTCGGTTCCCGTGGCTCGGCGGACCTGCTCGGCGACTACGCCAAGCAGCTCCCGCTGTTCGTGTTCAACGAACTCTTCGGCTGCCCGCCGGACATCGGCGACCGCGTCGTCTACGGCATCAGCGGCATGTTCGACGGCGTCAACGCCGAGCGCGCGATGGGTGTGCTGTTCGGCGCCGTGGGCGAACTCGTCGCGCTCAAGCGGGTCAAGCCCGGTGACGACGTCACCTCCTGGCTCATGGAGCACCAGGCCGCCCTCACCGACGAGGAGATGGTCCACCAGCTGGCTCTCCTGCTGGTCGGGGGCAACGAGCCGCTGCGCAACCTGATCGGCAACACCCTGCACCGGCTGCTGACCCACGACGCGTACGCCAACCAGGGCGGTCTGATCGACGAGGCGATCGACGACACGCTGTGGGAGAACCCGCCCATGCAGAACCTCGCCCCGCACTACCCGGCCGCCGATATGGAGTTCGCCGGTCAGAAGTTCCAGGCGGGCGACCTGGTCCTGGTCAGCTTCGCCGCCGCCAACACCGGCCCCGCGCTGACGGCCGCCCGCCAGGCGGGCAGCAACCGCGCCCACCTGGCATGGAGCGCCGGCCCGCACGCCTGCCCGTCCAAGGACCCCGCCCGGCAGATCACCGTGACGGCGCTGGAGAACCTCCTCAACCGGCTCCCCGACGTCGAACTCGCCGTCCCCGAGGAGAGCCTGACCTGGCGCCCCGGCCCCTTCAACCGGGGACTCGTCGCGCTGCCCGCACGGTTCACCCCGGTGGCCGCGCGCAAGCCGGCCGCCCCGGCGCACACCGAGGCCCCCGCCCGTCCGCAGCAGCCCCAGCCGGGCGCCCGGTCCGAACGCGCGGGAGTGTGGAGCCAGTTCCTCAACTGGCTGACGAGGTGATTCACACAACACCGACCAAGTCTTCACTCTTGTATGACGGTTCAACCTCAGGGGTAGTGAGCCATGCGGTAATGCGCATGTCCCACCAGCCCGAGGAGTTGACGTGGACCACATATCCACCAACACCGTTCCCCACCAACACCCCGCGGTGTTGAGCCTCGAGATACCCGCCCCCACCGGCGGGTATCTTCATGTCGGCTCCGGCTCGTGGCAGGAGGGCCGGTGACCGCCACCCGGCCCGACGCGCCGGGACTCACCGGCACCGACACGCTCGGCGGCCACACCACCCGCCAACTGCTGCGCCTGTGCGAGGTCGTGGGACTCACCGCCCATGACGCCGAGGTCTACGCGCGTACCCTCACCGCCATGCTGGGCGCGGCCGCCGCACGGCCGCTGGACCTGCCGCCCCCGAACCCGACGTTCCTCTCCGACGACCACACCCCGGTGGAGTTCTCGCTCTCCTTCGTGCCGGGCGCGGCGCCCACACTCCGGGTGCTGCTGGAGCCGGGCTGCGCGGTCGGCGACCTGGCGCAGAACGGACGTCTCGGGCTGCGGGCCGTCCGCGAGACAGCGGCGCGCTGGGGCTTCGCCACCGACCGGCTCGACGAACTCGAGGACCTGTTCCTGCCGCCGTCGCCCGAGGGCCCGTTCGCCCTGTGGTGCGCGCTCGAACTGCGCCCCGGCGGCGTCCCCAAGGTCAAGGTCTACCTCAACCCCGCGGCCAACGGCCGCGGGCACGCCGCCGCGACGGTGCGCGAGGCGCTGCGGCGGCTCGGCCACCACGACGCGTTCGCGGCGCTGCCGCCGCACGACCGCCACCTGTTCTTCGCCCTGGATCTGGGCGACTGGGCGGAACCCAGGGTGAAGGTCTACCTCGCCCACCAGGACCTGTCGGCCGCGGAGGCCGGCGCACTGTCCCGCACCGGCGGCCTTCCCCGGGCCGCGGAGGCCGAGAGGGCCGAGCAGAACGAGGAGTTCTTCCGCATCGCGGCGGGCCAGGACGAGGCGGACGGCGGCGGCTCGGAGACGGCCCTGGCCCCGGCTCCGGCGGTGCGGCGCCCCGTGCAGTCCTGCCACGCCTTCACCGAGAGCGCCTCCGGCCTGCCCAGCGGCTTCACCCTCTACGTCCCGGTCCGGGACTACGCGCCGCACGACGGCGAGGCTCTCACCCGCGCCACCGTCCTGCTCGGCCGCTACGGGCAGGACCCCGCCCCGCTGTCGGCGGCCGTGTCCGCGCTCACCGACCGCGGCCCGGAGGAGGGGGTGGGACTCGTCGCCTACCTGGCGCTCGCCCACCAGCAGGGGCAGCCGCCCCGGGTCACGACGTACCTCTCCTCGGAGGCGTACGCGGTGCGCCCGCCCGTCGGTCTGCTGCCCGCCGAGCCCGCGACCGTGCGGTAACCGGCGGGTACCGGGGGACACTTCCCGGGGAGCCGTACGCCGATGACGCCGGACCGCTCCCCTCCCACCGCCGCGCCCCACCGCCGCGCCCCGCAGCCACGGCGACGTGACGTGACGTGACGGGGCGACGTGACCGGGCCCCGTGGCGCGGCGGCGGAACGCGCGAGCTGAGGGCCGTGGCACGGCGAAGTGCGGCGAAGCACGGCGAAGGGGCCGGCCCGCGGGGGAGCCCCCGCCGCTTGCCGACCTCTCACCGACGGTCCGTCACACCGCTTGCAGCTCCTGGAGATACGGCACCACGTTCACCTGGATCGAGGCGCCCTCCGCCTGGCCGTACTGGCCCGCGATGCCGCTGAGGTGGTCGGCGACCTCCTTGCGCATGACCTCCGGCTCCGGCAGCACCGCCTCTCCCGTGACGATCCGCGCGATCCAGCGCGACTGCGCCTCCACGAGCCGGGTGATGGAGCCGTGCGGCCGGACCAGGCCGACGAAGTACAGACCGGCGTGGCCGGGCGCGACGACCCGCTTGTACAACTCGACCGAGCCCCGCGGTCCGATCGGGCAACCGGGCGGCAGGAACGGGAACGCCATGCGGTAGCCGGTGCAGTGCACGATCGCGTCGGCCCGCGCGGACGTCCCGTCGGTGAAGACCACCCGGTCCCCGGCGAGGGAGGCGATGGCGGGTTTGGGGACGACCCCGCCGTGCCGGATGCGGGTGAGTATCTCGTCCGAGATGGTCACGGCCGAGGCGAACAGCGGATGGTCCGGCTCGGGCAGGCCGTAGTCCGAGAGCCTGCCGCGGGCCACGAGCAGGGCCTGCTCGATGAAACCGCGCTGCTCCTCCAGCGACATGCTCGTCCACCACGGCGCCTCGGCCACCTCGTCGAGCGGTGTGCCGTACAACTGCTTGGGCAGGATGTGCAGGCCCCGGCGCACCGAGAGCAGGGTGGTCGCCGCGTACCGGGAGAGGTCCGCCGCGATGTCCACCGCCGAGGCGCCGAGCCCGACGACGACCACCTCCCGACCCGCGTAGTCACTGCCGTCGCGGTAGTCCAGGGCGTGCAGGATCGTTCCGGTGAAGGTGTCCGCTCCGGGCGGCGGAGTGGGCAGCAGGGGCTCGGTGTTGTGCCCCGACGCGACGACGACATGGGTGAAGCTCCGTGTGCCGCGCACGCCCGCGGCGTCCACGACGGCGACCGTCCAGGAACCGTCGGCCTCCTGCCGCACGGACTCCACGGCCGTCTCCAGCTCGACGTGGTCCAGGACGCCGGCCCACTCGGCGAACGACCGCAGGTAGGCGGCCATCTGGCTGTGCCGGGGATAGACCGGGTAGGAGGCCGGCATCGGGTAGTCGGCGTAACCGGTCAGCTTCTTGGTCGTGTTGAGGTGCAGCGACAGGTAACCCGGTCCGCGCTCCCCGGCCCCGGGGCGGCGCCAGATGCCGCCCACGTCGGCCGACCTCTCCAGGCACACGAAGTCGACACCGGCCGTCTTGAGGGCCCGTGCCGTGGCCAGCCCCGACAGGCCCGCACCGATCACACACACTCTCACGGTTTCCCCCACAGGAAAGACACCACCTCTACGGACACCCGCAGTGCCTGCCCATCGGTCACTCCGCCCAACCAGCGACAAAGATCACAGACGTCCGCCGTGTGACATGGCACCGGCCCGACCGGCCCGTCGGGAGTGTCCGCGTCCATCGGTCCGTCCGGTCCGTCGTCCGGTCCGTCGTCCGGTCCGGCCGTCGGCGTGCCGGGCCGCAGCGCGTCGGTGACCCGCTCGGGGCGGCGGTCCGGCCGCCCGCCCCGCACGGGCAGCGTGAGCGCGGCGGGGCAGGGACTGCTGCTGCGCGGGGTGACGGCCGGGTTCGGGGGTCGGGGGTCGGGTTCTGTCGGGGATCAGTCGAGCATGCTCGGCGTCGGGGTCGGCGTACGGCCCGCCAGGACCTCCTTGAGGCGCTTGGTGCCCTGCTCCACGGCGGCCTTGGTGGTGTCCTCGTCGGCGCCGTCGAGCCCGCCGTTGGTGACCGTGATGGCGTCGTCGCCGACCCGGACGACGGCGACGTCGAGGGTGAGCGTCACGGGGTCGCCGTTCGAGGTGCCCTTCACCGTCACGGTGAGGCCCTGCCTGGCGTCGCCCTCCTTGGGCAGCGAGGCCTCCACGACCTGCACGGTACGGTCGCCGCTGTCGCCGCCGGTCAGGGTGAACTGGTCGCACGTGTCGGGCAGCTTCCCCAGCCAGTCCATCGACTTGTCGAGCGTGTCCTTCTGGTAGGCGGCGACCTGGTAGAGCAGCCGGGAGTCGCCCTCCTGGAAGCCGTTCAGCGCCGACGCCCCGGACGGGCTGCCGAGCAGGGTGTCGTCGTAGAGCGCGTCGACCAGGCGCTGGCAGTCGGCCGCGTCGGTCTTGCCGGTGACGAACTGGGCCGCGTCCACCTGCCCGATGAGCAGCTTGTCGCTCCAGCCCTGCGGGTTCTTCACCTGGACCCAGTCGTCCTCGATGTCCGCCGCGGTGATCAGCGCGTTCCGGGCGCCGGTCTCCGAGAGGGTGGCGGTGGGCGACGGGGTGGCACTGGCCGACTTGCCGGCGGCCGACGACGAGGGGGCGGACGGGGACGGGGTGGTGGACGGGGACGGGGTGGTGGTCCGCGCGGCGAGGGGCCGCTCGGCGACGGTGGCGGCGGCGGTCTCCGACTCGGCCGACGTGTTGTCGTCCCCGCCGGCACAGGCCGCCGTGGCGAGCAGCGTCCCGGTGGCCATCGCGGCGGCCAGGACACGGACCGGGCGGGCCGCGCGGGCCCGACGGCCCGCCGTGCGGGGTGCCGCCGCGGCGGGCGGGGCCGTACGCGGCAGGGCCGGGTCCGGAGCGGCGGCGTTCCGCGCCGGTCGGGACGGGCGGCCGGTCGGGCGAGGGGTGATCACGTTTGCCTCCTGAGGGCGGTCGGGACGGGACGGGCGGGGACGGCCGGGACGGGGCGGGTGAGGACGGGACGTGTTCCCGGCGCAGGTGTGCCCGGGCGGCCCCCCTCGCCTCCACCGCACCACCGGCCCGGCCGCTCGACCAACGCAGGGAGCCATACGGGTGAGGGTTACGCCGGGTGCGGGAGGGAGGTGAGGACGCGGCGGTGGGGCGGTGGAGGCGAGGGGGTGCGGCGGTCGGGCGGTGGGGCGGGGCGGTGCGCGCGGGCACGACAGCCTGGGTGGGCACGACAGCGTGGGAGGGCGGGGCAGTGTGGGTGGGCGAGGCGCCGCCCGGCCGCGCGACCGGGCCATGGCGCGACCGGGCCGTGACGCGACCGAGCCGCGCTGCCGGCCGGCGACCCTGAGGCCGTCCTGCCTCGGTCCAGTGGCCCGGTGGCCCTCCGGCCCCGGCCCGGCAGTCCGGTGACCCGGTGGCCGAACAGGCCCGCGGCGGGTCCCGGGCGACGGGGGCGGGCCGGAAAATGCGAGGTGGTGGGGCCGGTCGCCGGGGCATCATGACGACTTCCGCCACCTTCTCGCGGTGTCGGCCGATCACCACCGGGGGAGTCCGTGACCGTCCAGAACATCCTGCTGTCCGGCGTGGTCGGCTCGACCGCCTACGGGCTCGCGCACGCCGGGTCCGACGTGGACCGGCTCGGCCTGTTCGCGGCGCCCACCGAGGAGCTGCACGGCCTGCACCCGCCGAAGGAGTCCCACGTCAGCACGGCACCCGACCGGACCCTGCACGAGGCCGCCAAGTGGTGCCGGCTCGCGCTCGGCGGCAATCCCACCGTCACGGAACTCGTCTGGCTGCCGGACGAGTTGTACGAGGTGCGCACCCCGCTCGGCGACGAACTCGTCGGCATCCGTACGACCTTCCTGAGCGCCCGGCGCGTCCGGGACGCCTACCTCGGTTACGCCACCCAGCAGTTCCGCAGGCTGCTCGGCCGCGGCGACGGCTCGTTCTCCGCCGACACGCGCAAGCGGACCGCCAAGCACGCCCGGCACCTCAAGAGGCTGTGCGGGCAGGGCTACGAGCTGTACACCACGGGCACGTTGAGCATCCGCGTCGACGACCCGGAGAGCTTCCACCGCTTCGGCGAACAGGTGGCGGCCGATCCCGATGCCGCCCTTCCGCTGCTGCGCCGGTACGAGGCGGCGTTCGACGAAGCCCGCAGTGTGCTGCCCGAACACCCCGACGAGAGGGCCGCCGACGCGTGGCTGAGGAAGGTACGGCGGCACTTCTACCCGTCCTGACCGCCCGTCCTGACCGCTCGGCCTGATCGCTCGTCCTGGCCGCCCGGTTCGACCGAGGTCTCCCGGGGGTCCGGGAAAAGCGCGTGCCCCGCCGGACCCTTCCTCCCTACACTCGCTCCATCGAGCGCCGCCCACGAACAGGGCCGCGCCGCACCGCGACGAACGAGGGGAGCCCGGCCATGAGTGACCACGCCGCCGCGGCTCCCCGTTCCCGCTACGAGGTGATCCTCGTGTCCTTGTCCGTCCGGTGCCCGCGGCGCGGCCGGCACCGGATGGTCTGACGCCACGTCAGTCACCGCTACGGAGCCACCCCTTGGCGCACCCTGCCTCGGGGTGGCGGCTCCGTCGTCACGTCGACTGGCGTCCCGTCAGCAATCGCGCCGCCCCTTTCACGAGACACACCTCGAAAGGCCATGGGCCGTGCGCAACAACCTCGACCGTCACCTCGCCGCCGTACGCAATCTGGGCATCCTCGCCCACGTCGACGCGGGCAAGACCACCGTCACGGAGCGGATCCTCTTCGCCACCGGTACCACGCACAAGCGCGGTGAGGTCCACGACGGCACCACCGTCACCGACTTCGACCCTCAGGAGCGCGACCGCGGGATCACCATCTTCGCCGCGGCCGTCAGCTGCGACTGGGACGGCCACCGCGTCAACCTGATCGACACCCCGGGACACGTCGACTTCGCCGACGAGGTGGAGCGCTCGCTGCGGGTGCTGGACGGGGCGGTCGCGGTGTTCGACGCCGTCGCGGGGGTGGAGCCGCAGAGCGAGTCCGTGTGGCGGCAGGCCGACCGGCACGGCGTGCCGAGGATCGCGTTCGTCAACAAGCTGGACCGGGCGGGCGCCGACCTCGACGCGGCAGTGGCGTCGATCCGGGAACGGCTGCATCCCGTCCCGCTCGTCGTCCAGTTGCCGATCGGCGCCGAGGACGCCTTCGCCGGCGTCGTCGACCTGCTCCGGATGCGGGCGCTGACCTGGGACGACGACGGCGGGGCGGCCGTGGAGGGACCCGTGCCCGACGCACTGCGGGAGGAGGCGCTGCGCCGCCGCCGACTGCTGGAGGAGGCGGTCGCGGAACGGCATCCGGCCGCGCTGGAGGAGTTCTGCGACCGGGAGACGCTGACGGCCGGGACGCTCGTCACGGCGCTGCGCGACCTGACCCGCACCGGTGACGGAGTGGTCGTGCTGTGCGGCTCGGCCTACCGCAACCGCGGGATCGAGCCGTTGCTCGACGCCGTGGTCGCCTATCTGCCGTCGCCACTGGACGTGCCGGCGGTACGCGGTGTGCACGACGGTGTCGACGAGCGACGGCCGGCCGACCCCGCCGCACCGTTGGCGGCCCTCGTGTTCAAGGTCCACGCCACCCCCACCGGCAGGCTCACCTACCTGCGGGTGTACTCCGGGACGATCGGGAAGGGAGACGCGCTGTGGGACGCGACCGCCGGCCGGAGCGAGCGCGTCGGCCGCATCCTGCGGGTCCAGGCCGACCGGCACGCCCCACTGGAACGGGCGGTCGCCGGGGACATCGTGGCCGTGATCGGGCTGAAGGCGGCCCGCGCGGGCTCGACCCTGTGCGCGCCGGACGCCCCGCTGGTCCTCGAACCGCCCGGGGTCGCCGATCCCGTCGTCTCCGTCGCGGTCGAACCGCGGCGCGGCACCGACGCCGACCGGCTGGTCTCGGCGATCGCCCGGCTGGCCGAGGAGGACCCGTCGCTCACGGTGCGCACCGACGCCGAGACCGGCCAGACCGTGCTCTCGGGCATGGGCGAGCTGCACCTGGAGGTCGCGGTGGAGAAGATCCGCCTCGCCCACGGCCTGGAGGTCAACGTCGGCCGGCCGCGCGTCACCTACCGGGAGACGGTCGGCCGCGGCGTGTCCCGACTGGTCTTCCGGCACGTCAAACAGGACGGCGGCGCCGGTCAGTTCGCGCACGTCGTGCTCGACGTGGAGCCGCTGGAGGACGGGTTCGACTTCCGGTCCACCGTGGTCGGCGGGCGGGTGCCGCAGGAGTACGTCCGTGCCGTCGAGGCCGGCTGCCGGGACGCCCTCGCCGAGGGCCCCCTGGGCGGGCACACGGTGACCGGCCTGCGGGTCACGCTGACCGACGGGTCGACCCACGTGAAGGACTCCTCCGAGACGGCCTTCCGCACGGCGGGCCGGCTCGGCCTCCGTGAGGCCCTGCGGGCCTGCGCGATGGTGCTGCTGGAACCGGTCGTGGAGGTCACGGTCACTGTGCCGGGCGACGCCGTGGGCGGGGTCCTCGGCGACCTCGCCGCCCGGCGCGGCCGGGTGACCGGTTCCGAGGTGCGCGGCGGTGCGGCGGTGGTGACCGCCACCGTGCCGCTCGCGGAACTGTTCGGCTACGCGACCCGGCTGCGCAGCCGCACCCAGGGCCGCGGCACCTTCACGACCCGGCCGACGGGATACGCCCCGACGCCGGCACCGGTGTCGGCGCCGTAGGACCAGCCGGCGCCGTAGGACCCATACGCCCCGGAGGCCCCCTCCGGGGCGTACGGGCGGGGGCCGCGGCGCGGATGACGGCGACGTCCGCACCGCGGGCCCCGCCCCGCATGCCTCGCTCCGGGCGGCGACCAGAGCCGTGAGCCGTGAGCCGCGAATCGTGAGCCGCGAATCGCGAGCCGTGAGCCGTGAGCCGCGAGTCATGAGCCGCGAGTCACGAGCCGCGAGTCATGAGCCGCGAGTCGCGACAAGAGCGGCGGCGGGAGCCCCGCGAAGGCGGCGGCACCCGCCGCACCCGAGTTGCACAACCCTCGTCGAAACTCTTGACGCGGCTCGCGTCCGAGGTTTAACTCACGTCCTAAATTAAGCCATGATGAGAGACCCGGGAGCCGACCCATGCGTACCCTCCGAGCCGCGGCCGCAGGCGCCGTCGTGATGTCACTCGCCCTGGCCGTGACGGCCTGCGGCGGCGGTTCGTCGACGGACGGGAGCGGGTCCGACGACTCGCCGAAGGAACTGACGTACTGGGCGTCCAACCAGGGCGCCAGCACGGAGATCGACAAGAAGGTCCTCCGGCCGGAGCTCGACAAGTTCGAGAAGGAGACCGGGATCAAGGTGAAGCTGGAGGTCGTGCCCTGGTCCGACCTGCTCAACCGGATCCTCACCGCCACCACCTCCGGGCAGGGCCCCGACGTCCTGAACATCGGCAACACCTGGTCGGCCTCGCTCCAGGCGACCGGCGGGCTGCTGCCCTGGGACGACGCGAACTTCGCCAGGATCGGCGGCAAGGACCGGTTCGTGGCGTCGGCGCTCGGCTCCACCGGCGCGCGGGGCGAGGACCCGGCCGCCGTGCCGCTGTACTCGATGGCGTACGCGCTCTACTACAACAAGCAGATCCTCGCCGACGCGGGCATCTCCCGGCCCCCGGCGACCTGGGACCAGCTGGTCGCCGACGGGAAGAAGATCCGGGCGAAGGGCAAGCAGGTCCTGGGCGCCGAGGGAGCGAACGTCTCCGAGAACGTCCACCACGTCTTCACCTTCGCCAAGCAGCACGGCGCGGACTTCTTCACCTCCGACGGCAAGCCCGACTTCACCTCCGACGGCGCGGTGGGCGCGGTCAAGCAGTACGTCGACCTGATGGCGAAGGACAAGGCCATCCCGCAGGGCAACGCCGAGTACGCCCAGAACCAGTCCGTCAGCGACTTCGCCAAGGGCAGGACGGCGTTCCTGCTCTGGCAGTCGGCCTCCGCCAACCTCACGTCCCAGGGCATGGGCGAGGACGAGTACGGCATCGCGCCCGTGCCCGTGCGGTCGGGCACACCCGGCACCGGCACGCAGGTCAACTCGATGGTCGCCGGCATCAACCTGGCCGTCTTCAAGAACACCGACAACCTCGACGGCGCCACGAAGTTCGTGAAGTTCATGACCGGCGACGAGGAACAGAAGATCCTCAACAAGGCCTACAGCTCGATCCCGCCGGTCGCCGCGGCGCAGGAGGACCCGGCCTTCAACACCCCGGCCAACGCCGTCCTGAAGGACACCCTCGCCAAGAGCGCCGCCGCGCTGCCGCAGGTCGCCGACGAGTCGCAGTTCGAGACGGCGGTCGGTACGGCCGTGAAGGAGCTGTTCGCCGACGCGGCCGCCGGACGGGCGGTGACCACCGAGTCGGTCAAGGCCCGCCTGGAGAAGGCCCAGCAGCAGATGCCGACGAAGTGAGCACGATGACGACCACGGCCAACGAGCAGGCCACCGAGCAGACCATCGTGCGCAAGGACTCCCCGGGCGCGGCGGACGGCCCCCGCCGCCCCGGGCGGATCCGCCGGATCGGACTGCCCTACCTGCTCCTCCTGCCCGCCCTGATCCTCGAACTCCTCGTCCACCTCGTGCCGATGGCCATCGGCATCGTGATGAGCTTCAAGGAACTCACCCAGTTCTTCATCCGCGACTGGGACGCCGCCCCGTGGGCCGGACTCGACAACTACGCGATGTCCGTCGACTTCGACGCCCCCGTCGGCGAAGCCCTGTTGCACTCGTTCCTGGTCACCGTGGCCTTCACCCTGCTGTCGGTGGGGCTGTGCTGGCTGATCGGCACGGCCGCGGCGATCTTCATGCAGGACACCTTCCGCGGCCGCGGACTGCTGCGCGCGCTGTTCCTGGTGCCCTACGCGCTGCCGGTCTACGCGGCCGTCATCACCTGGGTGTTCATGTTCCAGCACGACAACGGCCTGGTGAACCACGTCCTGCACGACCAGCTGCACCTCACCGACAAGCCGTCCTTCTGGCTGATCGGCGACAACAGCTTCTACGCGCTGCTCACCGTGTCGGTGTGGAAGGGCTGGCCGTTCGCCTTCCTCATCGTGATGGCCGGCCTGCAGAACGTCCCCCGTGAGCTGTACGAGGCGGCCGCCCTGGACGGCGCCGGGGTGTGGCAGCAGATCCGCCGGATCACCCTGCCGTCGCTGAGCGCCGTGAACCAGGTCCTGGTCCTGGTGCTGTTCCTGTGGACGTTCAACGACTTCAACACGCCCTACGTCCTGTTCGGCAAGGCCGCCCCGGAGGCGGCGGACCTCGTCTCGGTCCACATCTACCAGGCCTCGTTCGTCACCTGGAACTTCGGCGCCGGTTCCGCGATGTCGGTCCTGCTGCTGCTGTTCCTGCTGGCCGTGACCGGCGTGTACCTGGCCGTCACCTCACGCGGACGGAGGCCCGCCGGTGCCTGACACCCACCTCCACCGGGCGGCGCCCCGCTCGCCCATGGCGCCGCCGCGTTCGTTCCTGTGGTCGCGGCGCGTCTTCCTCACCCTGCTCGCCGGCTTCGTGCTGCTGCCGGTGTACGTGATGGTCTCCAGCTCCCTGAAGCCGCTCGCGGACGTCTCGGGCACGTTCCGCTGGCTGCCGAGCGACCTGACGATCCGGCCGTACGTCGACATCTGGTCGACCGTCCCGCTCGCCCGCTACTTCGTGAACTCGCTGGTCGTGGCGGGCGCGGCGACCGTCTGCTCGGTGGTGATCGCGGTGTTCAGCGCCTACGCGGTGAGCCGCTACGACTTCCGCGGCAAGCGCGCGTTCACGGTCACCGTCCTGTCCACGCAGATGTTCCCCGGCATCCTCTTCCTCCTCCCGCTGTTCCTGCTCTACGTCAACATCGGCAACGCCACCGGCATCGCCCTGTTCGGCTCGCGCGGCGGACTGATCCTGACGTACCTGACCTTCTCCCTGCCCTTCTCCATCTGGATGCTGATCGGCTACTTCGACTCGGTGCCGCGCGATCTCGACGAGGCGGCGCTGGTGGACGGCTGCGGCCCGCTCGGGGCGCTGTTCCGCGTCGTGGTGCCGGCCGCGGTCCCCGGCATCGTCGCGGTCGCCGTCTACGCCTTCATGACGGCGTGGGGCGAGGTGCTGTTCGCCTCCGTCATGACCAACGACACCACCCGCACCCTCGCCGTCGGACTCCAGGGCTACTCCACCCTCAACGACGTGTACTGGAACCAGATCATGGCCGCCTCGCTGGTCGTCAGCGTGCCCGTGGTGGCCGGCTTCCTCCTCCTGCAGCGCTACCTCGTCGCCGGCCTGACGGCAGGAGCGGTGAAGTGAACAACCTCCGTGATCCCGAAGGGACTTCCGTGACCATCGACCTCGCCGCACTCCCGCACGACTTTCTGTGGGGCACGGCCACCTCGGCCTACCAGATCGAGGGAGCAGTGGCGGAGGACGGCCGTTCGCCGTCGATCTGGGACACCTTCTCGCACACCCCCGGGAAGACCGCCGGCGGCGACCACGGCGACATCGCCTGCGACCACTACCACCGCTGGCGCGAGGACATCGACCTGATGCGCCGGCTCGGCACCAACGCCTACCGGATGTCGATCGCCTGGCCGCGGGTGATGCCGGGCGGCGACGGCCCGGTCAACCCCAAGGGTCTCGCGTTCTACGACCGGTTGATCGACACGTTGCTGGCCGCCGGCATCACCCCGTCCGTCACCCTCTACCACTGGGACCTGCCGCAGGCGCTCCAGGACCGCGGCGGCTGGCCCGAGCGCGACACCGCCGAGCACTTCGCCGCGTACGCGTCGGCGGTCGCCGGGCGGCTCGGCGACCGGGTCTCCCACTGGACCACCCTCAACGAACCCCTGTGCTCGGCGTGGATCGGCCACCTCGAAGGCACGATGGCGCCCGGCCTGACCGACCTGACGGCCGCCGTCCGCGCCTCCTACCACCTGCTCCTCGGCCACGGCCTCGCCGTCCGGGCCATTCGGGCGGCGGCACCCGGCGCCGAGGTCGGCATCGTCAACAACCTCTCCACCGTCCACCCCGCCTCCGGCCGTCCCGAGGACCTCGCCGCCGCCCGCCGGGTGGACGGCCACACCAACCGCTGGTGGCTCGACCCGGTCCACGGCCGCGGCTTCCCGGCCGACATGCGCGAGGTCTACGGCGTCGAACTCCCGGAACGCGGCGGCGACCTGGACACGATCGCCGCACCCCTCGACTGGCTGGGCCTGAACTACTACTTCCCGGCGACCGTCACCGACGACCCCGACGGCCCCGCCCCGTACGCCCGTTCCGTACGCCGCCCGGGCGTCCCGCGCACCGGCATGGACTGGGAGGTCGACCCGAGCGGCATCGAGGCACTGCTGCTGCGCCTGACCGACGAGTACGGCGCCCGCCGCCTGTACGTGACGGAGAACGGCTCCGCCTACCCGGACGTCGTCCGCCCCGACGGCACCGTCGACGACCCCGAGCGCCGGGCGTACCTCTCCGGACACCTCGCGGCCTGCGCCTCCGCGGCCCGCAAGGGCGCCCCGCTGGCCGGCTACTTCGCCTGGTCGCTGCTGGACAACTTCGAGTGGGCGTACGGCTACGACAAGCGCTTCGGGCTGGTCCACGTCGACTACCGCACCCAGGAGCGCACCATCAAGGGCACCGGACGCCACTACGCGGACATCATCCGCAGACACCGGGAGGGGGTGGCGGAGGCGGCCTGACCCGGGGGCCGGACGCGGGGTGCCGGACGCGGGTGCGCGGAGCGGGAAAGGGCGTTCGCCCCGTCGGCGCGCCCGCCCCGCCGTACGGCCGCCGCTCCGCCCCGGCCCTCCCGCCGCCCCGGCCCTCCCGCCGCCCCGGCCCTCCCGCCGTCCTGGCCCGGTCCTGCTCCCGCGGCGGCGCCCCCAGGAGTGCCGTCCGGCCATCAGGTCAGGGGACCAGGTCATCACGAGACCAGGATCAGGACGAGACCAGGATCAGGACGAGGACGACGATGGCGACGACCGCCGCCACGGCGAGGGAGGCCTTCCACCGGCCCTCCTCCGACAGCCGCCGCAGGACGCCGAGTCGTCCGTCGGTGCCACGGAAGACGTAGAACTCCAGGTTGCCGGAGCCGGGCGGCGTCGCCTTGACGACCGTGAGCCGCCGGAGGACGACCCGACGGTCCTTCTCCGCCTTCGCCCGGCGCAGGTGGGGTTCGAGGGCCGCGCGGTGGTCGGGGGAGAGGTCGTCGGGAAGCGGATCGCCGGCGTCGAGCCGGTCGGTGTGCCAGCCGCCCGAGCCCAGTTCCGAGGCCACCCGCCGGGGCCGCGGGACGGGGGGCGGCACGTTCTCGGTCCGCGAGGTCCACTCGATCCGGCCCGCCGTCCAGGACGTCAGGCTCCCGTGTCCCTTGCAGGTGGTGCACTCGACGGTGCCCTTACGCCCGCACGGCTCGCAGGGGATGCGCCCGCTCGCCCGGCACTCCTGGCACGTGACCTTCCCCCAGCCCCGGCATCCGGGGCACGCGCTGTCGGGGGTGTGGCAGCCTTCGCAGGTCACCCGCTCGTCGGGGCGGTGGGCCCGGCCCTGCTTGGGCGGCCGGGGCGGGGTGCCGGGCAGGCCGCCGTGCTTGAGGTGCTGCGTGCACGCGGTGACGCCCTGGCACACGGCGCACACCTGGGCCGGCTCGCACGGGTGGTACTTCGTGCCGTCGCAGTCGGCACAGCGTCGCCGGCCGTTGCCGCAGTCGCAGGACCTGAGGTGCGGCGTGCCGCGTTTGACCAGGTCGAGCGGCTGGTCGAGGGGCGTCTCGTGCGGGCCGAGCTTGTAGTCCCTCAGCACGTCGTAGACCGGCCGTTCCGCGAGGTCGACGGTGCCGGGCCGGTGCCGTGTCTCCTCCGTGCGGCGCTCGACGTACCGGGTGACGGTGCCTTCGAGGAGGTGCAGGCGGGTGAGGAGGAAATCCGCGGCCGGCGGACCGGGGCGCCCGCCCCCGCCGCGCGTCAGGGACGCGGCGAGCGCCGCACGCACCTCGTCGTCGGACGGATCGTCTGGTGCCACCACGAAACCCGCTCCCCCCAAGTCGCCTCCCCCGTCCGGGACATGGGCCGGACCGGTGCCGAGCGGCACCAGTGTGACGGGAGCGGGCTCGCGGCAAAAGGGCGCGGGAGGAAGAGGCAGCGACACCCCACGGCCCCACGACCCTGCGACGTCACGGCCCCGCACCCCCGCAACCCTGCGCCCCCCGCGCCCGCGACGTCACGACCCCGCACTCCCGTGCCGACCCCCCTTCTCCCTACCCCCGCACCGCCCCCGTCGTCAGGCCCGTCACGAAGTGGCGCTGCAGCAGGACGTAGACGACGACCACCGGGGCCGAGGCGATGACGACGCCCGCGAACAGCAGGGGGTACTGCGTGAGGAACTCGCCCTGGAAGTCGAGCAGCGCCAGCGGCAGGGTGCGGTGCTCCTGGGAGCGGATGAACAGCAGGGGGTAGAGCAGGTCGTTCCAGTCCATCACGAACAGGAAGATGCCGGTGGTGGCGAGGGCCGGCCGGGTCAGCGGCAGCGCGATCGAGCGGAACGCCCGCAGCGGCGAGGCCCCGTCGAGTTCGGCGGCCTCGTACAGCTCCTCGGGGATCGTGCGCAGGAAACCGCCCAGGATGAACACGGCCGTCGGCAGGGTCGTCACCGCGTCGACGAGGACCAGCCCGAGCAGGCTGTCGGTCAGCCCGAGACGGTCGAAGAGGACGTACTGCGGGACGATCGCCGCCTGCGCGGGCACCGCGAGCCCAGCGACCAGGACGCCGAAGACGGCCCAGCCCACCCGGCCGGGAATCCGGGCGCAGAAGAACGCGGCCAGGCTCGCCACCACCAGGGTCAGCGTCACCGCGCCCGCCGTGACGACGGCGCTGTTGGCGAACGCGGCACCGAGACCGCCCTCCCCCACCGCCCGCCGGTAGTTGTCCAGGGTCGGCGACGACGGCGGGGCCAACGGCGCGTCGAACAGCTGCGGCAGCGTCTTGAACGTGCCGAACACCACCACCAGCAGCGGCAGTACGACGACGGCGGCGCCCGCCACCAGCGCGATCGGGCGTACGGTCCTGGTCATCGGGTCGCCCCTCCCGTCGCCCGCCGCTGCACCCAGGTGAGCAGCGCGATGAGCGCCATGAACACCACCGACTGGGCGGCCGCGTAGCCGAACTGGTTGTTGGAGAACGTCGTGTAGATGCGGGTGGAGAGGATGTCGAGGGCGGGGCCCGGCGGATTGCCCGACAGGCCGAGGACGAGGTCGAACGCCTTGAACGACTGGACGGTGGTGTACGCGACGACGATCGCGGTGGCCGGGGCGACCAACGGCCAGGTCACGTACCGGAACCTGGCGAGGCGGCCGGCGCCGTCCAGTTCCGCCGCCTCGTACAGCTCCCTCGGTATCGCCTGGAGCCCCGCGATGAAGACGACCATCATCTGGCCCGCGTGGAACCACACCTGGGTCAGCGCCAGCCAGAACACGGCCGTGTCCGGGTTGCCGAGGTAGACCGACTGGAGGGAGTCCAGCCCGGCCGCCCGCAGCGCCGAGTTGAGCAGGCCGCCGTCGGGGTCGTAGACGAACCGCCACACGAACGCGACCGACACCGACGACAGGACCGTCGGCAGGAAGAAGACGGCCCGCAGCAGCGTCGAGGCGCGGCTGGTGCGCACCAGCCAGAGGGCCAGCAGCAGCGCCAGGGCGGTCTGGGTGACGACGACGGTGAGGGTGAGCTTGAGGTTGTTCTCCGCCGCGTTCCGGAACATGTCGTCGCCACCGGCGAGTTCGGTGAAGTTGCGCAGGCCCACGTCGTGGTAGCCGGCGCTGTAGCCGTCCCAGTCGGTCAGCGCGTACTGCACGCCCTGGACGACCGGGTAGGCGAAGAAGAACAGGTAGAGGGCGAGGGCGGGCACCGGGAACAGCCACAGTGCCCGCGCCGTGCGCCGCCGCCTACGACCGCTTCTGGTCGATGACACGCTGCGCCTCCTCGGCGGCCTGCTCCGGCTTCTTGCCGCCGACGACCGCCACGGTCGCGTTCTCGACGGCCGTGCGGATGTCGAGGTCCAGGAACTGGAAGCGCGGTGCGAGCAGCGTCTTCCGGGTCAGCCAGGGCGCGACCGCCTTCAGGTCGGCGTTGGTGTACTCGACGCCCTCGACGGTGACGTGCTGACCGGTGCCGTTGGCGTAGGTGCCGGCGTTCTCGGGGTCGCTGAGGAACTCCAGGAAGGCGTAGGCGGCGGGCTGCACCGTGGAGGCGCTGTTGACGCCGAGGATGAAGGTGGTGTTGAAGACGCCCTCGTACTTCGCCTTCCCGGCGGCGGTGGTGATGGGGGCGACGAGGTCGAAGGGGAACTTCGCGCCGAGCGCGCGCACGCCCGCCATCTGGAAGGAGCCGGTGGCCAGCAGACCGGCCTTGCCCTCGGCGAACAGCCGGGTGACGGCGTCGGTGCCGGACCCGGTGGCCCGCTCCTGGAGGTAGGGCCGCAGGGCGGCGTACTGCTCCAGCGTGCCGAGGAACCAGTCGTCGGTGACCTTCAGGGCGCCGGACTCGATCCGGGCGAACGCGTCGTCGCTCGGCGCGTTGTTCATCACCATCACGTTCAGCAGCTGGCCCGCGTTGGCGGAGTCGCCGCCCGGCCAGGCCAGCGGCGTGTACCCCTTGGCCTTCAGGTCGTCCAGGAGCTGCAGGAAGCCGTCCCAGTCCGCGGGCGCGGCGGTGTGGCCGGCCTTGTCGAGGGCGTCGGTGTTGGCGAGCGGCATGTTGAAGACGAGCTGGTAGGGCAGTCCGTACTGCTTGCCGTCCTGTGCGCCGGGGCCTATGAGGTTTCGCTGGTACGCGTCGACGACGCCGGTGCCGGTCAGCGGCGCGTACACCCCCGCCTTGACGATCTGCTGGAACTGGGCTCCCCGGAAGGCGGTGAACACGTCACCCGTCCTGGAGCCCTGGATGCGGCGCAGGGCGGTGGACTGGTAGTCGGCGGACGGGGCGATGTCCTGCTCGACGCCCGCGTCCGGGTGCTTCTTCACGAACGCCTTGACCAGGCCGGCGAGCACCGCCTTGTCCTCGGCCCGCCAGTGCGCGAAGGAGACGGTGCCCTTCACGGCCCCGGAGGTGGCGAGGCCGGAGGGGGAGGCGCTGCTCGCGGCACCGGAGGAGCCGCCGCCGGGGCCGGCGCAGGCGGCGAGACCCAGGCCGAGGCCCGCGGCGCCGAACAGACGCAGGGCGGACCTTCTGTCGAGGGAACGGGGCATGGGGGAGTCCTTGTCAGGATCAGAGGTGAAGTGAGGGGGCGTCAAAAGTGGTGAGGTGTCAAAAAGATTCAGATGTGGATGAGTTGCCGGGTCAGCAGGGGCCGGACGCACTCGCCGAACCGGATCGCCTCCTCCAGGTGCGGCTGCCCGGAGAGGACGAAGTGCTCGATGCCGAGGGCGGCGTACTCCTCGATCCGCTCGGCGACCTGCTCGTGGCTGCCGACGAGCGCGGTGCCCGCGCCGGGGCGCACCAGCCCGAAGCCGGCCCACAGGTTGGGGTGGATCTCCAACCGGTCGGTGCGACCGCCGCTCAGCGCGGCCATCGCCCGCTGCCCCTCCGACTCCGAGCGGCTGAAGCGCTCGTGGGCGGCCCGGATCGCGACCGGGTCGAGGGCGTCGAGGATGCGGTCGGCCTCCGCCCACGCCTCTGCCGCGGTGTCCCGGCTGATGACGTGCAGCCGGATGCCGTAGGACAGCTCGCGGCCTTCCGCGGCGGCCAGTTCGCGCACCCGGCCGATCTTCCGCGCGACGGCCGCCGGGGGCTCGCCCCAGGTGAGGTAGGTGTCGGCGTACCGGGCGGCGACCGGGAGCGCGGCCTCGGAGGAGCCGCCGAAGAAGACCGGCGGCCGGGGCAGCGGCGGCCTGCGCAGCCGTCCGCCCACGACCCGGTAGTGGTCGCCCTCGAAGTCGTACGCCTCCCCGCGCCAGGCGGTGCGCAGCAGGTGCAGGAACTCGCCGGTGCGGGCGTAACGCTCGTCGTGCGCGAGGAAGTCGCCGTAGGAGCGCTGCTCGTCGGCGTCGGAGCCGGTGACGACGTTGAGCAGCAGGCGCCCGCCGGACAGCCGTTGGTAGGTGGCGGTCATCTGGGCGGCCAGCGGGGGCGCGATGACGCCGGGCCGGAAGGCGACCAGGAACTTCAGCCGGCTGGTCTGCGGGATCAGCGCGGCCGTGGTCAGCCAGGAGTCCTCGCAGTCGCTGCCGGTCGGGGTCAGCACCGCCTCGAACCCGGCGGACTCGGCGGCACGGGCCACCTGGGCGAGGTAGTCGAGGGTGGGCGGACGGGCGGTGGTGCGGGACTGGAGGGAGTCGCGGGCGGTCACGCCCACCACGTCACGGTCGTCGCCCGTGGTGGGCAGGAACCAGTGCAGGCGCACGGTCATGAGATCTCCAAGGAGTGCCGGGGGGCACGGCGTTCGGGCACGGGAGGCGAGCGCCCGGGCGAAGGGTGCGAACGAAGGGGGAGTCCCCGTGGTCACGTGGGACCGACGGCTGAGGACCGAGCCCCGAGGACCGAGCCCCGAGCCCCGAGCCCCGAGGACCAAGGGCCGAGTACCGCGGGACGGGGGCCGAGAGCCGACGACGTGGTGCCGATGCGGCGTCGAACCACGCCGGACACGCCGGAAGCACGTGAGAGGGGGGAGGCAGACCCTGACGGGCGCGGCCCCTGACGGGCGTGCGCCGCCCGCGGGGCGTGCGGAATCAGCTACAGAGCGCCGTGGCTACCCTGAGCAGGTCGATGTGCGCGCGCTTGACGAGCTCGACGCCGGATTCCATGGGGCGGGACTATACACACCGCACATCAGTGTCGAGACGCCGGTCCCACGAAGTGGACAACGGCGCGGCTTCGGGCGGATGGAGCCCGAGGGAGAGGGGAGATGGGGCCCGGCGGGGAGGGAGAGGGGACGGGGCCCGACGGAGAGGGAGAAGAGAGCGGGCGGAGAGGCGGCAAGGCGCACCGGACACGGAGCCCCACCGCCTCGGAGCCCCACCACCTCGCCGGTCATCAGTGACGGCCGTCAGTGCGGAAACCGTCGGGCCGACCGGGTCAGGAGTCCTTCCTGGCCACTCCGCCGTAGATGCCGATCGGCGGCAGGTCGGGCCGCGGCGGCTCCTCCGGGCACCAGTCGGTGACGCGGACCAGGCCGGGGTCGATCAGGGTGAAGTCGCCGAAGAAGTCCAGGATCCGGGCGTGCGGGCGGAGGTTCATGGACGCGGTGGCCTTGCGGTAGACGGCGGCGGCGTCCTCCCGCCGGTCCTCGTGGACGTCGCCCGTCGCGTGCGACAGGACGAGGTAGGAGCCGGCCGGGAGCGCGTCGCGGAGGGTGGCGAGGATGGTGTCCGGGTCCTCCGCCTCGGCGATGAAGTGCACGACGGCCACCAGCAGCAGCGCCACCGGCCGGTCGAAGTCGATGAGTTCGCGCACCTCGGGGTGGTCGAGGACGCCCCGGGGATCACGCAGGTCGGCCAGGACGACCGAGGTGTCGGGTTCGTCGAGGAGCGCCATCGAGTGCGTGCTGACGATGGGGTCGTTGTCGACGTAGGCGACGCGGGTCTCGGGTGCGAGGGCCCGCGCGATCTGATGGACGTTGGGCTCGGTGGGCAGGCCCGTGCCCACGTCGAGGATCTGCCGGATCCCGCCCTCGCCGACCACGTGCTCGACGGCGCGCCGCAGGAAACGCCGGTTGGCGCGGACGCCCTCCCGCACCTCGGGCGCCACCTTCATGAACTCCTCGGCGGCCTCCTGGTCGACCTCGTAGTTGTCCTTCCCGCCGAGGAAGTAGTCGTACATCCGGGCCGGGTGGGGCCTGCTCGTGTCGATCACGTGGGCGGGGGAACCGCCCTGGTCACCGCTACCGGGGGAGGACATGTGGCCTGACTCCGTCCTGAACTCGTTCGACTTGTTCACCGCCGAGGCGGACACCCGTGGTGAGGGTCCGTCAACTCGCTTTGCGAACAAGCATTTTGGCATGTCCGGGGAGCTCACTGAGGCCCGGGCTCCCGGCGGCCGGATCAGTGTCCGGCAACCGCGGTCACGCCGTGCTCACGCCGTGCTCACGCCGTGCTCCGGTCCCGGCCCGCCGGAGCGGATGCCGTTCCGAACGGTCCCGTCGGCAGCGCCGGGAGCGGCACCGCCGACGGGACCGTTCGGACGCCGGTCGGATGCCGGTCGGGTGGGAAAGAGAACGGCTCCTCGTCCCAGGGGGCGAGGAGCCGTTCCGTGTGCTGTGAGCGTCGGATCAGGCGTGGCGGTGGTGGGCGTGGCGGTTACCGGTGACCAGGCGGTAGAGGGCGAGGAGGATGACGGAGCCGACGATGGCGGCGATCCAGGTGGACAGGTCGAAGAAGCCGTCGATGGAGTCGACGCCGAAGATCACCTTGCCGAGCCAGCCGCCGAGGAGGCCGCCCGCGATGCCGATGAGCATGGTGATGATGGCGCCACCGGGGTCCTTGCCCGGCATCAGCGCCTTGGCGATGAAGCCCGCGAGCAGGCCGATGAGGATCCAAGCGATGATTCCCATGACGCGTCTCCTACCTCGTTGTATAAAGTTTCTGTTAGTGCACCGTGTTTACCGTCGGGCCGCTTTCAAACACCGTGTACCTGATCATCTGCCGGGCCGGGTCCCGGACTGTTCCCTCATGCCCTTCACCGTCCGGCGGGAAGGCCAGGGGAAGGCCACGGGAAGGCCACGGGAAGGCCACCGGTCCTCCGGGCCCGGCACGACTTCTTCCCCCTGTCGGTCGGATGATCCCGGTTGGCGGCACCGGACCTGAGGGTCCGTCACGGACGCGGACGAGAGGTCCGGCCACCGCCGGGCCGGGCGTGACGCGGGGCCGTTCGCGGGCGGCAGGCCCGCACGACGCGGATGCGCGAACGGTTCCGATGTTCCCGCGTCACATCGGATGATCGGTGCCATGGTGCTTTCTTCCGCTGTCCGGCTCTGGCTGCTCCCCAACGCCGTCCTCCTCGCCGCAATGGGCGTCTGGGGCGCGATCCGCTACTCCCACCTGCCGGAGCGGATACCGAAGCACATCGGTGTCGACGGAGTGGACGCCTGGACGGACCGGTCGATCGGCAGCGCGTTCGTCCTGGTCTTCGTGTACACGGGCATGACGGTGCTGCTGACCGGCTGCGCCGAACTGACCCTGCGCATGACACCACGCGACGAACTGCCGGACACGAAAAGGCCGTCGTTCGCCACCGGGCTGTCCTCGTCCGTGCTCAACAGGCCCGGCAGTCGTGCGTCGGCACGCCGGATCGCCCGGGCCCTGTTGCTGTTCGACACGTGTATCGGCCTCACCCTGCTCACGGGCTGCGGAATGCTGTGGCGTTCCACGCCCGAACCGGACGTGCCCGGGTGGCTGTTCGCCGCGATGACGACGCCGCTTCTCGCCGGCACCGCTGTGACGGTCGCCGCGGCCCTGGGCGACCGGAAGCGCTGAAACTCCTGCGGACCCGCCCTTCTCCCGGCGCGTCAGGTGCCGGTGGACCGGCCTGCCGGGCCGAGCGCGTGAACCGGTGCTGTGAGCGGGAGGGTTCGCCGGGCCCGCGGAACAGCACGGGAGGTCCGAGCCGTTCGGTAGTGTGTTCGTCCGGGGAAGAGGTGAACGGCTGCTGCCCACGGGCAACGGCGACCACAGCCGTGACGCGTTCCATGACCACGGACGTCGGCACGCCCCCGGTCCCCGTGCTCGGGGAACGGATCACGAGACGGACGGGGGAACACCGATGACGCCCGCTCACGCTTCGCCCGGGGTGGGGAGCAGTCCGCCGCCGGAGAGCGACACGGTCATCGACGTACGGGACCTGCGGATGCGCTACCGCGACCAAGAGGTGCTGAAGGGCGTGGACTTCACGGCGCGGCGGGGTGAGGTCCTCGTGCTGCTCGGCCCGAACGGCGCGGGCAAGACGACCACGATCGAGGTCCTGGAAGGCTTTCGCATGCGCTCGGCCGGTGACGTGACCGTCCTCGGCGCCGATCCGGCTCGCGGGGACGAGCGGTGGCGTGCGCGCCTGGGCATCGTGCTGCAGTCCTGGCGCGACCACGGCAAGTGGCGGGTGCGGGAACTGCTGGCCCACCTCGGTTCGTACTACGCGCCGTACTCCACCGCCCTCGTCCGGCGGCCGTGGGACACCGACGAGCTCATCGCCGCGGTGGGGCTGACAGCGCAGGCCGACAAGCGGGTCGGCACCCTGTCGGGCGGCCAGCGCAGGCGTCTCGACGTGGCCGTCGGCATCGTGGGCAAGCCCGAGACGCTGTTCCTGGACGAGCCGACCGCCGGTCTGGACCCGGAGGCCAGGAACGAGTTCCACGGCCTGGTGCGCGGGCTCGCGGACGAGAACACCACCGTTCTGCTGACCACGCACGACCTCGCCGAGGCGGAGAAGCTCGCCGACCGGATCCTCATCCTGGCCGGCGGCCGGATCGTGGCCGACGGCTCGGCCGAGGAGCTGTCCCGGCAGGTGTCGGGGGAGGCCACCGTGCGCTGGACGCAGGACGGGCGGGCCTTCGAGCGGGCGACGGCCGAACCCACCCGGTTCGTCCGCCGGCTGTTCGAAGAGCACGGTGAGGCGATCGGCGGTCTCGAGGTGCGCCGGGCGAGCCTGGAGGACACCTACCTGACGATGGTGCGGGAGCTGGAGACGGAAAGCGGCCCCGGCGGGCGGGCGGCACGCGCTTTCGGGGAGGGACCGCGATGAGTCCGGTGTGGTACGCGGCGAGGGTGGGGGTGCGGCGCGGCCGGACGGAACTCCGGCAGACCTTCACCTCCGGCCAGGACCTGTTCGGGTACGTGCTCTGGACGGTCCTGCTCATGGTGCCGCTGTTCCTGCTCAGGGACGATCCGCTGAAGGGCGCGGGCATCTCCGCGGGCGCGTTCATGCTGCCGAGCATGGTGGGCATGACGCTCGCCTTCACCGGGGTGATGACCACGGCGCAGCTGCTCGCGACCGAGCGCGAGGACGGCACGCTGCTACGGGCCAAGGCCGTGCCCCACGGCATGGTCGGCCTCCTGGTCGGCAAGATCGTCATGGTGTCGGGCACGGCTCTCGTCTCCATGGCGCTCCCCTTCGTCGTCGGCGTGTTCCTGGTGGACGGGGTGGCCCGGCAGGGCGGCGGAGCGCTGCTGACGCTGGTGTGGGTGGTGCCGCTGGGCCTCCTGGCGACCCTGCCCATGGGCGCCGTCATCGGCTCGCTCGTCGACAGCCCGCGCACCGTCGGCCTGCTGATGCTTCCGGTGATGGGGCTGATCGCGGTCTCCGGAATCTACTTCCCGCTGTCGAAGCTGCCCGAATGGCTGCAGATCGTGGGGCAGGTCTTCCCCGTGTACTGGCTCGGCCTCGGTCTGCGGGCCGCACTGCTGCCGGCCGGGGCGGTCGCCGCCGAGGTCGGCGCGTCCTGGCGGTACCTGGAGACGGTGGGCGTGCTGGGCGCCTGGGCGGTCGCCGGGCTGCTCCTCGCACCGTCCGTCCTGCGCAGGATGGCCCGCCGGGAGTCCGGGGCCACGATGGCGGAACGGCACCGGAAGGCGATGCAGCGGGTCGGTTAGCACTCCCGTCATCCGGTGCGTCCGCCACTCGCCCACGAACTTGGGTGGCATGTCCGGGTAGACCGGGCCGTTGTGCGGTGGAGGCCCAGCAGGCCGGTGATGCCTGTGCGGGCCGTCGTCGAGGCGAGGGCCCCGGTGACCCCGGCTCGTCGTCAGGGCTGTGCCGGGCGGCACGGTGACTGCGCGGCGCCGTCCGTTGCGGCCCGTGCCGCAACGGACGGGCGCTGCGGACCGCCACCGATGGACATCTGTGGTGAGAGCCCGTCAACTCGCGCCGCGGACATGCACCTCGGTGTGTCCCGGGAGCCCGTCGGGGCTCGGGCTCCCGGTGGTCGGCTCAGAGTCCGGCAGCCGCGATCACGCCGCGCCCGCCGCGTCGACCAGCTCCGCGAGGGCGCCGGCGAGGGCGTCCAGTCCGGGGCCGGCCGGGCCGCCCGGCTCGGTCATGTAGACGTCCCGGCGGATCTCGATCATCAGGGCGCTGACCCGCGGGTCCTTCCCGTAGTACGCCAGCGGGACGTACGTACCGGCGAACGGGCTGTTGATCCCCGTGCCGCCGAAGCCGGCGAACGCCCGCTCGGCGCGCAGCCGCAGCCCCTCCGGGGTGTGGAAACCGTCGCTGCCCAGACAGACGGGCGGGCGCGGGCCGTCGCCGTGCAGTTCGTACGGCAGGGGCGCGGTCGGGTACGAGTGCACGTCGACGATCACCGCCCGCCCCACGGCCGCCAGCCGCTCCGTCACCGCGTCGGTCATGGCGGCGGCGTACGGCTCGAAGTACTCCTCCACGAGCGGCCGTCCGTCGTGCCCGGCCTGGCGCAGCTCCTCCCGGTGCGTGGTCCGCGTGTACACCGCGCCCATGCCGACCGACAGCATCTCCTCCCGCTCGTCCGGGAACCGTTCGGGGTCGACGACCAGCCGGGACAGCCGGTTGACGAACCGCCAGGGCGCGGTGGAGCAGCGCGCCGCGGCGGCCGCCGCGATCTCCGCCGTGTGCGAGTCGGTGATGTGGTCCAACTCCCGCTCCAGCGCGGCGTCGTCGAGGACGATGTCCTGCCGCACCGCCGCCGGTATCGCCCGCGAGGAGTGCGGGACGTGGAGGATCACGGGGGAGTCGGGGGCTCCGGGGAGGAGCTGGTAGGAGGCCGACGTGTCGTTCATGTGTGGTGCCTTCTCCGCTGGTTGTCGTGGATCGCGCGTCGGGAGGCAAGCGCGCCTCTCGCCTGGTCGGCCGGACACGGGAACCGTGCCGCCCGGCCACCTCGATGATCGTTTACATTCGTCTTTCCTGTCAACTCGTTAACCGGTGCTTTCACTTTTCCGGGGGTCGTCCGGGCCCTCGCCGCTCGCGCGACCGGCTCCGGGTACGGTGCCCGATGTACGGCACACGTACGTGACGGGCCACGGCGGGGAATCACCGAAGGACGTGAACGTGGAGCAGTTCGCTGCGGGCAGGATTCTGCGCGGCAGGTACCGGCTGGAGCGGATCCTGGGCAGGGGGGCGATGGGGCACGTCTGGCAGGGCACGGACGTGTATCTGGAGCGCCCCGTCGCGGTCAAGACCGTCGCCGCGGATCTTCTGGCGCTGCCCGACTGGCGCGGCACCGCCCTGGCACGCTTCGAGAGGGAGGCCAAGGCCGCCGCCCGCCTGGACCACGCCAACATCACCACCGTGTACGACGCGGCCGTCACCGAGGACGTCTGCTGCCTGGTGATGCAGCTCGTCGACGGAACGACCCTCGACAACGTCGTCGACGGCGCCGACGACGGACGCCTGCCCGTGGCGGCCGCGGTCTCCGTGGCCGCGCAACTGTGCTCGGGGCTGTCCGCCGCGCACGCCGCCGGACTCGTGCACCGGGACCTGAAGCCCCAGAACGTCATGGTCCGCGCCAGCGGCCTGGTGAAGATCCTCGACTTCGGCCTCGTGAAGGTCCTCTCGGACACCGACCCGCGGCTCACCATGACGGGCGAAGCGCTGGGCAACGTCTGCTACGCCTCGCCGGAACTCCTGTCCGGTGACAGGCCGTTGGACGGCCGCAGTGACCTGTACGCGGTGGGATGCCTGCTGCACCACATGCTCACCGGCCACCCTCCCTTCCGTGGCGAGGGCCCCGCCGAGCTGGTGACCCAGCACCTCACCGCGTCCCCGCCCCGGCTCGCCGACAGCGGGGTCGACGCCCCTGCCGCACTTCAGGACCTGTCGCACGCACTGCTCGCCAAGCGTCCCGAGGACCGTCCCGGCGGTGCGGTGGAGGTGTACGCGGCCCTCGCCCCGTACCTGCCGGCCCCCGCTCCGGCGCTCGCGACCCGCAGGATGCCGCCGGAGGATCCCCGACGGCCGTTCCTGGTACCCCAAGGGCCCGTCGTGCCGCGTTAGCCGCGGCCGACCACGGCACGGCCCTCCGGCGGGCGGTCAGGCCGCGGCCCCCGGGGGCGGTCAGGCCGCGGCCGGCGGCCGGACCCGGATCAGCTCTTCGAGGAACGGGCTCGGCTCCCCGTGCCAGAAGACGTCCAGGCTGTCCCGGGCGCGCGTGGCCGCGACGAAGAGCAGCGAGCGTGCGCGCTGCATCTCCGTCCGGAAGCGGGCCGGGTCGGTGGCGCGCCGCTGCCGGACGCGCGCACGCGGCACCAGCCCGTCGGTCACCCCGGCGATGATCATGCGCTGGTACTCGAGCCCCTTGAACCGGAACATCGTGCCGATGTGGACGCCGCCGTCCCCACGAGGCCCGTCCGGACCGATCTCCAGCGCCTGGATGCCGTGCCGGGCCAGCGTGTACGCGACCTCACGGGCCATGTCGTTGGTCGGCACGGCGATGGCGATCTGCTCGTGCGGCACCTCGCCCCAGGACTGGATCAGCGCGGTGATCGCCTCGCGTTCGTCCTCCCAGTCGTTCAGCCTGTGCAGGTCCGGGACGGCGCCGCTGAGCACGGACCGGTACCCGGCCAGGGTCTCGGCGCTGCCGTCGAGGTCGTCGTACGTCTCGTCACCGAGCACGTTCAGCGCGGAGCGCAGGATCTGCCGGGTGGTGCGGTAGCTCAGCGACAGTTTCGACGACCGGCCGCGGATGTTGATGCCGAGGCTGCCGAGGGTCACCTGGTTCTTGTAGATGCGCTGGTGGGTGTCACCGACCAGGAAGAGGTCGTTGCGGTCCGGGGCGGTCATGGCGCGCAGCATCTTCCAGTGCGCGGGCCGCAGGTCCTGGGCCTCGTCGACCACGATGTGCCGGTACCGGTAGCGCAGCCAGCCTCCCGAGCCGTCGGCGACGTGGATGTTGTCCAGCCCGCCCGCTTCCTCCCGCCGGCGGTCGACGGCCTGGATGCGCCGGGCGCGTTCCGCCTCCAACTGGGCTGCGCGTTCCGCGACCTGGTCCCACGTCTGGACGCCCAGCCGGTCCAGGCGCTGGGTGAACCGTTCGGCGAGCTGCCAGATCTCGGCGCGCTCGGCACGGGTGACCGTGCGGCCGCGTCCGGCGCGGCGCGCCCGGAAGTATTCCGTGCGGGAGGTGGCGGCCTGGCCGAGGATCACCTGCGTCCACTCGTCGTTGAGGAACTCCGCGTCCCAGCCGTCCTCGCCGAGTTCGTCCAGGAGCGAGCGCCACTCGCGGACGGCCTGCGCCTCGTCGACGATCCTCTTGCGGTTGCCCGGTTCGGCCTCCCGGACGGTGCGCAGCGCCAGTTGGTCGACGTGGCTGATCTCGACGCGGGACAGCAGCACCTCGCCGCCGAGCGCCAGCAGCCGGGACCGCAGGTCCGCCGCGAGGTTCTTGTTGTACGTCGTCAGCAGGACCGGCTTGTCGCGGCCGGCCGGGAGCTGTTCGACCAGGTGCCTGACCCGGTGCAGCGCCACGATCGTCTTGCCCGTGCCGGGCCCGCCGCCCACCCGCGCCGGACCGCTGTAGTCCCGCGCGACCAGCTTGGCCTGGGTGGGGTGCAGGAACACCTTCCAGCGCCCGAAGTCCTCGCCCTCCAGCGCCTCGCGCAGCGCGTCGTCGGTCGTGGTGACGATGGTGGCGGGACGGTCGGCCGCGGCCCGGAAGTCCTCGGTGTCGACGGGTTCCGGCGCCGCGACGGGGGCGGTGACCTGCTCCAGGACGTCGTCGTACGCCTTGCCGTCGTACAGCGCCAGCAGCACCTCGCCGGTGAGCTGCGGCGCGTACTCGACGAGCCCGAGGAGCTGGTCCTCGGTGGTCAGCGCGGCGACGAGCGGGATCAGGGGCGGGGCCACACCCAGGTCGGTGAGCTGCTGCTCCGACCAGGTGGCGAACAGCGGCTCCGCAGGGGTCGGCCCGGCGGGACGCGCGGGCTCGGCCGACTCGGCGGGTTCGGCGGGCAGGGCGGGCCCGGCGGGCCCGGCGGGTGCGGTGGTCCGCGGGGCCGTGGTGCTGAGCACTTCCTCCTGCACGACCTGCAGGTCCACGTACTCGATGCCGCCGGTGACGCGGTTCACCGAGTACGTGAGCCGGTCCAGGTGCGCGTACACGTCCTTGCGGTGCTTGACCGAGACGATCAGCCAGTCGTCGTCGGCCAGGCGCAGCAGCAGCGCGCGGTACTCGTCGTTGACGCGTGCCGAGTACAGCTTGTCGTGCCCCTGCAACTGCTTGAGGCGCAGGCCCGCGGAGTCGGGGTTGGTCTTGAACTTGTGCTGGAAGTCGTAGATCGCGCCCTTGACCGGGCGGGGGAGCCTGAGGATCTCCCGGTCCGCCTTGTCGAGCAGGCGCAGTGTCACGTTCTTGCCGGTCACGGTTGTTCTCTCTCCCCGTTCTCCGTGGCGGTGCCGTCAGGCAGGTCACGATGGCTGCGGCCGCCGGACGGAGGTGTGCCGTCCAGGCGGTTCGCGATGTCTTCCGCGGTCCAGCCGGCGGCGGGCCGCACTTCCCAGCCGGCCGCGGCGAACGCGCGGTCGCGGTCGACGGCCTCCGGGTCCTCCTCCTCGCCCTCCGGCGGGCGCGGGGCGAGGACGACACCGACGCGTGCGGCGGGCCAGGCCAACTCGGCCAGCCAGCCGTTCCCGTCGAGTTCGTGTCCGTCCTCGGCGACCGGCACACCGCGCGCGGCGAGGGCCTCGGCGAGCGCGAGCAGGCCGGGCTCGTCCGGGTCGAGGTGCTCGACGACCCGGTCCCAGGCCGGGTCCCGGACCGGGGGGACGGCGCCCGCGGTGGGCGGCGTCTCCGGGGCGGGCGCGGCCCGCGGCGAGGGTGCGGTGGCCCCGGCCGGCGCGGGCGGGCCGTCGGCGGTCGCGGCCCCGGACCCGGCCCTGGCCCCGGTCGCGGCCCCGGCCCCGGCCCCGGCCCCGGACCCGGACCCGGACCCGGACCCGGCGAGCGTGACGCGGACGCTCTCCAGGACGCCGCCCCCACCCGTGACGGCCAGGGCCTCGACGGGGAACCCGTCCAGGCGGCCGGTGGTGAGCTGGACGGCGTCGCCGCCGCCGGTGTCCAGGAACTGCAGCAGGTTGGACCAGTACAGCCAGGCCCGCCAGCGGCGCTTGTGCGCGTCCTCCCGGGCGTGGACGCCGGGCCCGTCGTCGAGGAGGGCGATGCCGGTCCACGCGGGCGGCTTCGCACGGCCGTCCGCCGCGAGGACCAGCGGCAGCCCGGACCGGTCGGTGACGGTGAACAGCTGCACCGGCCCGCGCGGCCCCGCCGGAGTGGTGCCGCGCAGCGCCGCCGTGATCCGCTCGCCGAGCCCGTCCGGGGACAGGGCGACGGGGCGGGCCCCGGCGCCCATGAAACCCGCCAGGGCGGCCTCGGCCCGCCACTGCCAGCGCCGCGCGTCCGGCCGGCGCAGGTACTCCACGAGCTGCACGGCCGGATTGACCCACACCGTCTCCGCGAGTTCGCCGGGCAGGGCGCCCCACACCTTGGCGTAGTAGTCACGGGCACTGCCGCGGGCCCGGTCGCCGTACGGCTCCCACACCGGGTCGGCCGGGCCGGCGCCCGCACGGCCGGTGTCCCGGACGCGGCGCTGCCACTCCCGCACGTCGCCGTAGGCGAGCTGGAAGACCCTGAGCCCTTCCGCGCGCAGCCGCGTGCGCTTGTCGGCGTCGTCGCCGACCCGGTTGTGCTCCCGGCCGGCGTGGAACTCGTAGCCGTCCAGGTAGAGGGCCACGCGCGGGCCGGGCGCGTCGACGCGTTCGAAGAGGACGTCGGGGCGGGTGCCGTCGAGGACCCGCTGCTGCGACACCCGCCAGCTCAGCGTGGTGCCGTCGGCGGCGGTCAGCCGCAGGTCCAGCGCGTGGGTGCCGGCGGGCGTGACGTAGGCGTCGCCGCTGGCACGGTTCTCGGGCAGCGCGGCCCACTCGCGCAGCGTGTCGATGAACAGGACCTCGAGGTCGCTCTCGGCCTGCCGGTGCATCGGGATGTGCTGGGTGGTGGCGACCGGCGAGGTGTGCCAGCGCTCGCCGTCGGCGCCGAGCAGTTCGTCCAGCATCTGCCGGACCTCGTTGCGGCTGACCTTGTCGTAGTCGGCGGGCGGCACGCGGCGCAGCAGGCAGCGGTGGCAGCCGTCGAGCCCCTTCCGCAGGCAGTCGCAGTCCTCGATGACCTCGCGGGCCTTCAGCAGGACCTCGCGGAAACCGTCGGAGGTCGCCAGGCGGTGCAGGTAGCCGGTGCCGCCGGGCAGCCGGTCGTACACCACCAGGAACCGGCGCGGCCAGTCGCGGTCCTCGCCGTCCGGCATGGACGCGGCGGTGATGTCGATGTGGTCGGGGTCGCCGCCGTAGCGGGCGGCTATGCCCGCGAACAGGGCCGCGGTGAACGAGGCGAGCCGCTCCTTGGCCCGCGCCACGGACGCCGGCAGCAGGATGCGCACGGCCTCCGTCGTCAGCTCGTGCGCCAGCAGCAGCGGCACGTCGAGACCGGCGCCCTGCTCCTCCCCGCCGCCGCGCAGCCGCCGGCGCGGGCACCACAGCTGGTGGTGGGCGCTCGCGCGGGTGGAGCGGGCGAGGGAGGCGGTGAGCGCGTGCTGCGACTGGTCGACGACCGGCCGTCCGTCGGCGGTCGCACCGCCGCAACTCGTGCACACGTGGAACGGGTTGAGGCGTACGTCGTCCCCGGCCAGCGGGACCGTGCTGCTGCCGTCCTGCCGGTCGATCCCGAGGTTCAGGGTGCGCACGACGGCCCTGCGGGTGAAGTCGGCGCCGAACACCGCGGTGTCGTGCCGCCACGATCCGGCCGTCAGGTGGGCGGGGTCGATGTCGACGGTGGTGAGGACCGCGTACCGCCTGCGGTCCCGCTCGTCGCGGTCGTCCCGCACCCGGGCGTCGTCCCGCTTGTCCCGGGACATCACCCGCCGGGGCTCCAGCACGTGGTGCACGCAGCCCGCGTCGGCGATCTCCCGCGAACCGCACCGCGGGCACGGCGAGGTGTCGCTCTTCGGGTCGCCGTGCGTGCGCGCGTATCCGCAGGCCGGGCACAGGCGCCACACCGCCCAGGCGCGCCGCTCCGGGCTGCCGATGTCGAGGGCGCGCACGACGTGCCGGTAGCCGTTGACGTAGAAGCTGTTGCCGGGCGCGAGCTCGGTCAGGGCCAGTTTGCGGGACCGCTCGTAGTCGCGCGTCTCACTGTGGTAGGTCGGGGCGCGGCGCTCGCCGTCGCCCTCCGGGGCCTCCGCGCCCTCGTCGTCCCCGGACGCCTCCTTCCAGTAGAGCGTGGCCTCCAGCGACGTGGTCGTGTCGGTGAGGCTGTAGTTGGGCAGCAGGCCCAGTTCGACGAGGGCGCCGTGCGCGCCGGTCTGGCTCAGCCGGCGCAGCAGTTCGCCCGTGGCACGCCGTTCGGCGAGCAGCTCGCGCCGCTCGGCGCCCTGTTCCCGGTCCTCGGCGAGCAGCCCTTCCACGGCGGTGTCGATGGCGGCGATGCGGCGGCGCAGTTCCTCGCGGCGCGCCGTCCACTCCTCCTCGGCCTCCGCCAGGGCACGCGCGATGCCGCCGCCGGCGTACGCGCGCAGCTCGTCCGCGGCGTGCGCGGACACCCCCCGGTCGTCGTCGGGGCCGCCGGGCGCCTGCGGGAACAGCGCCAGGAACTCCTCCACCAGCCGCGCCCCGTGGGTGAGCGCCGCGTCCGACAGGTCCTGGCACCAGCCGGTCGTGCCGAACAGCGCGGACGACAGGCGCGGCACCGGCATGAGCGGTTCGCCGTCCGCGGTGGTCAGTTCGCCGCGCGCGGCCCGGTCCAGCAGGTGCGCCGTGTACTGGCGGCGCAGGATCTCGACGGCCGACAGGTAGCAGCCCGGCGGCACGATGTCACCGGCGATCATCTCGGTCGGGTCGTCCAGGTAGTACCGGTCGCGGGCCCGGCGTCCGCCGAAGGCGACCACCAGGGCGTTGCCGGTGCGGCGGCCGGCCCGTCCGGCGCGCTGCACGTAGTTGGCGGGGCCGCCGGGCAGCGAGCCGAGCAGCACCGCCGACAGGTCGCCGATGTCGATGCCCAGTTCCAGTGTGGGCGTGCAGGACAGCACGTTGGGGTCGGTGTAGTGGGTGCCCTGCCGGAACGTGCGCTCCACGCGCTCGCGTTCGGGCCGGGTCAGCATGCCGGTGTGCTCGGCCGTGACGACCCGGTAGGTGCCGCCGGTCAGGTACAGGCGGCGGTAGTAGTCGGCCCGGTAGTCGCGCTCCAGCCTCCCGCCGAAGCCGCCGCTGCCCGCTGCGGCCGACGGCGTGCCGTGCTGCGGCGGGGTGAGGATGCCGGTGCAGCGCCAGCGCGGGCAGGGGTGGCCGTACCAGCGGGTGCGCCGCTCGGGCGGCACCACCTGCTGCCAGCCGCACTCCTCGCAGGACACGAAGGCCTTGTTGACCAGGTCGTCCGTCAGCAGCCGCACGTGGATGTGGCCCGGCTGGAGCCCGTAGACGCGGCTCGTGCGGTCCTTGGCGGTCCGCACCGACAGCACGTCCTCGTCGGCGAGGACCGGCAGCAGCCTGCGCAGGTACTCGGTGGCCTGCGCGGCGTCCAGGCCGAGGCAGCGCCGCGTCCAGTCCTGGTACCAGTTGCCCCGGCCGGTGATCGTGTCGAACTTCGTCTTCTCCTTGGGGCCGTCGAGCAGGAACCTGGGCGGTGCCACGTACCCCTCGGGGAAGGCGGGCATCCCCTCCGGCCGCTGCCCGGAGATCAGGTACTGGTTGACGCCGGCTTCCCTGATCCAGGTGTCCAGCCACCGGTGCCGCACGCCGCCGCGCAGCCGCATCCGCTCCAGCAGCCCCCGCACGTAGGCCAGGTACCGGTCGGGCGTGGGCAGCCCGCCGTCCAGCCCCAGCTGGCCCGGCAGCGCGAGGTGGAGGTCGCGGGCGAGCGCGACGATCCGGTCCGGGTCGGCGACGACCACCTCCGCGGCGGTGGTCCGGGTCAGTTCCAGGGTGCGTCCGAGCCGGGAGCGCAGCCCGAACTCCATGACGGTCGCGAACGCGAGCCGTTCCCCGATGAGCTTCCAGGTCCGCGCGTCCCCGGTGCCGCGCCCCGACAGCAGCCGGTCCACGCCGGGTTCGTCGTGCAGGTCCGGCGGGACGACGGCGGCCAGCGCCTGCGGGTCGTCCACGGAGTCCAGGACGTCGCCGATCAGGTCGTTGAGCGGGAGCGGCGCGCCGGTGTCGTCCAGCCGGTGTGCCAGGAGGGACCGCAGCGAGAACTTGTACGAGGCGTTGGCGACGTATCCGGCGCGGTGTGCCGCGTCCTGCGTGGAGTCGTTGAACAGCAGCGTCTTGCGTTCCTCCGGGGCCAGCGCGATCTCCTGGCCGCCGGTGAACAGCTGGGTGACCGTGGCGGAGGCGAGCGCGGCGAGCGCGGTGCCGAGGAACCGGATGCCGTTGTCGGTGTCGCACGCCGGGCAGGTGTCGTCCTTGGCGGCCTGGTCGGCGGTCTTCTTGTCGAGGATCGCCCGCGCGAACCAGGCGTCCTGCAAGCCCTCCGCGTCCTCGGCGACGGGCAGGCGGTAGGTGCCCTGTGCCCCGTCCAGCACCACCACGGACTGCGGATCCACGCCGCCCGCCCGCCGGGGCGCGGTGCCGGTGAGCGCCGCGAGGGCGTCCCGGGCCTCGGCCGGCGTCGCCGAGACGAAGTACCGCAGTCGTCGCTTGTCACGCCCCAGGCCCGCCGACCAGATCCGCTGCGGGCTCATCTCCAGCTTCTGCGGATCGGCCTCCGGGGACAGCGCCGCCCAGCCCGAACGGCCGCACACCCGGCAGTAGACGGCGGGCAGGTGCGCCTGGGCCGGCCGCTGCACGGTGTCCGAGCCGGGCAGCGCCTCGGGCCGCCGCGAGTCCGCCGTCGGCCACTCGTCGCCGTCCGACGACTCCTCGGCCGCGGACGACGCGGTGAGCGCGGAGCGCCGCGCGAGGGTCCGCTCGTCCTCGTACCAGCGGAACTCCGGCCGGGCGCCCACGCCGCTCAGCACCCGTCCCACCGGCCGGACCCACAGGTGCGCCTCGACGTGCAGCAGCGGACGCGGCCGGCGTTCGTCGGACCCCGGGTCCCGCGCGGACGACAGCAGCGCCACGAACCGCGACAGCGCCTCCAGCGCCAGCCGCGGGTTCTCGCGCGCGGTGCGCGCCCACGCGTACCCGAAGCGGGCCATGCGGTCCCGCAGCCCCCACTCGTCGAGCGGCTCGCCGTTCAGCAGCGCGAGCACGCCGTGGGTGAAGTCGTGCTTCTTCAGCAGCCGCCCGATCTGGAAGGCGTCCAGGCCGCGCCGCCCCAGCAGCCGCTCGGCGAGCCCGTCCAGGTCGAGCCGGTCCGGGTCGGACTCCACGCCCGGCCCGCCGGAGACCTCGATGACCTCCTTGGGGTCGGGCGGCTCGGGCAGTTCGTAGTCGATGTCGCCGACGAACTCGTCGGCGCTCAGCCGCTCCTCACCGATCACCGCGTCCGGACCGAACGGCACGCCGAACACCTGCTCGGCGACGCCGAGGATGCCGCCGGTGTCGCCCCCGCCCTCCCCGAGGGTCGCCGAGGTCGCCACCGGGCAGATCGAACCGAGGGGCCGCTCCGGCTTCGAGGCGCCCACGGCGGACGCCAGCCGCCGCAGCAGCATCGCCACGTCGGTGCCCTGCGCGCCGTCGTAGGTGTGGAACTCGTCCAGCACCACGTACGCCGGGTCCGCGCCCTCCCACAGCGGCCGGTCCTCGGCCCGCTGGAGCAGCAGGTCGAGCATCTTGTAGTTGGTGATCAGCACGTCCGGCGGGGACAGCCGCATCTCCTCGCGCCGGGTCATCACCCGCCGGAAGTCGGTGTCCGGCTTGTCGCCGATGTAGAGGCCGGCCGTCACCTGGGCCAGTTCGGGCTGCGCGAGGTAGTCGCCGACGCGGCCGGCCTGGTCGGTGGCGAGCGCGTTCATCGGGTACAGCAGGACGGCCTTCACCCCGCGCCGGCCCAGCGCCTTCTGCCGCCGGCAGTGGTCGAGCACGGGGATCAGGAACGACTCGGTCTTGCCCGACCCGGTGCCGGTCGTCACGAGCGTCGGCTCGGCGGCCCCCCGGTAGGTGCTCAGCCGCTGCCACGCCCTCGCCTGGTGCCGCCACGGCGTGAACGACGGCTGCCACTCCAGCGCCGACCGCCACGCGTCGTCGGCGGGGTGGAACGGCGTCCTGATCCGCAGGTACGGCCCCCGGAAGATGCCCGTCTCCGGGTCCCCGAGGAACCGCTCCAGCGCGAGCCGCGTGTCCTCGTCGGCCAGCGCGTACGTCGTCGTGAGGTACTGCGTCAGACTGCCGCGGAGCTGAGCGGCGGCCAGGGTGGGCTTCACGAGGACCTTTCGGACGGGACGGTTACCGCGACCGCCGGGTGCGCCGCGCCGTGACAGGCGGCGAGGGCATCGTGACGATCAGCGTCAAAAATAACGCCCACCTCGGACATCGGTACCCACCTGGTCGGATCCCGGACGCCGGACGCGCGGCACGGACGGGACGCGGGTGCACGGTGACGCCCATGGCCGAAGGCACCGTGCCTGCCCGTCGACGGTCCTTCCACGGGCCCACCGCCGGGCGCCCACTTCGGAAGAGCACGAGGTTACGATCACCGTGCAGACGCGGTTTGCCATGCCGAAGTCACGGGGGCGGAGGTAGTAAGCATGGGTATGGGTGGAGCAGGCGCGAGCCAAGAGGGCGGCGTCGACCTGAGGGCGTCGAGCCAGGACCTCACCAAACTGGCCGACGACCTCGACGACATGCAGGACCACCTGGACAAACAGGTCAGGCGCATGGACGCGATCGTCGACCGCGTCGAGGCGGGTTGGCGAGGGCCGGCAGCGACGGCGTACCGGGAATTCCACCGGGCGGCGGCCGAGGACGCCGTGCGCATCCGTGAAGTGATCCGGCACATCGAGCAGGCCGTCCGTCTGAGCCGGGACGGCTTCACGGAACAGGAACTCGAGGTGATGGCCCAATTGCGGGCGATCACGGTGGACATCGACAGCGAGGTCGACAAGCTGTCGACACCGAACCCGGAGGCCACCGGGCCCGTCCCTCCGCGCAGCAGCCTCGACTCCTTCTGACGGCTCCTCCGACAGCCCTTGCGGCAACCGCGACGACATCTGTGAAACGGGGAACCATGACAACCGGGAGCGCGGACGACGGCCACATCACCGTCTCCTTCGCCACCCTCCGCGAGCTCGCCGCCGAGCTGGAGGACATCCTCAAGAAGCTCAACGACAGCCTGGACGACCTCCACGACCGGGTCGTGCCGGTCGTCCTGTCCTGGGAGGGAGAGGCCCGCGAGGTCTTCGTCGACAAACTCGACGAGTGGGACCGCTCGGCCCAGGACCTCCAGGCGGCCCAGAAGTGGCTGCACGAGTGCGCGACCACGAGCCACGTCAACTACGCGGCGGCACACCAGGCCGTGCTGCGCGGCTGGGGGGCCGGCTGATGGGGACGCCGCCGCCGGGCCAGAACGGCACCATCGACGTCAAGCCGGCCGACCTCCACCGCGTCTCCGCAGGTGTGGCGAGCCAGCAGACGGTGATGGACAAGGGTGTCAAAACCCTGCTCGACGAGCTGCACAAGTACCCGGACGCCGGCGGTTACGGCACCTCGCCCCAGGCTTTCGCGACGTCGTACGTCAAGGTGGGCAACCGCTTCCTCGAGGTATGGGCCAAGAGCGTCGTCAGCATCGGCGGTGCGGCGGTCGGCTTCACCACGACGGCCAACACCTACGCGAAGGCCGAGGCGGCCAACGATCCCACGGGGAAGGCGAAACCGGTCGTCCAGCCGTTGCCGAAGGTCATCGAGAAGCCGCCCGTCTACGGCTCCGTGCCCGATCTGAAGTGGGGCGACGACGACGGAGGCGACGACTTCATCCGCAGGGTCCTCGAGTGGGTGCCGGGGCCGGTCCGGGACGTGTTGAGGCCGGTGGTCGAGCACGCGTTCCGAATGGGCAAGGTCGCCGAGGTCTATCCGTTTCCCCAGCAGCACTACCTGAACTCGCTGTCGAAGGCGTGGATGGCGACGACCACCTCGCTCTCCACGGCGGAGAGCGGGCTGACCGGGAACGTCAGCAGCATCACGCAGCAGACCAACAGCGAGTGGCACGACGCGATGCGTCACTTCTGCAGTTCGCTGTGGGGCACGACGGCGTGGGGCAAAAGCCGTGAGGGCTACGAGTGGAAACACGACAGCTCCTCCTCGCAGACCGCCACCCACCCCGTGATGACCGTGCTGTTCGACACGGCTCAGAAAGTCAGCGACCTCCTCTACGAGTTCGCCGAGGCGGCCGTCTACCTCAACCGCGAGGTGTGGGACGTCTACATCGAGGCCGTACGCGACGCGATCCCCAAGGTCGAGGTCAACCTCAAGGACGGCGTCGGCATGGACGACGTCAAGGGCTTCCTCAAAGGCGTGGCCAAGGGGGTTGCCAAGGGCGCGAGCCAGCTGGGTCAGGGCATCGTCCTGAACATGGACACCGCCAAGCTGAACGCGATCGTCACCGAGTACAACCGACGGGTCGACGCGCTCGTCCCGAAACTCGACGCGCTCATGGGCCCCTTGGACGAGGCGCATCGGAGCGCCCCGAAGTTCGAGGCCCAGGAGGCGCGGGCACAGGGCTTCGGGATGCGGGCGCTCAACGAGTTCAGGAACGAACACGTGTGGACCCACCCCGAGGACACCAAGAACGGTGTCTACAAGGTGGATCTGGCCGGCCATGAGTGGATGGGCGGGGGGCACACCCTCGACAAGCATGTGGGGAAGACGGACGAGCAGCTCGCCCAGCGATTGCGGGATCAGGGACAACCGCCGACGCCTGCGTGGCCACACGGAAAGCCGTCCATCGCCGCCGCGTCCACGTTCACGTCGGCCGAGAAGGCGCAGGAGCTGACGCAGTACAACATCGACCAGAACTCGGCCAAGATCACGGAGTGGCTGGGTCGTCCGCCGAAGGCGGAGAACAACGACCTCAAGTTGCCGATCGACACGACGGCTCCGAACGGCGATTACAGTGGCCGCAGCGTGACCAAGCAGCCCAATGACGTGAACAACGAAGGATTCAAGAACAAAGGCATGGAAGCCGAGGCCGTCAACGTGAAGGGCGTGAAAACCGTCCTCAAATATGATGACTCGCTCGACCCGCCATTCGTTGTCCTGACGTCGATGCCGGAGCAGCCGTCACAGCCTTAGCGGCACCAACCCCAGACAGCCTCAGCGGCACCGATCCCCAGATCGCAGGAGTAGTCATCAGTTCCGATTGGTACCCGACGTCGATGACGTGGCGAGACGTCGATCCGACCGTACATCCGTTCGACCCTTCCCAGGCGCTCGACGTGGTGCGTGACGTGGTGTCCTCGCCCGACCCCGAATCGGGCCGGCCACGAGGGCTGTGGTCGGACAATGCGGTCGCCCGGGGCCTTGCCGAGCACTACGGCTCGTGGGCGTTCGGCTGGTACAACGCCGTCGACGAGTCCCCCGGCTCAGGGGCGATCATCCAGAATCTGCCCACGAGTGGTCTGGGCGGCGGCGACCTGGAGCAGCAGGCGCAGCGGTACACCAGTGCCGTGCTCCAATGGCGTGCTTGGCTCGAGGAGATCGCTGCGGTCTTCGCGCAGTTCGCTCCCGGTTCCGACACGGGCAGTGAGGAGAGACGGCGGATGCGTGAACGCGCTGTCGCTCCGCTCGTGACACTCGTCGTGGAACGCACAGGGGCCGGCGAGACCTGGCGTGGGGCCTGTGCGCAGACGCTCACTTGGTACCTCGAATCGACAGGGATGAGTCCTATGGAGGCCGAAGAACTGGCCGACGAGGTCGTGGACTCGGAGTTCGACAGCTGGGTGGCCCCCGATGCGGAAGTGGTCGGCCGTGCCTGCAAGGCCATCGGAGGGCATGGTGCGTGACGACCTCCAGGACTGGCTCAGGGTGCGCTCGCAGATCGCGTGGCACGAGGCCTCGGAGGAGCTGGTCGGTCCCATCCGGGGCACTCACGACGCCCTCGACGCGGTTGCGGGCGCGCGGGACGGACACGGTGACACCACGCGTGGAGTCGGCATGCGGGCAGCCTGGCGGTTGGCCCGCACGGACGCCGCGGCCAACCGGCCGCTCGGCTTCGGCCTGCTCGTCGAGTGGCAGAAGCTGGTGCTCGGGCGCCCGGACGTGGCGTTCCGCAGCCTCCCGGCCTTCGCCAAGGGAGGGCGTGAACGGTACGGCGTGTGCGAGGAGACACCTGAGCAGTTCGAGGCGTGCCTGTCCCAAGCCACCCCGATCGTCACGGACGTTCCCCTGGCAGCCCGGGCCGCACGTGCCTATCTGGATGTGTGCTTCTTCCATCCGTTCGACGACGGCAACGGCCGGGCGGCCCTGCTCACGATGGGGTTCGTCCTGGCACGCGAGAAGGTGTTCCTGGACGAGGTCGGTCCCGTACAGGTGCGACGGTTCGCCGATGATCCGGTCGGGGCGTTGTCACTCGCTCGCTTGATCCACGTCCTCGCCGGTGCGTCGGCGCGGCGAGGTGAGGCACGCACTCACCCGGACCCCGGGGGCGCGAGACTTTCCGACCACGACCGCAGCCCCGTCCGTTCACTTCTTCTCGCACAAGGTGGTCACCGTGTCTGAGGGCCGCCCCGTACGTACGGTCACTTCGTCCTACCCGGACCACGAAACCGCCCAATGGGCCACCCAGCAGGTCGTCACCGCGAACGAGCAGGTGATCCACCGCTGGCTGGCCCGATCCACGCGTTCCCGTTTGGCCATCGAGGCGTCCTGGCCGTCCAGGGAGCAGCCGGTCGGCCGGGTGTTGTTGCAGGCGATGATGCTCGCGGGGCGGGAGCCCATCGACGTGCGGGCTGCCCGCGTGATCCTTACGCGGGACGCGTCCCGCCCACAGGGCTTCGCCGTGCACGCCACGTTCCCCATCTACTTGTAGTCACCCGTAGAGACTGGTCATCATGCCTTTGAGTCCCCGTGAACACGACCGCCGCTACGGCGAACTGGACCAGGTGATCCGTGCCTACGCGGGCCAGCCGGCTGACGACACACCGGAGCGCCCGAGCCAGGCGCTGACCGCTTACCTGCGGCAGACCTGGCACACCCGCCCGTGGGCGCTGGCCGTCGCGGAGCGGCAATTGCGCGAATACGCCGAGCACCCGGCGGGACGACTGCGCCGGCGGCTGGGGGAGTTCTACGCCATTCCCGACGTCGGATTGCCCGAGGGCGAGATTCAGCAGTGGCTCCACTGCCTCGCCGACCACATCGAGCACAGCGTCACGGAGGGAGCGGTCCCGCCCTCGGCCGTGCCCGCGACCCGCTGGGAGTGGCACGCGCGCTTCCCGGAGCTCGGACAGTTCCTCGGTGGTTGGTTCTCCCAGGACATGCCGGACGAGTTCGACGACCACGACGCGGCCGTCGCCGACTTCCTCGCGCGCACCGACCCGCACCTCGTCGCCCGGCTCACCGGTGAGCTCCACGAACTCCTCGCCCTCGACCTGGCTGAGTCGGACTACGCCCTGGCCCTTGCCGAGCTGGGAATGGAGGTCGATCCTCCGGCCCCGTACGCTCCCAGCGGCTGGCTCGCCTCCGTCGCCGCCCGGTTGACGATGCCGCGAGCCGAGTAGGGGCCGCCGGAGCCGAGTGACCAGTCGGGTGACCAGGGTCCGGGAGCCGACCGGTGACCGCATGGCCGGGCGAGCCGGCGGGATCTCCTGGAACGGTGGAGCGGCGCAGCCGCGTGCTGGACGTGTATCTCCGCCACACCCGGTCGGTGCCTGCCGAAGGAACGCTGGAACGGCTTTTGTGGGGGGAGCTGTGCCGGATCGTCGGTTCACCGGCGGCAGCGTCCGTGGCCGAACGACGGTTCGTACCGTTCCCGTCGGACGTCGGCCGTAGGCTGTCGTCGGAGAACGAGGGGGAGACGATGATCGACTACCGCAAGGCGACCGTTCCGGTGTGGACGCTGGCGACCGGTGACGTCCAGGTGCCCGCACTGGCCGGGGACGGGCCGATGACGGCCGAGCGCCTGGCCGAACTGCGCGGTGTGCTGGCGGTCCTGGCCGACCAGCCGATCGCCACACTCGAGGCGCATCCGCTGCCCGACGGGCTCGACCGCGGCCGGGGCATCCCGCTCGACGCCGCGAGCCCCCTGGCGCAGCATCTGTCGCAGCTCATCACGCAGTCGGCGCGGGGTTCCTCCTCTGCGGCCACGGCGACCGCCGCCGGTGAGGGCCTGTACCGCATGGTGGTTCCGGCGAAGGTCGCCGCCCAGTTCGCGCAGGGCGTCGTCCGCCCGATGGCGACGAAGGGGATGGCCGGTGGCATCCGCGGCCCGCTCGTGAACTCGGTGACGGGCCGCATCGTCGCCGGCGCGACGTTCCAGCCGGTCGGTACGGCGGCGGCCGCGGGCGCGGTCGGTGGAGCCGGTGCGACCGCCGGCGTCGCGGTCGGCGGCAGCGTGGCGCTCACCGTGGCCGCGCCGCTGGTGCTCATGGCCGTGGCGGTGGGGGTGAGCGCGAGCGCCGACCACAAGCGCCAGAAGGCCATCGAGCACATCACGGAACTGCTGGAGCAACTGCACGACGAGAAGCTCGAGGGCGAGCGCAGCGAACTCAACGGCTGCCGCGACGCCATCGACAAGGCCACCGCCGTCCTGCTCGACCACGGCAGGCCCGGTGTCTCGCTCGGACTGGACTCGGCGGTGCACGCCATCAACACGGCGCTGGGCGCCGCCGACGACCGTCTCGCCAAGTGGCGGAACGCACTCGACAAGCTGCCCGACGGCAAGGCCGTCGAGATCGCCACGCTGACCAAGGCGTTCCCCGGCGTCGACGAGGACGGCGGCACGTTCCGCACCCACCTCGAACTCGCCGCCCTGGCGATCGCGTTGAAGCGGCGGGTTATCGTCCTGCAGGCCGTCGAGCACGCCCAGAGCGACCCCGGCAACCCGTTCGAGAACTTCACTCGCGCGCTCAAGTCCGCCCAGCAGCGCCTCGACACACTGGAGTCGGGCATCGCCGGTGTCCTGCAACGCCTGTCGACGCTGGAGCTGGCACGCCCGCAGGGTCTGCGCCCCGTCTTCACCAACGTCGAGGTCGACCGCCTGATGCGCGCGGCGAACCGGATCCACCGGCTGGCCGACGGCGTCACGACCGACGGCCCCACGCCGGACGTGGCGATCGAGATCGCCCGCGACAAGGACGGCTCGGTGGTGGTGTTCCCCGCACTGGCGGCGTAGACGCGGGCGCGCTCGCGCTCACTTGATGAGCGGTGCGGGGTTGCCCGGGACTTCGACCGCGGTGGCGGCTCTTTTCGCATGGTGCAGCACCGTCACCGAGACGGCGGGGCGGTTCCACGTCCCGGGACCGCGTGGGTGGCCCGTGTCCAGGCAGAGTTGGTGCGGCAGCAGCACAGGTTTTCGTCATCGCGGTGACGGCCGGACACCGGGCCGATCGCTCGACGCGGTGTCCAGCACCGCCCACACCGTCTTGCCGGGGCCGCCGCGGCGCTCCGTGACGCCCCAGTCGTCGGCGAGGGCGGTGACGAGGAGGAGGCCGCGGCCGGACTCGGCGTCGGGGTCGGGGTTCGTGGGGGCGGGGGTGACGGCGGGCCGGTGTTCCGCGCGGGTGTCGGAGACCTCGACGCGCAGCCGTCCGCCGTCCGTCTCGGCGGTCAGCCGGACGTGGAAGTCCCGGCCGGGGACGCGTCCGTGCCGTACGGCGTTGGCGCACAGTTCGGCGGTGATGAGCGTCAGCGTCTCGTTGACGTGGCCGTCGTAGGGGTGGCCCCAGGAGTCCAGGCAGTGCGCGACGAACAGCCGGGCCAGGCGGGCGCCTCGCGGGGTCGAGGTGAAGGAGAGGGCGAGCTCGGTGGCCGCCGTGGCGCCGGGGGAGGGCCGGTGCCGCTGGGAGGAGGGGCTGTGCATGCCGTCAGCGTGACGGCCGCGACGGGCGTGCCACCAGCAGCGACACCTGTACGGCAGGGGGCTGTACGTGAGGCGGTGCGCCGGTGTGGGTTGTGCGGGAAGGGATGTCAACTCGTATGACGGGCAAGGCACTTGACTCTGTGGTGGGTCGTGAGGGACGCCCGGCGCCCGGGCGGGACGGGTTCCTGGACGGACTCCGTGCCGGACGCCGAGCGGCACATTCACCCGCGAGGGCACCGTCGTCACCGCGACGTGCGGCATGGGCGCACGGTACGTCGGCGTCGAGGTGCGGGCCCGGGGCCCCGGGCGGTGGCGCGTGCGCGAGCGGCGGATCTCCGACGTCCCGACCGACGCCGCCTTCGGCAACTACTCGGGTGTCAAGGCGGTCGACAGCCCCCTCGTCGATCTCTGCCGGTCGCGTCCCGACAGTTCCTCCCCTGCGCCGTGGACGATCTGGAGTACGTGGCCCCCCCCGGATCCGTGCCCTGTTCGACCTGGCGTTCACGCGCATGGCCGTGGTGCTCCGGGACCCCGACGGCCGGACCAGCCATGCCGGCTTCGTGGGGGCCGAAGCGGACTTCGACGACATCGTGCGCCCGGGCGAGGCGGCGGGCGACGCTGTGAACACCGGCAAGGCAACGCCGGGGTCGGCCGCGCGCTGCTACGGTCGGGCGCCATGAGCTGGCTTCCCGATGACTTCGTCCATCCCGTCCTGGTACCGCTGCCGGGCGGTGGTCATCACCTGCGGCCGATCCGGGAGGCGGACGCCCCGCTCGACCATCCGGCTGTGATGGGTTCGCGCGAGCGGCTGTGGACCATCTTCGGCCCGGCCTGGGGCTGGCCCGCGGCCACCATGACCTACGAGGCCGACCGGGCCGACCTGTTGCGGCACGAGAAGGAGATCGCCGCACACCAGTCCTTCAACTACGCGCTGTTCGACGCGGCGGAGACAGCTCTGCTCGGCTGCGTCTACATCGACCCGCCGGAGCGGGCCGGTGCGGACGGCGAGATCTCCTGGTGGGTGGTGGACGAGCTGGTGGGCGGCAAGGTCGAGCAGGCCCTCGACGCGCTGGTGCCGCAGTGGATCGCCGCCGACTGGCCGTTCGGGCAGCCGCGCTTCCTCGGCCGCGAGATCTCCTGGCCGGACTGGCTCGCCCTGCCGGAGCACCCCGAAGCGTAAGTGGCTTTTGGCGTCATGCTCTGGGGACTTCGTGCTCGAACGGCCGTCTCGATCGGGTGGTCGTCGGGTGCTCGGCGCATGCTGTGCGAGTGTCCCCTTGCGGAACTCGGGCCGAGTGCGGGCCCGTGCGAGAGGACGACTCGCGAGGGGCGCGGACGGACTCGCGGCCGTCCGCGCCCGGGTGTCATCCCGCCGCTGCTCCCTCCTTGGACGGTGTCCGGCTCGCCGTCGGGGTGTCCAGGTGGACGACGACGTTGGTGTAGAAGCGGTGCACGGCGTCGTCGACGCTGCGGATGAAGCCGGTCTCGGCATTGCCGCGGCCGCTTCCCATGCTCTTGAGCAGGGACAGGCGGAACCCGGTGATCCTGGTGTTGTTGTCCTTGGGGAGCAGGTCCGCCGGTTCGGGGCGGAGCCGCTCCAGTGTTCCGCGCGGGCCTCCGGCCTCACTGTCGACGAGGGTTTCGACGTGCAGGTCCGCCGGTGCCTCGGCCAGGCGTCGGACGAGCCGCTTGGCCCAGCTCAGGGGATAGCCCTGCGCGGGGGCCGGTACGTCGATGCCGGTGCGCAGTTTGCCGGTGCGCAGGTCGGCGCCGAGGGTCAGGACGCCGGGGGTGCCGTCGATGCGCAGCTCCGCCTGGAGTCGCCCGTCGAGGCAGAGCTGGTCGGCGAGGCGGCTGCGGCGTTCCCTGGGATCCGTTCCGCGCTTGGCGCGCTGGACGGGGAGGACCTTCTGTCCGAGCTCGCCGCCCAGCCTGAGGCAGACCTGGCGGATGAGCCGCTCCCAGCTCTCCACCACCTCCAGTGCCCGCGCGTCACCCTGGCAGAGGGTTTCCTCGTCGATCCCGTTGCGCACGGGGACCCAGGCCGGGCCCATGTTCTGGAAGCCGTGGCAGCCCGAGTTCTCGTGCTGCAGGTAGTGCAGCAGTTCCTGGAGCAGCCAGGCGTGTGCCGCGTTGCCCACTCCCTCGTGCCTGATCAGCATCTGCGCCTGGTACGCGACTTCCGCCCAGGACAGGTGCCAGAGGGCCACCTTGTGTTTGCGCCGCTTGTCGATCTTGACGTCGACGAGCGGACTGCCCTCCAGCGCGACGTCGTTCGTCAGCGTGATCACGGCCTCGTAGCCCCGGCGCGCGGCGATGTCCATGTACGCCTGCACCTGGTCGGCCTTGAGCGCGTTGCCGTTGGTCTTCGTCTCGACCAGCGCGGTCCACAGCTTGCCGGCCCGCTCCACGCGGATCACACCGTCCGGGCGCCGCGGACTTTCACCGTGGGGGAGGGAGACCTCCGTGAACGTCTCCATGCGACCGGCCGGAGCCCCGAACCCGGCGGTCAGTCTCCTGCTGAACTCCGGGACCTGCGCCATCACCGCCAGGAGCACCGAGGTCGCGCGCGTCTCGCGGTCCCGGTCGGTCTTGAGCACCGAGACCGGGAAGAGCCGGGCCTGCCTCCAGGAGTCGTTCTCCGCCAGCGTCTTCTTCGCCGTTCTGGGAAGGACGACCTTCTTCTTCGCGGTGCGAGGACGAGCGGCCGGCTTCCGCGGCTCACCGGCCTCGTCCTCCGGCCGGCGAGGAGAGGGAACGGCCTCCAGCGGTGCCCGCCCGGCAGGTTCCCCGGCCGGCTCCGGGGCCGGTGCCGGGATCGTCGCCTCCGCCCGCTCATCGGCTTCGGCGGCCTCGAGCGCCGCTTCCGTCTCCGCGGCCGCGTCGTCCTCGACGTCGACGCCGAAGTCCGACGCCAGACCCGCGAGACCGGTTTCGTAGCCCTGTCCGACGGCGCGGAACTTCCATTCCTCGCCGCGTCTGTACAGCTCGCCGAAGATGACCGCCGTCACGGAACCGGCGTGGTCGACGGCGAACCGCAGGAGGCTCTCACCGGCCGCGTCGGCCAGCGTGATCCTCACGTCCTCCAGCTCACCGAAACGGGCCCCGTCGTACCTGCTCGCGGCGACGACGATCCGGTCGATCCCGGCCGGCACCGCGGTGAGGTCGAAACTGATCCGGTCCTCACTGCCGTCCGCCGTCGGCGTCTTGCCCAGAAGCTGCACGCTCCCGTCGGCGGCCACCGGATGGTTGTAGAAGTAGAAGTCGTCGTCGCTGCGTACTTTGCCGTTCGAGTCCAGCAGCAGGACCGACACGTCCGCGTCGCCCTCGCCGGTGGGGCTGGCCCAGCCCAGACTGACGACCACCGAACCGACGTCGTCGCTCAGGTCCGCCAGGGCCACGTTCGAACCCATGATCATTTCCTGCACAAAGTCCCCCCGGCGGCACCTTCTGGGCATGCGGAAGATTCCGCCCCATCTGTCTCCTGCGCGACACAAGATGACGAGTCGCGCGGAGAAGACTGTAATACGCACCGAGCTCGATCGTGGAGGTTCCGTGAAGCCGGTTGCGTAAGAGGGGGGTATGTAAGTGCATAGGCGATTTGCCGTCACCTGAACGTGGGGCAGCACGGTACTCTGGCCGATCGGCGGGCTCTGGCGTACTGGGCTGAGCAACGTGAGCGAGCGCAAGCCCTACAGGACCGCCCTGTCCGACGAACAGCGGGCGCTTGTCGAGCCGGTGATCGCCGCATGGAAGGCCGCGCACCGCTCGGTCAGCGGTCACCAGAACCGTTATGGGGTGCGGGAGATCGTCAACACGCTCCTCTACCAGGGCCGCACCGGCTGCCAGTGGGACCTGCTTCCGCACGACCTTCCGCCGTGCGGTGCGGTGCGGTGATGTACTACTTCACCAAGTGGCGCGATGACGGCACCGTCCAGGACCTGATCCGCGCCCTCTTGGGTCGCATCGATCCCACCCAGCGACGCTTCGACTGACGCGCCGACTGTTTTGCCGTCGCCGGCGGTAGGCGACCCGGCTCATCTCGACCGTGCTCTCGTGTGCGGGTGCCCCCTGTCAGGCCTCTCGGTTGCGGCGAGCTGGGATTTGTGGAAGATGCCGTCGCGGGGCGTCGCGAAGAGATTGCTCGCTTCGGTGTTGGGCTTGGTGCTCGTTGAGATCGCTGCCCGATTCCCCGGCCGCGTCTGCTGAAGCCGTTCCCCATACTGGGCACATCGTCATTGGCGGGACGAATGGAGCGGGTAGGGGTAAATGATCTGGAAACAATGCCCTCAGCTCGCGTTGTGAGCGAGATCACGAGATTCATTTTTTGAGTCGGCGACTGAAGTCTGCATTGACATGCGCGTACGGACATCGAAACGCACAGCATCGGAGGCGGAAAAGCAGCATGTCCGCAGCTTTGTATGGGCGTTCGGGCAGCCAAGGCCATGCTCTTTTAGCCTGACGGGTTGTCTTGTCCGTGCAAAACGCCGCTGCGATCATGTCGACGATTCCCGGCTTTGAGAGCCACGGACCTTCCGATGGCTCTGCGGTGCTACTGAAAGGTAGTCCGTGTTAAGACGCATCCTCCTGCCCGCCTTGATCACCTCTACGCTCCTCGTGGGAGCGACAGTTCAATCGACGGCTTCTGTTGCAGACACCGCCGACCGACGCTCGGCTCCCACCAGTCAGGTTCCCCTCGCATCGGACAAAGAGCGCCTGGACGGAAGCGCCACCCGGTCCGGCCCCAGCGAAGAAGACTGCACAGAGGCCGCAGAACAAGCGGCACGCACCGCCACCGCACCTCGCCCGTACAGCTGCTTGACCCAGCTCACACCCGCCGAGGGCAAAGCTGCTCTTGCGTCGAGCGTAACGGTCGGAAACGCTGGTGCATCTGCAGCGCTCGTCACTCCGCTGCCGGTGAACGACTGCACCGGTGACGAGGACGGCTCCTGGTACGCCACCCGGACCATGCAATGCCAGATCTACCCGAACGTGAAGTACACCTACCGGGACAGCGACGGCAAGGAGCTCGGCACCGCTCTGTTCGCCACCGCGCAGCAACTGGACCTGGCCACCAACAGCCTGCAGTGGACCGAGACCGACCAGATCACCATGCTGTCCTCCACCGGGACGCTGCCCGCCAATCTGGGTGTGTCGTGGACGACCAACTGCTCCGCCACCTGCACCCCGAAGAGCACCAAGCCCTGGGTGCAGACCTCCATCCGTGACGGACAGAACCTCAAAACGACCTACACCCTTAGGGATGCGCCGTCCACCGTCTACGACTACATCGACCTCGACTACCAACTCTCCATCGGCGCACCCGAGGCCATCGACCTGCTGCCGCCGATCACATGGGGCGGCGCCGAGGTCCGCTGTGACAACAAGCTCTCCAGTCTCGACAAGGCCGGCTGCGTGGTTCCCTGGTACACCCCGACACTGCGCATCTCACGGGCGCAGTACGGCTCGTCCGCGGACATGATCGAGTGGGCCCAGAACAACCTCTCCGGTCACTGGGGCCTGCGTGGAACCGGCCAGCCGCTCCACCGCCTGCAAAGCTCCTCGCAGCAGGACAGCAACCGACGCGCGATCTGCGGAGCGACGAAGTTCACCCCTGACCCGGCCATCCAAAACGACTCCTGCGACGAGTTCCCCTTCGCCGGCACCTACGAAAGCGGTGCACTCAACGGCGTTGACCACGGCAAGGACTGCGCCCAGGTCACCGCAGTCCGTGCCGGGACCACGAACGACCTGGCTCTGGACTGGCCCACCGTGACAACGGTCGGGACCGTCTCAGGCAGCGAAAAATGCGTGCGCGGCCACATCCCCAGGAGTTTGAACACTGACCTGGGCGGAGCCTACGGCGTTTTCATCAAGGACGTACTGCTCGCGGATGACGACCCGTTCTGGATAAGAGTCACCTTCTGACTTCCTGACAGGCACGCCACCGATGGCCGGGCGGTCAGCCTCGCAAGTGCTGGAGGCTGACCGTCGGAAGGGCACCTTTGGCCACCCCCGGGGAAAGCGTCAGCCCAAATGCGCGCTCCAGCGCCACCAACGCCATCACGGACGGGGACCAATCGTCGTCGAAGTCGTCTTCGTCCTCCGGGAAGAAGCCGACGTCAGCCAGAGCACTACAGAGGCGAGAGGTATCCGCGCCCGTTGTCATATGAACCGCCCAGGCATCGAAGTCGGCCATGATCTCCCCGTCCCGCGCGTGCACGATGCGGGTCGTACCCGCCATCTGATACCACACCGACACTGCCTCGGTCCCCATGGACAAGCCAGAGAGCACCGATGGCTGCAGCAACCTGCCGTGCGCATCAACATCGAGAAGAAAGATCCACTCCCCGCTGCGGCACACCCTCACCGCCGGTGTCTGCTCGTCCCACCCGAAGCACTGCAACGCCTCCTCGGGGGTACACAGCGGATATGGTGCCTGATCGGCGACACCCAGGCGCGACAGCACCTCATCGAGCGAAGACCCGCGCACACACGTGATGCCGAAGTGATCCCAGGGCACACACCCGGCCAGTACAGATTCCGTCACTACCTAGCGTCCTTCAGCTCGACAGGTTTAGGGCGTGCCGTGACAGGGTCCTGGGAACGGTCAACATTCCGTTCCCATAAGCCCGTTCGCATCGGTGAAACAAATGGTACTGCCGACACCCCGTCCCAAAGCAGCGCAACGAACCGCAGAGAGACTGGTCCAGCAACCGTTGGCCATCGGGCTGGTGGAGCCTCTAGCAAACCCGGAGCGGTCCAGCCCGCACCGACCTGAAATGGGCGACCGCTCTGGTGAGGGCCCTGCTGGTACTGACGAACCGAGAGGATCAGTACGGCATCCTGCGTGCTCAGGCCCTGACTCCACGCGAGTATCTGGGGCTCCTCCAAAAGATGCTGGGAGAGCTATGAACGCGGAAGAAGCGACGTGCGGTCAGGCGAACCTGCCCTGGCGCACCAGCAGTTACAGCACGGGGTCGGGCGGAGAGTGCGTTGAGGTCGCCCTCACGGCGAGTGCCGTGCATGTGCGTGACTCGAAGTGCGTGGGGAAGGGCGGGCCTGCGCTGAGAGTCGGCTCGGAGGCATGGTCGGCGTTGCTTGAGGCGATGTGAACTTGGTGATGCCGTGAGCCTGGCCGCTCCATGACTGGTCGAGCAGAGGCGTACAGCGACTCATGAGGTCGGTAGTTCTCTCGGAGAGGCGCCGACCTCGTGAGTCGTAGACCCGTACGACGTCAAGGAAGCCAACGCAACCGTTCGTCGTCGGCCATCTGACAAGTCAACCGGATCCCTCCGGATGAGGTCACCTGAGCACCGTCCAGGTTGCACTTCCGGTTGGGTTCGTTGCAGCTGCCCTTCTTGTGGCCTGGCACATCGGCGCAGTTCAGCGTGTCGTGCGCCTCTTGTCCCTCCGGTGAGAGGTTGTCGTAGTTGCTCCCGTCATGTCGGCCCGGTGAGTCGGAGGGCGTGCTCTGAGGAGTGGGCTCCGCTCGGACCGAGGGTGACTCCTCCGTCGACTCCGACTCTGCTATCGGCTCAACGGGTTGTGCCTTCGCTTGATCAGCAGGTGATGCGGTGACGGTTTCGGTCGCCGTTGCCGTAGCGGTCATCGTGACAGTGATCGTCGGAGCTGGCCGGGTCGTGGTCTCGGCAGTGGTCTGGGTCGCGCTTCGGCCCAGAGCGATGTCAGCGGCACTTGCTACGACTACGACAACCGCAGTGATCAGACACCAGGTGCGGAGGCGAGAGCCAGGAGCGTACGGCAGTTGAGCACCTGAGGACGTGAAGGGAGCTCGATAGGACTTGTCGGGCGTCTCCTCGCGGGCGATACGGACGAGCTCTTCCTCTTCCGGGTCAAGGTGCTGCGCAGCGGTTGGGGCGTTGCGTTCGGGGGATTCGACGTCGGCGGGCTCCTCCTTGCGCAACGGCACCCTGGAGAAGATCGCCTCCAGCTGTACGCGGCGTGCTTCCTGAGCCTCCCACTGCGCTCGGGCAGGATCCGCCCCGGGGAACGGGAACCTGCGACTCCAGTCGCTCTTGTGGCAATTCGCGCAATTCGAGACGCCTTCTTTCTTGATGCGCATCAACCGGCCCACACCGTGCCCGCAGTGTGGGCATACGTGTCGAATCTCGACCATGGCTCCCCCGGTGACCTGCACATACTTGAAGTGACCCAAATGTAGATCACGAATGGAGTGGCGTTGCCTTGCGCCCTCGTCAGCTTGGAGCCCATTGAGGGACGGCACGGCGTTCCTGGAGTGGTGGTGGGTCACGCGGGTGCGGGTGTACAGGCGGGGGCTGTACGCGGTGGGGGCGGGTGCTGGTACGCGGTACGGGGGGAGTGGCGCCAAGTGGCGCGAAAGTCACGTTCCGTGTCCCTAGAGTGAGTGGTGAGTGACGGTGGGGTGCCTGCGGCGGGACGCGGGGCGGGTGCCTCTGTACGGCGGACGGGGTGAGGTGACCGGTGACGACTCAGGGCGGCAGCGAGGGCGAGACGGGCATCCTGCGGTGTTTCGGGCGGCAGTTGCAGTTGCTGCGGACGAGCCGGGGGCTGACGCGGGCGGAGTTGGGCGCGAAGCTCGGGTACGGCGAGGACATGGTGGCGTCGGTGGAGCTGGGGCGGCGCATTCCGAGGCCGGAGTTCATCGAGCGGGCGGACGCGGTGCTGGAGGCCGGCGGGCTGCTGGCGGTCATGAAGGAGGAGGTGGCGCGGGCGCGGTACCCGGCGTTCTTCCGGGATGCGGCGAAGTTGGAGGCGGGGGCGGTTGAGCTGCATGTTTATGCCAACCAGGCTGTGCCGGGGCTGTTGCAGGTCGAGGAGTACGCGCGGGTGGTGTTCGAGATGTGGCGCCCCCTTCTGGACGAGGAGACCGTGAACCAGCGTGTAGCTGCCCGGCTGGCCCGCCAGGAAGTGTTCTCGCGCAGGTCCATGCCGACGATCAGCTTCGTCATCGAGGAGAGCACGCTGCGGCGGCCTTTGGGAGGCAGGGCAGTGATGCGGGCTCAGTTGGAGCAGATCCTCCTCTACGGCCAGCAGCGCAACGTCGAGATCCAGGTCATGCCGACCGATCGACGCCAACATGCCGGGATGGGTGGTCCGTTCACCTTGATGGAGACGAGCAAGGCGCAGAGGATCGCCTATGTGGAGGTGAACGAGCACAGCCACCTCTACAGTGAGCGGCCGGTGGTCCGGGGTTACGAGGAGCGGTACGGCATCCTGCGAGCCCAGGGCCTCACGCCCTCGGAGTCACTGGCCTTCATTCAGAAGCTGTTGGGAGACCTATGAACACGGAAGACACGAGCCTCCAGTCTTGCTCGGAACTGCGCTGGTTCACGAGCAGCTACAGCAGTGGTGCGGGCGGCGAGTGTGTTGAGGTTGCTGTGGAGGTCGCCGCTGTCCACGTGCGTGACTCGAAGCAGGTGGCGCAGGGTGGGCCTGTGTTGAAGGTCGGCTCGGCGGCGTGGACAGCGTTGCTTGAGACGATGTGAGCTTGTTGCCGCCGTGAGTTGGCCGTCCATGGCCGGTCGAGCGGAGGCGTACGACGGCCTGCGAGGTGGGCGCTTCTCTCAAGGAAGCGCCCACCTTCGCTATGAGGAGCGGCACTCAGGCCTCGCGGCTCCCAGGCGGAGTCCAGCGGCCGGCGGCGATCTCCTTGTCCAAGCGAGCTTGGAAGTGGGCGTGTGCGGCGCGCATCTCAGCCTCACGGTCCGCCTTGTAGAAGGGGGCGGTGTAGCCAGTCGGAGGTGGGGTGGTCTTCGGGTTCTCCAAGTAGGCCAGCAGGTCGATGTAGTCCTGCTTGGTCTGCCCGTGGCCGTAGGTGTTGAAGTCTGCGGCAATTTTGCGCCCGTTGGCGTCGAAGTAGGTCGCAGACTCGTAGTCGTACAGCTGCGGGTAGCGCGACTTGAAGATTGCGCCGAGTTGGTCGGCGGTGATGCCGAGCCAGACGGCAACAAGGGCGTCCAACTCGACGAGCGCGGCCCGGCGCTCGTGCTCGGTGCGGAGCGGTGTGGTGTATTCCCAGGCCGGATTGAGGTCAGCAGCAAGGGGATTCAGATCAGGCCAGTTAGGGTTGGCCCAGTCCTCGTACCCCGCCCAGCGGGGATCGAACAGCTCTAGCCATAGGGGGGCGTAGTGCGAGGTGAGGGCGTTCAGACGGAGGGTACGGAGGAGGAGGGCTGGGGCAAGTGGGTGGGCGGGGTCTGCGGCAGGCATCTTGAGGGCTTCTCCCTCGTGGAGATTCGAGCGACCGGTGATGCGCAGCACGTAGTCGAGAGGTAGGGATGCCCAGAAACCTGCGTTGAGTGCGGTGATGCGCGCATCTGTAACGGACATCGAGCGGACCGCATCAATATGCGCAGGGCCAGGCGGAATTAGGGCTGCGTGAAGACAGCGGCTACTATCGAAGGGAATGAATTTTCTCCAGGCGAGCCGAAAGAAATCGGTGAACGGCCTTTCGTGCCAGGAGTCTTGAGCGGTGAAATATGTGGCTTCGTCGGTCGCTCGCACGTAATTAGTCACTGGGGTGTACGTCTTTAGTAGCTCCGTCGGGGCGACTGGATCCCAGTCTCTGTTGCTACGGCAGGGAATTCTCGGCTCCTTCGAGAATGGAAGTGCTGCCGCGAAGTGGGGTCCCTGGAGGATGACGTCCGAGATGGACTGCACGGTTTGGTTGCCCCAGCGGATTAGGCCCGCCTTTTTCGCACCGGATTCGTCGTATCCTCGCGTGATTAGCGGCTCGTAGTCTGCCAGGCTGCTGGGGTGCTGGGCCAACGCCTCAATGGCCCCTTGTTCACTCCGTAGGACAGGGTAAAGCAGTGGAGTCTGTGCTATCGAACCAGTCGATCCGGTCAGAGCTTGCCAACTGGCCAGCAGATCCATGTTCACGTGTACGACGCGCTCTCGGTGCGGCCGGATATCCCACGAACCCTTGTACTTGATCCCAGGTGTCGATTCCCGCCCGTCATGGACTAGCGAATCTGGCAGGACGTTGGCACCGCGCAACTCACTGAGGTGTAGAAAGTTGGGATCCTGCGGCGTGCCGTAGATGTGCATCGCGAACTCTTGTGATCGGTTCAGGTCTTCGAACGCCCAGTTCGAAGAGTTCACGAAGTGTGCGTGCACCCGCAGGTGCCTGTATGCAGATGCCCGGATAGTGCCTTCGCGAACGCCGCCGAAGTGCGTGTCCGGGTGAATGAGCCCCACGGTGCCACACTGGGCGAGGTGCTGCCAGACTTGCACCATGAAGGCGCGATACAAGTCCGGCTGTGTTCCGGCGATCAAGGGATACGTCACGGCGCTGCCAAGCGAAGAGACGAGCCCGGTGTTGGCGCTCAGTTCGTTCAGGAAATAGGATCGTGCAGGTGCGAACTCCTCCAATAGGTTCGACTTACGCAGCCGCCATTCGGCGGCGCTAGGGTTCTCGGTAAGCACGAACCACGGCTCGTACTCCGCAAGAATCCCATCTTCTTGCCATCGCGGTCGCACCCAAGGTGGGTTCCCCACCTGCAAGTCAAACCCGCCCCGCGCCCCAAAGACCTGCCCGAATTCCAACTCCCAATGAAAGAACCCCTGCCGCTCCGCCACATCCCGAGCCACCCCCGCCCACGGATACCGCGACTCCAGCGAGAAGAACCGCTCCATGCCCATCCACTCGGGCAACTCATCCTCGTACCGCTCCAGTTCGTCGAGCGTGTCGAAGTGGGCCACCAGGGAGTCCGCGGCCACGTCCTGCGTGCCGAGCAGCGACTCCGCGAAGTCCAGCCAGTCGTCCAGTGAGGCCAGCGGGATCACCGTCCGCCGCTCACCCCGGATCTGCTCCTTGCGGCTGCCGCCCCGTACCGCCTTCGACTTGACCTCGACGACCTGGACGTCGCCGAACAGGTCCTCCGACTCGTACGTCTCCCGCACGGGCGCCCCCGCCTGACCCGGCACCGAGGCCGGTGCCGGGGCCGTCGACACGACCCACTCGCCCGACTGCGAGGCGACCTCCGCCGCCCGCGCGTACGCCTCGTGCGTACCGTCCAGCAGCGCGGCCTCCTGCACCGGCCAGAACCACAGTGCGCACCACGCGTCCATCAGTGTCTTCAGGCGCCAGTACGGGGTGTCGACCGCCTCCAGGTCGGCCTTGACCTTCTCCCTCGGCACCGCGACCTCCGGCGACCGCAGCCAGCCGTCCTCCGCGCCCCACACGTCGATGCGCCGTGAGATCTCCCGCTCGGAGATCTCCAGCCGGCGCACGACCAGCCCCCACAGGTACTCCGCCCGCCGCGCCAGACCCTGCAACCGCTTGGTCTGCGCGGGACTCGGGGACTTGGTGATCGCCTTGCGCCAGGCGGCCAGTGCCTTCGCCTCCGCCGGGGCCAGTGCCTTGGCCTCCTTCTCGGCGGCGACCGCGCCCCACTCCTTCGCCGGGAGCAGGAAGTGGTGCACCGCGCCCTCGGGCAGCGTCGCCCCCGCCAGCGCCTCAGAGAGAGGGAAGCGTTCCGGAGTCGTACCGAGCCAGCCGCCCTTCTTCAGGCGCTCGGCGGAGTAGACCTCCCTGCGGCCGCCGATCAGCGAGTTGCCGCGCCGCAGGTGCAGGCCGAACCACGGGGCCTCCATGCCGGGGTGCATGGTGTTCAGCCACAGCGACACCTCCGCCAGCTCCACGGCCGTGTCGTTGAGGTCGACGCCGTAGGAGTTGTGCAGGGCGATGTACGCCTTGGCCTTCTGGAGCTCGACCGCGTACTTCTCGGTGTCGATGGCGGTGCCCAGCTCGTCCTGGCGGCGCCGCAGGTACTCCGTCGCGACCTGGTTGATCGCCTCGTTGAGGAACGCGCCCGAGCCGAGCGCCGGCTCGCAGATCTTCCAGTCGAGGAGTTCGCGGGCCTCCGTCACCGTGTCGTCCTGGTCCAGGCGGTGCTGCAACGCCAGTTGGACCGTCACGCGGGTCAGCGACTCGGGCGTGTAGTAGGAGGCCGACGTCTGACGGTCGCGCCCCGACAGGCGGTACACGAACGCGCCCGGCGCGTACCGCACCCGCTCCTCCACGCCGGTGTCCTCGTCCTTGTGGCGGACGAACACCTCGTCGGGGTACTCGTCGGCCTTCGTCGCCGGGACCAGCCAGGAGCCGTCCTTCGGGTCGCCGTTCTTCGCGACCTCGTACAGCTCCTCGCCCGCGACGAAGCCCGAGTAGGACATCAGGCCCTCGTACACCGCGCCGAGCTGGTTGATGCCGAGCTGGGCGTACGAGATGAAGCCGCCGCGCTCGCGCCGCTTGCCGCGCGTCAGCATCAGCAGGCGCAGCACCCGGTACAGGGTCTCGTTGCGCAGGCGGGTGTCGAGGAAGCGCTCCCCGCCCGGCTCGCCGCCCCCGTCACCGGCGGCCCCGGCCTCGGTGTCGACGCGCGGGTCCGGGACGGCGTACCGGCCGATGAGCCGGATCGAGCCCGGCTCGAACAGCTTGGAGTGCAGCGGCTCGAAGCGCAGGCCCACGTCCTCGGACGTCTTCGCCGTCACGGAGTCGGCCCGCTCCGCGTCCGCGCCGTGCGTGCGGCGCGGGCGGTGGCCCTCCTGGACCTTGCGGAACAGCAGGTCCAGCGACTCGTACAGGTAGAAGCCCCTGCGGGACTTCTCGTCGACGAGGTCGCGTTCGGCGATCAGTTCGCCGAGGCGGCCGAGGCCGTAGCCCAGCTGGTACTCGGGGTAGTCCGAGGGCAGGATGCCCAGTTCGGGGCGGGCCTCCGCGTACAGCAGGAACAGCACCCGGTACAGGTAGCGCAGCGACTCGCGGGTCAACTGCTTCCCCAGCTCGGGGAGTTCCTTGACCTCCTCGGGGCGGACGCCGGCCTCGCGGAGCCGGTCCAGGACCTCGTTGGCGATCAGCTCGACGCTCAGCCGCAGGCCGTCGCGCAGCTCGCCGGAGACGCCCACCGCGTGCTTCGTCGACTTGTCGAGGAGCGTGGCGAGGGGGTTCTCGCCGCCCTCCTCCGGGGTGCGCAGCGAGTCGGCGCCGAACAGGGCGGCCACCGTGTCGAGTTCGCCGCCCGCCTTGGTGTCGTTGCGCTCCAGCACCCGGTCCAGTGACACCGCGAGGTAGCGGCCCTCGCCCCACGCGGCCCGGTCGGCGAGCACGACGACGCCGCCGACCAGCAGCAGCACGTACCGCGGGGCGTCCTCGCAGGCGAACAGGAAGGACGCCAGCTTGGAGCCGGTGGCGACGGTGTGCCGGCCGTCCAGGCGCAGCGCCTCCAGGAGGCGTCCCGCCCCCTCCGGGTCCAGGGCGTCGTCCGGCTCGGCCGACCAGCCGCAGTCCAGGGCGACCAGGTCCTTCTCCGCGTGCGCGACCGTCACCTCGTACGACTGCTCGGCGCGGACGACGGTGAGCGTGCCCGGCTCGGCGTCGTAGCCGAGGGCGCGCAGCACCTCCGCGTTCAGCGCGCGGACGCGGTCGCGCCAGTCGGGGGCGTCGTACGTCACGGCGTCGTCGCCGGTCGCCGCCCGCTCCTCGTCCGTCGTGAAGTAGGAGCGCGCCGCGAAATACGGGCGGCGCAGGGTCCGCAGGCCCGCGCGCGGCGTGACGGGCAGGGCGCCCTCGGGGCGCTCGGCGCCGGCGGCGTCCTCCTCGCGCTGCTTCCACTCGGCGAGCAGACCGGACTTCAGATCCTTCGGGAGGACCTCGGCGAGGTAGTGCGCGGAGAAGTAGTCACCGCGGTTGACCAGGCTGTCGTACGTCATCTTCGTGTACCTCTGCGGGATCAGGTCAGGCGGCGTGGGCGGTGGCGGGCGCCAGGACGGCGAGCACGCGCAGCATCGGACGGCCGGTGGTGAGCAGGGAGTCCGCCAGGGAGGCGAGGCGTTCGCGGGTGCCGGCGGGCGCGGCGGCGCCGCCCGCCAGAGTCGGCTGCTCCCACAGGCCCAGGCGGGTCTTGTACTCCTCGACGGGCGCCCGCAGCGGTTCGTCCCACGCCGTGCGGTGCCGCTCCAGGAACGCCTCCGCGGTGTCCAGGACGCCGGGGATCGCCTCGGCGAGAGCGGCCGGGTCGTGGGCGAGGCCCGGGTTCGCCATCGTCGGGCCGACCTGCGCGCGGCGCAGCACCGCCACCATGTCGTCGTCGACGTCGCCGTCCTCGGTGACCGCCATCCACTTGACGACGGTCGGCCGGCCGAGCGCGTTGGAGTAGATGCCCTGCACGAGGTACGTGGGCCGGGAGACGTCGGCGGTCAGCACCGGCGCCTCCTGGCGGTCCAGGCGCACCAGGACCTTGTCGGTGAGCCACTCCATGACCGGGTGCAGGTCGGTCAGCAGGGAGATGTCGGGCCAGCTCGACGTCGCCGAGGCGCGGGCACGGGTGAGGCTGCTGTCCGCGAGCCGCCGGTTGAAGGTGACCTTCAGGCGGTCCCGCAGGCCCTGCTCGCGCACGTACTCCGGGGGCAGCGCCTTGAGGCGGTGGACCAGGTCGGAGGGCGGGACGAAGGACAGCAGGCCGGTCTCGGGGTCGGCGGACAGGTCGAGGCGGTCGTGGGCGTCCGGGTAGACCTCGCGCAGCGCCTCGTCCAGGAACTCGCGGGCGGAGGCGAACAGGCGGGGCACGTGCGCCGTGGGCACCGAGCCGCCGGCGTGGTCGCCGTCGGCGGCGCCCTCGTCCTCCCCCTCCGGTTCGTCGTTCACGGCGCCGAAGAAGTCCGCGAGGAAGTCGTCCACACCGTCGTCGGCGCCGTCGCCGTCGCCGGAGGCGCGGTCGGCGTCCAGGGACTCGTCCACGGTGCGGCCCCGCAGCAGATCCTGGATGAGGGACTTCTCCTCGGCCTCCGCCCGGTACAGGCCGGACACCGCCTCCGCCGTGCCCAGCGCCTGATGGGCCTGCGCCTCGCGCTCCAGCAGGCGTTCCGACACGAGAGTGTCGTCCTTGGCGCCGTCGACGGAGCTGGTCAGGATCAGCGCCCGGAACTGCGGCCGGTGCGGCTGCCCGTAACGGTCGATGCGGCCGTTGCGCTGCTCGATGCGGATCAGCGACCACGGCACGTCGTAGTGGACGAGCTGGTGGCACTGGCGGTGCAGGTTGACGCCCTCGGAGGCCACGTCGCCGGTGAACAGGATGCGCACGGGCGTGTCCGCGAGGCCGAAGTCCTCCACGCACTGCATCTGCTGCTCGTCCGACAGCCCGCCGTGCATGACCCGCGCCGCCTCCTGGGCCGCCTTCCCCCTGAAGCCGAGGGCCTGCGGCACGGTCCGCGCCAGCCACTCCAACGTCTGCACCCGCTCGGAGAACACCACGACACGGGTGTCCGACTTCGGACCCACCCCGATCTCCCGCAACTGCTCCAGCAGCGCCCCGAACTTGCCCGAGTCCGCCTCCGTCATGCCCGAGGACAGCTCCAGCAGCCGGTGCAGGGCCGCGCGTTCGGCGGCCGTCGACTCCGGGGCGTCCTTCTTCTCCAGCGTCCTGATGCGCGTGGCGACCGTGGCCTTCAGCGCCGCGGGGGAGGAGAGGAAGGACTTCAGCAGCGTGTACGGGAACAGGGGCACGTCGCTGACCGACTTCGAGCCGTCGGACGGCAGCCAGACCGCCGCCAGCTCCTCGAAGATCCGCTCCTCGGCCGGCGTCGCCGTCACCCGGACCGAACGGGAGGGCCCGCGGTCCGCCCACTGGCCCTTCATCTGCTCCCGCACCTCCGGACTGACCTTGGTGCGCCGGATGAACAGGTGCTTGATGTCGTCGGCCCGGTAGTGCTCCGGATCGCGGATCGCGGCCGGGTCCAGCAGGGAGATCAGCTCGGCGAAGGAACGGGCGTCACCGTTGTGCGGGGTCGCGGACGCCAGCAGCAGGGCGTCCGTGTGCGGGGCCAGCGTGCGGGCCAGCTGGTTGCGCAGCGAGCCCTTGTTGATCAGGTTGTGCGACTCGTCGATGACGACCGCGTCCCAGGTGATCCGCTCCAGGTGATGCTTGTACTGGTCGGTGTTCTTCAGCGTGTCGATGGACACGATGACCCGCTTGAAGTACGTGAACGGGTTGCGGCCCGCCGGGATCTCCCGCTGGATCCGCTCGATGCCCACCGAGTCCAGGCGCACCAGCGGGATCGCGAACCGCGTCCACAACTCGTGCTGGAACTGCTCCAGGACGTGCTGCGGGGTGACGACCAGGATGCGCTCGCCGCGGCCCCGGCGGATCAGCTCGGCGAGGGTGAGACCGATCTCCAGCGTCTTGCCGAGACCGACGACGTCCGCGATGAGCATGCGGGGACGCAGGTTGCGGCCCGACAGGGCCAGCTGCGCCGGACGCTGCTGGTAGGGGAGGGCGTCCAGGAGGAACGAGTCGGCGAGCGCCAGGCCCCGCTCGGCCTGCGGCAGCGGCGTCTTGCGCAGCACCGCCTCCAGGAACAGGCGCGAACGGCGGAAGTTCGGCGAGTCGTCCCGCACCAGGCGCGTCCGCCTCGGGTCGAGCAGCTCGATCCGGTCCAGCCCGGTGAAGAACACCGCCTCCTGGTCGCGCACGAAGTCCGACGCGCCCACCGCCTCCACCCGGGCGCCGTCGTGCTCCGTCCGCGTCGCGTTGCGCACCAGCCACACCTCGTCCCGTACGAGGATCTGCGCGCCCGGCGGGAAGAGGGCGTCCTCGCCGCTCGTCGCGGGGGCCGTGGTGAGGTCGGCGGTCACTCGGGTGCCTCCTGGGTCGTCGTGTCGAGGTGCTGGGGCGGGCGCCGCGCCGGGTGCGGCGTTCGCGCGTCCGTGTGGCCGTGTAGCTGTGTGGCCGTGTGGCCGTGTGGCCGTGTGGCCGTGTGGGCGGTGCGGCCGGTGCGGGCGCCGGTCACGGGCGGCGTGGGAGGTGCCGTACCGCGGTCAGGCGGTCCGCCGGTGAGGCGGTCAGGCGGTCCATCGGTGAGGCGGTCCGTCGGTCAAGCGGTCAGGCGGTCCGGCTCGGGGCGAAGGGCGCGCCCGCCGCGTAGGCCGCCCGGATGCGCTCCGCCGTTCTGCGCGCCTGCGCCGAGTGGCGCGGGGTGCGCGACGGCTCCGCGCGGTGGGGGAGCGGCTTCACGGGGCGGGCCGGCGCCGGCGGGTGACCGTGGGCGCCTTCCGGGGTGCCGCCGTGCGGGGCGCTGAAGGACACCCGGGGATCGGGTGTCCCCGCGACCGAGGGCGGGACCGGGAGCACGGGAGGCGTCGAGGGCGAGGGCGGGGCCGGGAGCGTGGGCGCGGGCACCACCGCGTCGGCCGGGGGTGCCGGTTCCCGGGCGGCCGGGGCGGTCGCCGTGGACAGGTCCGCGAAGGCGACGGCGGGCGGCGGGGCGGGCGCGGGCGGCGGGACGGCCGGACTGTGCTGCCGCGCGGTGAGGGCGGTGAGCCGGCGGCGCGCCTGGGCGATCTTCAGGCCGTGGGCCTCGACGACCGAGCGGCACCGCCCCACCACCTCGGCCAGCGGCGGACGGTCCTGCGCGCGGTGGGCCAGCATGTCCGTCAGCAACGGCACCAGGTCGGCGGGGACACCGGACAGGTCCGGGGCCGTACCGGGGTCGGTGACCAGGTGGAAGACCATGTAGGGCGTCGCCGCCTGGTGCGGGTAGTGGCCGGTCGCGGCGAACAGCAGCACCGCGCCGAGCGCGTACACGTCCACGGCGGGCGTCAGCGGCTTCTCACCGGCCGCCTGCTCCGGGGCCATGCAGACCGGGGTGCCGACCACCTGGTGGGGTGCGGTGAGGGACACGCTCGACTCGGTGAAGGCGGCCAGGCCGAAGTCGATGATCTTCGGGCCGTTCGGGCCGAGGAGGACGTTCGCCGGTTTGAGGTCGCGGTGCAGCAGATCCTGCGTGTGCACGGCCGACAGGGCCTCGGCGAGGACCGCGCCGAGCGCGGCGGTGAGGGCCGACGGCAGCGGCCCGTGGGTCTCCACGTGCCGGGCGAGGTCGGGACCCGCCACGTACTCGGTGGCCAGCCACGGCTGCTCCGCCTCCGCGTCGGCCCCCAGGAACGCCGCGAGGCGCGGACCCCAGATGGTCTTGAGGATCTCGATCTCCTGCGCGAACCGCCGACGGGACTCGGAGTCCACGACCGACGGCTTGATCACCTTCACCGCCGCGGGCTCACCGCCGGGCGACTCCCCCAGGAAGACCTGGCCCATGCCCCCCTGGCCGATCCGGCCGAGGAGGTCGAAGTCGCCCAGCGAGCGCGGGTCCTCCGGGTTCAGGGGCGTGATCTGCACGTGTGTCCTCGAAAATCGATCATGGCGAGCGTCTGATCAGCGGCGATGCGCGCCTGAGACACGGTAGTGGATGCGGTGGGGGCCGGGGACGGGGATTGCGGGACGGAGACGTCGACCCCTCCCGGCGCGGAAGCCACGGAGGCCACGGAGGCCACGGAGGGCGCGGAAGTCACGGAGGCCATGGAAGTCACGGAGGCCACGGAAGTCACGAGGACGAACCGCGCCCCGGTGTCCGTGGCGCCCCGCCCCGCTCCGGAAGCAGCTGCCCGCCGGTCAGCCCGCCCGCCAGCAGCCGCGCCGTCTCCTCCGCCAGCCGCGTCGCCCGCCGGGCCTCCGCCCGCAGCTCGTGCACGTGCCGGAACGCCTCCCCGTACCGCCGCTGCTCCTCCAGCGGCAGCAGCGGCACGCGCAGCCGGCCGGGGCTGACGGTGAGGACCGTGCTGCCCGTCGACGCGCCCGCGATGTTCTCCTCCGCGCCCAGGAACCCGGCGAGGAACCAGGCGTCCAGGCGGGCCGGGTCCGGCCGGAAGAGGTGGACGTGCGGGCCGAGCAGCGCGCCGGCGTCCTCCTCGCCCGCGACCCGCGCCATCGGGCCGTCCCCGCCCGCGACCGCCCGCACGAGGACGTCCCCGACGGCGACCGGCGGCGCCACCGCGCCGCGCAGCTTCGCCGGGTCGCCCGTGGGACCCGACCCGCACGCGATGTCGGAGCCGGTGAGGACCGCGCGGGCGGCCCCGGTCCAGCCGTCCCCCTCGCCGTCCCCGACCTCCGCGCGTGCGCCCCGCGCGCCCTCCGGCACCGTCCGCAGCAGGGTGAGCGCCCCGCCGCGCGAGAGGTCGGCCGCCGTCGCCGTCCGCCACTCGCGGGCCGCGGCGCCCGCGCTGCTCCACTCCTCGTGACCGGCCACCCGCACGAGGGACTTCGCGGCCTCGACGAGGTCGCGTCGCGCCGCGTCGGCCTCCGCCGCCAGTTCCGCCGGATCGACCTCGGAACGTGACGCCCGTACGAGACGCGCCGGGGTCAGGTCCACCACGTCGTCCAGGAGGTCCACCACCCCGACCGCGTGCGCGACACCGGGCTCGCCCTCGAACGTGTCCGGGCCCTCCGCGAACGCCCGCCACGCCCCCAGGACCCGTGCCGTGATCGCCGCCCAGTCCAGGGAGGCGGACCGGCCCGCCCCGCCCCGCGCGCGGCCGGCTCCGGCCGTACCACCGCCTCCCGGGCCCGTCGGCGCTTCCGCCGCGTCCACGAACAGCACCGACTTGCGCTCCGGGCCGCCCGGCTCGGGGCGTTGCAGCACCCAGACCTGGAGACCGACGTGCAGCGGCACCGACGCGCCGACCGGCAGGGCGATCACGGCGCGCAGGGCTCCGTTCCGTACCAGCTCCGCCCGTACGCGACGGCCCGACGCACGGCCCGCCACGGCCGGCGGCAGGATCAGGACCGCGTGACCGCCGGGAGTCAGATGGGCGAGCGCGTGCTGCACCCACGCCAGCTCCGACTCGGCGCGCGGCGGGACGCCGTACGCCCAGCGCGGGTCGTACGCCAGCTCGTCGTGGCCCCAGTCGCGGACGCCGAACGGCGGGTTGCACAGCACCGCGTCGGCGACCAGGCCGGGGAAGGCGTCCGCGCGCAGGCTGTCGGCGGCGCGCACGGTGACCGTGGCCTCCGGAGCCGTCAGCATCAGGCTGACGGCGCTGCGCCGGACCTGCACGGGGAGCGTGTCCTGGCCGTACAGCTCGCGTGCGCCCCGCCGGGCGGCGGCCGCCAGGAGGGTGCCGCTGCCGCAGGCCGGGTCGAGGACGCGGGCCGGGGAACCGGGGACCAGGTGCGCGATGAGGTCCGCGAGCTGCGCGGGGGTCCGGTACGCACCGGAGGCGGCGCTGTCCTCCAGCTCCCGCTCCGCGAGCACGCCCAGCGCGGCCTGCCCGCCCTCGTCGCGTACGCACGTGTACAGCGCGCGCAGCACCGCCGCGTCGTCCGCCTCGAAACGGACGGCGTCCGCGGCCGGCACGGCGTCGGCCGCGGTGGCCACATCGCGCCCGGCGCGGGAGACGAGGTCCGCGTCCGGCGACTGCGCGGCGGCCGTCAGCTCCTCCGGTGACAGGCCCGCCGCCGCGAGGACGAGGAGCAGGAAGTCCGACGTGCCCCCGCCGCCCTGCGCGTGCAGGCGGAGAGTCGTGCGCAACTCCTCCGACGGGCTCGCCGCCGACACGTGGCCGCGCGAGGCCAGCCACGAGCGCACCGACTCCAGGTCGTACAGCGGGCTGCTGTCCGTGCCGCCGGACGGCGCCGGGAAGTCGTCATGCCGACGGCGCCAGTTGCTGACCGTGGCGCGCGTGACCCCCGCGATGCGGGAGATCTCGGCGGCGGTCACCTGGGCGGATGACTGGGGCATGGGGGGAGTCCTGGCTCTCTGCTGTCGGCTGGGAACGTCAACAACCTACAGCACCCGTCAAATCTGTCAACGTGTTTGACGATGCTTTCAGTGTCGTGCTTATCTGTGGATGCTTCCGAAGGGGAGCGGCCTCCGGCAGGTCCGCTGCCGGGGGTGTGCCCTGACGCCGTGCCCCGAGGTCGTGCCCCGACGTCGTGCCGTTACGGCACGCCGGGCCGTACCGCGGCGGGTGCCTTCCATGCCCGCTCCGACGGGCGCCTCCGCACCACAGGCCCGCACCGACCCACTCGCTCACCGCCCCCGCCCGCACCACGGCGGGTCAGGCCGGGCGACACCGAACGGAGTACTCCATGACCACCCCGAACCCCACCCCGCAGCCCGGTTCCACCCCGCAGTCCGGTTTCACCCCGCCGCAGGCCCCCGGCGCCCCGCAGCCCGGCTGGGGCCCGATGCCGCAGGTTCCGCCGGGCCCGCCGGCTCCCCTCGCGCTCGCGGCCCGCCGCAAGCAGCGGATCAAGTACGGGGCCACCGCCGCCGTCGCCCTGTTCGTCGGCGTCGGGATCGGCGCCGGCGGCGGCGGTGAGCCGGCGGCCGACGCCACCACCGACGCGAAGGCCGGACCCCGCCCGACGGTGACCGTCACCGAGACCGCCGCGGGCAAGGCGGCCCCCGCCCCCACGGTCACCGAGACGGTCACCGCCCGGCCGAAGAAGACCGAGCCGGCCGGCCCCGCGACCACCTTCTCGGGCGAGGGCGAGTACCTCGTCGGCGAGGACGTCAAGCCGGGGACGTACAAGACGGCCGGCTCCGAGGGCGCGTTCGGCTGCTACTGGGAGCGGGCCAAGGACGCCAGCGGCGAGTTCGGCTCGATCATCGCCAACAACAACCTGGAGGGGCCGGGACGGGTGACCCTCAACAAGGGGGAGTACTTCAAGACGAACCGGTGCCAGGAGTGGAAGCGGGTCGGCTGAACGAGTCGTTCGAAGCGGCTTTGCGGTCTGCGGCGCGACACGGGCCCTGCGGCACGGAACGTCGGCGCTGCGGCACGGAGACAGACCGGGACCCGTCCGGCGGCGGGTGGGGCGAAGCGACGGGCCGCGAACGCGGAGCACTCCTCGCGCACGCCGAAAGCCGGGTGGTGCGGAAGCGCGCAGGGGGCGCTCACCGAGGAGTGATCCGGTGGCTTTCCCGAACCGTACGGTCGCCCGGCCCGGCGTCGGTCCCTGCCGACGCCGGGCCGGGACGTCACAGTGCGGTGAAAAGGGTGCCTCGTTCGCGTAGCCGGGTGAGTGCCAGGTCCAGCGCCTTCACGGTGTGGGAGCGGTCGCCGCCGCCGTCGTGGCAGAGAACGATGTCGCCCGGGCGAGCCCGTGCGACCCGCTCGGCGATACGGTCCGCGGGGGGCTCCCGCCAGTCCTTGGGATCGACCGTCCAGTCCACGGGCGTCAGACCGTGGACGCGTGCGGCTGCCAGCACACGACGCGACCAGCCTCCGGCCGGAGCCCTGAACAGAGCGGGCCTGACGCCGGTCTCGCCGGTCACCACCCGCTGGGTCTCGCCCATCTCCCGGGCGACGGCCGCCGCCGGCAGCGCGGCGAACGGCTGGCAGTGCGAGTACGAGTGGTTGCCCAGGTGATGGCCGGCAGCCAGGACACGTCGCAGCAGCCCGGGGTGCTCCCGGGCACGCTCGCCGATCACGAAGAACGTGGCCTGCACCGCGTGGGCGGCGAGCACGTCGAGCAGGGCCGGTGTCCACGTGGGGTCGGGACCGTCGTCGACGGTGAGGGCGACGGGCCTCGCCACGTTCCACGGCCCACCGGCGTCGACGGCCGTTCCCGTACCCCTGCCGGGGACCGGTCCGGCGACCGCGTCGCCGTGCGGCACGCGGAACACCGGGCCGCGCGCGAGGAGGGGGCCCCTCCCGTCGTGGCCCGCCTTCCCGGTGCGCAGCACCTCGGCGCGGCGCACGATGCTCCACGCCACCTGGGAGCCCAGGGCGCGCAGGGTCGCGGGACGTGTGTCATACGACACGGGACACCTCCTCGGTGGCCACGGACGCAGCCCGGTCGTGGCCGGGCCGGGCCCACCGGACGGCCAACAGCGCCGCACCCGCGCCGACGATCTCCGTGACCGTGCAGCACACACGGCTGGCCAGGGCCGCCGCTCCGGCCTGCGCCCAGGGCAGGTCGGCCGTCAGGACCACCATCAGAACGACCTCGCGCACGCCCGCACCACCGGGTACCACCAGGGCGGCCGCTCCCGCTGCCGCGGCCAGGGCGAACCCTCCCACGCACAGGGCGAGGGAACCCGCCGGGGACGCCCCGAGCACCACCGCGATCATCCACAGGTGCGCGCCGCCGACGAGCCAGGACAGCACTTCCCAGACGACCGCACGGCGCAGGTCGCCGTCCGCGACCCGCAGGTCCGGCGCGGGGCGGCGCAGCAACCGGGCCGCCCGGCCGGCCGCCCGTACGATGACGCCCGGCTTCCGCAGCAGCACCGCCAGGGCGAGGGCCACCGGCAGCAACCACCAGGCACCGTCGCCCATCACGCGCGGCGCCGCCAGCGTTCCCACCACCGCGGCGGTTAGCAGCACCACCACGGAGTTGAGGACGTAGGCCGTGACCATGCGCTGCGCGGTGACTCCGTGGCGGCGCCCGAGATGCACTCCGGCCAAGGCGCTCCAGAAAGGGCCGGGCAGGTATTTCCCGAGGACGGTCGCACCGAAGATCTGGCACGTGGGACCCCAGGACAGCGGGCTCCCCAGACCGGTGACCGTGCTGCGCCAGGAGGCCATGCTCAGGGTCAGCCCCGCCAGGTTGACCACGGCCGAGCCGACCAGCCAGGGGGCGGCGCCGTCACGGGCGAGCAGTTCCCCGATGACATCACCGCTGCCCCCGAGGGCCCGCCACATCCCGTACCCGGCGCCGGCGATCAGCGCTGCCGCCAGGAGGGGCCGGAGCAGCGCGGTCCAGCCGCGCCTGCCCGCCGGCGCTCCGCCGGCGCCCGTTGGCGTACCGTCGTCAGGCGGCCGGACTCCTTCCCGCACGGCCCGTGTGCGCGCGCCGGCCCGGACACCGGGCTCCCTGGCCGGGACGGCCGGTACCGCCGGATGTCCGGAGTCCGGCTCCCCGGGGGCTCCCCCGGACGCTCCGTGCGACTGCCCGGGAAGGGGCAGGCCGGTCTGTCCCGGGTGAACGACAGGCGCGTTGCTGGTGTGGTGCACGGCTTCGGTCATCCCGTTCGTCCTTCGACCGCGTCGGGCCTGCCGACGCCCGGGCCCGCGTCGGACCCGGCGGAGAGGTCCGTGCCGCGGGACGGACCGCCGACGACCCTGCCGAAGCCGGGGTCGAACCTGCTGCGCAGCCAGCCCGTGCCGGCGCCGAGCGCGATCTGCAGGTTGACCAGCAGGTGCAGCCCGATGAACAGCGGCAGGAAACCGAGCCCCCGCCGGCGCCGCACGAAGCGCAGCAGGGACGGATCGGCGCAGGCGAACGCCATGATCCCGAGGACGGGAAGCACACCGAGGGGCGCGGCGAGGACGGCGGCCGGCACGGTGGCGACGGTGAACGTGGCCGCCGCCACCCCCAGCATGCTGTTCGCCCGCAGCGCTCCGGGGCGGCGGCGGTGGGCGGCGGCGAAGGGGAGCAGGTACTGGGCCCGCCGGAACTGCTCGCGCAGCATGGGACCGAGCCGGTGCTCCTCGTCGTGGGCGGCGACCACCTGGTCGGTGAGCAGGATGCCGTAACGGGCGGAGAGCCGTTCGCTGTACTCCACGTCCTCGCTGTCGCGCAGCGCGGGATGGAAGGGGCCGATCTCTTCGAAGACCCGGCGGGGTACGGCCGCCGCGGCGAAGAACGCGGTGGGGGTCGGACCCACTCCCTTGAGACGCCAGTGATGGGCGTGCAGGGTGCGGTACCACTCGACCGGCCCGTGGTCCACGAGGGGTACGGCGTCGATGATGCCGTGCACACAGCCGAGTGCGGGGTCCGCCCGGAGCAGCCGTACGGCGTTCTCCAGCGAGTCGGGGGACAGGGCCTGGTCGGAGTCGAGGAAGAACAGGATGTCGCCCCGCGCGGCGGCGGCCCCGGCGTTGCGCGCGGTGGAGACACCGCGGTTGGTGCCGGCGCGCAGGACCCGGCAGCCGAAGCGCTCCGCGACGGCGACGGAGTCGTCGGTGCTCGCGTCGTCCGACACGATGATCTCGAACGGCTGGAGGGTCTGCCGGCGCAGGGAGGCCAGGCACAGTTCCAGCGTCCCCGCGTAGTTGTAGTTGGGGATGACCACGGACACCCGGGGAGGCGCGCCGCCGGGATCGCCGGCGCCGTCACCGGGAACGGCCGCCGCCGCGGGGTCGGTGCCGGTCACAGGGACACCTCCAGGATCTGCGCTCGGTGATCGGACAAGCTGTTCATGTCGTCGAAGCGGTAGCTGTCCACGGTGACCGCGCCGGTGGAGAACGCCCAGTCGAGCCGCCACAGGCCGAGAACCGGGACGAGTTCGTTCCAGGTACGGGGGTAGAGACCGCCGCCGCTGTCCGCCGCGTCGCGCAGGGTGGCGCGCAGCTCGTCCATCTCCCCCATCACGGGGCTGCTGTTGAAGTCCCCCGCGATCACGGCGGCGGCACCACGTCGGCGCTGCTCGCGCAGTTCCGCCTCGAGCCCTTCGAACTGTGCCGTCCGGGTCCGCTGCCGCTCCCGCAACATGCCGAAGAACGAAGGGGAGACGAGGTGCGGTCCGGGATCGATCTGCACGGGGATGTGGACGTTGTACAGGGACAGGGGCCGGCCGTCCACCCGGATGTCGACGCGGAGGGTCTTCACCGCGCGGTACACCTCCAGCCACGGTGCGTCGGGCCGGTCGGCGACCGCGCTGCCCGGGCCCACCAGCTCGTATCCGGTCACGGGGAAGCGGGACAGCGTGATCAGCTCACCCCGGGAGACGACGTGATAGCCGGGGAACTCCCGGCTGATGCGCGCCAGGTCGTCGACCGGCCTCAGGTTCTCCTGCCGGTAGTCGATGCCGTGGATGTACTCCTGCAGCAGGTAGACGTCCGCCCGCTGGGCCCGCAGTGTCGCCCAGAACCGGTCGGTGTCGACGTCCTGGCCCCACCAGGTGGTGTTCCAGGAGACGACGCGCAGGTCACCGGTGGCGGACGAGACCTGGTGGGTCAGCGCGGACAGCCGTATCCCGTTGCGGGGCCAGCTCACCGCGGCCGAGACGAGCGCCAGGCAGCACACCAGGAGCAGGGCCGTACCGCGCGCGCGGCGCCCCGGCGCCGTACGCCCGCGGAGCCCCGGACCCGTGACGGAACCGGAGGCCGGAGTGCCGGCGCTCGCCGGGACCCCGCTGCCCGACGGGTCGGAAACCTCCTCGGCCCCGCTCGCGACCGCGACGCCGGCTCCCCGCTCGCGCCGCCTGTTCCGCCGCAGCGCCAGGACACCGGCCGCCGCGATCAGCAGCACCGGCACCAGCAGGAAGGTCACGGGCGGCACCAGATCGGGTGCCAGCATCACCCACCAGCGGCCGCTGATCAGACGCTGCAGCACCGTGTAACAGGCCCACAGCACGGCCAGAGTCACCAGGAAGCGGACCGCGCGGCCCTGCCCGGGACGGCTCGTACGGGCCCGTTCTCCGCTGTCCGGACCGGGCTCCTCGAGGACGGTGCCCTCGGGAGCCGGCCCATGGAAGACGGTCACAGGGCGGCCGCGGCGGACGGGACCGCGTGGTCGCGGTCGTACAGCCTGCGGAACGACGGGGAGAGCAGCCAGTGCGCCGCGCCGAAGGCCACTCCCGCCACGACGGTGAGGTTGAAGGCCAGTTGCACGCCGAAGAAGGCGGGCATGAACAGCGGTCCGCGCCGCGCGGCGACGAAACGGTACATGCCGAAGTCGAGACCGATGACGGCGCCGAACAGCAGGGCCGGCAGCGCCCACCCGGCCGGGCCCAGCACGACCGGAGCCGCCAGCGACACCACCGCCAGCGCGGAGGCGAGGCTCGCCCAGGAGCGGGAAGCCGTCTCGAAGCCCTTGGCGAACCGCTTGCGCCGGGCATAGAGCGGGACGCGCAGCCGTCCCCGAGTGAAGATCTTCCGCACCAGCGGCCACATCTCGTGATCGTCGTCGTGCGCGCCCCGGACGGCCGGGGTGAGCAGCAGGTCGTAGCGCTGGCTGAGCCGCTGCCCGTAATCTATCTCCTCGGTCTGCCGCAGTTTCGGGTTGAACGGGCCGATCTCCTCGAAAACCTCCACGCGCATGGCGCACATGGCGGAGATCAGGAAACTCACCGTGCCCTCGGAACTGGTCCTCCAGTAGTACGCCTGGAGGCAGCGGCACTCCTCGACGAGGCTGTCCCGGATCAACGGCTCGGGCTCGTACATGCCGCACACCGCGCCGATCCCCGGGTTGTCCCGCAGCAGGTCGACGGCGGCGCGGACGGCACCGGGACTCAGCGCCACGTCCGAGTCGAGGAAGAAGAGGATGCTGCCGCGGGCCCGGGCGGCTCCGGTGTTGCGGGCGACGGCGACTCCGCTGTTGGTGCCGGTGCTCACCACGGTCACACCGTAGGACTGCGCGATCTCCGCGGAGCCGTCCGTGCTGCAGTCGTCGACGACGATGATCTCCAGGTTCGGGTAGTCCTGGTCCTTGGCGGACCGGATGCACAGGCCCAGGGAGCGCCCGTAGTTGTAGTTGGGGATGATCAGGGAGACCAGTGGTTCTTCCATGGGGTCCTTACTTTCTTGACTCTTCGGTTCGTGCCGCCGACCGCCGGTCCGCCGTGTCCCGGTGCCGCACGGCCCGTACTGCCGCCGCGCACCTGGCCCGCGTTCTTCTCGCCGGTCGCGAAGGGGCCTCGCGACCGCCTGGGCGCGGCCGGGGGCAGCGGGACACACAAGGAACAGCGGATACGAGGGGGGAGAAAGGAGCGGTGGAGGCTGTGAGGCCGGCGGGCGTGGAGGTTGGGGTGGCGCGCCCGCGGGGCGTCGTGCGGGCCTCAGGAGAGCAACATGAAGGCGCCGGCCCACACGAGGCCGCAGCCGACCATCAACCGGTCCCGGAACAGCGTGCGCACCGGGTCGGCGCCGCCGTCGCCCACGAGCAGCAACTGCAGATAGCGGAAGACGGCGAGCACCGAGGTGCCCAGCGTCAGGAAGACGAGAGCCGTGGCTTCGGGGCTCTCGTCGGGAGCGGCCGTCAGGTAGATCCCGAGGGCCACCGCGCACAAGGTGGCGCTGACCAGGGTGAGGTAGTCGATGAACTGCACCGAGTACCCGGCGAGGGCAGGCCGGTGCTCCCCGCCGACGTCGAGGAGTTCCCTGCGGCGCTTGCCGAGTGCGAGCAGCAGGCAGCCGGTCAACACCGTCAGCAGCAACCAGGACGACGGTCGGGCGTCCAGCGCCAGGTAACCCTGGACGGCGCGCAGGACGAAGCCCACGGCGACCACGAAGGCGTCGACGAGCGACACGTGCTTCAGCCGGTAGCTGTAGGCGAGGTTGAGCGCCAGGTACACCAGCACCGGCCAAGCCCGTTCCAGGGAGGCCAGGGCGACGCCCGCCGTGAGGGCGGCGCAGACCACGGCCAGGTAGGTCCAGGCCGCACCGGGGGACAACTCGCCGGAGGCCAGCGGGCGGTGGCTCTTGGCGGGGTTCAGGCGGTCGCGCTCCCGGTCGAGGATGTCGTTGAGCACGTAGACGGCTATCGAGGCCAGGGTGAACAGGGCCGTCGCCGACAGCACCGCGAGCGCCGCTTGTGCCGTACCCCGGTGCAGGAGGACCGCCGGCAGAGCGATGACGACCGGGTTCTTCGCCCACTGGTAGGGCCGTGACAGGCGCAGCAGCGCACGGGGGACGCGCAGCACGCGGTGCGGAGGGGCGGCAGGCGGTTGCGCCACCGGGGAAGCGCTGTGCGCGGCAGGCGCCGGGAGGACGACGGAAGGGGTGGGCGCCGTGGCAGCGGAGGCGCCGGGGACGGTGGGAGCGGACGAGGCGGGAGCGGGGGGCGAAGGGACGGGGGACACCGTGGAGTTGACGCCGGGCATGACTCTCCTCAGGACCGATGTGAGGGGCGGGGGTGCGCGAATGCTCTCGAGCCGGTCTCACAACGGTTCAGAAGACCGCCTTCGCCAGTTTGAGCGCTCCCTGACCCCAGGCGTCGCGGCTGGTCCTGCCGCCTGCTCCGGCACCACCGCGGCGTGACTGGGACCGCCACCACGCGAAACTGCGCAGGATGGCCTCGCGGTTGGAGTGACGCGGCGTGAAGCCCAGCCGCTCCTGCATGCGGGTGATGTCCATATAGGAGTCCATGCGCAGCTTGTGGATGAGTCGCATGTAGACGGGGGAGAGGCGGGCCCGGGCGAGCAGCTCCAGGGTCGCCACCGCGGGTCTCATCGGCAGTCCGATGACACGCTTGCCGTGCCCGGCGGCGTCGAGCACCGTCTGGAAGTCCTCCCGCAGGGTGCCGAACTCCGCGGAGCCCACGTTGAATTCCGTGTTGACGTCCTCCGCGGGGGCCTCGGCGGCCAGCAGGACGACGTCGATGAGGTCCTCGACGTCCAGCATCTGGCTGCGTACGCGGCCGTCGCCGAGCACGGGGAAGTGGTGTCCCTCGTCGGCCCATTCGAAGAGCATCGCGAAGATGCCGAGACGTCCCGGCCCCAGGAACGTCTTCGGGCGGAGCACGGGAACGACCATGCCGTCGGCGCGGGCCTTCTCCACCAGCTCCTCGGCCCGGGCCTTCGCCGTGCCGTAGGGGTCGATCGGCCGGCGGGGGTGGGTCTCCGGCGTCGGCACCTGGGTGGGCAGTCCGTACACGGACCCCGTCGACAGATGAACGACGCGCGGCACGTTCTCGCTCGCCGCCGCGGCGAGCACCGTGCGCGTTCCCTCGACGACGATGGAGTCGATCTGGGCCGGGGGATAGCTGGGGAGGGCCGAGGCGCTGTGCACCACCAGGTCGGCGCCCTTGACGGCCTGCCGCAGCAGAGCGGCGTCGCGGATGTCGCCCGTGACCAGCCGGGCGGCGGGTGAGTCGCTACGGTGCGTCAGGTCGATTCCTACGACCTCGCAGCCGCTCTCGGCCAGCCGCCGCACCAGCGCGGTGCCGAGCATGCCGCTGCTGCCTGTGACCACTACGCGGTTAAGCACGTCGGAGTCTCCGTCTGTGCGGCGCTGAAGAGGAGGTGGTTCGCGCCGCGGCTCACGGAGAGGGACGACTCCGGCAGTGTCGGCTTGTCGACGGCGAGAACGCTCTGACATACGACTCCGGCATATGACAGAGCTGGAAGCACGTATGTGGGGGAAGGCTGTTTCACGCTGGTTCCGTTCGTTGCGTCGTGCGAAGAGATCGGTGAACGCTGGAGCGGGACGTCCGTCGGCGCTGGCGGGCCGTCGCACCGGAACGATGACATGGAGTCAGGTGCCAGGTGAAGGAACATCATGATCTGACGAGGCGTCAGCGAAAGCATGTAGCCGATGTCGAGCCCCCGTCGGCCGTGTCGGGCGGATGGCGCGCGGGCAACACGGGCATGTCGACTTCACGTTGGGCGTGGGAGCGCTTCCACGGCTTTGTCCGTTTTGATGGACAACGATGTCGGCAACGTTGCCAATGCGGGCACGAAAGTCGCATGTCAAGACCCTGTATCGGGCACGCGAGAAGTGACCAGAAAGGTTCTATGTGGTCACCGGGGGTGATGATGCCCTTGTGTGCAGGCATCGCCGAACCCCTAAGGTCCCCTCGTATGAACGCCTTGCAGCACAGAAAGCTGGGACACAGCGACATCGAGGTCGGCGCACTGGGATTCGGGTGCTGGGCGATCGGCGGTGAATGGCAGGACCCCGACGGCAATCCGCTCGGGTGGGGCAGGGTCGACGACGACGAGTCCGTCGCCGCGGTGCACCGGGCACTGGACCTCGGCATCACCTTCTTCGACACGGCCGACACCTACGGTGCCGGTCACAGTGAACGTGTCCTCGGACGAGCCCTGCGGGGACGACGGGACGAGGTCGTCATCGCGACCAAGTGGGGCAACACCTTCGACGAGCGCACCCGGACCCTCACGGGCACCGACGACTCGCCCCGCTACGTTCGCCGGGCGCTCACGGCCTCCCTGGAACGTCTCGGCACCGACCGCGTGGACCTGTACCAGCTCCATCTGTCCGACGCACCCCTCGACCGGGCCCTCGAACTGCGGGACGTCTGCGAGGAATTGGTGCGGGAGGGGTTGATACGCGGCTACGCGTGGAGCACGGACGACCCGCGGAGAGCCGCGCTGTTCGCCGACGGCCCGCACTGCTTCGCCGCCCAGCACGCGGCCAACGTGCTGCAGGACGCGCCGGAGATGTTCGCGCTCTGCGCCGACCGGGACCTCACGAGCATCAACCGCAGCCCTCTCGCGATGGGACTGCTGGCCAAGAAGACGCGGACGGACGGCGGACCCGTCGACGCCGGCGACATCCGCGCGGTGCCCCCGGCCTGGCTCACCTGGTACGGCGAGGGCGGAGTGCCCGCTCCCGTCTGGGCGGAGCGGGTGGCGGCCGTCCGGGAGGTGCTGACCAGCGGTGGACGCACGCTGGCCCAGGGCGCACTGGCCTGGCTGTGGGCCCGTAGCCCGCACAGTCTGCCGATCCCCGGGTTCCGCTCGGTGGCCCAGGCGGAGGAGAACGCGGCAGCCGTGGCGCACGGGCCGCTGAGCGAGGACCGGATGAAGGAGATCGAGGAGCTGCTGAACGGCTGACGACCATGTGCCCGGACGTGTCGTGGCGCGCCGGGCAACCCTGTGATGCCAGACGAACGGAAGGCCTCCCAGGGGGAGGTTCGTGATTCCTTCCGGCCGAGGGGGCTTCGGGACGATGGCGTTGGTGTGGGCGACGCCCCGGCTGTGTACGTGATCGATGAGCGTGGGGGCTGGTACCGGTCCTCGTCACGCGTCGGGTCCACGGGCGCGGCCGGCCGAGTACGCGTGAAGGCGTGGCCGGTCGAGTACGCGTGAAGGCGTGGCCGGTCGAGTACGCGTGAAGACAGGGCCGTCCGAGCGGTTCGCGGTCGTCGACCGGCGAACGCCGGGCGGCCCTGCCCGGTGGTGTACGCCTGCCACCCCGGGCATCTGGTCACACGTTCGGGTGAGGTCGCCAGCGGCGGGCACGCTTCGGACCGGCGGCCCGTTTGATCCAGCGACGAGGACATCTCGGTCGCGTTCAACACGCTCATCGTGTTCAACGCGTTCATCCTTCATCGCGGCAAACGGGGGCACGCATGGGTCTGACTTTCCGTCGCAACCCGGACGGCACGACCACCGGTCGGAACGAGGGGTCGGGTCTCACCGTGACCCACGTCGACGCGGAGGAGGTCAAGCGGCGGTTGTACGAGGACGCCGGGTGGGAGTACACGCCGCCTCCGCCCCCGGTTCCGCCCGGCTTCCACCGGTTCTCCCTGGTGCACGAGGAGTTCGAGGGGTTCGAGGAGTTCGAGGCCGCCGGTTTCGCGGACGAGCGGTACGCGGGCCTGCGGGCGCGTCCCCCGGAGGGGTGCGTCCCGGTCGACCGGGGCTGCTTCGCCCTGGAGTGCGAGCGTCCGGGGCGGACGCTCCTCGACGCGGTCGCGGGGACCGTCGCGGAGATCCGTCGCGCGCACGGACTGGTGATGAACAGCCTGGGCGTCGACACACCGCAGGAGTGGCTCAGTGAGGACCGGGACGGGCACCCCGGCACGACCGTCGCGCACCTGGTGTTGACGGCCGTTCACCGGGCCCGCCTGCTCGGATACGGACGCAGAGACCTGGTCCGACTCGTCGACGCGACGGGAGTGGAGTAGCCGGGAAGACGGGCGGTGGGCGGGCGGACGGGTGGGCGGGTCGGGGGTGCGCCTCGGGGCCTCCGGGCGCCTTTGTGGATCAAGGTGCTCGGCTTAATGCATATGATGTGCAAGTGCATGAGTACTGCGTGAGGCCCGCGGGCCCCGAGGACCTCGACGGTGCCCGAGCCGTCATGCTCGACACCGTCTACCGCGACTTCGGAACCGGCTACGTGCCCCGCTGGCACGGGGACATCGTCGACCCGGCCGCCGCCTACCTGGTGCCCGCCCGGCACGCGCTGCTGGTCGCCGTGGACGGCGAGGGACACGTCGTCGGCACCGGCGCGCTGGACGCCCGCGGGCCCCTGCACCCGCCCAACCCGCGCCATGTCGCCGAGCGTTACCCCTCGGGCACGACCGCCCAACTGCGCCGCGTCTACATCCGCCCCGAGCACCGGCGTCGCGGCCTGGCCCGGCGGCTGGTCGCCGAGCTGCTCGCCTTCGCCGCCGCCGACGGCGGATACCGGGCCGTCTACCTGCACACGGACCCGTCCGTCGAGGGTGCCGAAGCCTTCTGGCGGTCCCTCGGCCGCGTCGTGCACGACGAGCGTCAGGAGCCCGGCGGCGGCCAGGGCATCGTCCACTTCGACATCCCCCTGCACGCCCAGACCCTCACCCCCCACCTCACAGGCCGGTAGACCCCATGAGCCCCAACCGCCGTCCGCGGCTTCTCGCCGCCCTCCTGCTCACCCCGCTGCTGTCCGCGCCCCTCGCCGGCTGCTTCGCCTCCGGCGGCGACGGCGGCGGCACGGCCGACGCGAAGGGCGGCTCCCGGCTGCGCGTCGCCCTCGCCTTCCCGCCCGCCGAGAACCTCTCCCCGTACGGCGCCGACGCCACGATCCTCAGCCGGCTCGGCGTCACCGAAGGGCTCACCTCCCTCGACGCCAACGGCGCCGCCGCCCCCGCGCTCGCCGCGTCCTGGCGGCGCGAGGACGACCGCACCTGGCTGTTCACCCTGCGCGAGGCCGCCTTCCAGGACGGCACCGACGTCACCCCGGCCGCCGTCGCCGCCTCCCTCGCCCACGCCGTCAGGGCCAGGCCCGCCCCGGCCGCCCTCTCCGGCGTCACCCTTACCGCCGAGGCCGAGGCCGAGGCCGAGGGCGCGGGCGCCGTCCGCGTCACCACGAACGCACCCGACCCCGTCCTCCCGCTGCGCCTGTCCAGCCCCAGCCTGGCGATCCTCTCCCCGAAGGCCTACGACGCCAAGGGCGCGGCCGACCCGGCCGGCACCGCCACCGGCCCCTTCGAACTCACCGACGTCGAGGGCAGCACCAGTGCCCGTCTCGACCGCTTCGACGACTACTGGGGCGGCCGCGCCCAGGCCTCCGGCATCGACGCCCGCTTCATCGCCGACGGCACCGCCCGCGCCAACGCCCTGCGCACCGGCCAGGTCGACGTCGCCGAGGCGATCCCCGTCGCCCAGGCCGCCGGCCTCGACGCGGACACCCGCCGCGAGACCGCCACCACCCGCACCACGAGCCTCCTCCTCAACGCCCGGTCCGGCGCCTTCGAGAACGCGTCGCTGCGCGCCGCCGCCCGCGCGGCCGTCGACACCTCCGTCCTCGCGAAGAACGTCTACGAAGGTCACGCCGACGCGGGCACCGGCATCTACGGCCCCGCCGTCACCTGGGCCGCGGGCAAGCGCACACCTCCCACCGCGGCCACCCGTCCCGGCACGCCCGCCGGCGCCACCATCACCCTCGCCACCTACGACAACCGGCCCGAACTGCCCGAAGTGGCGCAGGTGCTGAAGCAGCAGCTGGAGAAGGCCGGGTTCACGGTGAAGCTGACGGTGGGCGAGTACGCGCGGCTGGAGAGCGACGCCCTCGCCGGGAAGTTCGACGCCTTCGTGCTCGCCCGCAACACCCTCGTCGACACCGGCGACCCCGTCGCCGTCCTCGCCGGCGACCACACCTGCGGCGGCGGATACAACCTCGCCCAGCTCTGCGACAAGGCCGTCGACGCGGCGGTGGCGAAGGCCGAGGGCGCCGACGGCACCGCCGAACGGCAGGACGCCGCCATGGCCGCCGAAGCCGCGATCCTGCGCACCGACGCCGTCGTCCCCCTGGTCCACCAGCGCGTCATCACCGGCGTCGGCCCTCGGGTGAGCGGCGTACTCCTCGATCCCTACGAGCGCACCCTCGTCGGCACCGGGACGCGGAGCTGATCCATGAGGACCAGGGGGACCAGGGGGACCAGAGGGAACAGGGGGAGTGGGGGAAGCAGGGGGAGCGGGGTGGGCGCGCTGCTGTGGCGCGCCGTACTGGGCGTGCTGCTGGTGTGCGGGATCGGGCTGCTGCCCTGGCTCTCGCGCACCGACCCGGCGCTCACGGTGCTCAGGACCCGGTCCGCCGACCGTGACCCCACCCCCGAGGTGCTCGCCGACATCCGAGCCCGACTCGACCTCGACGACGGCCCTTTGCGCCTGCTCGGCCGGTGGCTCGCCGGGCTGCCGCGCGGGGACGCCGGACACTCGTGGACCTCCGGCTCCGCGGTCGCGCCCGAGGTCCTCGGGGCGCTCGGTGTCTCCCTGCTGCTGATGGCGGTGGCCCTGTTCGTCGCCCTCGTCACGGCCGCCGCCGTGTGCGCCCGCACCCTCCACCTCGGTGCCCGTCGCCGCCTCGCCGGACGGCCGGCCGGCGGCTCGGGTGCGGCGGTGCTCGCCGCACTGCCCGAGTTCCTCACCGCGTCCGTGCTCGCCACCGTCGTCGGCGTGCAGTGGGGCTGGCTGCCCGCCCTCGGCTGGTACGGCCCCCAGTGGACGGTGCTGCCCGCGCTCGCCCTCGGCCTGCCCGCGGGCGCGGTCCTCGGCCGCCTCCTCGACGACCAGCTCCCCGGCGCCTTCGCCGAACCCTGGGCCCTGGCCGCCGCCGCCCGCGGACTGCCCGGCCGCGCCGTCGCCCGGCAGGCGCTGCGCCGCTGCGTGCCCGGACTGCTGCCGAACCTCGGGCTGTTCGTCGTCGGCCTCACCGGCGGCTCGGTCGCCGTGGAACAGATCTTCGACATTCCCGGCCTCGGCCGCACCACGCTCCGGGCGGCCATCGCCCAGGACCTGCCCGTCCTCCAGGCCGGCACCCTCCTGCTCGTCGCCCTCGCCGCCGTCACCACGACCGCCGCACGCCTCACCGCCGGGCGGCTCATCGGCCCCGCGCTGCGCGACGGCGCCCTGCAGAGCCCGCACCGGCCGCCACCGCCACCACGGCCGACCGTCCGCAGGTTCCTGCCCCTTGCCTACGGCCTTCTGCTGACCGGCGTCATCATGCTCGGCCTGCCCCGCGACCCCCTCGCCCTCGACACCGCCGCCCGCCTCCGAGCCCCCTCCCTCACCCACCCCTTCGGCACCGACGCCCTCGGCCGGGACGTCCTCGCGCGGGTCGCCCACGGGGCCCTCGACACCCTGCTGCTCGCCCTCGCCGTCAGCGCGCTCGCCTGGCTCGCCGGCGTTCTGCTCGGCTGCCTGCCCGCGCTGTCCGGGCCGCTCGTCGACACCGTCAACGCCGTCCCGCCCGTCCTCGTCGCGCTCCTCGTCGCCGCCGTCCAGGGCGGCGGCGCCGGGGCGCCCGTCCTCGCCGTCGCCGTCGTGGCCTGGGCGCCCCTGGCCGCGCACACCTCCGCGCTGCTGCGGCAGGAGCGCGCCACCCTCCACCTGACCGCGACCCGCGCGCTGGGCGCCGGCCGCACATACCTGCTGAGGAGCGAACTCCTGCCGGCCGTCCTGCCGTCCGTCACCCGCCACGCCCTCCTGCGCCTGCCCGGCATCGCCCTCGCGCTGGCCTCCCTCGGCTTCCTCGGCCTCGGCGCCCAGCCCCCGTCACCCGAGTGGGGGCTGCTCCTCGCCGAGAACCAGCCCTACGCCGAACGCGCCCCCTGGGCCGTCCTCGCCCCCGCCGCCGCCCTCGCCCTCCTGGGCGCACTCGCGGTGACGGCGGCGGGAGGCGGGACACGGGGGGCCCGGCGCCGTACGGCAGTGACGGCCCGGGCCCGCGTCGGCACTCCGGCCACCGCGTCGGACCAGCCGGTGGGTGTCACGTGACCGCGCCGACGATCGTGCGCGGTGCGCGGGAAAGGGCCCGGCTCCCGCCGCTCCTGCGGCTCCTCGTCCTCACGCAACTCGCCTTCAACGTCGGCTTCTTCGCCGTGCTGCCCTTCCTCGCCGCACACCTCGGCGGGGCGGTCGGGATGGCCGGCTGGACGGTCGGGTTCGTGCTCGGGCTGCGGACCTTCAGCCAGCAGGGGCTGTTCGTGGTGGGCGGGGCGCTCGCCGACCGGTACGGCATCCGGCCCGTGGTGCTCGCCGGCTGCGTACTGCGCATCGCCGGGTTCGGATGGCTCGGGTACGCCGAGCGGGCCTGGACGGTCGTCGGGGCGGTGCTCCTCATCGGGTTCGCCGCCGCGCTGTTCTCGCCCGCCGTCGAGTCCGAGGTGGTGCGGCAGGCCGTCGCCTGGGAGGAGTCCGGGGGCGGGCCCCGGACGCGCGTCCTGGCGCTGTTCACCGTCGCCGGGCAGGCCGGAGCGTTCGTCGGGCCCCTGCTCGGCGCGCTGCTGCTGGCGGTCGACTTCCGCGCGGTGTGCCTGGCCGGAGCCGGCGTCTTCGCCCTGGTCCTCGCGGGCCACGCCCGGCTGCTGCCCCGGCACATCCCCGGACGCGTGCGTGTCCACGTGCGGGGAGGCATGGCGCCGTTGCTGCGCAACCGGCGTTTCCTCGCACTGTGCGGCGCGTACGGTGCCCACCTCCTCGCCTACAACCAGCTCTACCTCGCCCTGCCCACCGAGGTGGAACGTGCCGCCGGTTCCCAGACGCCGCTGGCCTGGCTGTTCGCGCTGTCGTCCCTGCTGGTGGTGACCGCGCAGCTGCCCGTCACGCGGTGGGTGGGGGAGCGGCTCACCCCGCGCCGTTCCATGGCGGCCGGGCTGGCGCTGATCTCCGCCGGGTTCGGCGTCGTCGCCCTCACGGTGCCCTCCGGGGCGACCGGGACGACGGGGCTGCTGCCCGCCGCCGGGTTCGTCGTCCTTCTCACCCTCGGCCAGATGCTGGTGGCGCCCGCCGCGCGGGCCTGGCTTCCCGACCTCGCGGAGGAGGGGCGACTCGGCCTGTACACCGGCGCGTTGTCGTCCGTCTCCGGCGTGATCGTGCTGGCCGGCAGCGCGGGGACGGGCGTCCTGCTCGACGGGGACCTGCCGGCGGCCGTGCCGTGGGCCGTGCTGGCGGCGGTGCCGGCCGGGGCGGTGCTGTTGTTGCCACGGCGGGGGTAGGGGCGCGCGTTGGCCGCCCACCCAGGGCCGGTCCGGCGGGTCAAGTCGGAGGAGATCGGCGGCGCCTTGCGGCCGAGGTGAGCGGGGTCCGGTGTGTCCGGCTGCAGGGCGGAGGAGGGCGTCGACGCGGTGGGGGCACCTCCCGGCCGAAGGCCGGGGGACGTCGGCGACCGACGACAACGCCGCTGGGGGCACCCCCTCCGGGGGAGGGCGTGCCGGACCCCGCGTCTCCGGCACGATCCGCCGGACAGGCCCTGGTCCAGGGGCACCGCCCCGGTTCCCACTGCCCGCGCCGCGGACGTGACGAGGGCCCGTGTCCGCTCAGCGGACCGGGCCCCTCGACGTCGTACCCCGGCACTAACGTCCGGCCAGCCCCAGTTCCAGGGCCAGTTCCAGGTCCGGACCCAGCTCGAGCCGCTTGCCCGTCGCATCCGCGCCCGTCCGCGTCACCGTCCTGGCCGCTGCCGGCCGCGCTGCCGTCCTGGCCGCTGACGGCCTCGCCGCCGCCCGGGCCGCCCCGACCCGCGACTCCCGCCACAGCCACAGCACATCCCGTCCGAAGGACCACAGCAGCAGGACGAGGGCCAGCAGCGCCACCGCGAAGTTGCCGGCGTACGGGAGCAGGTCCGCGCCCGCGACCAGCAGGCAGATGCCCTGCAGCGCGGCGACCGTCTTGCGGGCGAAGGACGGGGGCAGCGGGGCGTTGAGCCAGGGGGCCACGCGGGCCGCGGCGACGAAGGCGTAGCGCATGCCGCCGATCAGCAGGACCCAGGGGCCCAGTTCCATGGAGACGTACACGCTGAGCACCAGGATCAGGAACGCGTCGACCTCCATGTCGAAGCGTGCGCCCAGGGCCGTCGAGGTGTTCGTGCGCCGGGCCACCTTGCCGTCCACGCCGTCCAGCAGCAGGGCCACGGCCGTCAGGCCGACCAGCAGGGACACCGGCGGCGCGCTCACGAAGGAGTCCGCCACCAGGGCCGTCACCCCGCCGACCAGGGTGGCCCGGCCGAGGGTGACCCGGTTCGCCGGGCCGAACGTGCGCAGACCCGAACGGTGCAGTGCCCGTGAGAGCACCGCCCAGGTGGCCACGGCGAAGACGAGGCCGGTCACCCAGCCCGCCGGGCCCATGCCGATCCCGGCGCCGAGCAGGGCCAGTACCAGGATCTGCACGCCCGCTCCCACAGCGGTCTCCTGCTGGACCAGCCTCGCGTCGTCAATGTTGTTCAGGGCCACCGCACATCCTCCGGCCAGGTGACAGAGTCGATCAAGGCCGCGTACTGTGCGCGACCTGTGCACACCTCGGTACGTGAACAAGTTCCCGAACGTTCAGGAGGACGCCGATGAACCGCACCGCACGTGCGTTCTGGATCGGTTCGCCGGGTCAGGGGGAAATCCGTGACGTGACCCTGCCGGACCCGGCGGAGGACGAGGTCGTCGTCCGTTCGCTGTACTCCGGGGTCAGCCGCGGCACGGAGACCCTCGTCTTCCGCGGCGGGGTCCCGGAGAGCCAGCACGCGGTGATGCGGGCGCCGTTCCAGGAGGGCGACTTCCCGGCGCCCGTGAAGTACGGCTACCTCAACGTGGGGGTGGTGGAGGAGGGCCCCCGGGAACTGGCCGGGCGCACCGTCTTCTCCCTCTTCCCGCACCAGACCCGCTTCGTCGTCCCGGCGAGCGCCGTCACCGTCGTCCCCGACTCGGTGCCCGCCGGACGGGCCGTCCTGGCCGGCACCGTCGAGACGGCCGTGAACGCGCTGTGGGACGCGGCGCCGCTGGTCGGCGACCGGATCGCGGTGGTCGGCGGGGGCATGGTCGGCTGCTCGGTGGCCGCGTTGCTCAGCCGCTTCCCGGGCGTGCGCGTGCAGTTGGTGGACGCCGATCCGGCACGGGCGAGGACCGCCGAGGCACTGGGCGTCGGCTTCGCCTCCCCCGAGGAGGCGCTGGGCGGCTGCGACCTGGTGGTGCACGCCAGCGCCACCGAGCAGGGGCTCGCCCGGTCCCTGGAACTGCTGACCGCCGAGGGCACCGTCCTCGAACTGAGCTGGTACGGCGACCGCAAGGTCTCCCTGCCGCTCGGCGAGGCCTTCCACTCCCGGCGGCTGGTGATCCGCAGCAGCCAGGTCGGCACCGTCTCCCCGCGCCGCGCGAACCGCAGCTACGCCGACCGGCTCGCCCTCGCCCTGGAACTCCTCGCCGACCCCGCGCTCGACGCCCTCGTCACCGGGGAGAGCGCCTTCGACGAGCTGCCGCAGGTGATGCCCCGGCTCACGAGCGGGGCGATCGCGGCCCTGTGCCACCGCGTTCGCTACGACAAGAGCGCCTGACCTGAGAAAAGAGTGGAAGTCGGCTGAACGGGGGGAAGCCGAGAGCCGTACTACACGGCATCCCCCGGCGGCCGATGGCCGGGGGACCAGACGCGCCGCACCTGGAGGGTCGTCCGTTGTTCAGTGTCACGGTCCGCGATCACATCATGATCGCCCACAGCTTCCGCGGCGAGGTCTTCGGACCCGCACAGCGCCTGCACGGAGCGACGTTCCTCGTGGACGCCACCTTCCGCCGCGAACAGCTCGACGACGACAACATCGTCGTCGACATCGGCCTGGCGACCCAGGAACTGGGCGCCGTGGTCAGCGAGCTGAACTACAGGAACCTCGACAACGAGCCCGACTTCGCCGGAGTCAACACCTCCACCGAGTTCCTCGCCAAGGTGATCGCCGACCGGCTCGCCGACCGGATCCACCGGGGCGCGCTCGGCGAGGGCGCCCGCGGCATCGCCGCCCTCTCCGTCACCCTGCACGAGTCGCACGTCGCCTGGGCGAGTTACGAGCGTGCGCTGTGACCGACGTGACCGTGGAAAAGGCCCCGCTCGCCTACCTGCCCGCGCAGCCGGCGGCCCCGAAGACCGGCCCGGCGGCCCCGAAGACCGGGGGAATCATCCCCATGTCCCTGCGTTCCGTGCACTTCGTCATGCCGGGCGGCGTCGACGACCCGGCCAACCCCAGCGGCGGCAACGCCTACGACCGCCGCGTCTGCCTGGACCTCCCCGGCTTCGGCTGGCAGGTCCACCAGCACCGGGTCGCCGGTGAGTGGCCCCGCCCGGGGGCCGCCGCCCGCGCCGAACTGGCCCGCACCCTGCGGGAGCTGCCCGACGGCACGGTCGTCCTGCTGGACGGTCTGGTGGCCTGCGGCGTCCCGGAGATCGTCGTACCGGAGGCGGAACGGCTGCGGCTCGCCGTCCTGGTGCACCTGCCGCTCGGTGACGAGACCGGACTCGACCCGGTGCTCGCCGCCGAACTCGACACCAGGGAACGGGCGGTGCTGCGCGCCGTCCCCGCGGTGATCGCCACCAGCGACTGGGCGGTCCGCCGCCTCGTCTCGCACCACGGCCTCGCCCCGGACAAGGTGCACGACGCCGCACCGGGCGCCGACATCGCCCCCCTCGCCTCCGGCACCGACGGCGTCTCCCGCCTGCTGTGCGTGGCCGCGGTCACCCCCCGCAAGGGCCAGCACCGGCTGATCGAGGCGCTCGCCTCGGTGACCGACCTGCCGTGGACCTGCTCCTGCGTGGGCGGCCTCGGCCAGGACCCGGAGTACGTCGCCCACCTGCGCGGCCTCATCCGCAGGTACGGCCTTGAGGACCGGCTGGAGCTGGCGGGCCCCAAGGCGGGCGCCCAGCTCGACGCCGCGTACGCCGCCGCCGACCTGATGGTCCTCGCCTCCTACGCCGAGACCTACGGCATGGCGGTCACCGAAGCACTGGCCCGCGGCATCCCCGTCCTCGCCACCGACGTGGGCGGCGTGCCCGAGGCGGTCGGCCGCGCCCCCGACGGCGGCGTCCCCGGCATCCTCGTGCCGCCGGAGGACCCGGCAGCCCTCGCCGCCGAACTGCGCGGCTGGTTCGGCGAGGCGGACGTGCGGCGCCGGCTGAAGGCGGCCGCACGGGGCCGGCGGGCGGCCCTGGGCGGCTGGGCGAGCACCGCCCAGCGCCTCGCCGGCGTCCTCGGCCGGCTGCCCGGCGAACCCCGGAGGGCGGCATGAGGAAGACCACGCCGACCCCGGCCGACCTGGCACGGCAGGCCGGGCGGATTCCCGCCCAGCCCGGACCTCGGGAGGTGTCCTCGGACATGGAGACGCAGACATCCGGCGTGATCGCGGGCGCCGGCCCGGTGACCCGCCCCGGCGAACGGCCGACCGTACGGCTGCGCGAGGGGGAGGGGAACGGGGACGGCACGGCGCAGGAGCCGCCCCGCTACGCCCCCGAGTGGCTGCGGCTGCGCGAGCCCGCCGACGCCGCCGCGCGGGCGGCCGACCTGCTGGACCCGCTGCGGATCCGGCTGGCCGACCTGCCCGGACGCCCCGGCGGACTCGTCGTGCACGACCTGGGCTGCGGCACCGGCTCGATGGGCCGCTGGCTCGCCCCCCGCCTGGACGGCCCCCAGCACTGGATCCTGCACGACCGCGACCCCTACCTGCTGCACTTCGCGGCCGTCGGCTCCCCGCGGGCCGCCGCCGACGGCAGCCGGGTCACCGTCGAGACCCGGCGCGGCGACGTCGCCCGGCTGACCCCGGACGCCCTGGCCGGCGCCTCGCTGGTGACCGCGTCGGCGCTGCTGGACGTCCTCACCCGCGAGGAGATCGACACCCTCGCCGCGGCCTGCGCGGGCGCCGGCTGCCCCGCCCTGCTGACCCTCTCGGTGGCCGGACGCGTCGAACTGACCGCCCCCGACCCGATGGACGAGGAGATCGCCGCCGCGTTCAACGACCACCAGCGGCGCGGCGGCCTCCTCGGCCCCGACGCGGTCACCGCGGCCTGCGAGGCGTTCGCCGACCACGGCGCGACCGTGAAGGTGCACCCCAGCGCCTGGCGGCTCGGCCCCTACGAGGCGGCGCTCACCGCCCAGTGGCTGCGCGGCTGGGTCGGCGCCGCCGTCGAGGAGCGCCCCGGCCTCGCCGCCCGCGCCGAGACCTACCTCGCGGCCCGGCTGGCGGCCTGCGCGGCCGGTGAACTCCACGTCACCGTCCACCACAGCGACCTCCTCGCCCTGGCCCGGCCCACGGGCGGCCTCTGATGGGCGCGGAGACGGCGGGCGCGCGTGTCCCGGCGCCGGCCCCGCCGACGCGGTGCGAGCGGGCGACCGTACGACGGCCCCGGCACGACGCCGCCGCGCGGCCGGCCGTGCTCCCGCCCGCGTCCCGCACGGCCACCGTGAACGTGCCCCCGGCCGGTACGGCGGCCACCGGCTCCGCCGCCCCTGCCGGCCCCGCCGTCCCCGCCGTCTCCGCCGTCTCCGCCGTCTCCGCCGTCTCCGAGGACCGTACCGGGACGATCGTGACCGGGCCGGCCCCGCGGCCGGCCGCGCGTTCCCGTTTCGCGGCGCTGCGCACCCACGGCGGCACCCTCGCCGGGGTCCTGATCCTCGGCGTCCTGCTGTGGCGGACGGGCACCGGCCCCGTCGTGGACGGGCTGCGGCGCATCGACGCCGTCACCCTGCTCCTCGGGCTCGGGATCGGCGCCGTCACCACCGTGTTCAGCGCGTGGCGTTGGGCGCTGGTGGCCCGTGGACTGCGGATCCGGCTTCCGCTCGGGCCCGCCGTCGCCGACTACTACCGCTCGCTGTTCCTCAACGCGGCCCTGCCCGGCGGCATCCTCGGCGACGTGCACCGCGCCGTGCGCCACGGACAGAGCACCGGAGACGTCGGACGCGGCGTGCGGGCCGTCGTCCTGGAGCGCACGGCGGGCCAACTCGTGCTGGCCCTCGCCGGAGTGACGATCCTGCTGACCCTGCCGTCCCCCGTCATGGCGGACGTACGGCACTTCGCGCCGGCCGTCGGCCTCGGCGCGGTCGGCGCGCTCGCCGTCGTCCTCGCCGTGCGGATGAACTCCTCGGCGGCCCGCCGGGGCGGACGCACGGGCAGGGCGCTCGCCGAGGCACGCGAGGGACTGCTGTCCCGGCGCAACGGACCGGGCGTCGCCCTGTCGTCGGCGGTCGTCCTGGCCGGCCACCTGGCCACCTTCGTCGTGGCCGCCCGCGCGGCCGGCTCCGCCGCCCCGGTGCTCACACTGCTGCCGCTGGCGGTCCTCGCGCTGCTCGCGATGGGCGTGCCGCTCAACGTCGGTGGCTGGGGGCCCCGCGAGGGCGTCACCGCCTGGGCGTTCGGCGCCGCCGGCCTCGGCGCGGGCACCGGGCTCGCCGTCGCCGTCGTGTACGGGGTGCTGAGCTTCGCGGCCGCGCTGCCGGGCCTCGCCGTCCTCGTCGCCCGCTGGTGCGGGAGGCCGGGGAACACGGAGCCGCGGGACGAGGACCCCGCCTCCGGTACGACGGCCTGCGACGCCGTCGTACCCGTCGTACCCGCCGGCGCACCGGAGGCGGGGCCCGGCGCCGCGCGTTACGCGGGACCGTCCCCGGAATCCTCCGCCGTGGTCCCGGACGTCAGTATCGAGAAATACGCTCCGAAGGAATCCGTCAGGCTCGACAGGATTTCCTTCCCCTTTTCCGCGGACCCCAGGGAGGGACGGCCGATGACGCCCGAATCGGTATAGGCGGACATTCCCAGCGTGAGCAGATGGCGACGGTCGTCCGCGGTGAAATCGGCGGACTCGTAACCGGGCCGGACGAGTTCGGGACGGGTGTGCAGCAGGATCGAGGTCTCGATCTCCCCGGCGTGCATGTCGGTGAGCAGCGAGGTCGACACCCCGGCCGCCGCCCGGGCCTCCTCCCAGTCCTCCGGGGCCGGGAAGAGCGCCATCCGCTCACCGCGGGCGGAGGACTCCTGGACGGCGTTGCCCAGGACGTAGTTCCCGCCGTGTCCGTTGACGAGCACCAGGGCCTCGACGCCCGAGCGGCGCAGTGAGGCCGCGATGTCCTGTACCACCGCGTGAAGGGTGACGGCGGAGATGCTGACGGTTCCCGGCCAGTCCGCGTGCTCGTGCGAGCAGGCGATGGTCACCGGAGGGAGGAGGTGCACCGGATACGCGGCGGCCACCTCCCCGGCGATCGCGCACGCGACGAGCGTGTCGGTGGCCAACGGCAGGTACGGTCCGTGCTGTTCGAAGCTTCCGACGGGCAGCACCGCCACCTGGACCGGGACGTCCGCGCCCCGCGACCGCACGTCCTCGGTGGTGTCCGCCGGCACGAGTCCGTACGCCTGCGCCGTCCGCATTCCCGAACCACTCATCTTTTCCCGGCCTTTCGTCTCTGCTTAGGAACCAGATCATGACAGACAAATTTGGCGTGCTCGGCAAGAAGTCCTCCCAGCGCACCGGTGTGGAACGCGTGGTGAATGCACCGCTGCCCACCGTGTACGGCAAATTCCAGGCGATCGGTTACCTCGACCACGACCGCGGCGACGAGCAGGTCGCCCTGGTGTACGGCGATCCCGGCACCGAGAACGTGCTGACCCGGCTGCACTCGGAATGCCTCACCGGTGACGCGTTCGGCTCCCAGCACTGCGAGTGCGGCGACCAGCTCGAGTCGGCGCTGCGGGCCGTCGTCGCCGAGGGCCGGGGCATCGTCGTCTACCTGCGCGGGCACGAGGGCCGGGGCATCGGACTGCTGGGCAAACTGCGGGCGATGGCGCTCCAGGCGGAGGGTCTGGACACCGTCGAGGCGAACGTGGCGCTGGGCTTCCCGGTGGACGCGCGGGACTACAAGGTGGCCGCCGACATCCTGCGCGACCTGGGCGTGCGCTCCGTCCGCCTGATGTCGAACAACCCGCGCAAGCGGGAGGCGCTGGTGGACAACGGCGTCCAGGTCGCCGAGGAGGTGCCGCTGCTGATCGAGCCGTGCGAGAACAACATCACGTACCTGCGCACCAAGCGGGAGCGGCTGGACCACCGCCTGCCCCACCTGGACGCGGTCGCGCACTGGTCCTGAGTGCACGGACGTGAGCGCACGGACGTGAGCGCACGCGCTGCCGGCCGCCGCGACGCACAGGGGCCGCGACGGCCGGCGCGCATCACGGGACCGGCGCACGACGGGCCGGCCGGGCCGTGCGGGGAGGGGGACCGGGGCCACGACCACCCGAGGGCCAGTCCCTGACCGCCCGGCGGTCAGTCCGTGACCGCTTCGTGGACCAGCCGCTTGAGGTCGGGGTAGAGCTTCAACGACCTCCTCGGCCGTACCTGCGTGAAGAACTGGACGGTGAGGTCGCGGCTCGGGTCGACCCAGAACGTCGTCGTGGCCACCCCGCTCCAGCCGTAGGTGCCGAGCCCGGAGGGGGCGCGGGTGCGTTCCGGGTCGATCACCACGGAGACGCCGAGGCCGAAGCCGACGCCGTCGTTGCCGGGATCGTCGTGGGCGGGGCGGCTGCCGACCGTGCGCAGGTCGGCGCCGCCGGGCAGATGGTTGCGGGTCATCAGGTCCACCGTCGCGGGCTTCAGCAGGCGTGTGCCGTCGAGTTCGCCGCGGCGGCGCAGCAACTCGGCGAAGCGGTGGATGTCGTACGCGGTCGCCACCATGCCGCCGCTCCCGGACAGGAACCGGGGCCGCCCGGACAGGGGCAGCCCGGGGATCGGCTCGATCCCGCCGTCCTCGGTGTCGCCGTACAACTCCGCCAGCCGGCCCGCCTGTTCGCCGGTGACCTGGAAACCGGCGTCGGGCATGCCGAGGGGACGGAAGATCCGTTCGGCGAGGAACGCATCGAGGGGCCGGCCGGAGACGACCTCGACGATCCGGCCCAGGACGTTGGCGGCCACCGAGTAGTTCCACTGCGTGCCGGGCTCGAACTGGAGCGGCAGACGCGCGTACGCCTCGACGGTCCCGGCCAGGTCCGAGCCCGGCAGCACCGCCGACTCCAGCCCGGCCTCGCGGTACAGGGCGTCGACCGGGTGGCAGTGGTAGAAGGCGAAGGTCAGGCCCGCGGTGTGGGTCATCAGGTGCCGTACGAGCACCGGCTGCCCGACCGGGCGCGTCTCCAGGTCCGCGCCGGAGCCCCGGACGTACACGCGCTGGTCGGCGAAGGCCGGCAGGTGCGCGGCGACCGGGTCGTCGAGCGAGAGCCGGCCCTCCTCCACCAGCATCAGCGCGGCGACCGAGGTGACCGGCTTGGTCATCGAGTAGATCCGCCACAGCGTGTCGGACTCGACGGGCAGTCCGGCGGCGATGTCGCGCCGGCCGTGGGTGGTGAGGTGCGCGACCCGGCCGCCGCGGGCGACGGCCACGAGGAAACCGGGCAGCCGTCCCTCGTCGACGTGGTGGGCGAGATACTGGTCGAGGCGGTCCAGCGCCTTCCCGTCCAGCCCCACCTCGCTCGGGTCGACCTGTTGCCGCAGCTGTGCCATGGCTCTCCTCCGGTGCGTTCGATCAAGGCGCGGTCCGGCATACCCCGTCGGAACGGTCTCAGACCTCATCGTCGCCCAGGGACGGCGGGAAAGGACCCCTTTCGACAGCGGGAACGGGATGCCCCGCGTCCCCCGGACCGGCGGCGGGAGGCACCGGGAGGACATCGGCGGAGTGGGGAGGGCCGGACGGACGGCCGGGGGCGGGGCGCGGCGCGGGGCCGGCGGGAACCCCGGTGGCGGCCGGGCGCGGCCGTCCCGGAAGCGCCCGGCACAGCGGCAGCACCGCCGCGGCCGCCACGGCGAGCGCGACGAGGGGCGCCCTGCTCCCGCCCGTGTCCATGAGCACGGTCGCCGCCGCCACCCCGAGCACCGGCCCGATGTTCATGGCCGTCTGCTGCAGGCCGCCCGCCACCCCGGCCGACTCCGCGGGCGCCTGCCGTACGACGACGTGGGTGGCCGCGACCATCACCGTCCCGAACCCGGCGCCCACCAGCGCGAACCCGGCGCAGAAGGCGGCCGTGCCCGGGGCGGCGGCGAGCACGAGGAGACCGGCGGCGAGTACGGCGACGGCCCCCGCGACGGTTCGGACGGCGCCGGCCCGGCGCAGCAGGACGGCCGACGCCGGCGCCGCGGCCACCAGGAACGCGGCCAGCGGGAGGCTGACGAGGGCCGTGCCCAGCGGGGTGAGCCCCAGGTCGTCCTGGAGGACGTACACGCAGGCGAACAGGCCGCCGTTGAGGGCCGCCGACACGATGACCAGCAGGGTCAGGGCAGCCCGGACCGGCGGGGAACCGATGACGGCCGCGGGCACCAGCGGCGCCGGTGCGCGGCGCTCGTGGCGGACGAAGGCGGCACCGGCGACCACGGCCGCCACCGCGCCCGTCGCGCCGGCCGGCCCCCCGGGCGCGACGAGGGTGTGCACCAGGCAGGCCAGCGCCACCGCCAGCCAGAGGGCACCGGCCGCGTCGAGAGCCCGTACGGACGCGGACACCGAAGAAGAGGCCGATGCCGAAGCCGAAGAGGAGGCTGGAGTCGAAGAGGAGGCTGGAGCCGGGGCCGGAGCCGAAGAGGAGGCTGGAGAGGAGGCTGGAGTCGAAGAGGAGGCCGGAGCCGCCGCCCGTGCCGCACCCTCCCGTCCACCGGCGGTGAGGGCGAGGGCGCCGAAGGCCAGTGCCGGCACCACGTTCAGCAGGAACACGGCCCGCCATCCGAAGCCCGTCGTCAGCGCCCCGCCCAGCACCGGACCGGCGGCGGCCGCCAGCCCGATCGCGGCCGTCCGCACGGCGATCGGCCGCCGCAGCCGATCCGCCGGGTACGCCGAGCGCAGCATGCCGAGCGTGGCCGGCTGCAACAGCGCCCCGAACACCCCCTGCACCACCCGCAGGGCGATCACCCAGCCCACGCCCGGCGCCACCGCGACACCGACGGAGGCCGCCCCGAAGCCGAGCATGCCCACCGCGAACGTACGCCGGTGGCCGTACCGGTCGCCGAGCCGCCCGGCGAACACCAACAGGCTCGCCACGGCGACGAGATACCCGGTGCTGGTCCACTGGACCTGGGCGAAGTCGGCGTCCAGGTCGCGGCGCAGGGTGGGCTGGGCGACGGTGAGGACGGTGCCGTCCAGGGCCACGACCACGGCACCGGCCACACTGCTCACCAGGATCGGAGGCCGCTTCACCGACCGGCCTCCGGCCCCAGGTGCGCGTCGAGCGCCGTCCGCAGCAGCGGCTCGAACTCTTGCGTGTCCGTGGCGAGTTGCAGGCTTCCCCAGCTCCACAGCTGGGCGATGCCGTGCAGGTTCGCCCACAGCGCCGCCGTGACCGCACGGGCGTCGGCGCCGGGCCGTACCCGGCCGACCAGGTCCACCAGCACGCCGAACAGCGGGAGACTGGTGTCGCGGAGCCCCAGGTGGCCGCTCTCCAACAGGTCGTGACGGAACATCAGCTCATACATGCCGGGGTTGCCGAGGGCGAACTCCAGGTAGGTGCGGCCCAGTTCCGTGATCTGGTCGCGGGCGGGCGCGGTGCCGTCGCCGCGGGCCGCCGCCACCCGGCCGGACAGGTCGGTGAAGCCCCTGCGGGCGATGGCCGACAGCAGTTCCAGGTGGGTGGGGAAGTGGCGGCGCGGGGCCCCGTGCGAGACGCCCGCCCTGCGGGCGATCTCCCGCAGGGTCAGTGCCCCGACGCCCTCCCGGGCCAGCAGTTCCACCCCGACGTCGACCAGCCGGACCCGCAGGTCCGCCCCCGGCTTCTCCTCATCGCTCATGGACAGTGTCTACCAGTCGTGCGTAGACACTGTCTACTCACATGTGCGGGTGTCCGCCCGGGAATGCGGACGCGTCCCGCGCCGGTTGTGCCGACATGACTCAGGACTCGACGCGGCACGCCCTGCTCGCCCTGCTCTCCGACGGCCCCGGCGGGGTGCTGGTCACCCTCAAGCGGGACGGGCGCCCGCAGCTGTCCAACGTCAGCCACCACTACCACCCGGACGAGGGCGTCATCCGGATCTCCGTCACCGACGACCGGGCGAAGACCCGCAACCTGCGCCGCGACCCGCGCGCCTCGTACCACGTCTCCGCGCCCGACCGCCGTGCCTACACGGTCGTCGAGGGCACCGCCGACCTCTCGCCGGTGGCCGAGCACCCCTACGACGACACGGTCGAGGAACTCGTCCGGCTCTACCGCGACCTCCTGGGCGAACACCCCGACTGGGAGGACTACCGCGCCGCCATGGTCCGCGACCGCCGCCTCGTGGTGCGCGTACGCGTGGAGCGGGCCTACGGCATCCCCAGGAGCGGTGACGAGGGATAGCGGGCCCTGACCGCGGGCACGCCCGGGCCCCCGGAGCCGCTGCCGGCGTCCGGGGGCCCGGGGGCGCGGTCGCTCAGGCCGTCACCGTCTCCGTCTCCCGCCGGGCCGCCTCCGGACGGGTGCGCCGGCCCAGCTCCTCGGTCGGCACCTTCGCCGTCTCGCGGGCGGACACACGTCCGGCACATCGCCCTGGCCGTCCCCGACGTGGTCGCGGCGGCCCGCCGCTTCACCGAGGCCGGCGGCCGCCTCCTGCCGATCCCCGCGAACTACCACGACGACCTCGCGGCCCGGTACGAGTTCGCCGACGGCGAGCTGGAGACGTACCGCGAGCTGGGCATCCTCTACGACCGGGACGCCCACGGGGTCTTCCGGCACTGCTACACCCGCACCGTCGGCCGCGTCTTCCTCGAACTCGTCCAGCGCGACGGCGGCTACCGGGGCTACGGCGCCGTGAACGCTCCGGTGCGGCTGGCGGCCCAGCACGCCGAACGCTGACCGGCGGGCCCCGGCCCGGTCTACTGCCGGCTGACCGTCCTCGTCACACCGGCGACGACGGTCGAGGCCAGGAGCCAGCCGGTCAGGATCAGGACGTACGACAGGATCCGGTGCCAGCCGGACGGGGCGAACGCGGACTCCTGGCCGAACGAGACGACCGGCAGGAGCAGGTCGAGCGTGTAGAAGACCGGGTCGAAGTCGGGGGCCTCGGACGCCTTGAGCGCCCGCGGGTGCTCCAGCGCGAACGCCACCGACCCGGCCGCCAGCAGCGACAGCAGCCATACGGCGGCCCGCAGCGGGCGGAAGCCGTAGCCGACGGCCGCGTCCTGCAGGTGCCCCCACAGCCGGCCGTACCAGGGGAGGGTGCCCCGGTGCCGGCGCAGCTTGGCGAGCTGCACCAGCCGGGCGGCCCGGTCGTCACCGGCGTGGCGGTAGGCGGCGGTGAGCTGCTCGTAGGCGTGCGGGTCGAACGCGTCGTCGTCGCGCTCCAGCATGGGCAGCCGGCGCTCGGCGGGCTCGTGCGGGGTGAGGAAGGTGTAGGTGAGGTCGAGCAGACGCACCTGGCCGGGCAGCATCTCCGGCTCGACGTGGAGCTGGTTGATCTCGGCGCGCCGCAGGTTGAGCCTGCCCACGACCGGCGGGCCCCCGCGCAGCCACATCTCGCCGATCACGCAGCTGCTGGCGCGCAGGGCGGTGTCGCCGGGGGAGGAGAGCGTCGCGTGCAGCAGGTCGACGCGGCCGGGTATGCGCGCGCCGCGCAGGTCGATCCGGCCGTGGGCGCGCAGGCGGCGGCCGATGATGTGGGCGCCGACCTCGAGGGACTCCCCGTCCAGGACGTGCGCCCCCGGGTTGCTCAGTTCGGCTTCCTCCAGGTCGATCGAGCCGGCCACGCTCGCGCCGTCCAGCCGGATCAGGCCGCGGGTGCGCAGGCCCCGCGCGCAGAGGTCGTCGTCGACGGAGATCCGGTTGAGCTGGAGCGCGGTCCGCGCCGGGCCGTCCGCGCCGGCCTCCGCGCCGTCCAGGTACAGGGCCCCCGAGATCTGGGTCCTGCTCAGGATCACCGCGCCGTCGACACGGCAGTGGGTCAGGCGCAGCCCGCCGTCGATCCGGCAGTGGTCCGCCGACAGGCCCGGCAGCACGGAGTCGCGCAGGGTGACGTAGCCGAGCTGGGCGCCGGAGAGACGGGGTGCCTCGTCGAAGCGGCAGTGGTGGAGGCGGATGACGCTGTCGACGGTCGCGTACCGCAGGTCGAGCACACCGGTGATGCGGGCTCCGACCACCATGAGGGCCGCGACTTCCCCCGGCTCCCGCGGGCCGTTGAGGAGCAGCGCCCGCAACACGGCCGCCCGCAGGGTCCGTTCGGGTCCGTCCTGGGCGCCCCCGGCGTCCGCGGTCCGGAAGTCCACGGGCCGTGCCGTGGCGAAGGCCCGCCAGACGCGCCGCTCGGCCGGTGTCAGATCGTCGATCTCCATCAGCCGCGACTCTGGCGGGCCCTCCGTACGGTGTCAACCGGGGTCCGACGGACCGTCAGGAGCGGGGGCACGCCCGCCGCTCACCGGGCGTGCCCCGCGACCGGGCCTACTGCTTCGCCGACTCCACGGCGTGGCCGCCGAACTGGTTGCGCAGGGCGGCGATCATCTTCATCTGCGGCGAGTCCTCCTGGCGGGAGGCGAACCGCGCGAACAGCGAGGCCGTGATGGCCGGGAGCGGCACCGCGTTGTCGATGGCGGCCTCCACGGTCCAGCGGCCCTCGCCGGAGTCCTGGGCGTAGCCGCGCAGCTTGTCCAGGTGCTCGTCCTCGTCGAGGGCGTCGACCGCCAGGTCGAGCAGCCAGGAGCGGATGACGGTGCCCTCCTGCCAGGAGCGGAACACCTCGCGGACGTCGGTGACCGAGTCGACCTTCTCCAGCAGCTCCCAGCCCTCGGCGTAGGCCTGCATCATGGCGTACTCGATGCCGTTGTGGACCATCTTCGAGAAGTGGCCGGCGCCGACCTTGCCCGCGTGGACGTAGCCGTACGGGCCCTCCGGCTTGAGCGCGTCGAAGACCGGCCGGAGCCGGTCGACGTGCTCCTGCTCGCCGCCGACCATCAGGGCGTAGCCGTTCTCCAGGCCCCACACACCGCCGGAGACGCCGGCGTCGACGAAGCCGATGCCCTTGGCGCCGAGCTCGCGGGCGTGCTTCTCGTCGTCCGTCCAGCGGGAGTTGCCGCCGTCCACGACCGTGTCGCCGGCCTCCAGCAGACCGCCGAGCTCGTCGACGACCGACTGGGTGGCGGCGCCGGCCGGGACCATCACCCAGACGACGCGCGGTGCCTGGAGCCCTTCGACCAGTTCGGCCAGGCTGCTCACGTCGGTGACGTCGGGGTTGCGGTCGTAGCCGATGACGGTGTGGCCCGCGCGGCGGATCCGCTCGCGCATGTTGCCGCCCATCTTGCCGAGACCGATGAGACCGAGCTGCATGTCAGTTCACTTCCTGAGAGTGCGGTAGGCGGCGACGAGGGCGGTGGTGGAGGGGTCCAGGCCGGGCACCTCGGTGCCCTCGGTCAGGGCCGGTTCGATCCGCTTGGCGAGGACCTTGCCGAGCTCCACGCCCCACTGGTCGAAGGAGTCGATGTTCCAGACCGCGCCCTGGACGAACACCTTGTGCTCGTAGAGGCCGATGAGCTGGCCGAGGACCGAGGGGGTCAGCTCGCGCGCCAGGATCGTGGTGGTGGGCCGGTCGCCGCGGAACGTCTTGTGCGCCACCAGTTCCTCGGGCACGCCCTCCGCGCGGACCTCCTCCGGCGTCTTGCCGAAGGCCAGCGCCTGGGTCTGGGCGAAGAAGTTGGCCATCAACAGGTCGTGCTGGGCCTTGAGTTCGTCGCTCAGCTCACCGACAGGACGGGCGAAGCCGATGAAGTCGGCCGGGATGAGCTTGGTGCCCTGGTGGATCAACTGGTAGTAGGCGTGCTGCCCGTTGGTGCCCGGGGTGCCCCAGACGACCGGCCCGGTCTGCCAGTCCACCGGGTTGCCGTCGCGGTCCACCGACTTGCCGTTGGACTCCATGTCCAACTGCTGGAGATAGGCGGTGAACTTGGAGAGGTAGTGCGAGTAGGGCAGCACCGCGTGCGACTGGGCGTCGTGGAAGTTGCCGTACCAGATGCCCAGCAGACCCATCAGCAGCGGGGCGTTGGCCTCGGCGGGGGCGGTGCGGAAGTGCTCGTCGACGAGGCGGAAGCCGTCGAGCATCTCGCGGAAGCGGTCCGGTCCGACGGCGATCATCAGCGACAGGCCGATCGCCGAGTCGAAGGAGTAGCGGCCGCCGACCCAGTCCCAGAACTCGAACATGTTGGCCGTGTCGATGCCGAAGTCGGACACCTTCCCGGCGTTCGTCGACAGCGCCACGAAGTGCTTGGCGACCGCCTTCTCCTCGCCGCCCAGCCCCTTCAGCAGCCAGTCGCGGGCCGAGGTGGCGTTGGTGATGGTCTCGATGGTGGTGAACGTCTTCGACGCGACGATGAAGAGCGTCTCCGCCGGGTCGAGGTCGCGGACGGCCTCGTGCAGGTCGGCGCCGTCCACGTTGGAGACGAAACGGACCGTCAGCGCGCGGTCGGTGAAGGCCCGCAGCACCTCGTACGCCATCGCCGGGCCGAGGTCGGAGCCGCCGATCCCGATGTTCACGACGTTCCTGATGGGCCGGCCGGTGTGACCGGTCCACTCGCCCGAGCGGATCCGGTCGGCGAAGGCCGCCATCCGGTCCAGGACCGCGTGCACACCGGGCACCACGTTCTCGCCGTCGACCTCGACCACCGCGTCCCGGGGGGCGCGCAGCGCGGTGTGCAGGACCGCCCGGTCCTCGGTGGTGTTGATCTTCTCGCCGCGGAACATCGCGTCCCGCAGCCCGAACACGTCGGTGGCGGCGGCCAGTTCCTGGAGGAGGGCGAGAGTCTCGTCGGTGACGAGGTGCTTGGAGTAGTCGATCCGCAGATCGCCGACGTGCACCACGTAGCGCTCCGCGCGTCCCGGGTCCGTCGCGAACAGCTCGCGCAGCCGGGCAGGTCGGCGGGCGCGGTGGTCCTCCAGCGCGGCCCACTCGGGCCGCTGGGTGAGCACGGGGGTGTCAGACATGGGCGGGGTTCTCCTCGGTGGCCTCGCCCCGCAGGGCGATGGCGTACATCTCGTCCGCGTCGAGGCGCCGCAGCTCCTCGGCGATCAGTTCGGAGGTGGGGCGGACCTTCAGCGCGAGGGTCCGCGAGGGCTGGCTTGGCAGGGACATCGTGGCCAGCGGGCCCTCGGGCCGGTCGATGACGATCTCGCCGTCACCGGTGCCGAGCCGGACGGCCGTGACGACCGGACCGGCGGTCTCCACCCGGTCCACGGACACCTTCAGCCGGGCCTCCAGCCAGCGCGCGAGCAGCTCGGCGCTCGGGTTGTCCGCCTCGCTCTCCACGGCCGCCGACACGATCGGCACCCGCGCCTGGTCCAGCGCCGCCGCCAGCATCGAACGCCACGGCGTCAGCCGGGTCCACGCCAGGTCGGTGTCGCCGGGCGCGTACGACCGCACGCGCATCTCCAGCGCCTGGAGGGGCCGCTCGACGGCGTACATGTCGGTGATCCGGCGCTGGGCGAGCGCGCCCAGCGGGTCCTTGACCGGGTTCTGCGGCGCGTCCACCGGCCACCACACGACGACCGGGGCGTCCGGCAGCAGCAGCGGCAGCACGACGGAGTCGGCGTGGTCGGACACCTCGCCGTAGGTCCGCAGGATCACGGTCTCCCCGGTGCCGGCCTCGGAACCCACCCGGACCTCGGCGTCGAGCCGCGACTGCGTGCGCTCGCGGGGGCTGCGGGCGTGCCGCTTGATGACGACCAGGGTGCGCGAGGGGTGCTCGTGCGAGGCCTCCTCGGCCGCCTTGATCGAGTCGTAGGCGTTCTCCTCGTCCGTGACGATCACCATCGTCAGGACCATGCCCACGGCCGGTGTGCCGATGGCGCGGCGGCCCTTCACCAGCGCCTTGTTGATCTTGCTTGCCGTGGTGTCGGTCAGGTCGATCTTCATGGCCTGCGCCAGCTCCGTCCGTCTTGTGCGAGCATCTCGTCGGCTTCCTCGGGTCCCCAGCTTCCCGAGGCGTACTGCGCGGGCCTGCCGTGCCGTGCCCAGTGCTCCTCGATCGGGTCGAGGATCCTCCAGGACTCTTCCACTTCCTGGTGGCGCGGGAACAGGTTGGCGTCGCCGAGCAGCACGTCCAGGATGAGGCGCTCGTACGCCTCCGGGCTGGACTCCGTGAAGGACTCGCCGTACGCGAAGTCCATCGTGACGTCCCGGATCTCCATCGACGTGCCCGGCACCTTGGAGCCGAAACGGACGGTGACGCCCTCGTCGGGCTGGACCCGGATGACGATCGCGTTGGCACCGAGTTCCTCGGTGGCGCTGGAGTCGAAGGGCGAGTGCGGCGCCCGCTGGAAGACCACCGCGATCTCGGTGACGCGGCGGCCCAGGCGCTTGCCGGTGCGCAGGTAGAACGGGACGCCCGCCCAGCGGCGGTTGTCGACGTTCAGCCGGACGGCGGCGTAGGTGTCCGTGGTGGACGACGGGTCGATGCCGTCCTCCTCCAGATAGCCGCGCACCTTCTCGCCGCCCTGCCAGGCGCCCGCGTACTGCGCCCGCACCGTGTGCCGGCCGAGGTCCTCCGGCAGCTTCACGGCGTGGAGGACCTTCAGCTTCTCGGTCAGCAGCGAGGCCGCGTCGAAGGAGGCGGGCTCCTCCATCGCGGTCAGCGCCATCAGCTGCAGGAGGTGGTTCTGGATGACGTCGCGCGCCGAGCCGATGCCGTCGTAGTAGCCGGCCCGGCCGCCGATGCCGATGTCCTCGGCCATCGTGATCTGGACGTGGTCGACGTACGACCGGTTCCAGATCGGCTCGAACATCTGGTTGGCGAAGCGCAGCGCCAGGATGTTCTGGACGGTCTCCTTGCCCAGGTAGTGGTCGATGCGGAACACCTGGTCCGGCTCGAACACGTCGTGCACGATCGCGTTCAGCTCCTGCGCGCTCGCCAGGTCGTGCCCGAACGGCTTCTCGATGACCGCCCGCCGCCACGACCCGTCCGGCGCGTTCGCCAGCCCGTGCTTCTTGAGCTGCTCGACGACCTTGGGGAAGAACTTCGGCGGGACCGACAGGTAGAAGGCGAAGTTGCCGCCGGTGCCGCGGGACCGGTCCAGCTCCTCGACGGCGTCGCGCAGCTGCTCGAACGCCGTGTCGTCGTCGAAGTCGCCCGGGATGAACCGCATGCCCTCGGCGAGCTGCTGCCAGACCTCCTCGCGGAACGGCGTCCGCGCGTACTCGCGCACCGCGTCGTGGACGACCTGCGCGAAGTCCTGGTCCTCCCAGTCGCGGCGGGCGAAGCCGACGAGCGAGAAGCCCGGCGGGAGCAGGCCGCGGTTGGCGAGGTCGTAGACGGCGGGCATCAGCTTCTTGCGGGACAGGTCGCCGGTCACGCCGAAGATGACGAGCCCGGACGGGCCGGCGATACGGGGCAGACGCCGGTCGCGGGGATCCCGCAACGGGTTGTCCCAGGCGGCGTCGGTGCCGGCAGTGCTCATTCCGCGTCAGCTCCCTCGGTGTCGATCGCCTCGGTGTTCAGCGACTTCGTGACCGCGTCCAGCAGGTCCTGCCACGCCACCGCGAACTTGGCGACGCCCTCTTCCTCCAACCGGGTGACGACCTCGTCGTAGGAGATGCCGAGCGCCGCCACGGCGGCGAGGTCCGCACGGGCCTGCGCGTAGCCGCCGGTGACCGTGTCGCCGGTGACGGCACCGTGGTCGGCGGTGGCGTTCAGCGTGGCCTCCGGCATGGTGTTGACGGTGCCGGGCGCCACGAGTTCGTCGACGTACAGCGTGTCCTTGTACGCAGGATCCTTCACACCGGTGGATGCCCACAGCGGACGCTGCTTGTTCGCCTTCGCCCCGGCGAGGGCGGTCCAGCGGTCTCCCGCGAAGACCTCCTCGTACGCCTGGTAGGCCAGCCGCGCGTTGGCGAGCGCCGCCCGCCCGCGGAGCGCGAGGGCCTCGTCGGTGCCGAGGACGGTGAGGCGCTTGTCGATCTCGGCGTCGACGCGGGAGACGAAGAAGGAGGCGACGGAGTGGACCGTGGAGAGGTCGAGGCCCCGCGCGGCGGCCTTCTCCAGGCCGGCCAGGTAGGCCTCCATGACCTCGCGGTAGCGCTCCAGGGAGAAGATCAGCGTGACGTTGACGCTGATGCCGAGACCGATGACCTCGGTGATCGCGGGGAGACCGGCCTTCGTCGCCGGAATCTTGATCATGACGTTGGGGCGGTCCACGAGCCAGGCCAGCTGCTTCGCCTCGGCGATCGTGGCCGCGGTCTCGTGGGCGAGACGCGGGTCGACCTCGATGGAGACCCGGCCGTCACGGCCCCCCGTGGCCGTGTGCACGGACCGCAGGACGTCGGCGGCCGCCCGCACGTCCGCGGTCGTCATCATCCGTACCGCCTCGTCGACCGTGACACCCCGTACGGCGAGGTCGGCGAGCTGCTCCTGGTAGCCCTCGCCGGAGCCGATGGCGGCCTGGAAGATCGACGGGTTGGTGGTGACGCCGACGACGTGCCGGCCGGCGACGAGCTCGGCCAGGTTGCCGGACGTGATCCGCTCGCGGGACAGGTCGTCCAGCCAGATCGAGACGCCTTCGTCGGAGAGGCGCCGCAGGGCACCACCCGCGGTGGCGGTTGTTTCGGTCACTGTGATCATCTTCTTTCTGGCGATCGGATCAACCGCGGGTGGCGGCAAGGCCCGTGATCGAATTCAACGAGGCCCGGGCCGCGGCGGCGACGTTCTCGGGGGTGAAGCCGAACTCGGCGAACAGGGTCGCGGCGTCGGCGGAGGCACCGAAGTGCTCCAGGGAGACGATGCGTCCCGCGTCCCCCACGAAGCGGTGCCAGGTCAGGCCGATGCCCGCCTCGACGGCGACCCGGGCCCGCACCGACGGCGGCAGGACGCCGTCGCGGTACTCGCGCGGCTGCTCCTCGAACCACTCCACGGACGGCATCGACACCACCCGGGCGCCGATCCCCTCGGCCTCCAGCGCCTCCCGCGCGGCGACGGCCAGGTGCACCTCGGAACCGGTGGCGATCAGGATCACGTCCGGGGTGTCCTTCGAGGACTCCCGCAGGACGTAACCGCCCTTCGCCGCGTCCGGGTTCGGCGCGTACACGGGCACGCCCTGCCGGGTGAGGGCCAGCCCGTGCGGCGCCGGGCGGGTACTGTGCCGGCGCAGGATCTCCGCCCAGGCGATCGCCGTCTCGTTGGCGTCGGCGGGGCGGACGACGTTCAGGCCGGGGATCGCGCGCAGCGACGCCAGGTGCTCGACCGGCTGATGGGTGGGACCGTCCTCGCCGAGACCGACGGAGTCGTGCGTCCACACGTACGTCACCGGCAGCTGCATCAGCGCCGACATGCGCACGGCGTTGCGCATGTAGTCGGAGAACACGAGGAACGTGCCGCCGTAGATGCGGGTGTTGCCGTGCAGGGCGATGCCGTTCATCTCCGCGGCCATCGAGAACTCGCGGATGCCGAAGTGGACGGTGCGGCCGTACGGGTCGGCCTCGGGCAGCGGGTTGCCCTCCGGCAGGAAGGAGGAGGTCTTGTCGATGGTGGTGTTGTTGGAACCGGCCAGGTCGGCCGAGCCGCCCCACAGTTCGGGGACGACCGCGCCGAGCGCCTGGAGCACCTTGCCGGAGGCCGCGCGGGTGGCGACCGCCCCGCCCTCCTCGAAGACGGGCAGGTGCTCCTCCCAGCCCTCGGGGAGCCGGCCGGCGAGGACCCGGTCGAGCAGCTTCGCCCGCTCCGGCTGCTCGGCGCGCCACGCGTCGAGCCGCTTGTCCCAGGCGGTGTGCGCCTCGGCGCCCCGGTCCAGGGCGGCGCGGGTGTGGGCGAGCACGTCGTCGGGGACCTCGAAGGAGCGCTCCGGGTCGAAGCCCAGGAGGCGCTTGGTGGCGGCCACCTCGTCGTCGCCGAGGGCGGAGCCGTGGGAGGCCTCGGTGTTCCGCGCGTTCGGGGCGGGCCAGGCGATGACCGTGCGCATCGCGATGATCGAGGGGCGTGCCGTCTCGGCCCGCGCCGCGGTCAGGGCGTCGTACAGGGCGCGCACGTCGACGTCGCCGTTCTCCAGCGGCGCGATCCGCTGCACGTGCCAGCCGTAGGCCTCGTACCGCTTCAGCACGTCCTCGGAGAAGGCGGTCGCGGTGTCGCCCTCGATGGAGATGTGGTTGTCGTCGTAGAGGAAGACCAGGTTGCCGAGCTTCTGGTGGCCGGCGAGCGAGGAGGCCTCGGCGGAGACGCCCTCCTGGAGGTCGCCGTCGGAGACGATCGCCCAGACGGTGTGGTCGAAGGGTGACTCGCCCTGCGGGGCGTCCGGGTCGAACAGGCCGCGCTCGTAGCGGGCGGCCATCGCCATGCCGACCGCGTTGGCGGCGCCCTGGCCGAGCGGCCCGGTGGTGGTCTCCACGCCGGCGGTGTGCCCGTACTCGGGGTGGCCCGGCGTCTTCGAACCGTGCGTGCGGAACGCCTCGAGGTCGTCCAGCCCCAGCTCGTAGCCGGCCAGGAACAGCTGGGTGTACAGCGTCAGCGAGGTGTGGCCGGGGGAGAGGACGAAGCGGTCACGCCCGGTCCACTCCGGGTCCGCCGGGTCGTGCCGCATCACCTTCTGAAAGATCGTGTACGCGGCAGGCGCGAGACTCATCGCGGTGCCGGGGTGCCCGTTGCCCACCTTCTGCACGGCATCCGCCGCCAACAGGCGTGCGGTGTCGACGGCACGCCGGTCGAGTTCGGTCCATTCGAAACTGTCCGGTGACTGCGTGCTCATCTTCAAGAAATCCTCGATCCGAGCGGAGTGGCTGGTCTGACGCGTTCAAAAGTAAAAGTCTGACTTTTTCGAAGGAAGGTCGGTGTGTGTCACGCTGTGGTGAAAGTGGGACACCCCGGCGGCGCCGGGCGGGCACGAGGCGGCACGAGACGGACATGGCGGACACCACCGTCGGAGACGGCGACGCGATCAGGACGTTCCCCTTCCCGGCGGGCCTCAGCGTCGGCGGCGTCGGCATGCAGGTCGGCCCCATGGGCGCCGGCCGCACCTGGCACGCCGACGCGCCGCTGGAACGCGTCCACCGGATCGACTTCCACACCGTCCTGCTGTTCACCGGCGGTCCCGTCCGTCACATGGTCGACTTCGCCGAGTACGAGGCCACGGCCGGTGACGTCCTGTGGATCCGTCCGGGCCAGGTCCACCGCTTCTCGAAGACCAGCGAGTACCGCGGAACCGTCCTGACCATGCAGCCCGGCTTCCTGCCCCGCGCCACCGTCGAGGCCACCGGCCTGTACCGCTACGACCTGCCGCCGCTGCTGCACCCCGACGAGGCCCGGTCGGCCGGCCTGCGGGCGGCCCTGGCGCACCTGCAACGGGAGTACGAGGACACCGCGACCCTGCCCCCCGGCCTGCACACCTCGGTGCTGCGGCACTGCCTGACGGCGTTTCTGCTGCGCCTCGCGCACCTCGCCGCCAGTTCGGCGGAGGCGGCCGGCCGTCAGGCCGACACCACCTTCACCCTCTTCCGGGAGGCCGTGGAACGGGACTTCGCCACCAACCACAGCGTCAGCGCGTACGCCGACGCGCTCGGTTACTCCCGCCGCACCCTCGTGCGCGCGGTGCGCGCCGCGACCGGCCAGACGCCCAAGGGCTTCATCGACCGGCGGGTCGTGCTGGAGGCGAAGCGGCTCCTCGCCCACACGGAACTGCCGATCGGCCGGGTCGGCGCGGCGGTGGGCTTCCCCGACCCGGCGAACTTCTCCAAGTTCTTCCACCAGCACACGGACATGACACCGGCGGCGTTCCGCGCGGAACTGCGCTGAAACGCCGCCGGGTCGGCGGTCCCGCTTCGCGGGCCCTCGGTGGCCCCAGGGCTTCGCTGGCCTCAGCGGTGGCCCCAGGGCTTCGCTGGCCTCAGCGGCTTCGGTGGCCTCAGGGCTTCAGTGGCCTCAGTGGCCGAAGCTGAACCAGTTCACGTTCACGAAGTCGGCGGGCTGTCCGCTGGTGAAGGTCAGGTAGACGTCGTGGGTTCCGGTGACGGAGGCGATGTTCGCCGGGACCGTCCGCCACGACTGCCAGCCGCCCGTGTCGGCCAGCGCGAAACTCCCGATCGGCGCGGCGGTACGGCTGTCCAGGCGCACCTCGACCAGACCGCTGACGCCGCCGGCCGCGCCGCTCGCCACCCGGGCGTTGAACTGCCGGGCCGCCGTGGAGCCGAAGTTCACACCGCGGAAGAGCGCCCAGTCGCCGTTGGCGAGGGCGCCGATGTTCTGGCCGCCGCCGCTGTCGGTGGTGGTCTCGGTGATCGTGCCGGACTGGGCGTCGTACGACTCGGCCTGGACGGCGGAGTAGGCGTCGCGGTTGCCGGTCGGGGGAGGCGTGGTGCCGCCCCCGCCGCCCGCCGCCTGGAGGACCTGCACGTAGTCGACGACCATCGGCACGCCCGGGCGCGTGTCACCGTCCAGACCGCCGCCGAACGCGTCCGGGAAGCCGCCGCCCATCGCCACGTTGAGGATGACGAAGAAGCCGTGGTTCGTCGCGTTGTTCCAGGTGGTGGCGTCCATCTGGGCGGCCGTCACCGTGTGGTAGTTGACGCCGTCGACGAAGAAGCGGATCGCCTCGGGGGTCACCGAGCGGTCCCACTCCATCGTGTAGGTGTGGAAGCCCGACTGGCACGTGGTGCCCGGACACGCGGTGGAGTTGCCGATGCCGGTGGTCTCGTTGCACGGGCCGCCCGGACTGGTCCCGCAGTGCATCGTCGACCAGACGCGGTTCAGCCCCTGGACGTTCTCCATGATGTCCAGCTCGCCGACCGAGGGCCAGTTCTGGTAGTTGCCCCGGTAGGGGGCGCCCAGCGTCCAGAACGCCGGCCAGTAGCCCTCGGCGGCGGTCCCCGTCACGTTCGGCATCTGCAGCCGGGCCTCGACCCGCAGCTTGCCGCCGGACGGGGGCTGGAAGTCGGTGCGCCTGGTCTCGATGCGGCCCGAGGTCCAGCGGCCCGCCGCGTCCCGGAGCGGGGTGATGCGCAGGTTGCCGTTGCCGTCGAGCGAGACGTTGCTCGTGCTGTTCGTCATCGTCTCGACCTCGCCGGTGCCCCAGTTCGCGGGACCGCCCGGATACGAGGTACCGGTGGCGTACTGCCAGTTGGAGGTGTTCACGCCGGTGCCGGCGGTGCCGTTGAAGTCGTCGAGGAAGACCTGCGACCAGCCCGACGGGGGAGTGGGCGCGGAGGCGTTCGCGGACGGGGAGGCCACCGCGGCCGCCGCCGCCAGGCCGAGGGTGCCGACGGCGGCGACGAGCGCCCGCCGCAGGGAACGGCGTCCGCGGGGAGGGGTGCCGGAGGGTTCGCTCATGGTGGGGGAGTGCCTCTCGGGTACGGAGTGGTCATGCGCGGGTGCCGTCGACAGCGCCCGACCTGTGAGAGCGCTCTCATGGCGTCGCCAATGTGCCCCCCGGTACCCCGGCCGTCAAGAGTCAAAGCAAGGAAAGTCCTTGCCCGCAGGGCGAGTTCACCCTGTGAAGGGCGCCCGCCTCCGGCGGCTCGGCCCCGCGGCCCGCGTCCGCTCCGGGACGGCTCGGCCCCGCGGAGGCTTCTCGCCCGAGGGCGCTGCCTGCCTGGCACTCCTGCCACTCCTGCCACTCCTGTAATGACAGGTTCCACCCGTCGAGTCCGTCGAGTCCGTCGAGTCCGTCGGGCGCGGTGGCGGTCCGCCCGCCCGAGATCCCGGACCAGGTGGTGTGGTCGGCGTTGCTGCCGGTGGCGGCACAGGTGGCGAGGCCGGCGCCGCCCGCTGCTCGGACCGCTTCGACAGGTGCGATACGCCCACGGCACGCCTTCCTGGGATGTCCGCCTTTGCGCATGCTTGGTGCGACTCGCGTCCGGGGGAGATCCTGGGAATCGCAGGGTGGCGGCTGAGATTTTGGTGAGGAAGGGGGCTGTAGGGGCCTCGGGGGCTATGGATGCGAGGGGCGGTGGCCGGTGTGCCGGAGGTGTGGGGGAGGGCGTGTGCCCGGGGGCCGGTGCCACCGGTCCGGCCGGGGAACAGAAACTCTTCCCGCGGTGTTCCTCCCTGGTGGGTACGATACCCGCGGGGGTATATACGAGGAGGAAGCGTGCAACTCGACATGTCGGCCGAGGAGCTGAAGTCGGCGCTCAACCGTCTGCGGCGGGCGCAGGGCCAGCTCGCGGGAGTGATCCGGATGATCGAGGAGGGCCGGGACTGCGAGGACGTGGTAACCCAGCTCGCGGCGGTCTCCCGGGCCCTGGACCGGGCCGGCTTCTCGATCATCGCGACCGGGCTGGAACAGTGCATGACCAGCGAGGACGCCGAGGTGCGCGACTCCGCGCAGATGCGGGCCCGGCTGGAGAAGCTCTTCCTGTCCCTGGCCTGACTGTCCCTGGCCCGACCGCGTCGTCCGGCACGGCCGGGACGTTCATCGCCGCCGGCACGAGGGCCGGAAGCGGCGTGCCTCTGGTACCGGGACCTTCTGCGGGCCAGCCCGGATCCACACCGTGCGGCCGCAGCGCGCACACCTCACCGTCGGCACCGCCGGCCGTGGTCCGCGCGGGCGGAGGCGGGTCGTGCGGCTCCGCGCGGAGCGGAGGCCGGCCGCCCCGCGGTCAGTGACCGCGGGGCGCGTACATGATCACGGCCATGCCCGCGAGGCAGACCAGGGCGCCGATGACGTCGTAGCGGTCGGGCCGGTAGCCGTCGGCGACCACGCCCCAGGCGATCGACCCGGCCACGAAGATCCCGCCGTACGCGGCCAGGACGCGGCCGAAGTCGTCGTCCGACTGCCAGGTGGCCACGACGCCGTAGATGCCGAGGGCGGCGACGCCGGCGCCGATCCAGATCCAGCCCCTGTGCTCGCGGATGCCCTGCCACATCAGCCAGGCGCCACCGATCTCGAAGAGGGCGGCGACGACGAACAGGGCGACGGAACGAGCGACGGTCATACCGACCGACCCTACCGGCGGCCCGCGCCGGTGATCTTCGGCGGGTTCTCGGAGGCGTGGCAGCCGCGCCCACCCCCACCGGCGCTCTCCGGTGCGCAGGAGCAGGGGTCTGAGATCGGTAGGAGCCGTTGATCGAGTAGTCGGTGCTCCTGGGCCTGACGGCCTTTCGGCTCCCGTGCCCCTTACGGGGTGTGACCGGGGTGTTCGCCAAAGGAGCGACGGGATGATCCTGAAGCCCTGAGCGCCGGGCCCGTCCCGTACTCCAGAGGGACACCTACGCTGTTCTGCCGGCGGCAGAACACCGGCCGGACCGGGCCCGACGATCACTACAGTCCAGTCCCATGACGGCGATCACGACGCGTACGGTCGAGTACCCGGCGGACGGTTCGACGATGATCGGGTACCTCGCGCTCCCGGCCGGTATCGACCGCCGGCCCGCGGTGCTGCTCGGACCGGAGGGCATGGGGCTCAGCGACGTCGAGCGCCGCCGGGCCGATGCCCTCGCCGAGCTGGGATACGTGGCGCTGGTCTTCGACCTTCACGGCGGGCGCTATCTGGGCGACCCCGAGGAGATGCTGGCCCGTTGCCTGCCACTGCTCGCTGACCCCGACCGGATGCGGGGCATCGGCCGTGCGGCGCTCGACGTGTTGCGCACCGAACCGCGGACCGACCCCGACCGGATCGCCGCCGTCGGCTACGGCACCGGGGGCGCCATCGGGCTGGAACTCGGGCGCGACGGCGTCGACCTGCGCGCGATCGGGACGGTCAACGCACTGACCACGGGCCGACCGGGCGAGGCGGCGCGCATTCGCTGCCCGGTGTGGGCCGGGGTCGGGTCGGAGGACCCGATCATGCCGCCCGCGCAACGGAACGCGTTCATCGCCGAGATGCAGGCCGCGGGCGTCGACTGGCGCCTCACCGTCTACGGCGGCGCATTGCACGCCTTCCACCATCCGCCGGTCGACCACCCCACGGTCCCCGGCGTCGGCCACCACCCCCAGCACGCGCAGCGAGCCTGGCGCGACGTCCTCGACCTGCTCGCCGAGTGCCTGCCCGTGACGGAGGATCCGGGGGCATGACCCCGGCGGACAGCCTGGCGCCGGGCCTGGTCCGCGTCGGGCACGGACGGTCCCCTCGGTGCCTCAAGCCGTCCCCGGAGGCGATCGCCGAGCTCACGACCCTGCTCGCCCCAGGAGGCGGCCGCCGCTGATCGCGGAGCGGGCTGCCGCCCGCGGCGTGCCCCTGGTCCTGTGGGGCGCCGGCTGCACGAGGGCGCCGATGCCGTTCCCCCGGAGCTACGGCGAAGTGACAGGAACTCCCCGCAGCGGTGGTCCGCCGCTCCGTGGACCGAGGCGGCGAAGCCTTCGGCCCGCTCCGAAGGCGTGATCGACAGCTCGGAGACCGCCGGACCCGGCGCGAACCCCATGCGGAGTCAGGTCGCCCCCTCAGGGGTGACGCTCCGGTCGGGAGCCTCCGGCCGGCGCGCGGCGCAACGTGCCGACAGTCGTGTCGGTAACATCCGATAAGATGCCGACGCTTGCGTCGTCAAGTCCAGGTAAAGGGACGGCGTGTCCAGTCGTCCTGCCCCGTCACCCTCGTCGCTCGGAGAATTCCGTGTTCCTCGCCCTACGCGATCTGCGCTTCGCGCGCGGTCGCTTCGCCCTGATGGGTGCGGTGGTCGCGCTCATCGCCGTACTCGGCGTCCTCTTGTCCGGACTCGCCTCCGGCCTGGCGGATGCCGGCATATCCGGTCTGCGTGCGCTGCCCGTGACCCACATGGCCTTCGACGAGAAGGCGACCAGCGAGCAGTTCTCCCGCTCGACCGTCGAGCAGGAGGACTGGCGGGCATGGTCGAGGACCCCAGGGGTGGAGCGGGCGGAGCCGTTCGGAAACACCCTGACCAACGCCCGGGTGACCCGGGGCGGCAAGAAGGGCGAGCAGGTGGACCTCGCCGTCTTCGGCATGGCACCGGACTCTTCGCTGGCCCCCAGGCCCAGCGAGGGCGAGGGCCTGGGGGAGGGCGGCGCGGGCATCGTGATCACCCGGGAGATCGCCGACCTGGGCGTGGAAGTCGGCGATCTCCTGACCGCGGACAAGAGCGAGGTGCGGCTGAAGGTCGTGGGCCTGGTCGACGAGACCGTCTCCTACGGCCACATCGGCGTCGCCTACGCCGACCTCGACACCTGGCGGCACCTGCACTACGGCCTGCCGGGCGACCTGCCGAAGGCCGCGCGCCGGCAGGCCACGGCCGTCGCCCTGACGCTGGAGCCAGGTGCCGACGTCGCCGCCGTGGAGGAGGCGACCGCCACGCGCGCCGACACCAAGGAGACCACCTTCGGCGCGTCTCCCGGCTATACGGCCGAGTCGAGCACCATGGCCCTGATCAAGGGCTTCCTGTATGCCATCTCCGCCCTGGTCGTCGGCGCGTTCTTCACCGTCTGGACCGTGCAGCGCAAGGCCGAGATCGCCCTGCTGAAGGCGCTCGGCGCCCCCACCGGATACATCCTGCGCGACGCGCTCGCCCAGGTCGTCGCCGTGCTCGTCGGCGCCACGGCCGTCGGCACCGCTGTCGGCCTGGCCCTGGGAAGCATGATGACCGGCAAGGCCCCCTTCTCCCTCTCCGCCCCGGCCGTCGCCACCTCCTCCGGCCTCCTCATCGCCCTCGGAACCGTCGGTGCCGTGGTCGCCGTCCGTCGCATCACCGCCGTCGACCCCCTGACCGCTCTGGGAGCCACCCGATGACCACACCCGCCACCCACCGCCGGGCCGCCGCGGACCCTGCGGGCTCCGGCGGACTGCGGCTGGACGACGTCACCCTCACCCTGGGGGACGGTGACAGTGCTGTCACCGCCCTCGACCACGTCAGCCTGAGCGTCGCCCCGGGCGAGTTCGTCGCCGTCATCGGCCCCTCGGGATCCGGAAAGTCCAGCCTCCTCGCCGTCGCCGGCGGCCTTCAGCGGCCCACCTCGGGCACCGTGCACATCACCGGAACCGAGCTGACCGCCCTCTCGGACAAGGAACGCACCGCCGCCCGCCGTCGCCACATCGGCTTCGTCTTCCAGCAGTCGAATCTGCTGGCTTCCCTCACCGTCAGGGAACAGCTCCTGCTGCCCCCGCACATCGACGGCCACCTCGATGCCGCGGCCCGGGCCCGGGCCGACGAACTCGTCGAAGCGGTCGGGCTCACGCACCGCGCCGGTTCCCGCCCGCACCAGCTCTCCGGAGGCGAACGCCAGCGTGCGGGGCTGGCCCGCGCCCTGATGACCTCCCCCGCCGTCCTGCTGGTGGACGAACCCACCTCGGCACTGGACCGGGTACGTTCGGCCGAGGCGGTACGGCTGATCGCCGAACAGACCCACGAACGCGGAACGGCCACGGTCATGGTCACGCACGACACGGCGATAATGGACGCTGCCGACCGGGTCCACGAGATGGTCGACGGCCGCCTGTCCTGACCAGGGCCGTGGACCGGCACCTCGCTCCCGGCCCTGTCCACCCCTCCAGGAGTCCGCCCCGCATGCCGAAGATCAACGCCTCCACCGTCGCCGAACACCGCGCCCAGCAACGCGAGGCGCTGATCGAGGCAGCGATCGGCATCCTGGTCGACGCGGGCGCCACCGCCGTCACACCGGCGGCGGTCGGCGCCCGCGCGGGCCTGGCCCGCTCCAGCGTGTACCAGTACTTCGACTCCTCGGCAGCCCTCCTGGCCACCATCACGGAAGAAGCCTTCCGGCGCTCCAACGAGGCACTCTCCCGCGCCATGGCCACCGCGAACGGTCCGCTGGAACGCATCGAGGCGTTCTTCGGGGAAAGCCTCCGCCTCGGCGCCGAAGGCGCACACCGACCCGCCGCCGCCCTCATGAACGCCGGCCTCCCTCCCGCCTGTCGACAACGGCTGACGGAACTCCACCTGGAACAGGTCGAACCGTTCCGCGCGGCCGTCCGGCAGCTCGGCGTCCCCGAGCCCGCGCTCACGGCGGACCTGATCGCCGGAATGCTGCACACGGCCCTCGCCGCCGTCGAACGCGGCACCCCCCTCGACACGGTCACGGAACGCACTCTCGCGCTCGTGCGCCACTGCCTCACTCCGACCGGCAGCACGGTTCACGGAACGGGAACAAGGCACTGAGCGTTCACCGCCACGGACGTCGTGACCGTCGGCACGAAGCTGATGGACAGCGGCGGCCGTGCAGCGGGCACCGCTCCGGCTCCGGATTCCTCCCGGGCCCGGCAGTGGTTACGGTTACCGGACAGGGGCCGGCCGGCCACGGCGACCGGGCGCGTGCCCGCGTCGACGACCCGGCGGCCGGTGGGCCCGCCGTCCGCCGGAACCGGACGTGGCGGTGACCGACGCGCCGGGGGATCCGGCGACCCGGTCCTCCCCGGAGGAGACGGGCGCCGAGGTGCTCCCGGCAGGAGAGGTGCGAGCGTGAGACTGACGATTCTGGGCGGCGGCGGGTTCCGGGTGCCCCTGGTGTACGGGGCGCTGCTGACGGACCGTGCCGAGGGGCGGGTCACGGAGGTCGTCCTGCACGACCTGGACGACAGCCGGCTGTCCGCGGTCGCCCGGGTACTGGCCGAACAGGCGTCGACGGTGACCGGCGCCCCGACCGTGACCACGACCACCGATCTCGACGAGGCCCTGCGCGGCGCCGACTTCGTCTTCTCCGCGATCCGCGTCGGCGGCCTGGAGGGCCGGGCGGACGACGAACGGGTGGCCCTGGCGGAGGGCGTCCTCGGCCAGGAGACGGTCGGCGCGGGCGGCATCGCCTACGGTCTGCGCACGCTGCCCGTCGCGTCCGACATCGCCCGGCGGGTGGCCCGCCTCGCCCCCGACGCCTGGGTCATCAACTTCACCAACCCGGCCGGCCTGGTCACCGAGGCGATGTCCCGCCACCTCGGCGACCGCGTCATCGGCATCTGCGACTCGCCCGTCGGCCTCGGCCGCCGTATCGCGCGCGTCCTCGGCGCGGACCCGGGCGAGGCGTTCATCGACTACGTCGGCCTCAACCACCTCGGCTGGGTGCGCGGCCTGCGGATCGCCGGTCGCGACGAACTCCCGCGCCTGCTCGCCGATCCCGGGCTGCTGGGCTCGTTCGAGGAGGGCAAGCTGTTCGGCGTCGACTGGCTCCGCTCGCTCGGCGCGATCCCCAACGAGTACCTGCACTACTACTACTTCAACCGCGAGGCCGTGCAGGCCTACCAGCGGGCCGACCAGACCCGCGGCGCCTTCCTGCGCGACCAGCAGGCCCGGTTCTACGAGGAGACGCGCCGCCCCGACGTGTCGGCGCTGGCCGTCTGGGACCGCACCCGCGCCGAGCGCGAGGCGACCTACATGGCCGAGAACCGCGAGACGGCCGGCGCCGGGGAACGCGACGCCGACGACCTCTCCGGCGGCTACGAGAAGGTGGCCCTCGCCCTGATGCGGGCCATCGCCCGCGACGAACGCACCACCCTGATCCTCAACGTCCGCAACCGGGGAACGCTCTCGGTCCTCGACGGGGACGCGGTCGTCGAGGTGCCCTGCCTCGTCGACGCCAACGGAGCCCATCCGGTGGCGGCGGCCCCGCTGCCGGAGCACGCGACCGGCCTGGTCTGCGCGGTGAAGGCGGTCGAGCGCGAGGTGCTGGCCGCCGCCGCATCCGGCTCGCGCGCCGGTGCGGTGAAGGCGTTCGCCCTGCACCCGCTGGTCGACTCCGTGAACGTGGCCCGCCGACTGGTCGAGGGCTACACCGCCGTCCACCCCGGCCTGGCGTACCTCAGGTAGGGCACCACGGCCCGGCATACCTCACGTAGGGCACCCCGGGCGGACCCGGCTCGCGCGGCGTGCCCGGGGCACGCGCGCCTCGGGCACGTACACCCTGGCCGCGCGCCCCTCGGGCACGCGGCCCCGCCCCGGCGCACCTCCGTCGAGCCAGGGTGGGGTAAGCGCTTTCCCTCTTCTTCTCCTTGCCGTAGGTTCCAGCCATCCGCCTTCCCGGTTCCCTGGAGAGCTCCATGCACGACGAACGCCGCCGGATCGAGGAGCGCGTCGAGCGCGTCCACACCCAGCGCATCGCGCCCGCCGTCTACGCGGCCACCGTGCCCCTCGACGTCGAGGCCTGGCAGGCGCCGGGTGAGCCCGTCCCGTTCGCACAGGCCGCGGCCGCCCCGTACGAGCCCTTCGTGACGGGCACGCCCTGGGGCCCGCCCTGGGGGACCACCTGGTTCCGGATGCGCGGGCGGGTGCCCGCCGAGTGGGCCGGCCGGCGGGTCGAGGCGGTCGTCGACCTCGGCTTCACCGAGGACTGGCCCGGCAACCAGGCCGAGGCCCTGGTCCACCTGACCGACGGCACCCCGCTGAAGGCGGTCAACCCGCTCAACCGGTACGTGCCGATCGGCAACCCGGCGACCGGCGGCGAGGTGATCGACTACCTGGTCGAGGCGGCCTCCAACCCCGACATCCTGGCGAACGGCTTCGCGGCCCCGACGCCGCTCGGCGACGTACTGACGGCAGGCGACCGCCCCCTGTACACCTTCCGCAGCGCCGACCTCGCCGTCCTCGACGAGCAGGTCTGGCACCTCGACCTCGACCTCCAGGTCCTGCGCGAACTCATGGTCCACCTCGGTGAGCACGAGCCACGCCGGCACGAGATCCTGCACGCCCTCGACCGGGCCATGGACGCCCTCGACCTGGACGACGTCTCCGGCAGCGCCACGGCCGTCCGCGAGGTCCTCGCCCCCGTCCTGGCCAGGCCCGCCCACGCCAGCGCGCACACCGTCTCGGGCGTCGGCCACGCGCACATCGACTCCGCCTGGCTGTGGCCGATCCGCGAGACCAAGCGCAAGACGTCCCGCACCTTCTCCAACGTCACCGCGCTCGCCGACGAGTACGACGACTTCATCTTCGCCTGCTCACAGGCCCAGCAGTACGAGTGGGTGCGCGACCACTACCCCGCGGTCTGGGCGCGCATCCAGGAGTCGGTGCGCAAGGGGCAGTGGGCGCCGGTCGGCGGCATGTGGGTCGAGTCCGACGGCAACCTGCCCGGCGGCGAGGCCATCGCCCGCCAGCTGGTCCACGGCAAGCGGTTCTTCATCGAGCACTTCGGGATCGAGACCAAGGGGGTCTGGCTGCCGGACTCCTTCGGCTACAACGCGGCCTACCCGCAGCTCGCCAAGCTCGCCGGCAACGAGTGGTTCCTCACCCAGAAGATCTCCTGGAACCAGACGAACACCTTCCCCCACCACACCTTCTGGTGGGAGGGCATCGACGGCACCCGCATCTTCACCCACTTCCCCCCGATCGACACCTACAACGCCCGCTTCAGCGGCGTGGAGATGGACCGCGCCGTCCGCAACTACGCGGAGAAGGGTGTCGGCACCCGCTCCCTGGCCCCCTTCGGCTGGGGTGACGGCGGTGGCGGCCCCACCCGCGAGATCATGGAACGCGCCCGCCGGCTCGCCGACCTGGAGGGCTCGCCCAAGGTCGTCGTCGAGCACCCCGACGACTTCTTCGCCAAGGCCCGCGCCGAGTACCCGGACGCCCCGGTGTGGAACGGCGAGCTGTACCTGGAGCTGCACCGCGCCACCTACACCTCCCAGGCCCGCACCAAGCAGGGCAACCGCCGCTCCGAACACCGTCTGCGCGAGGCGGAGTTGTGGGCGACGACGGCCGCGCTGCACGCACCGGGCTACGCCTACCCCCACGAGAAGCTCGACCGGCTGTGGAAGACGGTCCTGCTCCACCAGTTCCACGACATCCTGCCGGGCTCGTCGATCGCCTGGGTCCACCGCGAGGCGGAGGCCGAGTACGCCCGCGTCGCGGGGGAGCTGGAGGAGCTGACGACGGAGGCCGTCGGCGCGCTCGGCGGCGGCGGGCCCCGGGTGTTCAACACCAGCCCCTACGACCGCGCCGAGGTGGTCCGCACCGGCACGGGCACCCCGGTCTTCGTGAAGGTCCCGGCGGGCGGCAGCGCGCCCCTGGCGGACGCCGGACCACCGCAGCCGGTCAGGGTCCGCGGGCGCGTCCTCGACAACGGGCTGGTGCGGGTGGAGGTCGCCGAGGACGGCACGCTGTCCTCCGTGTTCGACCTGCGGGCCGGCCGCGAGGTCCTCGCCGACGCCGGCAACCTGCTGCGCCTGCACACCGACCTCCCGAACAACTGGGACGCCTGGGACATCGACAAGCACTACCGGAACCGGTACACCGACCTCCTCGCGACGGACTCCGTCGAGGCCGTGGAGGAGGGCCCGCTCGTCGGCGCCGTCCGGGTCACCCGCTCCTTCGGCAAGGGATCGACGATCACCCAGACCGTCACCCTGCGCGCCGGCAGCCCCCGCGTCGACTTCGAGACCGACATCGACTGGCACGAGGCCGAGAAGATCCTCAAGGCCGCGTTCCCGGTGGACGTGCGCGCCCCGCACTCCTCCGCCGAGATCCAGTTCGGCCACGTCCAGCGCCCCACCCACACCAACACCACGTGGGAGGCGGCGAAGTTCGAGGTGTCCTGCCACCGTTGGGTGCACATCGGCGAACCCGGCTACGGCGTGGCCGTCCTCAACGACTCCACCTACGGCCACGACGTCTCCCGCACGGTCCGCGAGGACGGCGGCACGACCACCACCGTCCGGCTCAGCCTGGTGCGCGCCCCGCGCGTCCCGGACCCCGAGGCCGACCAGGGCAGGCACCGCCTCACCTACGCGCTGCTGCCCGGCGCGAGCATCGAGGACGCGGTCGCCGAGGGCTACGCCCTCAACCTCCCGCTGCGGGTGGCCGACGCGGCGGGCGCTCCCGCCCCGGTCGTCTCCGTCGACGGCGAGGGCATCACCGTCGAGGCGGTGAAGCTCGCCGACGACGCGTCCGGCGATGTCGTCGTCCGGCTCTACGAGTCGCGCGGCGGCCGGGCCACCGGCACCCTGCGCACCGGCTTCCCGCTCGCCGGCGCGCAGGTCACGGACCTGCTGGAGCGGCCGCTGGAGCCGGCCGGCACCGACGGCGGGAACGGCGTCCCCGTGCGGCTGCGGCCCTTCCAGATCCTGACGCTCCGGCTGAGCCGCGCCACCGCCGGTCACCGGATCTGACCGTCCGGGGGCGGGTCCGTCACCGGACGGGCCCGCCCCTCGCCGCGAAGTCCCGTGTGCGGCTGGGCGTTCGACCGTGGTGCCGCTGACGTGTTCGGGCCGGCCGGTCGCTCCCCGTGACAGCGGCCGGCCGGCCCGATCCCCCGTGCCCCCGGGGACCCCCCGTCGATCCCCGGTTCCCCCGTGCTCCCCCGTACGGAGGTGCTCGTCGTGCCTTCCTGCTCCCACGAAGGTCCCCCGTGACCCCCGTCGTCCCCCGTGATCCCCGCCGTTCCTCCGTGGGCCCTCGGTGTTACACCGTTAAGAGCGCGCACCCCGGGCCCTGATACACCCCGGGAGAAAAAAATCCCCCGGACTTCTCGTCCGGGGGATCTCGGCCGATCGGGTTGATGACGCCCTGGTCGGTGCCGCAGGTCAGCGCCCGCTGCCCGTCCGCCCGTCCCGGGCCGGGGTGCGGCCGCCGGAGGACAGGGCGAACAGCGGGGTGCACCACTTGACCCCGGTCGCGTTCGTCGCTGGGTCCGCGCCCGGCGGGTCACCCGAGGTCTACAGCGGCAGCGCCTGCGCCGCCTGGCCCACCTCGACGGAGCCGACCGGGGCGGGCACGGCCGGCAGCAGGGGCTCCGTCTCCTCCGCCCGCTGCGCGGTGAGCGGCACCGCACCCAGCGGGCGCGGCCCCGACACCACCGCGTAGTCCTGCCCGAGGAACGGCGGCACGATCTCGCCGGGGTCCTCGCCGAGCGCCAGCTGCACGGCCGCCCACGGCGCGTTGACCCCGCACAGGGACAGCTGGTGCAGCCCGCCGGCCGGACGGGTGTTGACGTCCATCAGGACCGGGACGTCACCGAACATCCGGAACTGGATGTTGGACAGGTAGTGCAGCCCGAAGCCCTCGGCGATCCGCCGGGCCGGCTCCAGCCACTGCTCCTGGAGGGTGAAGCCGCGGCGGCGGCCGTTCTTGGTGCGGCCGACGGCCAGCCGGATCAGGTTGTCCGGGCCGGTCAGGCAGTCCACCGACACCTCCGGCTGCTCCAGCCGCGGCATCACCAGCCAGTCCACCTGCTCCTCGGCCTGCTCCAGTGCCTCGACGACCCTGTCCAGCTGGACGTGCGGCGACGGGAAACCGCTGAGCTGCGCCAGCGAGAAGGGGGCGCGGGTGATCACCCGGAAGCCCACCCCGCCCGCGCCGGACGCCGGCTTGAAGCACGCCTTGTGGCCACCGGCCTCCAACGCCTCCACGGCGGCGACGAGTTCGGACGCCGTCCGGACCCGCCACCACGGCGGCACGGGCACGCCGATGGCCTGGACCGCCTCGTAGGCGATCACCTTGTCGTGGAAGACCGCGACGGCCTCCGGCGGCGGGGCGAGCAGCGCCGTCCCGGCCGCGGCGAAGTCCGCGCGGTGCGCCACGATCGCCGCCTGGTGCAGCCGGGGCACGAACACGTCGATGCCGCGACGCCGGCACTGGTCGAGGGCGTACTCGACGTACGCGGCGGGGGACAGGCCCTCCGGCTCCAGGTCGGCGGTGTCGGCGGCGGCCAGCACGGGCGAGTCGACGTCACCGTGCGTGGCGTGGATGTCCACGGCCCGGTCGCTCGGATTTCGCCGCAGCTGATCCATGAAGAACACGTTCTCCGCGTACGTGCGGTTGAGCCAGACGCGTACGCGAGAGACCATGCAGGCCGCCTTTCACGGTTCGCGGGCAGGGCGAAGCAGGCCCGGCCCGGGCAAGGGGGATTGGAGGGACACCAAACCGCCCTGCGCGAAGGCAGGTCGGGGCGGTGGTGTTGGGGCGATCATACGGCTTCCCGGAGGTGCCACGTGCAACGCGCGTGTTACGGATTTTCCGATCATGTTCGTACGGGGTGCGAGCGCGGGTAAGGATGGGACGGCCGCGACACCGTTCGTGCGCGCGGTGACGGACGAGAGCCGGGGAACGGGAGCACAGGGTGACGTCGACGGCCGGTGGAGCCGGGCAACTGCTGGCCATCAGCGATCTGCACATCGGCTATCCCGAGAACCGGGCCCTGGTCGAGCGCATGGCCCCGGAGACCGACGAGGACTGGCTGCTGGTCGCCGGTGACGTCTCGGAGAACGTGGCCGACATCCGCTGGACGCTGAAGACCCTCGCGAGCCGTTTCCGCAAGGTCGTCTGGGCCCCCGGCAACCACGAACTGTGGACCCACCCCAAGGACACCGTCACCCTGCGGGGCGTCGCCCGTTACGAGCACCTCGTCGAGATGTGCCGCGAGCTGGGCGTGACCACCCCCGAGGATCCCTACCCCGTCTGGGAGGGCCCCGGCGGCCCCGTCGCCGTCGCCCCGCTGTTCCTGCTGTACGACTACTCGTTCCTCCCGGCCGGCTGCGCCACCAAGGAGGAGGGCCTGGAGTACGCGCACGGGACGGGCGTCGTGTGCAACGACGAGTACCTGCTGCACCCCGACCCCTACCCGACCCGCGAGGACTGGTGCCGGGCCCGCGTCGCCGAGACCGCGCGCCGGCTCGCCGCCCTGCCGGAGGACCTCCCCACGGTCCTCGTCAACCACTACCCGCTGGACCGGCACCCCACCGACGTCCTGTGGTACCCCGAGTTCGCCATGTGGTGCGGCACCCGGCTGACCGCCGACTGGCACCGCCGCTTCCGGGTCGCCGCCATGGTCTACGGCCATCTGCACATCCCGCGGACCACCTGGCACGAGGGCGTCCGCTTCGAGGAGGTGTCGGTGGGCTATCCCCGCGAGTGGCGCAAACGCCCGCAGCCGCCGGGCCGACTGCGCCGCATCCTGCCCTGGAAGGACGAGAACGCGTGATCGAGGAGCTGCTGCCGGAGACGGTGGTCGCCGTGGAGGCGCACGGCGAGGACGGCGTCCGCGAGTTCGGCGACGGGCCCCTCTACCCGGAGGAGGAGGCACTCGTGGCGCGGGCCGTCGCCAAACGCCGCCGGGAGTTCACCCTCGTGCGCTCCTGTGCCCGCCGCGCCATGGACAAGCTCGGCGTGCCCCCGCAGGCCGTGCTGCCCGGCGAACGCGGCGCCCCCCGGTGGCCGGCCGGACTCGCCGGCAGCATGACCCACTGCGACGGCTACGCGGCGGCCGCCCTGGTCAGGGCCGCCGACCTGGCCTCGCTCGGCATCGACGCCGAACCGCACCAGCCGCTCCCCGACGGCGTCCTGTCCGCCGTCGCCCTGCCCGCGGAGCAGGAACGGCTGCGCCGACTGGCCGCGGACCGGCCCGAGGTGCACTGGGACCGGCTGCTGTTCAGCGCCAAGGAATCCGTCTACAAGGCGTGGTTCCCCCTCACCCGGAAGTGGCTGGACTTCGCCGAGGCCGACATCGAGATCGACGCCGGACCCGCGGGCGCCTCGCAGGGCACCCTCAGGGCCCGGCTCCTCGTCCCCGGACCGGTGGTCGGCGGCCACCGCCTCGGACACTTCGCGGGCGGCTGGATCGTCGGCCGCGGACTGGTGGCGACGGCGATCACCGTCCCGCACGGCTGAACCCCGCGGGCCCGCGGCCCCACCGCCCGGTCACCCCGCCGTCACCGCTCCGGGAACCAGCCGCGCAGCAGCCGGAAGAACTCCTCCTCGCCGCCCGTGAGACCGGCGGCCGCCAGGGCCTGCTCCGCCTCGGCGAGAACGGCGGGCGGCACCACCGGCGGCAGCCGGTCGTACGGCGGACCGCCGGCGTCGTCCCCGAACGCCGCCCGCACGGTGTGGAGCAGCCGCAGGTAGGCCTGCACGGCGGTGCGCTCGAGGTCGGTCGGTACGGCAGTGGGCATCGGTCGGCTCTCCCCGTGTCGGCGTCGTCTCCCCCGCGCCGGTCAGGGCGCGTGCGCCCCCGTGCGGCGGCGCACCTCCCAGCTTGCCGCCCACCACTGACAATCCGGCTTTCCCGGGCAGCGGTTCGCCCGCTCGGCCGAGGCGGGACGTCACCGAGAGCCCCCACGGGAAAGCCGACGGCCGGTGGCGGCGGCGTGCAGGCCCCCGTCCACGGCACCGGACCGGCCGACCCGTTCCGGCCGACCCGCCCCGGTCGGAACGTCACGCCGGAACATGCGGCCCCGACCTCGGCCGCCAGGTCCGCCCCGCGGCCCGAGGCGGCCCGTCCCGGCCGCCGGCCCCGACCTCGGCCCGTCCCGGCCGTCGGCCCCGACCCCGGCCCGTCCCGGCCGTCGGCCCCGACCCCGGCCCGTCTCAGCCGCCGGCCCGGTCCTGCGGCCCGAGGTACCCGAGCGCCGCCTCGATCCGGCCCGCCAGGTGATCGCGCCGCCCGCGGCCGCGCGGCGACGAACCGGGCAGCCAGGTACGGCACTTGCTGGCGAGGAGCAGGCCGAAGCTCTCGGCGTCCCGCTCCTCGGCCTGGTCGAACCGGGTGCGCGCGGCGACGCTGCGGACCGTCGCCTGGAGGTCCGCCCCGTCGTGGAGCAGCCGGGCCGCGACCGCGGCGCCCTCCACGTGGTGACCGCAGTGGCCCGCCTTCATGTGCCACAGCTCATGACCCAGGATCACCAACTGGTGATCGGGGGCGGTGCGTTCCTCGATCACGACGAGGTCCTGGTCGGCCATGTCGAGCCACAGGCCGCTGGCGGTGCCGGGCGGGAACGCGGCCGTGCGGAAGACGACCGGGCGGCCGCGGCGGCGGCTCATGCCCTCGCACAGGGCCGCGTACAGGTCGGCGGGGGCGGCGGGCGCGGGGAGGGTCAGTTCCGCGACCAGTTCGCCGCACAGCCGGCGCATGTCCTTGGCGATGCCCACAGTTCTCCCAGTTCTCCCCCGGATCACGACTCCGGCCGCTTCACGCTCTCCAGGAGCATGTCCAGCCACTCGGCGACCTTGTCCCGGTGCTGATCGGTGGGCAGTTGGGCGGCCCGCCACGCGATCCCGCGCACTCCGTGGTCCTGGAGCAGCCGCTCCAGCGGGTCCTCGGCGGCCGCGGCCGCCTCCCGGGCGGCGAGCTTCTGGAGCAACTCCTGCTCGATGTGCTGGAGGGCGCCCGCCAGGGCCTCGGGGTCCTCGGCCGTGAGGAAGCCGGCGTGCACGCGGAAGAAGCGCTGGAGGGCGTCGCAGTGCTCCATGGTGGGGCGGCGGTCGCCGTTGATGAGGGCGCCCGCCTGCTGCCGCGACATACCGGCGCCGTCGGCGATCTCCTGCTGGGTGTACCTGCGGCCGTTGGGCTTGAGCCGGGTGCGGCGCAACAGGTCCAGCCGCTGCAGGAACCTGGCCTGCACGTCCGGTTCCCCCGCCGGGCGGCCGCTCAGCAGGGCCTTGACCACGGACTCGGGCACGCCGGAGGCGACGGACAGCCGTCCGGTGCCGAAGACCTCCGCGTGCGGCACGCCGAGCCGGTCGGCGAGAGCGGTGACACGGGCGACGACGGCCGACAACAGCACCGTCGCCGTGGCGCCCGGAACCTCGAAGCCATCCGTCACCGACAGGTCTCCTACGTCTCTCACGAGCCTCTCACGGGCACACGCGATCGCCGTGAACTGCCCGGAGAGTAACCGGTCTTTCGAACTCACATCCAGGTCTCGCCACAACTGTGGCCAATTTCAGCCGTCAACGAGCGCCGAATGCCACGATAGTTGACACGCCGCGCGCCGGGCAGCAGGATCGGCACGCCGCGTGAAGGCCGCAGAGGCAAGAGGGGTGACCTCCCGATGGCGTATCAGGCAGGTGGGCAGCGGTCGGTACCGCGGCCCGTCCCCGCGAGTCCCGAGGCCCAGTCCTACCTACGGGACTACGCCGCGTACCTGGAGGCCGTGCCCTTTCCTTCCGTCGTTCTCGACCACCGCTGGGACGTCGTTCTCGCCAACGTCGCTTTCGCGTCACTTTTCCGCGACGTGAGCCCGCATCCGACCGCGCTGCCGGACGACAACTTCCTGCGGTTCGTCCTCTTCCACCCGGACGCGGCGTCGGTCCTCGGCGACCACGAGGCCGGCTGGTGCCTGCCCGTGCTCGCCCGGTTCGCCGCGACCCTCGAGGGGCACGGCCACGATCCCGTCCTGCAGGCGATCCGCCGCGAGATCGCCCAGGACCCCCTGATGGAGGCCGCCTACCGGCAGGGACTGCCGCACTGGGTGCGCGCCATGGGCGAGGACGCCGTCGAGCACGACGGGGCGGTCCGCACCCTGCTCCACCCCGACCCGCGCCGGCCCGCCACCGAGTGCCGTATCGTCGGTGAGACTCCGCGCACGCTGCGTGAGATGGGGTACACGCGGCTGACGATGGTGCTGCGCGAGACACCCGCTCCGGCGCCCCGCGGGGGACGGCGTCCGCGCCGCACCGCGGGACACCTCAGCGTGGTCCCCGCCCCCGAGGCCTGACCGGGCACCGTCGGCGTTCAGGTCGCCGACGGCGCCCGGGTCAGCGGGACACGCACCGCACGTTCCTGCCCGAGGGCGGTCGGGTGCGCCCGCACGGCTTCGGCGTCCCGGCCGAGGCCCGGCTGTGCGACGTGCAGACGTGTACCGGACGCGGGAGTGCCGAGGCCCGGCTGTGCGACGTGTACCGGACGCGGGAGTCCGCCCGGCGTCGCGGCGGAAGCGGTGCGGCATGCCGACGGGCCCGGTGCTCGAAAGCACCGGGCCCGTCGTCCGCGCCCTCCCCGTCCCCACGGGCCGGCGCGGGTCACCACATGCCGCTCACATGTGGACGGTGGGGGCGGCGTCCGCGTCGACCGCCGGGACGCCGCGCCGGTAGAGCAGCGCCGTGACCAGCGCGCCGACGGCGAAGAAGCCGGCCGACCACCAGTAGGCGGCGGAGTAGGACTCCAGCGCGGCCCGGGCCTGGGTCAGCTTGTCGGAGGGGTCCTTGCCGGCCAGGTACGACGTGGCGGCGCTGGCGGCGAGGGTGTTGAGCAGGGCCGTGCCGATGGAGCCGCCGATCTGCTGCATCGTGTTGACGGAGGCCGAGGCGACTCCGGCGTCCTCGGTGGCCACACCGCTGGTGGCGACGCTCATGGCGGGGGCCATGATCAGGCCGATGCCGAGGCCGGTGACCAGCAGCGGGGGCAGGACGTCCGCCGCGTAGGTGCTGTCCAGGCCGAGGGCGGTCAGCCAGACCATGCCGGCGGCTCCGAGCACCATGCCGAGCGGGACCACGGTCTTCGGTCCGACGCGCGGCAGCAGGACGCTGGTGGACAGGGTGGCGCTCACCATGAGGGCACCGACCATCGGGAGGAAGGCCAGGCCCGTCCGGACGGCGGAGAAGCCGAGGCTGAGCTGGAGGTAGTAGGTCAGGAAGAGGAACACGCCGAACATTCCGGCGCTGGAGATCAGCATGGCGGTGAAGGACGCGCCGCGGTCGCGGTCCAGGAGCACCCGCAGCGGCAGCAGCGGGTGCGACGCCTTGGTCTGCCACCAGGTGAAGAGCGCCAGCAGCGCGGTGCCGGCGGCGAGGAAGCCCCAGGACAGCGGCGAGCTCCAGTCGTGGGACTCGGCGTTGGAGAAGCCGTAGACGATGCCGAACAGGCCGGTGGTGACGAGGACCGTGCCGGGGATGTCGAGCTTGGCGCCGGGGTCACGAGCCGTGCGCCGGAGCAGCAGCGAGCCGCCGACGATGGCGAAGGCCGCGATGAAGAGGTTGACGTAGAGGGTCCAGCGCCAGTCCAGGTACTCGGTGAGGACACCGCCGAGCAGCAGGCCGACGGCCGCGCCGGAGCCGGCGATCGCGCCGAAGATGCCGAAGGCCTTGGCGCGCTCCTTCGGGTCGGTGAAGGTGGTGGTCAGCAAGGAGAGCGCGGCCGGGGCGAGCAGTGCGCCGAACAGGCCCTGGAGGGCGCGGCCCGCGACGAGCATCTCGAAGCCGGTGGCCGCGCCGGCCACGGCGGAGGCGGCCGCGAAGCCGCTCACGCCGACGAGGAAGGCGGGCTTGCGGCCGAAGAGGTCGGCGATCCGGCCGCCGAGCAGCAGCAGGCTGCCGAAGGCCAGGGAGTAGGCGGTGACGATCCAGGTCCGGTTGCCGTCGGAGAAGCCGAGGTCGGCCTGGGCGGACGGCAGGGCGATGTTCACGATGGTCGCGTCCAGGACGACCATCAGCTGGGCGAGCCCGATGACGGCGAGGACCCACCACCGGTGGCGGGGCCCGGCGGCCTCGGCCGGTGAGCCGCTCCTGCCGGGCGACACCGTGTCCGGTGCTGCGGCTGTGTGAGCCATGGGGACGTACTCCAGTCGTGGTCGGTGACGAAGTCGGGGGTGACGCCGGTGGTGGCGTGGGTGACGAACAGGTAAAACGAAACCGTTTCGTACACCTAGCCTAGGTGCCCGACGAGCGAAACGCAAACGTTTCGCTCCGGTCCACCCGTGAGGCACCCGCCCTACGGCCCCGCGTCCCCGACGGCGCCCGCCCCGCGTCCCCGACGGCGCCCGCCCCGCGTCCCCGACGGCGCCCCGCGCCCCGCTCAGCAGGGCCTGCGCCACACCCCCAGCTCGGGCTTCTTCAGCATCGAGGACAGGCGCAGTCTGCGGGACTCGGGGCAGAACTCCCCGGCCGGCTCCGTGTACTCCACGTGGAAGACCGCCTTGCCCGCCGTGACGAACGGGGTGAGGCGGCCGCACTCGTCGTACTGGGCGCACTCCTCGTTCACCGCGAAGTCGAAGTCGGCGACCAGCTCGGGGATCTGGGGGAGGTCGTTCTTCAGCCCCACCGACAGGCCGCGCTCATGGGCGAGCCCGGCGATCATGCGGTTGTAGCGGAGCTGGTCGCGCGCGGTGAGCGGGAAGCCGGTCTCGTTGCCGTACCCCTCCATCAGGTCGGGTTCCACCGCGTCGAACCCCTTGTCGCGGCACATGTCGAAACGCTTCGCCATCAACGGGCGCAGGACGGAGATCCGCCGGATGTCCAGCCACCGTTCGCCCGCCCAGCCGTTGGGCTCACCGAGCACCGCGCGCGGGAAGGCGTCCTTGTCGGGCCGGAAGCTCTCCCAGGCGCCGACGTTGACGTAACAGATGACCTTGCGGCCGTCCCGGTGCAGCCGGGCCACGTCGGCCGCGGAGTTCTCGAAGCCGTCGATGTCGTACACGGGCACGTCGGCCGACGGGTCGACCCTGCCGTCGAGCTGCCACTGCCAGGCCAGGCCGGGGCGCGGCTGCCACCGGGGCTTCGCCGTCGGGTCCGGCCCGCCGGTCCGGCCGTCACCGGAACAGCCGCTCAGTGCCGTCACCAGCACGGCGGCCAGCACCGCCGCACCCGCCACCGCCCGCCTCACGGCCGGACCCCGCTCAGCGCCGGACTCAACTCGGACCACGGATTGGGGAGTTCACCGGTGACGGGGCCGCAGACCGCCGCGCCGCGCTCGTGCGCGGTGCGCACGGCGAGCGGCACCAGCGCCTCCGGCACCCCGTAGACCAGGTGGCACAGCCGCTCGGGCGCCTGTCTGGCGGTCCACTCCGGTCTGCTGAAGGCCGAGACGTACGTCGACCAGTGACCCTCGAAGGTGACGGTCAGGTCGGCCAGCCGGGCGTACCCGACCGCCGGGTGGACCCCGGGGTTCAGCACGACCGTCCCCGCCCCCTGCCGCCGCAGCGCCCGCACCAGCCGGCGGCAGGCGGACAGACCGTCCGCGGTCGCCGTCACCCGGTCCAGGAAACAGCCGTCGGCCGCGTACCACTCACGGTGGCGGCGCACCTCGTCGGCGATCTCCGCCTCGTCCCGGATCCCGTAGTCGGTGTCCACGTACCCCAGCAGCCGCGCCCCCGCCGCGCGCAGCGCCGAGGCCGCCGCCGCGAACGCCGGATCGGGTCCCTCGCCCGGCCCGTTCGCCGGGTTGAGGACGACGCCGTAGGTACGGGCGGCGGACCTGATCAGCCGGTGCCAGGCGCCCGGGTCCTCGGCCGGGTGGACGTACAGCGGAATCAGCAGGTTCACGGCGTACCGTCCCCTTCCCACAGTGCGGCGAGGGCGTCGTCGAGGGTGTGGACCGGGCGCCAGCCCAGGGCCCGCGCGGCGGCGCCGATGTCCGAGCACTGCCAGGACACCGGTGCGGAACGGGCCGAGCCCGCCGCGTTCTCCTCCACCCGGCCCGCGAAACCCGCCTGCCGCACCATCCGCCGCACCAGCTCGCGCACCGGGACCGCCCGCCCGCCGCCGATGTTGAGGACGGGCGGCAGCGGACCGGGCGCCGTGACCGCCAGCGCCACGGCCCGCGCCACGTCGCGTACGTCCACGAAGTCGCGGTACGCCGACAGGTCGCCGAGGCGCAGCACCGCCTCCGGGTCCGGGCCCGCCGCCCGCAGCAGTCCGGCGATCCGGCCCGGCAGCCCCGAGGCGGGCGCCCCCGGCCCCACCGGGTTGCCCACCCGCAGCACCACCGCGTCCAGCCCGGACGCGGTCACCGCGACCGTCCCCGCGAGCTTGGTGGCGCCGTACGGGCCGGCCGGGCTGGTGGCCGCCGACTCCGTCACCCGGGTGTCCACGGCGCCGGGCCCGTACTCGGCGGCCGAGCCGAGGTGGACCAGGCGGGCCGCCGGGGCCGCCGCGCGCAGTGCCGCGCACAGGACGGCGGGGCCGCGGGCGTTGACCTCCGCGAGGGTCACGGCGTCGCCGCCGGTCGCGCCCGCGCAGTTGACGACGGTGTCGGGCGCGGCCGAGGCCAGGGTCTTCGCCAGCTGCTCCGGGCGGACGGCGGCGAGGTCGACGGGGAACTCGGCGGCGGGCGAACGTCCGCCGCCGAGGACCCGCGTGCCCGGCAGGGCCCGCAGCCGCTCGGCGACGTGGGCGCCCAGGTAGCCGGTGTGGCCGAGGACGAGAATGCGCATGTGGTGCTCAGGCTCCCTTGAGCAGCAGCGACCGGCGGCTGGTGAACTCGGCGTTGGCCCGGTCGTAGTCGTCCGGACGGCCGATGTCGAGCCAGTACCCGTCGAAGTCGTAGGCGTGCGGCGCGTCGCCGGACTTCAGCAGGTCGAGGACCAACTCGTCGAATCCCAGAGGCAGTCCGGCCGTGTACCCGTCCAGTGTCGAACGCGTCAGGCCGTAGACGCCCATCGACACCCGGTAGTCCATGCTCGGCTTCTCGGTGAACGCCACGACCTTGCTGTCGGTGGTGGTCAGCACCCCGAAGTCGATGTGCACCCTGCGGGCGTACGTCGCTATGGTCAGCGGCGCGCCCGACTCGCGGTGCCGGAGCAGGACGTCGGCGTAGTCGAGGTCGGTCAGGACGTCGCCGTTCATCACCAGGAACGTCTCCGGAAGCCGGTCACGCAGTTTCAGCAGCGGGCCCATGGTGCCCAGCGGGCTCTCCTCGGTGGCGTAGTCGACGGCCAGGCCCCACTGGGTGCCGTCGCCGACGTAGGCGCGGATGATCTCGCCGAGGTGACCGATGGCGATGGTGCAGCTGGTGAAGCCGGCCGTGGCGAGCTGGCGCAGCACGATCTCCAGGATGGCGTGCTGGTCACCGATGGGGACGAGCGGCTTGGGCAGCGCGGTGGTGTACGGCCGCAGCCGGACGCCCTTGCCTCCGGCCAGGATCACTGCGTGCATGGGGCTCCTCCTTCATGCCTGTGCGGGGACGTGCCGGACGGGTCAGATGTTGTAGATGCCGGTCTTGTAGCGCGCCAGGTTGCCCGGGTCGCGGAAGAACTCCACGGTGTGCGCGAGGCCTTCCTCCAGGGTGTGGGCGGGCTGCCAGCCGGTGGCGGCGGCGAGCCGGCTCGCGTCGGCGACCAGCCGCAGCACCTCGGAGCCGGCCGGCCGGATGCGGGCGGCGTCCTCGCGCACGTCGAGCGCGGTGTCCATCACCTTGCCGATCAGCGCGACCAGGTCCCCGACCGAGATCTCCCCGCCGGTGCCGGCGTTGAAGGTGCGGCCCACCACCCGTTCGGCGGGGGCCGAGCCCACCGCGAGGAACGCCTGCGCGGTGTCCTCGACGAACGTGAAGTCCCGCGTGGGACGCAGGTCGCCGAGGGTGATCGTCCGCTCCCCGGCGGCCACCTGCCCGATGACGGTGGGGATGACCGCGCGCATCGACTGGCGGGGCCCGAAGGTGTTGAACGGCCGCAGCGTGACCACGGGGGTGCCGAAGCTCGCGTGGTAGCTGTCGGCCAGCCGGTCCCCGCCCGCCTTCGAAGCGGCGTACGGCGACTGGGTGTTGATGGGATGGTCCTCGGTGATCGGCACGGTCTGCGCGGTGCCGTACGTCTCGCTGGTGGAGGTGTGCACGAGCCGGGGCGTGCCCAGCGCGCGGACCGCCTCCAGCACGTTGAGGGTGCCGGTGACGTTGGTGTCCACGTAACTGTGCGGCGCCCGGTAGGAGTACGGGATCGCGATCAGCGCGGCCAGGTGGTAGGCCACGTCGGCGCCGTCGAGGAGCCCGCGGACCGAGCCGGGGTCCCGGACGTCGCCGAGGACGATCTCCACCTGGTCCAGGACGTCCGGGGGCAGTGTCTCCAGCCAGCCGTAGGAGGAGAAGGAGTTGTACTGGGCCATGGCTCTCACCCGGTGGCCGGAGGCGACCAGCGCCTCGGTGAGGTGCGAGCCGATGAAACCCTCGGCTCCGGTGACGGCGGCGAGCGGTGCGGAGGTCACCTTGGTTGATCCTTCCGGTCGTTGACGGTCATGGGTGGTGTTGCCGGTGGTCGACGGTGTTGCCGGTGGTCGTCGGTGGTCGTCGGGGCGTGGGCGGCGGAGCGGGCGTGCCGTCAGGCGTGCGGGGCCGGACGGCCGAGCAGCCACAGCGCGCACCCGGCCAGACAGAGCGCGGCGGCGCCGCAGCACAGGGGCAGGGCGGCCGGACCGGGTGGCAGCCGGAACAGGGCGGCCGCCGAGGCGCCGGCCGCGGCCGTGAGACAGATCGCGGCGGACGGCCAGGCCACCCCGAAGGCCTGGAGCAGCAGCCCGGTCCACAGGGCGGCGGCGAGCGGCAGCAGGACGGCCGGATCGGCGCCGGTGAGCAGGGCCGCGGGCAGCAGCGGCAGGACGTACGCGAGCAGGCAGAGGGCGAGGACGCCGGCCGAGCGCAGCAGGAAACCGGCGGGCGTCGCGGCGGCGCGCAGCGCGGCGACGGACAGCCCGCGGTAGCGGTACAGCAGCCACTCCGCCGGTCCCATGCTGACGGTCAGCGCGATCACGGCGTACGGCTCCTCGTGGCCCTCCAGCAGTACCAGCACCCCCGCGGCCAGCCCGAACAGCCCGTACGGCAGCGACCGCAGCAGCCCCGGCCGGGCCGCGGCCGGCGCCGGCGGGACGGCGAGGACGGTGCGCAGCGCGTGGCCGGTGGCGGCGAGCACGGCGAGCAGCGCCAGCAGCGGCAGCCCGGCCCGCAGCGACGGCGCGAGGTCCCACCACGGCAGCACGGCGGCACCGGCGACCAGCGGACCGAGCGCGGCCAGCAGCAGCCGCTCCCGGCCCAGCACCAGCAGCACGCCGGCCGCCGCCAGGTACACCGACTGCGCGGCCGCCACCAGCGTCACCGGCCCGCCCCCGGCGGGCAGCGCGGCGGCGGCCGTGGCGACCGTCGCCCCGAGGGGCGCGCCGACGAGGAGGGTACGGCCGGCCTCCCGCCGCCCGGCCGCCATCCGCAGGTGGGCCCGGTGCCCCAGCGCCTGTCCCCAGGCCCAGGAGAGCAGTCCGGCCACCACCAGCACGGCGGTGTGCCGGCCGGCGTCCCAGAGGGGCGCGGTCATCGGATAGGCCAGGCCCGGCAGGGCGAACAGGGCACCCCGCAGCAGACAGCGCACGGTGTCCGGGCGCCAGGGGTCGGGCGCGGGCGCGGGTTCGGGGAAGGTCCGCGGCACCCTCTCGTACAGCGCGGCGGCGAGCGAGAACAGGTTCGGGTGACCGTACCGCTCCTTGATCACGGAGGCGGACAGGCCCTCCGCCTCCAGCAGCGCGGCCACCTCGTAGGGGTGGACGGCGGGGCCGACGCGGTCGGCGAGTTCGGCGGCGAGGGCGCTGACCGCCTCCTCGTCGGGGCCCCGCCGGGGCAGCCGGACGGCGAGGGTGTCCTCGTCCAGGGCCCAGCGCGGGCGGCGGCGCGGCGGCCGGGGCGTCGCCAGCCGCAGCGCCAGCGTGTCCTGTTCGGGGCCGCCGGGTTCGAGGAACATCGGCCCGCTCATCCGGCGAGGCTCCCCGTGCCGGTGACCGCCGGAGCGGGCAGGACGATCCGGTCGGGCGACTCCTTCTTGAGAGTGGGCAGTTCCTGATAGATGGCGCGGAACGTGTCGATGGTCTGCCGCAGGGTGAACTGCTCGATCACCCGCAGCCGCGCCGCCTCGCCCATCGCCCGGCGCCGCGCCGGGTCGCCCAGCAGCTCCAGCGCGGCGGCGGCCATCGCGGCCGGATCGCGCGGCGGCACCACCAGACCGGTCTCGCCGACCGCCTCCCGGACCCCGCCCACATCGGTGGAGACGGTGGCCCGCCCGCACGACATGGCCTCGATCAGGGTGAACGGGAAACCCTCGCTGATGCTCGACAGCATCACGACGTTGCCGGCCGCGTAGGCGTCCTTGATGTCGTCGACGCGGCCCTCGAAGGTGACGGCGTCCGCGTGCCCCAGCTCGGCGGCCAGCGCCTCGCACCGCTCCCGGTACGCCTCCCCGCCCCGCGGCGTCCCGCCGAACAACCGCAGCCGTACGTCGGGCAGCCGGGCCCGCACCAGGGAGAAGGCCCGGATCAGGGTCTCCAGGTCCTTGATCGGGTCGACCCGGCCCGCCCAGCTGAGGGTGAGCGCCCGCGGCTCGGGTCCGGCCGGCGGGAACGCGGCGGGGTCCACCCCGTTGTAGACGGTGCGGATCGACTCCGGGGCGGCGCCGCCCTGCTCCTCCCACAGCCGGTTGTACCGGTTTCCCGGGGTGATCAGCGCGGCCCGGCGGTAGGTCTCCTCCGCCAGCAGCCGGAAGAAGCCGAGGACGACCGCCTTCACCGGCCAGCGGTAGGGAGCGGTGCGGTAACCGAGGTAGCGCTCACGCAGGTAGACGCCGTGCTCGGTCAACAGCAGTGGCACACCGTGCCGTTCGAGCGCGGCCAGGCCGGGCAGGGCCGCGACGCCGCCGCTCACCGCGTGCGCGACCCCGCTCTCCGGCGGCGGTACGGCCAGCGGACGCAGGGCGTGCTCCAGCAGGGACGTCGCGGTCAGCGCGTCGTGGACGGTCGGCCGGGCCTCGCGGACGGCCAGACCGGGACGGTTCCACACCGAGGACAGCAGGGCGATCGCCCGGTCGTCCCGCAGGAACGCGCTCAGCCCGCCGTCCGTCGCCGCCCCCGCCATGGCGTACAGGGCGGGTGCGAACCCGTCCTGCGCGCACGGGTCGAGGAGCGCGGTGAGGAACCGCTCGTAGGCGGCGGCGAGCCGGTGGCGGGACCGGCCGCGCGGCGGGCGTCCCTCGGGCGGGGCGCCCCACATGGGGACGGACCGCACCCGTGTGACGTGCGCGGGCAGCTCCCACACCAGGGGTTCGCGTCCCGTGCCGGTGACGGCGAGGACGTCGAAGTCGAGGTCGGGCATGCCCTGGACGAGTTGGTCGCACCACACGCTCACGCCGCCGTGGCTGTGCGGGTAGGTGCCTTCGGTGAGCAGGGTGACGCGCGTCGCGCCGGGGCGTCGCGCGCCGTGGGGAACGTGCATCGAGGTGCTCCACGGCCGAGGTGTGGGGTGGTCGTACCCGGCGGCAGGTCCCTCTGGGGACCGTTTCGCCGGTCGCGGTCCCGGCCGCGGGTGGACGGCCGGGACCTTCGGTGGACGCGGTTCGGTGCGCCGTTCAGTCCCTGGCGGAGGACGCGACCGGCTCGGTGACGCCCGCCGGGACGCGGGTGTCCGGGGCCGGCTCGGTGACCGCGGCGGAGGGGGTACCGGTGACCGGGGCGGAGACGGCCGGAGCGGGGGCGGAGGCCGCCAGGGTGAGGGTGAGCGGGGTGCCGGCGGAGGGCGTCCAGCCGGACAGCAGGCCCGCGTACGGCGCGCCGAACGCGGCGTCGTCCAGGGTGGAGCCGGTGGGCAGGGTCGCGGGGACCTGGAGTCCGGCCGGCGCCTCGACGGTGACCGTGCCGCCGATGCGGTAGGCCGTCACCCGGCCGGCCTCCAGGGCGTTCCGCCAGGCGGCCCGGCGGCCCAGCTCGGTGCCGATCTCGCTCATCCGCGGGTTCACCACGGGGGTGTCGTCCGCGAACAGTGCCGCGTAGCCGTCCAGGACGCCGCTCAGCACCGGGTAGGCGATGCGGTCCTCGGCGAGGTTCGACTGGTGGATGAAGTGCGGCCTGGGGTCGTTGGACAGCACGTGTCCGAGGGCGATCCGCGTCTCCAGCGGCACGATGTGCCCGGTGTAGCCGGTGGCCGGGTCCAGCGGGGCGGCGAGGCAGGTGGTGGTCGCCGGGTTGTCCTCGCAGATGCCGCTGCCGCCCTGGGCGCGGCTCGTGTAGATCCAGTTGTACTCGTCGACCTGCTCGGCGGCGCGGCCCGCGTTGTAGAAGACGTTCATCGGGTAGCGGGGGACGGTGGTCGCCGGGCCGACCGAACGCTGTTCGGGCTCACGGGAGTTGTCCGAACCGAGCCAGGTGATGTCGTTGTCGTCGAGGGCGAGCGCCAGGTTGGGGTTGTCCACCGGCTGCTGCGGCAGCACCTTCATGCCCGAGTGCTCGCCGGTGACCAACTCCTCGTTCTCCAGGGGGAGTCCCGCCGCCTCGCCCCACACCCGGTTGGCCGCGATCTCGTCCGCGATCTCGTTGCGGCTCACCCACCGCGTGCTGCCGTCGGCGGCGGTGGCGCACTTCCACGGCACCACCGAGGTGTCCTGCACACAGCCGAGGAAGGCGTGCGTGTAGGTGTGGTTGATCCAGCGGAACGCGTCGCGTCCGGCGATCAGCCGGTCGGCGAGCGGGTCGGCCCCGCCGTGGTCCTCGCGGTGGTCGACGCTGCCCGCGCCGTTGTAGGCGAAGTCGAGGGTGAGGCCGTGCTCCTGCTGCCAGGAGACGGCGTGGTCGACGTCGGCGGGCGTCATCCGGATCGGGTCCGGGGCGGCGTTCGGGTCCGTGCAGTCGACGTCGCCCGGGGTGCAGTTCAGGGCGGTGTTCCAGCGGTCGTCGGCGGCGAACACGTCGTCCACGTGCACCGCGAAGTAGTTCCGGGAGGCGCCCAGGTGCACACCGCCGGTCATCCACTCCACGATGCCGCGGGCCAGCAGCCGGAACTGCTGCTGGTACCGGTTGTAGACGAACGTGACGACCAGCTCGCGCCGCCCGTCGTGCCGGTACTCGCCCACCAGGGAACCGCGCGTCGCCCGGCCGGGGACCGGCGCGTCGACGTACGAGGTGAAGTCGGCGCCCGCGACGGGGGTCGACAGGTAGGCGTAACTCTCGCCGACGGCAGGGTCGTTGTCCTCGAACGGCACGGAGCCGTCCAGGTAGCCGAAGGGGCCCGCCCGGCCGGCGGTGGTGACCGAGGCCCGCACGCCGTCGAGACTGCCGGAGTAGCCGCCGTACACCGGGTACTGCAGGCCGGCCTCCGGACGCGCGTAGGTGTAGGCGTCGACCTGGGGCACCGCGTACGTCCGCTCGTAGGCGGCGAGGGCCGCCATCTCGGTGGAACCGGCCGGGAACGGGTTGTCGTTCGGCAGCACCACGGCCTGGTACCTGGCGCGTGGCCGGCCGTCCACGGTGTCGGCCAGGAAACCGCCGTCGATCACGGGCCGGCCCGCCTGCGTCAGGTCGATCTCGGTGTACGGCGTGCCGGCCGCGTCGAGTTCGGCCGCGATGGCGCCGGTGGCCGGGCCGCCGTCGCTGACCACCAGCACCCGCAGGTCGACGCGGGGTGCGGTGGTGTCGGCGTGCGCCGTGCCGGCCGGCAGGCCGAACGCGGCGATGAGCGCACCGACCGTGAGCACGGTGGTGCGTATGGTCCGCTTCATGCGGTGAAGTCCCCTCCCCGGGCAGGGGTGAGCACGGCTCCCGTGGAGCGGACGCACCCCCTGGCGCGGCGCCGGCATCCCCCTCAGAAGCCGGTCGTCGACGCATCCGTCGCGTCACATGGTGATGTCTCTGTGTAGCTTTCGTGATGGTGTTGCGAAACATGACGGAAAAGTGCAGGTGACCAACGAGGTGCCGGAGGAACCGGAAGTGGCGCGGGTTCGTCCGCCGGTACGCCGTGGAACCGGGTGGCGCGAGGGAGACGCCTGCTGGTCCGGGGCCCGGAGGGCGTACCGGCGGACGGGTCCGGCCCGCCGGACCCGGGCCCGCGATCCCGGTCGTGATGTGGGCCCGCTCACAGGCCGGTTTCGGATCGTGGGCCGTTTTCAGGTCAACCTGACTGTTTCCGACGTGCTGTGACGGTCCGTCGGGCCGGATCCGCCGGAGTCGGCCCGCCGGGGTCGAGGTGTCCGGGCGGGCCGGGGGGCCGGTCCGTCAGGCGCACAGGACGCGGGTCTCCGGCGTGTACACCGGCCCGCCGCTGATGCTGGTGGTGTCGCTGAACTCGGCGTAGAAGTAGGAGTAGAAGCCGATGTTGCCGTTGCAGCCCGAGTCGGCGGCGATCTGGAGCGTCAGCGTGACGGTACGGCTCTGGCCGGGCGGGACGGTGGTGCCGTAGTTGGCGCCGAGGTCGGCCGGTCCGGTCCCGGAGCAGGGGGTGGTGCCGGCGGCCGTCGCCAGGGAGCAGCCGGTGAAGCCGTACTTCAGGTCGGGGCGCTGGGTGGTCAGCCAGGTCGGGTCGATCGTCTGGTACACGAACCAGATGTCGTAGGTCTTGTTGTTGGTGATCGTCATCGACAGGTTCACCGTGCCGCCGGGCGTGGTGGTCGCGCTGTCGGTGGCGAACGTCAGCGTGGCCGGAGCCGGGTCCGCGCTCGCGACGGGCGTCAGGCCGAACACGGCCAGGACGACGGCGAGAACGGTACCGAGGCCGAGGCGTCTCATCAGTGGTGATCGCATGAGCCGGGAGGCTAGGCAGGGGCGCTCGGCATCGTCTGCCCCGCCGGCCGGCCGGGCATCCCGATCGGCCGGAAGTGTGCCCCGTGTGAAGACCGCGTGACGAACCCGTGTCCGCCCCGGAAGGGCGGCAAACGCGCACGGTAGCCGGTCTGTGACCCAGGGGAGCGGGGGTGCGGGCGGGGACGTCCGGGACCGGGACCGGTCCGGAGGGTTTGGCGCGTACGGCTGCGCCCGGCCCGTGCCCGACGCACGGGCGGACGGCGGCTTCCCGGCCATCCGCCGATTTCCGGCCGCCCCGCGAACGGGTGGCGGCGCGTCGCCGGAGGCGGCTGAGCCCGTCCACGAGGCCGCGGCAACCGGGGTGTCGAGCTCCGTCCCTCCCGCACCGCCGGCGGTGTGCCGTTCCGCCCCTTCCCCGCACCGCCGACGGTGCCGCGCGCCGTCCCTCCCGCACCGCCGACGGTGTGCCGTTCCGCACCCCCCGTACCGTCGGCCTTCACGTGGGCGCCATCCGTCCCTTCCCCCGCGTTGCGTGCCCTTGGAACACTCCTTGCGCGCGCACTTCCCCGCCCGACGACCGGCCGCCGAACCCGCCCCGCACGAGAGGTCCTTCACCCATGTCCGAAGTCAACCGGCGCAGATTCCTCCAGATCGCGGGTGCCACCACGGCGTTCAGCGCGCTGTCGAGCAGCATCGAGCGCGCCGCCGCACTGCCGGCCCACCACCGCACCGGGACGATCGAGGACGTCGAGCACATCGTCGTCCTGATGCAGGAGAACCGGTCCTTCGACCACTACTTCGGCAAGCTGCGGGGCGTGCGCGGCTTCGGCGACCCGCATCCCGTGACGCTCCCCGGCGGCAAGTCCGTGTGGCACCAGTCCGACGGCACCAGGGACCTCCTGCCCTTCCACCCGACCGCCGACGACCTCGGCATGCAGTTCCTCGAAGGCCTCCCGCACAGCTGGCCCGACGGACAGGCGGCCTACAACGGCGGCAGGTACGACAGGTGGGTGCCCGCGAAGGGCACCACGACCATGGCGTACCTCACCCGCGAGGACATCCCCTTCCACTACGCGCTCGCCGACAGGTTCACCGTCTGCGACGCCTACCACTGCTCCTTCATCGGCTCCACCGACCCCAACCGCTACTACCTGTGGACGGGACACACCGGCAACGACGGCCGGGGCGGCGGCCCGGTCCTGGGCAACGAGGAGCTGGGCTACGACTGGACGACCTACCCCGAGCGCCTGGAGGAGGCGGGCGTCTCCTGGAAGGTCTACCAGGACGTCGGCGACGGCCTCGACGCGCAGGGCTCCTGGGGCTGGATACCGGACCCCTACCGCGGCAACTACGGCGACAACTCGCTGCTCTACTTCGACAAGTACCGCAACGCCGCCCCCGGCGACCCGCTCTACGACAAGGCCCGCACCGGCACCGACGTCAAGAACGGCGACGGCTACTTCGACCGGCTCCGCGCCGACGTCAAGGCCGGCAAGCTGCCGCAGATCTCCTGGATCGCCGCCCCGGAGGCCTTCTCCGAGCACTCCAACTGGCCCTCCAACTACGGCGCCTGGTACATCGCCCAGGTCCTCGACGCGCTCACCTCCAACCCGGCGGTGTGGGCGAGGACGGCGCTGTTCGTCACCTACGACGAGAACGACGGCTTCTTCGACCACCTGGTGCCGCCGCTCCCGCCGACGTCGGACGAGCGGGGCAGGTCCACCGTCGACGTCTCCCTGGACCTGTACCCGGGCGGCGGCAACCGCGTCGCCGGTCCGTACGGCCTCGGCCCGCGGGTGCCGATGCTCGTCGTCTCGCCCTGGAGCAAGGGCGGTTACGTCTGCTCCGAGACCCTCGACCACACCTCGGTCATCCGCTTCATGGAGCGCCGCTTCGGAGTGCGCGAGCCGAACATCTCGCCCTGGCGGCGGGCCGTCTGCGGCGATCTGACGGCCGCCTTCGACTTCTCCCGCAGGGACACCGGGCCGGTCGTGCTGCCCGACACCGACGGGTACGAGCCGCAGGACCGCGAGCGCCACCCCGACTACCGGCCCACCCCGCCCGCCGAGGGCACCCTGCCCCGGCAGGAACGCGGCCTGCGGCCCGCCCGACCCCTCAAGTACGCGCCCGCCGTGGACGGTTCGGTGGACCCGGCCACCGGGAAGCTCACGCTCACCTTCGCCTCCGGCGTCAAGGCCGGCGCCGCCTTCCTGGTCACCTCCGGCAACCGCGCCGACGGCCCGTGGACGTACACCACCGAAGCCGGCAAGAAGATCTCCGACACCTGGGACCCGGCGTACTCGGGCGGCTCCCACGACCTCACCGTGCACGGACCGAACGGCTTCCTGCGCGTCTTCAAGGGACCGGGGAGGACCGCGGGGCCCGAGGTCGTCGCCCGGCACGTGGGCGACGACGTGGAGCTGACCTTCACCAACCGGGGCTCCGGCACGGTGGAGTTGAAGGTGGCCGACGGCTACCGCGGCCGCACCACGACCGTACGGGTCCGGGTGGGCGCCGTCCTCAAGCGCACCGTCGACCTGAGCGCCAGCCGGCGCTGGTACGACCTCACCGTCACCTCCGCCGCGGACCCGTCGTTCCGGCGCCGGTTCGCCGGACACGTCGAGAACGGGCGCCCCGGTGTGAGCGACCCGGCCATCGTCACGGAATGAGCACACCGCGCGGGTGGAAGCACGGTGAGCACCGCATCGTGGGGGCTGGTCAGGTCCGGGTGGGCTCGGGGTAGTGTGCCCCGGTGACCACGCATTCGAACACACCTTCAGGTTGGTACCCGGACCCGCACGGGGCCGACCGGACCCTGCGGTACTGGGACGGCTCCCGGTGGACCGAGCACACCCACGCCGAGCAGCAGCCGGCGCAGGGCCAGTCGCAGGTGCCCGCGCAGCCCGCCCAGCAGCCGGTACCCGCGCAGCCCGCCCAGTCGCAGGTGCCCGCGCAGCCGGCCGCCGGACCCGACCCCCGTGTGCAGCGCCAGGTGCAGCAGCAGGCGGGGGTCGCGGCGGGCGGCCCCGGTGGCGGCACGCTGTTCAGCGAGCCGGTGCTGGTGGTCAACCAGAAGGCCAAGCTGATCGAGCTGACCAACGAGTACAAGGTCATGGACCAGCGGGGCAATCAGCTCGGTTCGGTCGTGCAGGTCGGGCAGAGCGCGCTGCGCAAGGTCCTGCGGTTCGTCGCCAGCATCGACCAGTTCATGACGCACCGGCTGGAGATCCGCGACGCTCACGGTCAGCCGGTCCTGCTGCTGACCCGCCCGCGCAAGTTCCTCAAGTCCCGGGTGCTCGTGACGCGTCCCGACGGTCAGCCGGTCGGCGAGATCGTCCAGCAGAACATCTTCGGAAAGATCAACTTCGCCATCAACGCCGGTGGCGGGCAGGTCGGCGCGATCAAGGCGGAGAACTGGCGGGCCTGGAACTTCGCGATCGTCGACCACGCGGGCAACGAGGTCGCCCGGATCACCAAGACCTGGGAAGGCCTGGCGAAGACCCTCTTCACCACCGCGGACAACTATGTCCTGCAGATCCACTACCAGCTGCCCGAACCCCTGCTGAGCCTGGTCGTCGCCACCGCCCTGACGGTGGACACGGCCCTGAAGCAGGACTCCCGCGGCCTCGGCTGACCCCGGTCACAGCGTGGTGAGGCGCCCCGGTCCCGTGGCCGGCCGGGGCAGCAGCGCGGGTTCGGCCGAGGCCGTCCCCGGCTTCAGCGCGAGCACCGCGGCCACCGGATGCCCGTCGTGCCCGTCGCCGTGCGTGTGGTGCCCGTCCCCGCCGTCCCCGCCGTCCCCGGTGTGCCCGCCGCCGTACCGCGAACCGCGTCGGGACGGGCGCCCAGAGGCGTAGGCGGTGAGGCGTCCAGGGGTCCGGCCCGCCGCGGGAGCCGCGGTCGGAACCGGTGCCGGTCCCGTCGCCGCTCCCGGTGCCGACTCCGGCGCCGCGCGGGACAGCAGCACCACGCCCCACGCGGAGAGGCCCGCTCCGGCGACCGCGAGGAGTGCGCCCGCCGCCCCGCCCTGGAGCCGTTCGCCCAGCAGCGTGAGACCGATCACCGCGGCGGCCACCGGGTTCGCCAGTGTCACCACCGCCAGCGGGGCCCCCAGTCCGTCCCGGTAGGCGGTCTGCGACAGCAGCAGCCCGCCCGTGGCGAAGGCGGCCACCAGCAGCGCCACCCCGGTCACCTGCACGCCCAGCAGCGGACCGGACCGGTCGGACGCGGCCACCGTCACGGTCTGGGTGAGCGCGGAGGCCACCCCGGAGGCGAAGCCGGACGCGCTCGCGTGCCGCAGGCCGGGCCGGGAGCCGGGCCGGGCCAGCAGCCCGATCAGCGCCGCCGTCACCCCCGCCACCGCGACCGCCTCGGACCCGCTCAGTACGTCCTCGGGTGCCGGACCGGACGCCGTGACCAGGATCGCGGCCAGTCCGAGCAGGGTCAGGGCGGTGCCCCGCCACTCGGCCGCGCCGACCCTCCGGCCGGCGATGCGCGCGCCCAGCGGCACGGCCGCGACCAGGGTGAGCGCCCCGAGCGGCTGCACCAGGGTCAGCGGGCCGTACGTGAGGGCCACGACGTGCAGCACGGCGGCCCCGCCGTTGAGCCCCACCGAGGCCCACCAGGCGCCGCTGCCCAGCAGCCGGACGAATCCGGTGCCGGGGGAGCGGGCGGCCAGCCGTTCCTGGGCGACGGCCGCGGCGGCGTAGGCGACCGCGGAGAACAGCGACAGGACGACGGCGACGAGGGCGGCGCTCATCGGCCCGCCCCCACGAGCGCCTTCTCCCCGGCCGTCCTCTCCTCGGCCGGCCGGGCCGGCCCACCGGCGGGCGCACCGCGTCCGGCCGTCGTCACCGTGCGGCGCGGCGCACGGATCACCGCGAGGGCGACCCCGAGCAGTGCCGAGGCGATGAGCGCGTCCAGCCAGTAGTGGTTCGCCGTGCCCACGATCACCAGCAGGGTGACCAGCGGGTGCAGCAGCCACAGCCACCGCAGGCGCGACCGGGTGGCGACGATCAGCCCGACGGCGACCATCAGGGCCCAGCCGAAGTGCAGCGAGGGCATCGCCGCGAACTGGTTCGACAGGGTGTCCGTCTGCGGGGGCCCGTACACCGAGGGCCCGTACACCCGCGCGGTGTCGATCAGTCCCGTCGCCGTGAGCATCCGGGGCGGTGCGAGGGGGAACGTGAGATGGACCACCAGGGCGGCGGCCGTGACGGCGGCCAGCACCCGGCGGGCCCAGACGTAGTGGGCGGGACGCCGCAGATGGAGCCAGACCAGGAAGGCCGCGGTGGCGGGGAAGTGCACGGTCGCGTAGTAGGTGTTCGCGACGTGGACCAGGCCGTCGCCGTGCAGCAGCAGGGACTGCGCCGCGTCCTCGTCCGGCAGCCGCAGCCACCGTTCCGCGTCCCACACGCGGTGCGCGTTGCGGAAGGCCTCGGCGGTGTGGCCCGTGGCCAGCTGCCGGCCGCATTTGTAGACGAGGAAGAGTCCGGCGACGAGCAGGAGTTCCCGGACTATCGGCGGCCTTGCCGGTGTGGCCGGCTCCGCTTCTTCAGGCTCGGTGCGGGCATTCATCCCCCGGCCCCTTCGCTGACGTGGTGCGTGTGAGTGGTGCGTGTGCTGCGCGGGTGCCGTGCCCGTGTCCGTGCGTGTGGCGTGCAGGTGCGCGTCCCGGTGCGCCGGGACGCCGGTGCGCCGGTGTGCGGGTCCGGGACCTGCGCGCAGCATCGATACGACATCGTACCGATACGTCAGTGTACCGATACGATCCGGTACCGGTACGCTCGGGTACCGGTACACTGGCGTATCGGTACACTGTCGTATCGATGGACGTGCGACACACTGGAAGCGGCCCCTCCGAGGGCCGCCGAACAGCAGTGAGGAGAAGGGCCGATGACGTCGCAGGCCGCGGACGGACCGGAATCGGTCGCCGCCTCGCGCCGCTCCAAGCTCACGCCCGAGCGTGAGCAGGAGTTCTTCGACGCCGTCCTGGAACAGATCCGCGAGTGCGGGTACGAGGCCGTCACCATGGAGGGCGTCGCCACCAGCACCCGGTGCAGCAAGTCCACGCTGTACCGGCAGTGGAAGACCAAACCCCAGTTCGTGGTGGCGGCCCTGCGCTCCCGCCGCCGGTCGCGGCTCGCCGGGATCGACACCGGATCACTCGCCGACGACCTGCGCGAGGCCGCGCGGGGAGCCGCCCGGTGGTCCATGACCGACACCAAACTCCTCCAGGCGCTCGGACACGCCGTCACCCAGGACGCGGAGCTGGCGGGCGCGCTGCGCGAGGCCATCGTCGAACCCGAGATCGCCGCCCTGCGGGAGATCCTGCGGCGGGGTGTCGAGCGCGGCGAGGTGGCGGCCGGCCACCCGGCGCTGGAGTACATCCCGGCCCAGATGTTCGGCGTCGTCCGCGCCCGCCCCGTGGTGGACGGGGAGTACGCCGACGAGGAATACCTGCTGCGCTTCGTGGAGGCCGCCGTGCTGCCGGCACTCGGTCTCGGAGCGGAAGGACCCAGGCCGCCGTCCGTGGGATGACCGGACGGTGACCTGCTCGCGCCGCACCGTGGGGACGGGGGCGGCGCGCACCCCCGGCCGGGTGGGACGCCCCTTGAGCGGAGGGGCGTCCCACCCGGCCGCTCGTGTGTCGCGGGCGGCCGGGACCCGGCGGCGGGGCCGGACGGCCGGCCCGGCCGTGCCGGTTCGGGCCGCACCGCGGCGGCCGGGCCCGCAGGGCTGGACGAAGCCGGGCTGGACGAAGCCGGGCCGGACGAAGCCGGGCCCCGCTCAGTCGAGCGGGGCCCGGCCGGCGCCCGTCAGCCCGGTCGGACGCGCGCCCGCGCGGTGCGGCCCGCCCGGCCGGGTCCGTGCTCAGACGCCCTGTCCGCCGCCGCTCCCCGTCGACACCTTGATGCCCTTGGTGATCTCGTCGATGACGGACACCTCCTGGTCGGCGTCGACGCCGAAACGCAGGACCACGATCCGCTTGGTGTCCGCGGGCGCCGGAAAGGCCAGGGACTCGACGTAGCCGTCGGCGCCCTTGCTCGTGACCGCCTTCCAGCGCACCAGGTAGCCCTTCTGTCCGGCCACGGTCACCGCCCGCGAGGCTAGGACCTGGTGCGAGGTGATCTCGCCGTACGTGGTGCCGCCGTACGACTCCTCGGCGTTGGCCTCGATGTCCGCCTTGGCGACCGCCTCCGCGGTGGAGCCGGGCACCTGGGCCGGAGCCGAGTACACGCCGCCCTTGGTGCAGGTCTTCGACGTGTCGCCGGGGCACTTGTAGGAGGACTCGGACGTTATCTGCGCGCCCACGTCCAGTTCCTGCCCGCTCCAGCCGTCCGGGACGGGGATGCTGATGCCGTTGAGCGCGTCGGTCACCGCGCCGCTCTCGATCTTCGGCGCCTCCGACCCCTCGGGGGCCGGCGAGGTGCCCCCCGGGCCGCCGGAGCCGCCCGAGCCCCCCGAGTCGCCGAAGGGGTCCTGCCCGCCGGAACCGCCCCGGCCGCCGGGCCCCTGGGCCGTACCGGGCCCGGCGGAGCCGCCGTCGTCCTTGGTCAGCGCGTACACGCCGACCCCGATGCTGGCCAGGACCGCCACGGCCGCCACCACGGCCGCCCCGGTGCGCAGCCCGCGCCGCGAACCGGTGGGCGGCGCGGACGAGTACGCCGGATATGCCGGGTACGCCGGGAAGGCTCCGGCCGTCGGGGCCTGCGCCGGCGCACCCCACGCGGCGGCCGAGCCCGCGGGACGGGTCTGGTCCGTCCATGCCCCGCCGTCCCACCAGCGCTCGGTGGGCGGGGCGTCATTCGTCTGCCCGGGGTCGGGGTACCACCCGGGGGGAGTCACCTGCGTCATGCCCCCACCGTATGAGGCATCGGTGAAAGTCGTATGAGAGGGATCGCCTCTTGTCCCGACTCTTCTCCGGAGGCCGGTCCGGCACTCCGTGCCGCGTTGGCGTAAAATCGACGTCAATTCGCCGCGAGTCCGGCCTCGTTGACGTTCGGGGGCTCACCCGCAGGCCCGCGGGGCCCCGGCGGGGCGCCGCCCGTCGCCCACCGGGGCAACAGCTGGGCCGACCATCCTCCGCACGGGCCGCCGGACGGCTACGCTCGAGGTCCGGTACGTCGTTCGGGCGACTTGGGGAGGTAGCGGGATGACGGAGGTACGGCCCACGGCGGCCGCCTCGGCCCCCCTGTGGGAGCGCGACGAGGAAGTGGCCGTCATCGAGCGGGTGGTGGACCAGCTGTGCGCCGACCGCTCCTCGCCGGGCCGGGTGCACCTGCTGCGCGGCGACGCGGGGTTCGGCAAGACGGCACTGCTGGCCGAGACACGGCGCATCGCCGAGGCCCGCGGCTGCACGGTGTGGTCGGCCCGCGGCGGCGAGACCCTCAGGTCCGTCCCCTTCAACGTGGTGCGGCAGCTGCTCCAGCCCGCCCTGCTGTCACTGCACCCGGAGGAGGCCCGCGAATACCTCGGTGACTGGTACGACATCGCGGGCCCGGCCCTCGGCATCGCCGAACCCGGCGAAGGCCACGCCGACCCGCAGGGCGTGTGCGACGGCCTCGTCGCCGCAGTGACCCGGCTGGCCCGGCGGGACTGGCCGCTCGTCCTGCTGGTGGACGACGCGCACTGGGCCGACCAGGAGACCCTGCGCTGGCTCGCCGCCTTCGTGGAACGCCTCGACGACCTGTCCGTCCTGGTCGTCGTGGCCCGCAGGACCAGCGAGGTCAAGGGCGACGTCGTCCAGTACCTCGACGCGGTCGCCGCGGTCGCCGGACAGTCCGTCACCAGCCTGAGCGCCCTGACCCCGGAGGCGGTCGCCGGCCTCACCCGCGCCACCCTCGGCGAGCACGCCGACGACCCGTTCTGCCGCGAGGTCTGGGCCGTCACCGGCGGCAACCCCTACGACACCGTCGAACTCCTCGCCAAGGTGCGGGACCGGGCCCTCGCGCCCGGCGAGTCCTCCGCCACCGAACTGCGCCCGCTGAACCGCTCCGCACGCGGCGGCGGCCTCGTCGACCGCCTGGAACAACTGGGCGTCGACGCCACCCGGTTCGCCATGGCGGCCGCCATCCTCGGCGCCGGGATCACCGTCGACCAGGCGGCCCGGCTCGCCGGCATGCGCTACGAGGTCGCGGTCCGCTGCGCCGAGCTGCTGCGCACCGCCCGCATCCTCACCACACCCGACGCGGTGGCCGCCCCCGCCGACGACGGCGACCTGGAGTTCGTCCACCCGCTGATCGCCACCGCCGTCTACGACTCCATCCCCGAAGGGCTGCGCAAGGCGATGCACGGCATCGCCGCCCAGGTCGTCATGGACGCCGGCAAGGGCCTCGCGGCGGCCTCCCGGCACCTGCTCCAGGTCCACGCGGACGACGACGAGGAACTCGTGGAGCAACTGCGCGAGGCCGCCCGCGAACACCTCGCCGTCGGCGCCCCGGAAGCGGCCCGCCGCTGCCTGGAACGCGCCCTGGCGGAACCGCCCGCGCCCGACGTGCACCCGCACGTCCTCTACGAACTCGGCTGCGCCACCCTGCTCATCTCGCCCGCCAGGACCATCGAGCACCTGCGGACCGCGCTCGCCGTGCCCGGCCTCGACAACGCCGAACGGGTCGACGCCGTCTACTGCCTCTCTCAGGCCCTCACGCACAACGACCAGTTGGAGGAGGCCGTCCGCACCGTCGAGGCGGAGGCCGCCCGGCAGCCCGCCGGGCCGGCCCGGATGCGGCTCCAGGCGGTGCAGTTCATGTGGGAGGGCATCCACGCCGGCGAGACCACCTCGCCCGGCCGCTCCGCGAAACTCAGCGGGCTCGCCGCCACCTGCACCGGCCGCGACAACGCCGAGCGGGCCCTGCTCATCCTGCGCGGCTTCGACGCCATGACCCACGGCGAGAACGCGGAAGTGGTCGTCGAACTGTGCGACCGCGCACTCGTCAACGGCCGCCTCGCACCCGGCCTCGGCTGGACCGACCCCGAGTGGGGCCTCGAACTGCTGATGATGCTGGCCAGTTCGTACGCCTACACCGACCGGCTCGATCGCGCCGAAGCCCTCTTCAACGAGGCCCTGCGCGCCTACGTCACCGCCGGCTGGAGCGGCGGCCACCTCGCCCTGGCCCACGCCTACCTCGGACTCGGCCTGCGCCGCCGGGGCCGGCTGAGGGAGGCGGAGGAGTCCCTGCGGGAGTCACTGCGCATCGCCGAACGCGTCGGGCGAGGCCTGCCCCTGTACTGGTCGGCCACCTGCAACCTCGTCGACACGCTGCTCGCCCGCGGACACGTCCAGGAGGCCTGGAACGTCGCCGAGCAGTACGGCTTCGCCCCGCCCTACCCGTCCACGATCGTGCTGCCCGACCCGCGGTCGGTGCGCGGCCGGCTGCTGCTGGCCGTCGGCCGCACCCAGGACGGCGTCAACGAGCTGGAGGAAGCCGAGAAGGCGGCGGCCGCCCGCGGCCACCTCAACCCGGTGATGGTGCCCTGGGCCGCCGACCTGGCCAAGGCGCTCGCCGGCGAGGACCCCGCCCGCGCGGCCCGGCTGGCCTCCGACGCCCGCCGCCAGGCCGAACGCTTCGGCACGGACACCGCCATAGGCGAGGCCCTGCGCTGTGCCGCCGCCCTGGAGACCGGTCAGCGCGCGGTCCGCCTCGCCGCCCAGGCGGTCGCCTACCTGGAGGCCTCGCCCTGCCAGTACGAACACGCCGCCGCCCGCGTCGAGTACGGCATCCTCTCCCGCTCGGCCTCCGAACTCCAGCGGGGCCTCACCCTCGCCCGCTCCTGCGACGCGGACGGCCTCGCCCTCCAGGCCCAGACCGCCCTGGACGCCCTCGGCGCTCCGGCGGTCGGCCTGGTACCGGGCCAGACCCGCAGGTAGGCACCCGCACGTTAGGCACCCGCAGGTAGGCACCCGGGGGACGGCGTCCGGCCCGGGGCCGGCGAGGGCCCCGGCGAGGCCGGCTCCCGGCAGGCCCGCACGTGACGGGCCCGGCAGCGAGGCCTCCTTCCGGCCGTCGCCGGGCCGGGCTCCCGGCCGTGGCCTGACGGAGCCCGAGCGGCGGGCCCTCGTCGCGCAGAGGACGAGGCCCCCGGCGGGGCGGCGTCCGGCCCCGGACGCCCCGGGGCCCCGCGGGGGCGGCTCCGGGCCGGGCCCGCAACGCCGGGGCGCCGGTCGGGGCGGGGCGCCCGGCCCCGCGACGCCGGCGCGCCGGGCCCCGCACGGTCACCCCTCGTCGGTCTCCTCCGCCAGGACGCGCTGGGCCGTCGCGAAGGCGGAGTTCGCCGCGGGGACCCCGCAGTAGACGGCCGTCTGGAGGAGGACCGCGCCGATCTCCTCCGGGGTGAGTCCGTTGCGCCGGGCCGCCCGGACGTGCATGGCCAGCTCGTCGTAGTGGCCGTGCGCGACCAGCGCGGTCAGGGTGATCATGCTGCGCTCACGGCGGCCGAGCGTCGGGTCGGTCCAGATCTCGCCCCAGGCGTAGCGGGAGATGAAGTCCTGGAAGCGGGCGGTGAACGGCGTCTGGCGGGCCTGGGCCCGATCCACGTGCGCGTCCCCGAGCACCTCCCGCCGTACCCGCATGCCCGGCCCGGCGCCCTCGCCGAAGTGGGCGCGCAGCGCGGCCACCACGGCCTGCGGGCACTGCGCGGGGGCCAGGTGGGAGGCGCCCGGGATCTCCACGAGCGCGGCGCCCGGCACCGCGTCCGCGATCTCCCGCAGATGCGCCGGCGGCGTCGCCGGGTCCTCGCGCCCGGCGATCAGCAGCGTGGGTGCGGTGATCTCCGCGAGCCGCTCGCGCAGGTCGAACGCGGCCAGCGCGTCGCAGCAGGCGGCGTAGGCCGCCGGGTCGGCGCGGCGATGGTCGGCGACCAGCCCGGGTACGGTGAAACCGCCCGTGAACCAGCGGGCGTTCGCACTCTCCGCGACCGGGGCCAGTCCTTCGCGCCGTACCAGCGCGGCCCGTTCCCGCCAGGGCCGGTCGCCGTTGAAGTGGGCCGACGAGCAGATCACCGCCAGGGACGACACCCGCTCGGGGTGGTGCAGCGCCAGGTGCAGGCCGACCGCCCCGCCCAGCGACACGCCGGCGTAGGCGAACCGCTCCAGGCCGAGGGAGTCGGCGAGTGCCAGCACGAGGGCGGCCAGGTCGCCGACGCCGGCGCCGGGGCCGATCAGGTCGGCGGCCGAGCCGCCGTGCCCCGGCAGGTCCCAGCGGATCACCCGGTGCGTCACCGACAGTTCGGGCGCGACGTCGTCCCACAGCGCGTACGAGGTGCCGAGGGAGGGGCCGAGGATCAGCGGGGGAGCGGAAGCCGGCCCCTCGGCAAGGTGGTTGAGCAGCTTCTCGGTCAACGTCGCTCCAGCGCACGGTCGGTGAGGGCTCCGGCGGAGCCGGTGTAGCGGGCGGGGTCGGTGAGGCCGTCGAGGTCGACGTCCTTCAACGCCGCTTCTTCGGAAAGGAGTTCGCCCAGCGAGCGGCCTTCGGTGACGGTGCGGGGCGCGAGCCGGGTCAGCAGCTCCTTGGCGCGGGCCCGGCCGAGCACCGCGGACAGCTCGGCGGAGAGCCGCTCGGAGACGATCAGTCCGTGGGTGAGCCCGAGATGCCCGCGCATGACGTCCGCGCGCACCCGCAGCCCCTCGGTCAGCTCCGCCGCGTCCCGGGCGGCCCCGCCGACCAGCCGCAGCAGGTCCCGCAGCGGCTCCCACTCGGCGTGCCAGGCCCCGGCCGGCCGCTCGTCGCCCGCCACCAGGGCGCCGTACAGCGTCGCCGCGAGCTGGGGGGCCCGCAGGGCGGCGGCGGCGATCAGCGTGGACCGCACCGGGTTCGCCTTGTGCGGCATGGCCGAGGAACCGCCGCCGCCGCCCTCCGCGACCTCCGCGACCTCGGTGCGGGAGAGGGTGAGCACGTCGGCCGCCGTCTTCCCCAGGGCCCCCGCCGCGAAGGCCAGGCACCCCGCCAGGTCGGCGACCGGGGTGCGCAGCGTGTGCCACGGCAACAGCGGTGCGCGCAGGCCCAGTTCACGCGCGTAGGCGGCGGGCAGCTCGGTCGCGTCCACGGCGCCGTACGCCGTGAAGGCCGCCAGCGTCCCGGCCGCGCCGCCGAGTTGGGCGGGCAGGGAGTCCCGTACGGCCGACATCCGGTCACGCGCGTCCAGCACCAGCGACCGCCACCCGGCGGCCTTCAGCCCGAACGTCGTCGGTACGGCGTGCTGGGTGAGCGTGCGGCCCGGCACGGGCGTGTCCCGGTGCTCGGCGGCCAGCCGCGCCAGCGCCCGCTGCGTACGGTCCAGGTCGGCGAGGACCGCCTCCAGCGCGCGCACCGCGACCAGCATGGTCGCCGTGTCCATGATGTCCTGGCTGGTGGCCCCCCGGTGGACGTACGGCCCGTGCTCCGTGCCGACCGCCGCCGTGAGGTCCGCGACCAGCGGGATCACCGGGTTCCCGCCGCTCCTGGCGCGCGCGGCGAGGGAGCGTACGTCGAAGGCGCCCGCGGCGGCCTCGGTGACGGCCCTCCCGGCCGCGGCCGGGGCCAGGCCCAGCGCGGCCTGCGCACGGGTCAGCGCGGCCTCCGCGTCGAGCAGTGCCCGCAGGTAGGCCGCGTCGCTCGTGGCGGAGGCCGCCGGGGAACCGGTCCACCCGGGGGCGAGCAGACCGGCGTCCGACTGATCAGCTGTCACTGGAACTCCAGGAAGACCGTCTCGCCCTCGCCCTGAAGGCGGATGTCGAAACGGTAGGCGCCCCTGCCGTCGCCGGCCGCGACCAGCGTGCCGCGGCGCGCCGGGTCGAGCCCGGCCAGCAGCGGGTCGCGGGCGTGCGCGGCCGTGTCCTCCGGCAGGTAGATCCGGGTGAACAGATGCACGAGCAGCCCGCGCGCGAACACGCACACGCTGAGGTACGGGGCGCTGAGCCCGCGCGCGCCGGGCCGCAGCGTGCGCGCGTACCAGTGGCCGTTCGCGTCCGTCTGGACGCGGCCCCAGCCGGTGAACTCCACGCCGTTGCGCCCCAGGTAGCCGCCGGTCGAGGGGTCCCGCCGGATCGAGCCGTCGACGGTGGGCACCCGGCCGTCCGGGTCCGGGCCCCACAGCTCGACGAAGGCGTCCGGCAGCGGCCGGCCCTCGCCGTCGTGGACGTACCCCTGGAGGGTGATCGTGTCGGGGTGGCCGACGGGCGCGATGTCACCGCCGCCCGGGAAGGGCAGCGCGTACCCGTAGAAGGGGCCGACCGTGTGCGACGGGGTGGGCGGCACGCTCTCCGGGCTGCCGGTGTCGATCTTCGTCATGGCGGGTCAGCGTCCTTCTTCGATCCAGGTGGCGTTCGGGCCGTCCAGCACGATGTCCCAGTGGTAGCCGAGCGAGAACTCGGGCACGGACAGGCTGTGGTCGTAGGTGGCGACCAGCCGCTGCCGCGCCGCGTCGTCCGTGACGGACTGCAGGATCGGGTCGTAGGGGAACAGCGGGTCGTTCGGGAAGTACATCTGCGTCACCAGCCGCTGGGTGAACGCCGAACCGAACAGCGAGAAGTGGATGTGCGCGGGCCGCCAGGCGTTGACGTGGTTGCGCCACGGGTACGGGCCCGGCTGGATCGTGGTGAAGCGGTAGAGACCGTCGTCGTCGGTGAGCGTGCGGCCCACTCCGGTGAAGTTCGGGTCCAGCGGGGCGTCGTGCTGCTCGCGCTGATGGGCGTACCGGCCGGCCGAGTTGGCCTGCCAGATCTCCACCAGCTGGCCGCGGACCGGCCGCCCGGAGCGGTCGAGGAGCCGCCCGGAGACGGTGATGCGTTCGCCGATCGGCTCGCCGCGGTGATGCCGGGTCAGGTCGTTGTCGATCTCGGTGACGTCCCGCTCGCCGAAGGCCGGCGAGGCCAGCTCCACCAGCTCCGGGTCCTTGCGGACGTCGATGGTGACCGGCGGCTGCCGCGGATGGCGCAGCAGCGAGGAACGGTAGGGCGCGTAGTCGCGGCGCGGATGGTGCTCGACGGGGGCGCCGTCGGCGACCCGCTTCTCGTACGCGGCGTGCTCGGCCGCGATCTCCTGGTCGATGTCGGCTTGCGTGAGAGTCATGAGGAGTCCCGGGTCACTGGCGTTCGAGGACGAGGGCGAGGCCTTGGCCCACGCCGATGCAGAGGGTGGCGACACCGACACCGGAGCCGCGGCGGGCGAGCTGGTGGGCGACGGTGCCGGCGAGGCGGGCGCCGGAGGCGCCGAGCGGATGGCCGAGGGCGATGGCACCGCCCTGCGGGTTGAGGATCGCCGGATCGAACTCGGGCCACTCGGCCACGCAGCCCAGCACCTGGGCGGCGAAGGCCTCGTTCAGTTCGAGCACGGACAGGTCGTCGAAGCCCCTGCCGGCCTTGGCGAGGGCCCGGTCGACCGCCTCGACGGGGGCGAGTCCGAAGTACTGCGGGTCGAGGGCCGACACCCCGGTGGCGCTCACCCGGGCGAGGGGTTCACGGCCGACGGCCTTCAGCCCCTCCTCGTCGACGAGGAGCAGGGCCGCCGCGCCGTCGTTGAGCGGCGACGCGTTCCCGGCGGTGACCGTGCCGCCCTCGGTGCGGAACGACGGCTTGAGCTTCGCCATCGCCTCCAGGGAGGCGTCCGGCCGCACCGACTCGTCGGCCGCGAACACCAGCGGGTCGCCCTTGCGGCGGGGGATCGTGACGGGGGCCAGTTCGACGTCGAACAGCCCCTGCTCCTGGGCCCGCGCCGCCTTGCGGTGGCTGTGCAGCGCGAACTCGTCCTGCTGCGCCCGGCTGATCCCGTGCTTGTCGGCGATCAGTTCGGCGCTCTCGCCGAGCGGGATCGTCCACTGCGGGTCCATCCGCGGGTTGACCATCCGCCAGCCCAGCGTGGTCGAGTACAGCTCCGCGTGGCCCGCCGGGAACGGCCGGTCGCTCTTGGGCAGCACGTAGGGCGCGCGGGTCATCGACTCGACACCGCCGGCCACGGCGATCGAGGCGTCCCCGACGGCGATCGCGCGGGCCGCCTGGATCACCGCCTCCAGGCCGGAGGCGCACAGCCGGTTGACGGTCACGCCCGGCACGGAGGTCGGCAGGCCCGCCAGCAGGGCGGCCATCCGGCCCACGTTGCGGTTCTCCTCACCGGCGCCGTTGGCGTTGCCGACGTACACGTCCTCGATCCGGGACGGGTCCAACGCGGGCGTACGGGCCAGGAGTCCACGGATCGCGTGGGCGGCGAGGTCGTCGGGGCGCAACGAGGCCAGGGCGCCGTTGTAGCGGCCGACCGGGGTGCGGACGGCGTCGACGATGTAGACGCTCTTCACAGCCGGCTCTCCTCGGGGACGCGGACCTCGGCGTCCGTCTTCGCGACGATCTCGTCCGCGCCCACGCCGGGCGCGGTCTCGACGAGCACCAGGCCGTCCTCGGTGACGTCGAGGACGCCGAGGTCGGTCACGATGCGGTCGACGCAGCCCCTGCCGGTCAGGGGCAGCGCGCACTCGGCGAGGATCTTCGGGCTGCCGTCCTTCGCGGTGTGCGTCATGACGACGATGACGGTACGGGCACCGTGGACCAGGTCCATCGCCCCGCCGATGCCGGTGATCATCTTGCCGGGGACCGCCCAGTTGGCGAGGTCGCCCCGCTCGGACACCTGCATCGCGCCGAGCACGGCGACGTCGATGTGGCCGCCGCGGATCATGCCGAAGGAGAGCGCCGAGTCGAAGAAGGACGCGCCGGGCAGGACCGTGACGGTCTCCTTGCCGGCGTTGATCAGGTCCGGGTCGACCTGGTCCTCGGTGGGGTAGGGGCCGGTGCCCAGGATGCCGTTCTCGCTCTCCAGGACCACCTCGACGTCCGCGGGGAGGTGGTTGGGGATCAGGGTCGGCAGACCGATGCCGAGATTGACGTACTGCCCGTCCTTCAGCTCGCGCGCGGCGCGGGCCGCCATCTGCTCGCGTGTCCAGGCCATCAGCCGTTCACCCGTTCCCTCGTCGCGGGCGCCGAGACGGTCCGCTGCTCGATCCTCTTGTCGGCGGCCTGCTCGGGCGTCAGGGCCACCACCCGCTGCACGAAGATGCCCGGCAGGTGCACGGCGTCCGGGTCCAGCTCGCCCGGTTCGACCAGTTCCTCGACCTCGGCGATCGTGATCCGCCCCGCCATCGCCGCGAGCGGGTTGAAGTTGCGGGCGGACCTGTTGAAGACGAGGTTGCCGTGCCGGTCCCCCTTCGCCGCCCTGACCAGGGCGTAGTCGGTGCGGATGCCGCGTTCCAGCACGTACTCGGTGCCGTCGAACTCCCGCACCTCCTTCGGCGGTGAGGCGAGCGCGACGCCGCCCTCGCCGTCGTAGCGCCACGGCAGCCCGCCCTCGGCGACCTGGGTGCCCACCCCGGCCGGGGTGTAGAAGGCGGGGATGCCGGCGCCGCCGGCCCGCAGGCGCTCGGCGAGCGTCCCCTGCGGGATCATCTCGACCTCCAGTTCCCCGGACAGGTACTGGCGCGCGAACTCCTTGTTCGCCCCGATGTACGACCCGGTCACCCGGGCGATCCGCCCGGCGGCCAGCAGGACGGCGAGTCCCGACTCCATCGCCCCGCAGTTGTTGGAGACGACCGAGACCCCGGTGACGCCCCGCTCGTACAGGGCCTGGATGAGGACGCCCGGTACGCCGCTCAGTCCGAAACCGCCCACTGCCAGCGACGCGCCGTCCGGCACGTCGGCCACCGCCTCCCGGGCCGTGGCGACCACCTTGTCCATGCGTGCAGCCCCCTCTCTCTCCGTGCGCCTCGACCCTCAATTAATCAGGGCACTGACTATTTTGGCGAGGTGTCCTTCACGCTGCCATCGGCGGGCCTGGTCGTCAAGACTTTGAGGAAAGCTGAGGTCAAGCGCTTTTTCCCGCAGGCAGACAGAAGTCCGCTCTCCGGGTATCGTTCAGTACACGTACGATTCGACTTCGGGAGCGCGCATGGCCGCGGCGGACCTCAACACCCATCCCGGGCACCTCGCCCGGCGGCTCCAGCAGGCGCACTACCTGCTGTGGAACGCGATGGTGTCCGAGGAGACCACCTCCCCGCAGTTCGCCGTCCTCAACGCGCTCGTCGCCGAGCCCGGCCTCGACCAGCGCACGGTGGGGGAGCGGGTGGGCCTGGACCGCTCCACCGTCGCCGAGGTGATCGCCCGGCTGATCCGGCGCGGCCTCCTCGACAAGGTCCGCGACCCGCAGGACGGCCGCCGCTTCCTGCTCCGCCTGACCGACGAGGGCCTGCGCGTCCACCGCAGGCTCGCCGTGCGCGCGGCCCGGATGAGCCAGGTCTTCCTCGCCCCGCTGTCCGGCGAGGAGCAGACGGTGTTCTTCGACCTGATCCGCCGGGTCGCCGACGCGGCGGAGGGACTGCGCAACCCGGCGGAGCCCCTGGCCGGGCGGGGCGCGAGCGGCCGGGACCCGGGCCGCGCCCTCACCTGACCGGGATCCCGGCCGAGCCCTCACCCGAGCCGGTTCCCGGGCGTCACGGCGCCTGCGCGAACACCACCCACACCTGGCCCCCGGCGAAGGCGACCGGCGTGCCGTCCCGCGTCGTGAACCGGGTGCCGTCCGCCGCGCGCGGGCGCTGCCACCGCACGTCGTAGGCCCGCCCGTCACGCAGCACCTGGGCCGCCCCGGAGCCGACCGTCTCCGTGTACGGCGTGTGGTTGCCGAGCGAGTCGTGGTAGCCGGACCCGCGCACGTTCACGTACTGCACGACCACCGTCGCCGGGGCGAGCCGGCGGCCGTCGGCGGTCACCGTCGGGATGCCGTCCGTGGTGACCTCCCAGCGCCGCCGTTCCCCGGACCAGGTGAAGGTGAAGCGGGCCGCGGGATAGCGCACGGTGCGCGAGGCGGTGGGCGTGCCCCCCTCGGGAGCGGGGCCGTGGCGGAACCCGGTGGTCAGCGCGGCCTCGCCCGGCGCGGACGGCAGCACGCGGCCGGGGCGCAGGTAGAGGTTGTGCGGGGCGGCCCGGTCGGTGCCGCGGTAGTAGGCGTCCCCGTCGCCCTCCGGGGTGACGGCCTCCAACGGCTCCCTGCCGATCAGCGGCAGCAGCTTGCCCTGCGCGCCGGAGAAGGCCAGCAGCGGCCGGTCGAACTGGCGCAACAGCTCCAGGTCGGACTCACGGGCGCTGCGCACCGGTCCGACCGTCTCCGGCAGCCGCGTCGCGTAGACCGCCAGCAGCCGGCTCAGACCGCCCTCGACCTGTTCGACGTAGACGACGTCCGCGGCGTCGAGACCGGTCTGCGGGCGGGCCGCCGGGACGTTGTCGATCTTCACGGCCAGGACCTGGCCGTGAGCGGCCGTGCTCGTGCCGCTCGGTGGCCGGGCGGTGCCCCGGCCGTCGTCGGCCGGACCGTCGCCGTTCGTGCAGCCCGCCGCGAGGGACAGCGCGAGCGCCGCGGCGAACGCGGCCGCCGTCACCGCACCACGCCCGGGGCGCGCGCCCCGCGGCCTTCCCCGCCGCCACGGAGACCGGAGCCGCCTGCCGGGTCTCGGGCCCGTCGTCCCGTCCACCGTCGCCGTGTCCACCATCGCCACCCCGTTCCGTGACCTGATTGTGCGCTTGTCGACTTGTCGGTGGCCACCCCCGACCGTCCCTGATCGCGTGCGCCCCGCGGGCCGGTCGGCCCGGCCGGCGCCGAGCCGCCGGCCGGGGGCCGATCGGCTGACCGGCGGGCCGGCTGACCGGCGGGCCGGTCGCTCGGTGCGGCGCGGTTCGGATCCGGGGCGCCGGGTACCCGGCCCGCACTCCGGGATCCGCCCCGGCACGGCGGGCCCCGAACTCGCTGGAGGGAGCACGGCACGATGAAGGCAGTGACCTGGCAGGGAAAGCGGGACGTACGGGTGGACACCGTGCCCGACCCGGTGATCCAGGAACCGACGGACGCCGTCATCCGCGTCACGTCCACCGGACTGTGCGGCTCCGACCTGCACCTCTACGAGGTGCTCACCCCGTTCATGACCCCCGGCGACATCCTCGGCCACGAACCCATGGGCATCGTCGAGGAGGTCGGCGCCGGCGTCGTCGACCTCAGCGTCGGCGACCGGGTCGTCGTGCCCTTCCAGATCGCCTGCGGCGACTGCTGGATGTGCCTCAACTCCCTGCCCACCCAGTGCGAGACCACCCAGGTCACCGCCGAGGGCATGGGCGCTGCCCTGTTCGGTTACACCCGCCTGTACGGCGCGGTGCCCGGCGGCCAGGCCGAGTACCTGCGCGTCCCGCAGGCCCAGTACGGCCCGATCAAGGTGCCCGAGGGCCCGCCCGACGACCGCTTCGTCTACCTGTCCGACGTCCTGCCCACCGCCTGGCAGGCGGTGGAGTACGCCGACGTCCCCGAAGGCGGCAGCGTCGCCGTGCTGGGCCTCGGACCCATCGGCGACATGGCCTGCCGCGTCGCCCAGGTGCGCGGCGCCGGGCGGGTGTTCGGCGTGGACCTCGTCGGCGACCGGCTGCGCCGGGCCCGCGCGCGGGGCGTGGAGACGTACGACCTCCGGAGCTTCGACAGCGAGAAGGAACTGGTCGCCGCGATCCGCGACGAGACCGACGGACGCGGCCCGGACGCCGTGATCGACGCCGTCGGCACCGAGGCGCACGGCAGCACGGTCGCCCGCCTGATCCAGAACGCGTCCGCCCTGCTGCCGAACAAGGTGAGCGGCCCCCTCGCCGAACGGTTCAGCGTCGACCGGCTCGCCGCCCTCCACACCGCCATCGAGCTGGTCCGCCGCGGCGGCACGCTCTCCCTGACCGGCGTCTACGGCGGCATGGCCGACCCGCTGCCCATGCTCACCATGTTCGACAAGCAGATCCAGATCCGGATGGGCCAGGCCAACGTGCGGCGCTGGGTCGACGACATCCTTCCCTACCTCACCGAGGAGGACCCGCTCGGCGTCGACGACTTCGCCACCCACCGCATCCCGCTGGCGGACGCCCCCAAGGCGTACGAGATGTTCCAGCAGAAGCGGGACGGGGCCGTGAAGATCCTGATGACGCCGTGAGGCCGGTGACCTGAGCCCGGTGCCGGGGGCGCCGCCGTCCACGGCGACGCCCCCGTACCCGCGGGACCCCTACAGGCCCTCGATGCCTACAGGTCCTTGATCCGGATGTCCCGGTACGACACCACGTCCGTCGTGCCGTGCACCTGGAGGCCCAGATAGCCGGAGGCGAACCGCCGCCCGTCCGTGCCCGGATCGTCCGCCCGCGGCGGCGAGAACTCCTGTCCGCCGGTGTTGTCGAACTCGTTGATCAGCACACCGTTGCGGAACACCGAGTAGTGCTGGCCGACCACCCGGATCTCGTAGTCGTTCCAGGTGCCCTTCTGGGTCACGCCGGCCCCGGCCAGGCCCACCCGGTCGAAGCCGTAGACCGAACCGGTCTTGTACAGGTCGCCGTCGGGCCGGTCCAGCACCTGCACCTCGTGCCCGTACTTGATGGCCGCCCACTCCGGACGCGGCTCCTCGGCCTGGCCGTGGATCCACGGGAAGCGCACGAACACACCGGAGTTGGCGTTCCCGGTGCCCGGCGCGTCGTCCCGCCACTGCAACCGCAGCGAGAAGTCGCCGTACTTGCGCTGCGGGAACCACAGCATCCCGAGACCGTCCCGCGTGGTGCCCGAGGTGATGGAGCCGTCGCCGTTCGGGGCGAAGGAGCCGCCGCCCACGTGCTCCCACCGGGCGAGGGACTCCGCACTGCCGTCCATGATCGTGCGGTAGCCCCCGGTCTGCCCCGGCCTGCCGATCCCGGACGCGCGGGCCGCGTCGAGGACGGCGCCGTGCTCCCGCTCGTCGACGACCCCGCCGCGCAGCAGCCCGTCCAGCACGGTCCGCACGTGCTTGAGGAACAGGGCGTGCGACGTCCACTCCCGCTCGTCCTCGATCAGCTCGTTGATCCGGCACCGGTTGTCGGTCACCCGGTTCGGCACCCCGCTGTCGACCGTGCCGACGATCACCGTCGACCGCTCGTCCCACTCGGGGCAGGCGGGCGCGGGCACCCCGCCGCCGGCCGCCACCGCGAAGCTCACGCTGCGCGCCGCGGCGGTGTTGCCCGCCTTGTCGCTCGCCCGGTACGCCACCGTGTGGGTGCCGGCCCGGTCGACGACCACCGGTGCGCCGTACGCCAGGTAGGGCCCGCCGTCGAGCGAGTACTCGACGGCCGCGACCCCGGAGCCGCCCTCGTCGCTCGCGCTGACGGTGACGCGGGCGTTGCCGACATAGGCGCCCGCGGAGTTGCGCGTGCCCTCGACGGTCACGCCGGTGACCGGGGGAGTGGTGTCCCGCGGGGGCGCGGCGACCACCGTGAACGTGACGCTCTTCTCGGCCGACGCGTTGCCCGCCCTGTCGACGGCCCGGTAGCGGACGGTGTGGGTGCCGACCTGGTGGATCATGACGGGGGCGGTGTACGGGGTCCAGTCGTCCGCCGTGCCGACCGCGTACTGGATGCGGTCGACGCCCGACCCCGTGTCGGACGCCGTGACCGTGACGGTCGCCATGTCGACATAGCTCCCGTCGGTGTTCCGCTCCCCGCTCACCGTTGCCGAGGTCTCCGGAGGGGCGGTGTCGTCGGAGGGCGGGGGAGCCACGGTGAACGCCACGCTCTTCTCGGCGGAGACGTTGCCCGCCTTGTCGAAGGCGCGGTGGCGGAGCGTGTGGCCGCCGACCCGGTCGACGACCACGGGCGCGGTGTACGGCAGCCAGTCGCCCGTGGCGTCGACGGCGTACTGGATCCTGTCGATCCCCGACCCGCCGGCGTCGTCGGTCGCCGTGACCGTCACGCTCGCCGACCCCACGTACGCGCCCTCGGCGTTCTGCACCCCGCTCACCCGCGCCGTCGTCTCCGGCGCGGTGGTGTCCTCGCCGCCGCCCTCGGTCACCACGAGGACGCCCTGCATCTGGCCGTGCCCGGGGATCGTGCAGTGGTAGAGGTAGCGGCCCGGAGAGAGCGTGACCTCGGCGGTGTGCCGGCCGCCCTTGTCGTCGTTCGGGTTGGCCAGGACGTTCAGCTGGACGTCGTCGTTGAACTCGGGGTCGTTCGTCACGAACGTCAACGTGTGCGGCATCCCCGTGGTGTTGCCGGTCGCCGCGCTGTTCTCGAAGACGACCGTCGCCGGTCCCGCCACCGCCGTCGTCGGCGCCGTCGTGTACCGGGTGATGTCGTCGCCCGCCGTCCAGGTCAGCACCTGCGCGGCCGCGGCGCGCGGCCCGGGGGGCAGGCCCTGCCCGGGCCGCGCGGCGCTCGGCACGGCCAGCGGACCGAGCACCGTCAGTACGGCGGCCAGCAGCGCCGTCCACACGCTCCGTCGCCCCGTCACCGCGTCCCCCTCACCAGTTGCCCCGCGGCCGGGGTCGGCCCGCCGCCGGTGTACGTGACCCGCCACAGTGCCGACTTGGCGTCGGAGGTGAAGAAGCCGCGCCCGTAGTCGAGGACGTAGAGCGCGCCGTCCGGACCGAACTTCCAGTCCATGAGGTTCTTGATGCCGTCGTTGCCGACCGGCACGATTTTCTTCAACGACTCGGAGTGCACCGGCAGTCCCCCGTCGCCCTGGGTCGCCGGGTTCATCAGCACCGCGTCACGCGGCTGTTCGCCGTCGTAGAAGTCGCCGACGAACCACTTGCCGTCCCAGTAGGCGGGCCACTTGGCCGGGTTCGCGTTCGCCGCGTCGTAGCGGTAGACGGGCCCGTTCATGGCGGCCTGACCGCCGCCCTTCAGCCACGGCAGCAGGTAGCGGGCCTCCTCCTGCCTGTACGACGGGACACCGTTCGCGTCCCGCGGATAGTCCGGGGCGCCGCCCTGGGGCGAGTACCAGATGTTGTTGCCGGTGACCGGCGGCAGGTCGACCAGACCGTCGTTGTTCGGCGACTCGTTCTTCGGGTGGTCGCAGTCGTACCAGCCGAGCGGCTGCGTCGGGTCCGGCAGGTTGCGGTCGCGGTAGGGCTGCTTGTCGCCCATGCAGTACGGCCAGCCCCGGTTGGACGCCTTGGTGATGACGGCGAACGTGTCGTACTTGGCGGGGCCCCACGTCGTCGACGGGGCGCTCGCGTCCGGGCCCACCCAGCCCGCGTACAGGATGTCCGTCCGCCGGTCGACGGAGATGCGGGCCGGGTTGCGGACCCCCATCACGTAGATCTCGCCGCGCGTCTTGCCGCCGCCCTCGTCGGTCTCCCGGCCGGTGAAGAGGTTGCCCTCGGGGAGCGTGTACGTGCCGTCCGGCTCCGGGTGGACGCGCAGGATCTTGCCGTTGAGGTTGTTGGTGTTCCCGGCGGTGCGGCGCGCGTCGGCGAAGGAGAGACCCCTGTAGTTCGGCTGCGGGTTGTTGCCGGAGTAACCGCCGCTGAAACCGCTGGAGTTGTTGTCGCCGGTCGCGATGTACAGGTTGCCCTTGGAGTCCCAGGCCATCCCGCCGCCGGCGTGGCAGCAACTGTGCACCTGCACCGGCCACTTCAGCAGCACCTTCTCGCTGCCGAGGTCCAGTCTGTCCGTGGCGGGGTCGAGCGTGAAACGGGAGACGCGCCGCTCGGCCGTCCGCTTCTCGCGGTCGAGCCCCGCGTGGGGCGTGTAGTGCAGGTACACCCAGCCGTTCTCCTCGAACCGCGGGTCCAGCTCGATGCCGAGCAGCCCTTCCTCGACCTTGACCAGCTCGTCACCGCCGCCCTTGTTGCCGAACACGGTCAACGCGCCCGCCAGGGTCACCTTCCCGGTCGCCGGGTCGTAGACGTGGACCTCGCCCTCGCCCTTGCCGACGTCCGGATCGTTCCAGTCGGTGATCACGGGCCGGGAGGAGTCGGCGCCGCCGCGACCGATGTACAGCACCCGGCCGTCGGGCGCCGTGACCAGGCCGTGCGGCTCACCGATCTGGTCGTTGCGGCCCGGCTGGTTGGGCCGGGTCAGCCGTTCGGCCCTGTAGTTCGCCGCGATGGTCGCCTTGCAGTCGGCCTGCGCCAGCCGGGTCGTCCACAGCAGCGCGCCCCGCAGGTGCGCGCGGAAGTCCGTCTCGTCGTACGAGGACGCCGTGCCGCCCATGCCCGTGTAGAAGGACCGGCCGCCGTCGTAGTCCCGGCACCAGCTGATCGGGTGGTCGGCGCCGTTGGCGCTCGCGCCCGGCCGGTACGTCGCCTCGCGCACCCGGGCGACGGTGTGCACGGTGCCGGAGGGATTGCGCGTCCAGTTCGGCCACCGGTCGGGGCGCTTCCACTCGACGGGGAGGTCCTTCCCGGCCGGGTGCCGACGGTCGCCCACCTCGACGGTGGCCCGCTGCACGGCCGTCGGACCGTTCGCCGCCGGGCGGGCGCCGATCAGACCGGTGAACCAGTCCGAGTACGGTTCCGCGCGCGCCGCGTCATGGAGGCCGACGAAACCGCCGCCCGCCTCCATGTAGGCCTCCAGGCCCGCCTCCTGCTCGGGATCGAGCACGTCGCCGCCCCCGGTCAGGAACACGACGGCGTTGTAGCCGCCCAGCCGCGCCCCGTCGGTGAAGACCGAGGCGTCGTCGGTGGCCTCGACCTCGAAGCGCTGGTCCGCCGCACCGGTGAGGCCGATGTCCTCGATCGCCTCGATGCCGGCGTCGACGACCGGCGACTCCTCCCCGGCGGCCGCGGAGCCGTGGAAGACGAGGACGTTCACCCCCGGACCGCCCGGCGGCGACTTCACGGACATCGTTGTCAGCGGCGGTTCCGGCGCCGGGCGCGCCTGCGCGGCGGGACCCGACAGCAGCCCGGCGGTGACGGCCCCGGCGGCCACGGCGGCCACCCTGGCCCGTCTCCCGCGGCGTCCGGCCCGGCGCGCACCGCTCACCCTCGTCGTGCTCAACCCTCGTAAGTGCATGGGCACCTCCCTGGTCACAGCGACAGCGCCAAGGAAGCTAGACCCCTTTGCCCGGCCCGCCAATACCAATGACCGCAATGGCACGAACTTTGTCCTGGGTGTGGATGAACGGCGCGGCGACCGGTACCGTCACACGGGCTCATCACGGACGTCACCGGTACGCCTCCACAAGTCCCTCGTCAGGATGGGGAGTTCCGCATGGACAGACGCGGTTTCAACCGGCGGGTGCTGCTCGGCGGCGCCGCGGCGGCGACATCGTTGTCACTGGCCGCCTCCCGGGCCGCCGGTGCCGGCACCCCGGCCGCGACGGCCCCGGCCGGCGGCCAGGTGCGGCACCTCAGGCTGTACGCCGAGAAGCTCCCCGACGGGCAGCTCGGCTACGGGTTCGAGAAGGGCCGGGCCACGATCCCGGGCCCGCTGATCGAGGTGAACGAGGGCGACACCGTCCACATCGAGTTCGAGAACACCCTGGACGTGCCGGCGAGCCTGCACGTGCACGGCCTCGACTACGAGACCTCCAGCGACGGCACGGCGCTGAACCACAGCGACGTGGAACCGGGCGGCTCGCGCACCTACACCTGGCGCACCCACCTGCCCGGCCGCCGCGCGGACGGCACCTGGCGGGCCGGCAGCGCGGGCTACTGGCACTACCACGACCACGTCGTCGGCACGGAACACGGCACCGGCGGCATCCGCAAGGGCCTCTACGGACCGGTGATCGTCCGGCGCAAGGGCGACGTCCTGCCCGACGCCACCCACACGATCGTCTTCAACGACATGACGATCAACAACAGGCCCGCCCACGGCGGCCCGGACTTCGAGGCCGTCGTGGGCGACCGCGTCGAGTTCGTGATGATCACGCACGGCGAGTACTACCACACCTTCCACCTGCACGGACACCGCTGGGCCGACAACCGCACCGGCATGCTCACCGGCCCGGACGACCCCAGTCAGGTCGTCGACAACAAGATCGTCGGCCCGGCCGACTCCTTCGGCTTCCAGGTGATCGCGGGGGAGGGCGTGGGCGCCGGCGCGTGGATGTACCACTGCCATGTGCAGAGCCACTCCGACATGGGGATGGTGGGCCTGTTCCTGGTGCGCAAACCGGACGGCACGATCCCCGGGTACGAGCCCCACCACCCCCACGAGCCCCACGAGCACTGACGGACCCCGGGCGGCGGCCCGCCGCCCCCGGCAGCGAGAGCGCTCCCGCCTCCTCCCCGCGCGCCGCGGCTATCCTGAGCCGCACCGCACCGAGGAGGAGCCCCGAAGTGAGCGACACAGCGCCCCGTCCCACGCTGGAGGCAGTGGCCGCGCGGGCGGGGGTCTCGCGGGCGACCGTCTCACGGGTCGTCAACGGCGGTGACGGGGTCCGCGAGCCGCTCGTCGAGCGGGTCCGGCGCGCGGTGGACGAACTCGGGTACGTCCCCAACCAGGCCGCGCGCAGCCTGGTGACACGGCGGCACGACGCCGTCGCCGTCGTCATCGCCGAGCCCGAGACCCGGGTCTTCGCCGACCCCTTCTTCGCCCTGCAACTGCGCGGCATCAGCAAGGAGCTGACCGCTCACGACAACCAACTCGTGCTGCTGCTCACCGAGGGCCGCGACGACCACGTCCGGGTCGCCCGCTATCTCGCCGGGGGCCACGTCGACGGCGCCCTCGTCTTCTCCCTCCACGTCGACGACCCGCTCCCCGGACTGATCCGGGGCGCCGGGGTGCCGACGGTGTTCGGCGGCCGCCCCGGCTGGGGCGACGGCACGCACGACGTCAGGTACGTGGACAGCGACAACCGGGGCGGCGCCCGGGAGGCCGTACGGCATCTCGTCGGACTCGGCCGCACCCGCGTCGCGCACATCACCGGGCCACTGGACCAGACCTCCGCGGCGGACCGGCTCCAGGGCTTCCGGGACGTGAGGGGGGACGCCGACCCGCGGCTCGTGGTGGAGAGCGACTTCACCCCCGGCGGTGGTGAACGCGCCATGCGCGAGCTCCTCGACCGCTGCCCGGACGTCGACGCCGTGTTCGCCGCCAACGACCTCACCGCCTCGGGCGTCCTGCGCGTGCTGCGGGAACGCGGACTGCGGGTGCCCGAGGACGTCGCCGTGGTCGGCTTCGACGACATGGTGCCGCTGGCCGAACAGACCGACCCGCCCCTGACCACGGTCCGTCAGGACATCGAGGAGATGGGCCGCGCCATGACCCGCCTCCTGCTGCGCGGCCTGCGCGGCCTCGACCGCCGCGACACCGGGGAGCCCGCCGCCCCGAACGGCCTGGTCCTGCCGACCACCCTGGTGCGCCGCGCCTCCGCGTAGTACGGGCCGGCTCCGGACGGCAGGCTCACGGCACGCCGCCCCGCGCCCTCACCCGACCCGTGGTTCGCTCCTGATCACCGCGAAGCGTGCCCCGTCCGGATCGGCCAGCTTGGCGATCCGGCCCACGCCCGCCACGTCCGCCGGGGCCGTCCGGACACCGCCGCCCAGCTCCTCGGCCCGCGCCGCGACCGCGTCGACGTCCGGCACCTCGACGTAGGGCAGCCAGTACGCCGGGTACGGCGCCTCCGCGGGGTCGTCGGCCAGCGGCACGAACCCGCCGAACATGGACTCCTCGCCCGCCCCGGCCGGGTTCACGCTGGTGTACGTGCCGGTGGGGAAGGGAACGCCCGCGGTCTCCAGGCCCAGGGTGGCGTGGTAGAAGGCGGCCGCCGCGGCGATGTCCGGGGTGTACAGCTCGACCCAGTACAGCGAGCCCGGCTCACCCGCCACGTCCACGCCCTCGAGCCGGCCCGGCTGCCAGACGCCGAAGGGCACCCCCGCCGGGTCGGCGATGAGCGCCATCGTGCCCCGGTCCATGACCTCCAGCGGCGGGAACAGCACCCTGCCGTGCGCCCGCACGGCCGCCTCGCACGTGGCGTCCGCGTCGGCTGTCCGGAAGTAGACCGTCCACGCCGGCGGGCCCTGCTCCGGAGCGGTCTGCATGCCGCCCGCCGCGGTCCTTCCGTCCAGCTGGAAGAAGCCGTAGCCGCCGGCGTCGGGCCCCGCCGACCGGAACCGCCAGCCGAAGAGGGCGCCGTAGAAGGCGGCCGCGCGGTCGACGTCGGGCGTGCCGATGTCGAGCCAGCTCGGAGCGCCGTTGACGAAACGGGTGGTGAGCATCTTCGCCCTCCTCCTCGGAAGCCCGTTCTCCGCACTGCTTGCGTGCGCTGCCACTGTGCTCTGCCGAGTCTCGCACCGCCCACCGACAACCGCCGCCGGAGCCGGGACGGCGGGCCCGGCGCGCCGCCGTGCGCCGCCGCGTGTCCCCGGGGCACCATCAGTGCGGCCGGGGCCCTGCCGGAGCGCGTATATCCGCCGTTGAGGGAACGTTTTCCGCCGCGCGTCACGATGCTGTCCATGTACACCGACACGATTCCCTCCCCCGAACTCGCCTGGCAGCGGCAGGCCCTGTGCGCACAGACCGGGGCGGACTTCTTCTTCCCGGAACCGGGCAGCTCGGTACGGGAGGCCAAGCGCATCTGCGGCATGTGCGAGATGCGGTCCGCGTGCCTGGACTACGCACTCGCCCACGACGAACGCTTCGGCGTGTGGGGCGGCCTGTCCGAGAAGGAACGCCTGCACCTGCGCCGTGCCTCGCGCTGAACGGGCGGGTGGTGGGGAGCCGGCGCATCCGTACGACCGCATCGCGGGGGTGTGGTCGAGGGGAGTGTGCCGAGGCCGCCGCGTCCTTTGCCCGCGACGGGCGGCCGCGGCGCCGACGTCACCCGACGCCGAGGGGCCGGACGCCGACGCGGTGGCGGCGGGAGGCCGCGGACGGCGAACGGCCCGCACCGGGGGCGTGCTTCCCGGTGCGGGCCGTTCGCGGGGTGCCGCGGTGGCGGTGGGTCAGCCGGCGGCGCGGGCCGCCATGCGGGCCTTGCGGGCCGCCAGCTTCTCGTCGAACTTCAGGGCCTCGGCGTCCAGGCCGCCCATGAACAGACCGAGTTCCTCCTGCGCCTTCAGGCCCTCCGGGCCGAGGCCGTCCAGCTCCAGGACCTTCAGGTGGCGCAGGACGGGCTGGAGCACGTCGTCGTGGTGGATGCGCATGTTGTAGACCTCGCCGATCGCCATCTGCGCCGCCGCCCGCTCGAAGCCGGGGATGCCGTGGCCGGGCATGCGGAAGTTGACGACCACGTCGCGCACCGCCTGCATGGTCAGGTCGGGCGCCAGCTCGAAGGCGGCCTTCAGCAGGTTGCGGTAGAAGACCATGTGGAGGTTCTCGTCGGTCGCGATGCGCGCCAGCATGCGGTCGCAGACCGGGTCGCCGGACTGGTGGCCGGTGTTGCGGTGCGAGATGCGGGTCGCCAGCTCCTGGAAGGCGACGTAGGCCACCGAGTGCAGCATCGAGTGGCGGTTGTCCGACTCGAAGCCCTCGCTCATGTGGGACATCCGGAACGCTTCCAGCTTGTCCGGGTCGACCGCGCGCGAGGTGAGCAGGTAGTCGCGCATCACGATGCCGTGCCGACCCTCCTCCGCCGTCCAGCGGTGCACCCAGGTGCCCCAGGCGCCGTCACGGCCGAACAGCGAGGCGATCTCGTGGTGGTAGCTGGGGAGGTTGTCCTCGGTGAGCAGGTTCACGACCAGCGCGATCCGGCCGATCTCGGTGACCTTCGACTGCTCCTTCTCCCAGGCCTCGCCGTCCTCGAAGAGGCCGGGGAAGTTGCGGCCGTCGCTCCAGGGCACGTACTCGTGCGGCATCCAGTCCTTGGCGACCTTCAGGTGCCGGTTCAGTTCCGTCTCGACCACTTCCTCCAGGGCGTACAGCAGCCGGGCGTCGGTCCAGACGGCGGAGGGGCTGCCGAGGTGCGGGGAGGTGAGCGTCACGGGTACTCCAGGGGGACGTGATGTGAAGCGGACTGCGTCCGGCGAGCGGTGCCGGAACCTAGAACTTACGGGATCGTAGGCTACGAAACCGTAGGTTACGTAGCCGTAGGTTAAGTTCCACGTAAAGACTGCTGATCAGCACCTGTCCCACCGGACGCCCAGGGAGGTTTCCGGGTACCCCGAAGGGCCCCGGGACACGCAGGTCGCGGGGCCGAACCGGTGACGCGTTCACCCGGTCAGGCGTACAGGTCCCGCAGCCGCACCGAGAGGCACGTCACACATCCCTCGAGCTTCTCGAACTCGCCGATGTCGACCACGACGGGCTCGTACCCGAGGTCGGAGAGCAGGTCCGCCGTCTTCGGCGCGCTCGCGGCGATGAGCAGTTTCGGCCCACCGAGCAGCACCACGTGGGCGCCGGCCTCCTCGGGCACCGACAGGAACCGCGGGAACAGCGCCGGCCGGTCCACCTTCGGGATGTGGCCGATCACCGTGCCGTCGGGCAGCGCGGTGACCGCCGACTTCAGGTGCAGCACCTTGCTCACGGGGACGGCCACGACCCGCGCCCCGAGCGGTTCGAAGGCTTCCCGCACCTGCTGGACGCCGGCCGCGTCGGTGCGGCCGCTCCGGCCGACGTAGACCGTGTCGCCGCACTTGAGGACGTCGCCGCCGTCCAGCGTGCCCGGCTCCCAGATCCAGTTGACCGAGCAGCCCAGCCGGGCCACGGCCTCCTCGACCCCGGCGGTCTCCGCGCGCCGGGACTCGGCGCCGGACCGCGCGATCAGGGCGACGTTGCGGTACATCACCACCGTGTCCTCGACGAACACGGCGTCCGGGCAGTCGTCGGCGGGGTCGACCTCGACGGTCTCCCAGCCCGTCGACCGCAGGGCCTCGGCGTAGGCCTCCCACTGCTCCAGGGCGAGGTCCACGTCGACCGTCCCGCGCTCGACGTGCGTCACCAGACCTTCGGCGAGGCGCGGGCCGGGGCGGCGGATGAGGGCCTTCTTGCTGGGCACGTCCAGATCTCCGAATCGGCGGTGGCTGACCGGCGCCGGGTGAGGGGCGCCGGTCAGCCATCATGCAGGGCCGCTCCGCCACGGCGAAACCCTCGCCACCGGGCTGTGGCCCTCCTGAGACCCGCCGCGGCTGGTGTCGCAACAGGCAACGTTTGCCCCGTCGCGGCGCCCGGCACGCCCGCTCGCCGCACCGGCCGAAAGCCCGAGTACGTCCGGTACGAGGGCTTCCGGCCGGCACTCCCCCAGCCTTCGGCCGGGGGACCCCCAGAGCGCGCACCGGACGCCGCTCCTCGACGGGCAGACGTTGCTTGCCGCGGCACTACGCCGGGTCCGCCAGCTCCTGTGCCGAGGTCTCGCGCAGTTCCCCGTCCAGCAGCAGCCAGCGGGTGATCCCGATCGACTCCAGGAACGGCAGGTCGTGGCCGGCCACGATCAGCGCGCCCTCGTAGGACTCCAGGGCGGAGGTGAGCTGCCGCACGCTCGCCATGTCGAGGTTGTTCGTCGGCTCGTCGAGCATCAGCAGCTGCGGCGCGGGTTCGGCCAGCATCAGCGCCGCGAGCGTCGCCCGGAACCGTTCGCCGCCGGACAGCGTCGCCGCCCTCTGGTCGGCGCGGGCGCCCCGGAACAGGAACCGGGCCAGCCGGGCCCGGATCCGGTTGTTGGTGGCGTCCGGCGCGAAGCGGGCCACGTTCTCGGCGACCGTCAGCCCGTCGTCGAGGACGTCCAGCCGCTGCGGCAGGAAACGCAGCGGCACGTGCGCGCGTGCCTCGCCCGCCACCGGGTCCAGCTCCCCGGCGATCGTGCGCAGCAGCGTCGTCTTGCCCGCGCCGTTGCGCCCCACCAGCGCCACCCGCTCGGGCCCGCGCAGGTCGAGACCGCCCTCCACGCGCGCGCCGTACGCGAGCCGCAGGTCCAGCAGGGTGAGCACCTCACGGCCCGGCGGCACGGCCGTGTGGGGCAGGTCGACGCGGATCTCGTCGTCGTCGCGGACCGCCTCGACGGCCTCGTCGAGGCGGTCCCTGGCCTCGGCGAGTTTCTCCTCGTGCAGGATGCGGTGCTTGCCGGCGGACTCCTGCGCCGCCCGCTTGCGCGCCCCCATCACGATCTTCGGCTCGCGTTTCTGGTCCCACATCTTCTGGCCGTACCGCTTGCGCCGGGCCAGTTTCATGTGGGCCTCGGACAGTTCGCGCTTCTGCTTGCGCAGGTCGGACTCCGCGGCGCGCACCATGCGCTCGGCGGCCTCCTGTTCGGTGGCGAGCGCCTGTTCGTAGGCCGAGAAGTTGCCGCCGTACCAGGCCACCTCCCCGGCGCGCAGGTCGGCGATCTGGTCGACGAGTTCGAGCAGTTCCCGGTCGTGGCTGACGACGACCATCACGCCCGGCCAGCCCTCGACGGCCGCGTACAGCCGCCGTCGGGCGTACAGGTCGAGGTTGTTGGTCGGTTCGTCGAGCAGCAGGACGTCCGGCCGGCGCAGCAGCAGCGCGGCCAGCCGCAGCAGGACGGACTCGCCGCCGGACACCTCGCCGACGGTGCGGTCCAGGCCGATGCGGCCGAGTCCGAGTTCGCCGAGGGTGGCCAGGGCGCGTTCCTCGACGTCCCAGTCGTCGCCGAGGGTCTCGAAGTGCTCCTCGGCCCCGTCGCCGCCCTCGATGGCGTGCAGCGCGGCCCGGCGGGCGGCGATGCCGAGGACCTCGTCGACGCGGAGGGAGGTGTCGAGCGTGACGTTCTGCGGGAGGTGGCCGATCTCGCCCGCCGTGCGGACGGTGCCGTCGGAGGGGGTGAGTTCGCCGGCGATCAGCTTCAGCAGGGTCGACTTGCCGGCGCCGTTGACGCCGACGAGTCCGGTCCGGCCGGGACCGAAGGCGACGTCGAGCCCGTCGAGGACGGGGGTGCCGTCGGGCCAGGCGAAGGAGAGGGACGTACAGGTGATCGAAGGTGACAAGGGGGCCTCGCGGTCGCGTGTGCGGTCAGGACGACGCGTGTCGAGACACCGGAGGGCGGCGACCACCGCGGGAGCGGGGGAGCGGGGCCGTGGAGAACGCCACGGGAACCCGTGGGAAGGCCCTGCTCCGCAAGGACGGCTCGAACGCCGAGGTCGCACGCGACGCCCACACCCGTGGGGTGTGCGGCGTGGTGTCTCAGGACCTCAGACGAGCAACGTCCTTCTCCTATCGGCGGCAACAGATGCGTGACAGACCGTAGGAGGCGCCGGGAGGGGCTGTCAACGGATTAAAGGGCGTCCCCCATCAGCTCCGCCAGGTCGCGGTCCAGATCGAGCTGCAGGTGCTCCAGACCGGCCGGCACGAGTTCGCCGGTGGCCTCGAGGAAGCGCCGGATCTCCGCCGAGTGCACGTGCACGATCGCCGTGCCCTCCGGCGCGTGGAACTCCAGCACCGTCCGGTCGTACCCGTACGGCCGCACGCGTACGTCCCCGTCGCCCTCGGCGTCGTGCAGACCCGCGGTGAGCAGGTCGCGGGCGAAGGTCCAGCAGACGTCCACGCCCTCCAGCGTGGCCGGGGCCGGGAAGGTCATGCGGACGGCGAAGGGGTCACGACGGTCGTAGTGCAGCGTGGCGGGGATGCTCTGCATCCGCGGCGCGGCGGCGACCAGGCGCGCCTCGACGGGCTGCTCGATGACGATGGACAACGCCTTGCTCCCTTGTGACGGCGGGGCGGACTACCGGGTGGGTGGGGCCGGACACTGGAAGAGACGCCGGAACCGGCCGATGCGTGCACACACAGTCCGGGTGACCTCGGTCACCGCCTTTCATGCACACGAGTGACCCACCTCTCCTGCCGTGGCCCCGCGGACCGGTGAGGCGACGGAGGGCATCTGGACGCCACCGGGACCGTGGACTAGCTTCCCCCGCCATGAGGCCCTCGGGGAAGACGCGACACACGATCCGCACGGCACGCACGATCCGCACGGCACCCACGATTCGCATGGCACGCACGGCACCGGCGAGGCGCGCGGGGCGGACGGCGGCGGTGGGAGCGGCCTGCGCGGCGGTGCTGGCCGTGCTGACGGCCGTACCCGCGCAGGCGGACGCCACCGGGCAGGCGGACGCCACCGGGCAGGCGCACGCCACCGGGCAGGCGGACGCCACCGGGCGGGCCGGCCACGCGCCCGCCTGGGCGCCCAAGGACACCGGAACCCCGGCCGTCCGCTTCCGCGGGCTGGCCGCGGTCGACCGGGACACCGCCTGGCTGGCGGGTACGCGGGGCACCGTCCTGCGCACCACCGACGGCGGCGCGAGCTGGCGGAACGTCTCCCCGCCCGGCGCCGCCGACCTCCAGTTCAGGGACGTGGAGGCCTTCGACGCGCGGCACGCCGTGGTGCTGGCCATCGGCGAGGGCGAGGCCTCCCGGGTCTATCGCACCGCCGACGGCGGGACGACCTGGACGGAGTCCTTCCGCAACACCGACGCACGGGCCTTCTACGACTGCCTGACCTTCTTCGACCGCCGCCACGGCCTCGCGATGAGCGACCCGGTGGACGGCAGGTTCCGCATCCTGTCCACCAGCGACGGAGGCCGCTCCTGGACGGTGCTGCCGGACGCGGGCATGCCGCCCGCCCTGCCGGGCGAGGCGGGCTTCGCGGCGAGCGGCCAGTGCCTGGTCTCGGCCGGTCCCCGGGACGTGTGGCTGGCCACCGGCGGCGCCGCACGCGCGCGCGTGCTGCACTCCGCGGACCGGGGGCGGACCTGGACGGTCGCCGACGCCCCGATCCCGGCGGGCGACCCCGCGCGCGGGGTGTTCGCGCTCGCCTTCCGCGACCGCGGTCACGGCCTCGCGGTCGGCGGCGACTACCGCGCCGACCAGCCCTCCCCGTCGGCCGCCGCCACGACCGGCGACGCGGGCCGGACCTGGCGGCCCGCCGGCACGCCCCCGCCCGCCTACCGCTCCGGCGTCGCCTGGCTGCCGCACAGCCGCACCGCCGCCCTCGCGGTCGGCCCCACCGGCACCGACCTGACCACCGACGCCGGCCGTACCTGGCGCACCCTCGACACCGGCTCGTACGACACCGTCGACTGCGCCCCGGACCACGGCTGCTGGGCCGCCGGTGAACAGGGGCGGGCGGCACGCCTGGAGAGATGAGCGGTTCGGGGGGTACCCGGGTGGTACGGACACGAGAGGAGTGAGCGCACATGCCACGCGGTTCCAGCCCCGAGCGGGAGCGGCAGTACGAGCACATCAAGGAGAGCGCGCGGGAACGGGGGGAGAGCGCCGGCCGGGCGGAGGAGATCGCCGCCCGCACGGTGAACAAGGAGCGTGCCCGGTCCGGCGAGTCGAAGACCGCGAGCCGCACCTCCACGCAGGACGTGTCGTCCGGCGAGCGGGGCGGACAGCGGTCCGGCAAGGGCTCCGGGGGTCCCACCTACGACCAGCTGTACGAGGAGGCCAAGCGCCGCGGCGTGCACGGCCGTTCGGACATGAACAAGAGCCAGTTGCAGCGCGCCCTGGGCAAGGACTGAGGACGCGGCCGACGCGGTCAGCCCGGCGTCTCCCGGTGCCGCTCCAGCTCGGGAGCCGTCCTGGTCGCCGCGAACTCCGTGACGCGGTACGCGCACACACCGGCCAGGACGAAGGGGTCGCCCGCGGCGATCCCCTCGATCGTGGCGCGGTCCTCCGCGACGGCGAGGATCACGCCGCCCTCGCGGGGGACCTTGCGCCCGGACGCCAGGAACACCCCGCGCGCGTACTGCTCGTCGAGCCAGGCCACGTGGTCCGGCAGGACGGCGTCCACGGCATCCAGGGGTGCCGTGTAGGTCAGTTCCAGTACGAACATGATCGCGAGCCTACGCCGTCCGGGGGAGCCCGCGTAGGCTCGTCCCCACCATGACGACCGTAAGCGTTCCGGCGGGCTGGCCCGCGACCGAGGAGGAGGCCCGCGCCGTCCAGGACGAGCTGCGGGCCCGGGTGGTGCTCGGCGAGGCGGGGCCGCCGCCCGGCACCGGGCGGGTGACCGGCGTCGACGTCGCCTACGACGACGAGCGGGACGTCGTCGCGGCGGCGGCCGTCGTGCTGGACGCGGCGAGCCTCGACGTGATCGCCGAGGCCACCGCCGTGGGCAGGATCTCCTTCCCCTACGTCCCCGGCCTGCTCGCCTTCCGCGAGATCCCCACCGTGCTCGCCGCCCTGGACGCCCTGCCCCGCGAGCCCGGCCTGGTCGTCTGCGACGGCTACGGCCTCGCCCACCCGCGCCGCTTCGGCCTGGCCAGCCATCTCGGCGTCCTCACCGGCCTGCCCACGATCGGCGTCGCCAAGAACCCGTTCGCCTTCTCGTACGCCGATCCGGCCGCCGCGCGCGGATCCGCCGCGCCGCTGCTGGCCGGTGACGAGGAGGTGGGCCGGGCCCTGCGCACGCGCGCGGGCGTCAAGCCGGTCTTCGTCTCGGTCGGCCACCGGGTGAGCCTGGACAACGCCTGCGCCCACGTCCTGGCCCTGACACCGGAGTTCCGCCTGCCGGAGTCGACCCGGCGGGCGGACGCGCTGTGCCGCAGGGCGCTTCAGGAGGCGACCACCCGCCACTGACCGACCTCGCGGTACTCCGAGTCGTACACCGGCGACCCGTCGCCGGGATCCAGGGCGTAGTGACCGAGGTTCCCGCCCCAGTACCTCAGAACGCGGCCCAGTTCACGGGCCCGCTCCTCGGCCGACGCCCCCTCGTCGACGGCGACTTCGAGAACGAACTTCACGCCGCTCACCTCCCTCCGCTCGCGCCCTTCCATCGTTTCATTGAACCGCCCTGTGAAACCTGGCCGCCCGACGGCCCAGGAGGCGAGGGGAGGGATGCGCCGGAAGCCTCAACCGGGGGTCGGCGCGGGGTGGTCGGGGTCCATGAGGTCCGTGCGCATCGAACTGAGTACCCGTACGGATGTGAGGTCCGGCGGACTCCGGGCAGTCTGACCATATGACGACACACCGAGCCCCGAAGCCCCTCGCCGACCCCGACCGGCCCGTCGAGCGCGCCGTGAACGCCGCGCTGGTCCTCGCCGTCCTGGCCGGACTCGGCTGGATCGCCGGGATGATCTACACGCTGGTGGAGTGGCCGGTCTAGCGCACGACCCGTCGAAAGGCCCCGGACCGCAAGGATCCGGACCACAAGGCTCCGAACCGGAAGGCTCCGGACCGCAAGGCCCGGGAGCGGACGGCCCGGGAGCGGTACCGGAAGGCCGGGGACCGGCCCGCCGTCAGCGGCTCGCCGCCACCCGGAAGCGGATGCCCGCCGCGCGCAGCCGCCCGGTCAGCGCGTCGCCCATCGCCACCGCCGTCGTGACCTGCCCGGCCGTCTCCGGCAGGTCGTCGAGGGCCAGGGCCAGCGCGGCCTCGGCGAGCATCTTCGCCGTCTCGTCGTAGCCGGGATCCCCGCCGGAGACCTCCGTGCACACCCGCCGGCCGCCGCCCTCGCCCACGAACCGGACGGAGAACCAGCTGCGCGCCCGCTTCTCGGCGCTCGGGCCCTTCCCGGGCTTCAGCCGGTCCGACAGCCACCGCCGGGCGGGCGGCACCTGTGCGGCGGCGAGCAGCGCGCCGACGGCCGCGGTCCCGCCCAGCGCGACGGGCAGCCGTCGTACGGCCGCGTAGTGGCGGTAGCGGAAGTCGGGGCCGTAGCGCTCCAGGGCCCTCGCCGACCGGCGCACGATCTGCGGGTCGATCGTCGGCAGGGGCAGCGCCCAGGCGCCGACCTCCGGCGCGAACCGGGGCGTCCCCAGCGGTGCCGTGGCCCGGCGGCCCATCAGCCGCGGCTCGTGCCGGTGCCGTTCGCGGGCCGCGGCCGCCAGCTGCCGGCCGCGGGCGAACTGACCGAGCGCGGAGGCGAACGTCCCGCCCGAGAACGCGGCGTCGACGGTGACGTAGCCGTCCACCGTCAGGGGCACGCCCTCCGGCAGCTGCCGGACGGTGAAGTACGCGCCCAGGTCGTGCGGGACCGAGTCGAACCCGCACGCGTGCACCAGCCGGGCGCCCGTCTCCCGTGCGCGGGCGTCGTGCCGCACGTACGTCAGGTCCACGAACTCCGGCTCGCCGGTGAGGTCGAGGTAGTCGGTGCCGGCGTCCGCGCAGGCGGCCACCAGCTCCTCGCCGTACGTCACGTAGGGGCCGACGGTCGTGGCGACCACGCGCGCGTGGCCGGCGAGCGCGCGCAGCGAGGCCGGGTCGGACACGTCAGCGCGCAGCACACCGGGCTCCGCGCCGCCCGGCAGCCGGTCGCGCAGCCGCCGCAGCCGCTCCTCGTCGCGGCCGGCGATCGCCCAGCGCAGGTCCCCGGGCGCGTGGGCGGCCAGGTACTCCGCGGTGAGCGTCCCGACGAAGCCGGTGGCCCCGAAGAGCACGATGTCGTAGGGACGGTCCGTCGTTTTCAGCCTGCTCATGACACTCCTTGGTCCCGCAGCCCGTGCCGCTGTCGCCGGCTGAGGCTAGCGTGAGGACGGCGGGGCCCGCCGACCGCGGTGCCGGGGAACGACGCCGGCCCCCGGAAACTGGCCAAGCGCTTGCTCGCCATGTCTTGTGTCCGCTGGAACACGTTCTTAGCATCACTGGTGTTACATCGGTTGTGTCACAGCGAGGGAGCCGGATGACGACGACGGCAGACACAGCGGGGCCCGGCCCGCTCGCCGGGGTGCGCGTGGTCGAGCTGGCCGGCATCGGGCCCGGTCCCTTCGCGGCCATGCTGCTGGCCGACCTCGGCGCCGACGTCGTCCGCGTGGACCGCCCCGGCGGCCCCTCCCTCGGCATCGACCCGGACCACGACGTCACCAACCGCAACAAGCGCTCGGTGCTCGTCGACCTCAAGGCACCGGACGGCCCCGCGCGCGTGCTCGACCTCGCCGCCCGCGCCGACGTCCTCATCGAGGGCAACCGCCCCGGCGTCGCCGAGCGCCTCGGCGTCGGCCCCGAGGCCTGCCACGCCCGCAACCCCCGGCTGGTCTACGGCCGGATGACCGGCTGGGGCCAGGACGGCCCCCTCGCCCGGCGCGCCGGCCACGACATCACCTACATCGCCCTCACCGGCACCCTCGGCATGATCGGCACCCCCGGCACGCCCCCGCCCGCCCCCGCCAACCTCCTCGGCGACTACGCCGGCGGCTCCCTCTACCTCGTCGTCGGCGTCCTCGCCGCGCTGCACCACGCGCGCGCCACCGGCACCGGACAGGTCGTCGACGCCGCCGTCGTCGACGGCACCGCCCACCTCTCCGCCATGATCCACGGCATGCTCTCCGCCGGCAGCTGGCAGGACCGCCGCGCCGCCAACCTCCTCGACGGCGGCTGCCCCTACTACGGCACCTACGAGACCGCCGACGGCGGCCACATGGCCGTCGGCGCGCTGGAACCGCGCTTCTACGACGAGTTCGTCCGGCTCCTGGGCCTCGACGACTTCGCCGACGCCCGCACGGACTGGACCCGTTGGGGCGAGCTGCGCGAGGCCGTCGCGGCCGGCTTCGCCTCCCGCACCCGCGCGGAGTGGACGGCCGTCTTCGCGGACACCGACGCGTGCGTGGCGCCCGTGCTGTCGCTGCACGAGGCCCCGCACCACCCGCACCTGGCCGCCCGCGGCACCTTCACCGACCACGGCGGCCTCACCCAGCCCGCTCCCGCCCCCCGCTTCTCCGCCACCCCGACGGCCGTGCGCAGCGGGCCCGCGCGGCCCGGCGCCGACACCGCCGCCGTGGCCCGCGACTGGGGCGTGCCCCGGCTCACCGACCCCCGAGACACCCAGCCCCCCGACCCTCACCGAAAGGCCTCCCCGTGAGCACCGAAGCGTACGTGTACGACGCGATCCGCACCCCGCGCGGGCGCGGCAAGGCAGGCGGCGCCCTGCACGGCACGAAGCCCATCGACCTCGTCGTCGGGCTCATCCACGAGCTGCGCGGGCGCTTCCCGGACCTGGACCCGGCGGCGATCGACGACATCGTGCTGGGCGTCGTCGGGCCGGTCGGCGACCAGGGCTCCGACATCGCGAGGATCGCCGCCATCGCCGCCGGACTGCCCGACACCGTGGCGGGCGTGCAGGAGAACCGCTTCTGCGCCTCCGGTCTCGAAGCCGTCAACCTGGCCGCCATGAAGGTCCGTTCCGGCTGGGAGGACCTCGTCCTCGCGGGCGGCGTGGAGTCCATGTCGCGGGTGCCGATGGCCTCCGACGGCGGCGCCTGGTTCAACGACCCGATGACCAACCTCGCCGTGAACTTCGTGCCGCAGGGCATCGGCGCCGACCTCATCGCCACCATCGAGGGCTTCTCGCGCCGGGACGTCGACGAGTACGCCGCCCTCTCCCAGGAGCGGGCGGCCACCGCCGTCAAGGAGGGTCGCTTCGACCGCTCGCTCGTGCCGGTGAGGGACCGCAGCGGCCTCGTCGTCCTCGACCACGACGAGCACCCGCGCCCCGGCACCACCGCCGACTCCCTCGCCCGGCTGAAGCCCTCCTTCGCCGACATCGGCGAACTGGGCGGCTTCGACGCGGTGGCGCTGCAGAAGTACCACTGGGTGGAGAAGATCGACCACGTCCACCACGCGGGCAACTCCTCCGGCATCGTCGACGGCGCCTCGCTCGTCGCCGTCGGCAGCAAGGCGGCCGGCGAGCGCAACGGCCTCACCCCGCGGGCCCGGATCGTCTCCGCGGCCGTCTCCGGCTCCGAGCCCACCATCATGCTCACCGGGCCCGCGCCCGCCACCCGCAAGGCGCTGGCCAAGGCCGGACTGACCATCGACGACATCGATCTCGTCGAGATCAACGAGGCCTTCGCCGCCGTCGTCCTGCGCTTCGCCCGGGACATGGGGCTGTCCCTGGACAAGGTCAACGTCAACGGCGGCGCGATCGCCCTCGGCCACCCCCTCGGCGCCACCGGCGCCATGATCCTCGGCACCCTCGTCGACGAACTGGAACGCCAGGACAAGCGCTACGGCCTCGCCACCCTCTGCGTCGGCGGCGGCATGGGCATCGCCACGATCGTCGAACGCGTCTGACCACCCCGGCGGAACCAAGAGACTGCTACGGAGACCCTGTCATGACACAGAGCACCACCATCCGCTGGGAACAGGACCGCACCGGCCTCGTCACCCTCGTCCTCGACGACCCCGACCAGTCCGCCAACACCATGAACCAGGCGTTCCGCGCCTCGCTCGCGCGGGTCGCCGACCGTCTGGAGGCCGAGAAGGACACCGTCCGGGGCGTCATCGTCACCTCCGCGAAGAAGACCTTCTTCGCGGGCGGCGACCTGCGCGACCTGATCCGCGTCACCCCCGACACCGCCCAGGAGCTGTTCGACGGCGGCCTGGAGATCAAGCGCAACCTGCGCCGCATCGAGACCCTCGGCAAGCCCGTCGTCGCCGCCCTCAACGGCGCCGCCCTGGGCGGCGGTTACGAACTCGCCCTCGCCTGCCACCACCGCGTCGCCCTCGACGCGCCCGGCTCGAAGATCGGCTGCCCCGAGGTCACCCTCGGACTGCTCCCCGGCGGCGGCGGCGTCGTGCGCACGGTCCGCCTGCTCGGCATCGCGGACGCCCTCCTCAAGGTCCTCCTCCAGGGCACCCAGTACAGCCCGCGGCGCGCCCTGGAGAACGGCCTGGTCGACGAGGTCGCCGACACCCACGAGGAGATGCTCGACAAGGCCCGCGCCTTCATCGACGCCCACCCCGAGTCGCAGCAGCCCTGGGACCGGCCCGGCTACCGCATCCCCGGCGGCACCCCCGCCCACCCCAAGTTCGCGGCGAACCTGCCCGCCTTCCCCGCCACCCTGCGCAAGCAGACCGGCGGCGCCCCCTACCCGGCGCCGCGGGGCATCCTCGCCGCCGCCGTCGAGGGCGCCCAGGTCGACTTCGAGACCGCCCAGGTCATCGAGGCCCGCTACTTCGTGGAACTGGCCGCCGGACAGACGTCGAAGAACATGATCCAGGCGTTCTTCTTCGACCTCCAGGCCGTCAACTCCGGGGTCAGCCGGCCCCGGGGCGTCGAGCCCCGCCAGGTCCGCAGGGCGGCCGTCCTCGGCGCCGGGATGATGGGCGCCGGCATCGCCTACGCGTGCGCCCGCGCGGGCATCGACGTCGTCCTCAAGGACGTCTCCCTCGAAGCGGCCCTCAAGGGCAAGGCGTACTCCGAGAAGCTCTGCGCCAAGGCGGTCTCCCGCGGCCGCACCAGCCAGGAGAAGGCGGACGCCCTCCTCGCCCGCATCACGCCCACCGCGGACCCGCAGGACCTGGCCGGCTGCGACGCCGTCATCGAGGCCGTCTTCGAGGACACCTCGCTCAAGCACAAGGTGTTCCAGGAGATCCAGCACATCGTCGAGCCCGACGCCCTGCTCTGCTCCAACACCTCCACCCTGCCCATCACCGTCCTCGCCGAGGGCGTCGAGCGGCAGGGCGACTTCGTGGGGCTGCACTTCTTCTCGCCCGTCGACAAGATGCCGCTCGTCGAGATCATCAAGGGCGAGCGCACCGGCGACGAGGCCCTCGCCCGTGCCTTCGACCTGGTCCGGCAGATCAAGAAGACGCCGATCGTCGTCAACGACTCGCGCGGCTTCTTCACCTCCCGGGTCATCGGCCACTTCATCAACGAGGGCGTCGCCATGGTCGGCGAGGGCATCGAGCCCGCGTCCGTGGAGCAGGCGGCCGCCCAGGCCGGCTACCCGGCCAAGGTCCTGTCCCTCATGGACGAGCTGACCCTCACCCTGCCGCGAAAGATCCGCAACGAGTCGAAGCGGGCCGTCGAAGAGGCCGGCGGCACCTGGCCCGGCCACCCCGCCGAGGCCGTCATCGACCGCATGGTCGACGAGTTCGGCCGCACCGGCCGCAGCGGGGGAGCGGGCTTCTACGACTACGACGAGGACGGGAAGCGGACCGGACTGTGGCCGGGCCTGCGCGAGCACTTCACCCGCGACGGCGCGCGGAGCCCCTCCGCGACCGTGCCTTTCGAGGACATGCAGGAACGCATGCTGTTCTCCGAGGCCCTCGACACCGTCCGCCTCCTGGAGGAGGGCGTCCTGACGTCCGTCGCCGACGCCAACATCGGCTCCCTGTTCGGCATCGGCTTCCCCGGCTGGACCGGCGGCGTCCTGCAGTACATCAACGGCTACGACGGCGGCCTGCCCGGATTCGTGGCACGCGCGCGTGAACTCGCCGAGCGCTACGGCGACCGCTTCACCCCGCCCGCGCTGCTGGTGGCCAAGGCGGAGAAGGGCGAGACCTTCACGGACGCCCGCTGAGCGGTCCGCCCGTCACGGGGAGCCGCACCTCGCGGGGATCCGCCGGTCACGGGGAGCCGTCGGTCTCCGGCGGCTCCCCGAGCCACTCCCGCACCTCCTCGGTCAGCGACCGCTGGAAGGCCGTCAGCAGCGCCTGCACGACCAGCGGCTGCATGTGCGCCGACAGCGACCGCACCGCCCGCGCGTCCCGCTCCGCCACGTCCTCGCGGAGCAGCCGCGACAGCTCGTGGGCCGCCGCCCGCGCATGGTCCACCAGGACGGTGCGGGCCGCGAGGATCGCCTCCTGCGACAGCGCTACGTCGAGGAGGCGGACGCCCAGCCTGAGCAGCCCGGCGTCGACGCGGTACGCGCCGTCGCCGGCCCGCTCGCCCAGCACGCCCATGGCGGTCAGCCGCGCCACGTCCTCGTCGTCCAGCGCCCGCCCCGCCCGCCGCTCGAGCTCCTCCCGCGACACCGTCTCCACGGCGTCCGGCGCCCAGGACGCCACCACCGCCCGGTGCACGGCCAGGTCACGGGCGTCGAGGCCGGGCGGCAGCCGGTCCAGGTAGCGCTCGATCGCCGCCAGCGTCAGGCCCTGCCGCTGAAGTTCCTCGATCAGCGCGAGGCGCGCGAGGTGCTCCTGCCCGTACCGCCCCACCCGGCGCGGACCGATCACCGGCGGCGGCAGCAGCCCCTTGGTGCTGTAGAACCGCACCGTCCGCACGGTGACCCCCGCACGAGCGGCCAGCTCGTCGACCGTGAGGGCCGGCTCCTCGGTCTCGATCGTCATGTGCAGCAGTATCGCTGTCACACCAGTGCTGTGAAACCCGTGCCCACGCCCCGGAGACCACCTCGTGCGCGGGGACCCTCCGCGACGCGTGCCGTCGAACGGCCGCACCGGCCCACGGAGCACCACGGCCGCGGGCCCGGAACAGGGCGATCACTCAACCCCCTTACGCCCGGCGGAACGCTAGGCTGCGGTCCGGCCGCCGGCAAGCGGTCCCGCGTGGAGCCGCTCGTCGCCGGGCGGCTCCCGGCACGAGGGACCGCCGCCACGGTCCACGACCACGGGGAGGGGCAGAAGTGAGCCGGGACAGTCGGGACATCGACGTGCTCGTGCTGGGCGGCGCGGGGGTGGACACCATCGTGCACGTGCCGGAGCTGCCGCTCCCGTACGCCGACAGCTACATGATCGACAGCGGGGTCCGCACCCGCGCGGGACAGACGGGCGACTTCGTCGCGCTGGGGCTGAGCAGCCTCGGCCTGCGCACCCACCACCTGGACTTCCTCGGCGACGACCCCGAGGGCGACCTGGTGCGCGCCCTGCACGAGGACCGGGACATCGCCCTCACCGCGGTCCCGCAGCCCGCCGGCACCAAGCGCGCGGTCAACCTGGTCGGCCCGGACGGCAGGCGCCTCTCCCTGTACGACACCAGCCGCGCCCACCCCGACGACCGGTTCCCGGACGACACCCTGCGGACCCTCGCCGGCGCCAGCCGGCACGCGCACGTGTCCATCACCCAGCCCTGCGCCCACGCCCTGCCCGCCCTGCGCGAGAGCGGCGTGAGCCTCTCCACCGACCTGCACAACTGGGACGGCGAGAACCCCTACCACGAGTCGTTCGCGCACACCGCCGACGTCGTCTTCCTCTCCACGACCGCCCTGGCCGACCCCGAGCGCACCATGCGCCGCATCGCCGAACGGGGCCGCGCCGAGGCGGTCGTCGCCACGGCCGGCGCCGAGGGCGCGTACCTGCTGGCCGACGGCGAGCTGACCCACGTACCGCCCGTGACGCCCCCGGCCCCGGTGGTGGACAGCAACGGCGCCGGCGACGCCTTCGCCGCCGCCTTCCTCTACGGCCGCCTCACCGGCGAACCCCCGCACCGGTGCGCCCGGTACGGCGCGGTCGCGGGGGCGTACGCCTGCACGGTCCCCTCCACGCAGGCGGCCGCCATCGGCCGCGACGAACTCCTCGCCGGGGCGGACCGGGAGAGCCCCGCCCGCTGAGCCGCCCGCACCGGCCGCTGCCCCATCGCCTTCTTCCGCAGGGGAGTTGGCCGCTGCACCGTCCCGCTCACACCGGGCGGGGCGTACACGATCACTCTCGACCCGGCCGCCACCGACCACGTCGTCCCGGCGGGCCACCGCCTGGCGCCGATCGTCGCGGGCCCCGACAAGGACCTCGGCGACCCGCCCGCCGACACCCCGACCCTCACCCCGGACCTGTCCCGCACCACCGCCAACATCCCGTTCGTCGTCGGCGGCGGCGCCCGGGCCTTCGCGGCCGCCCCACGGCCGGCACGCCGGCGGCCGCCGCGCCCTCCGGGCCGCTGGACGGCGCCGCGGCCCCGCGGCACGCACAGCGCGTCCCGTAGTCCCGCGGTCCCGTAGTCCCGTAGGGCCTGTCCGGCGGATCGTGCCGGACGGACCCCGGGGGAGCGGCTTCAGGAAGGGACGTCGTGCCCGGACGGACCCCGGGGGAACGGCTTCAGGAAGGGACGTCGTGCCCGGACGGACCCCGGGGGAGCGGCTTCAGGAGGGGGCGGCCAGCCCGGCCGCCTCCTCCGCGCAGCCCCACGCCACGGTCACCCCGGCACCGCCGTGCCCGTAGTGGTGCACCACCACCCGGCCGTCCGGCAGCACCTCCCGCTCCAGCCGCACCGCCGGACGGACCGGCCGCAGCCCGACCCGATGCTCCAGGACCCGCGCCCCGGCCACCTCCGGCCGCAGCGCCGCACACCGCCGCACGATCGCCGCCGCCACCGCCGGGTCCGGCTCCAGGGACCACACGCCGTCCTCCGCCGTGCCGCCCAGCAGCAGCCGCCCCGGCTGCGGGAAGAGGTAGGCCGTCCCGCCGTCCGGCGCGGTGGAGACGAGCCAGGTGCGCACCCCCGGGTTCGCCACGACGACCAGCTGCCCGCGCACGGGCCGTACCGAAGGGTCCGGGACCAGATCGCGCGCGCCCAGGCCGGTGCAGTTCACCACCACCGGCGCGTCGGCCTCCGTCAGATCCCGCACCGTGCGCTCCTCGACCGTGCCGCCCGCCCGCCGCAGCCGCTCCCGCAGCCAGGGCAGGTGCACCGCCATGTCGATCAGCGGCAGCCGGGCCCGGACGGCGGTGCCGCCGGGGTACTCCGCGGCCGTCGCCCGGCGCAGCCCGGCCAGCCGGCCGACGGCCCAGCCCTCGACGTCGTCCAGGTCGGTCTCGCCCATCACCCCCTCGACCAGGCGCACCCCGGTCGACTCCGGCCGCTCCGCCAGCTCCTCGTACACCTCCAGCGAGCGCAGCGCCCACGTCCGCGCCGCCGCCACCGGCTCGATGTGGTACGGCCACCACAGCGCGCCCGCGACCGCCGAGGTGGTCCGCTCCACCGGGTCCCGCGTCCACACCCGGACCCGCCGGCCCCGCTCGGCGAGGACGACCGCCGTCGCCAGCCCGACGACCCCGCCCCCGACCACGACCACCTCGCCACCGCGCTGAGTCTCCACGCCCGGACGGTAGCCGATGCCCGGCCCACCGGCGACGGTGCGGTGCGATCCCGGCACCGGCCGCCGACTAGGATCTACCGTCTGATGACTGCCACCCTCGTCGCCAAGAACCTCGCCGCCGGCCACGGCGACCGCTCCCTCTTCTCCGGGCTCGACCTCGTCGTCGCCCCCGGTGACGTGATCGGGCTGGTCGGAGCCAACGGCGCGGGCAAGTCCACCCTGCTGACGCTCCTCGCCGGGCTCACCGCACCCGAGCAGGGCGAGCTGCGCCTGTCCCCGCCGACCGCGACCGTCGGCCACCTGCCCCAGGAGCCCGAGCGCCGCCCCGGCGAGAGCGTGCGGGAGTTCCTGGCCCGCCGCACCGGCGTCGCCGAGGCCCAGCGGACCATGGACGAGGCCACCCAGGCCCTCGTCGAGGGGGCGCCGGGCTCCGACGACGCGTACGCGACCAGCCTGGAGCGCTGGCTCGACCTCGGCGGCGCCGACCTCGACGAGCGCGCCGGGGAGATCGCCGACTCCCTCGGCCTCGGCGTCGACCTGGACCAGCCGATGACCTCCCTGTCCGGCGGCCAGGCGGCCCGCGCGGGCCTGGCCTCCCTGCTCCTGTCCCGCTACGACGTCTTCCTCCTCGACGAGCCCACCAACGACCTCGACCTGGACGGCCTGGAGCGCCTGGAGCGCTTCGTGACCGGTCTGCGCGCCGGCACCGTCGTCGTCAGCCACGACCGCGAGTTCCTCACCCGGACCGTCACCAAGGTCCTCGAACTCGACCTCGCCCAGCAGCAGATCAGGCTCTACGGCGGCGGCTACGACGCCTACCTGGAGGAGCGGGAGGTGGCCCGCCGGCACGCCCGCGACGACTACGAGGAGTTCGCCGACAAGAAGGCCGCCCTCCAGGACCGCGCGCAGACCCAGCGCTCCTGGATGGACAAGGGAGTCAAGAACGCCCGCCGCAAGGCGGCCAACGACAACGACAAGATCGGCCGCAAGTTCCGCAGCGAGGCCAGCGAGAAGCAGGCCGCGAAGGCCCGCCAGACCCAGCGCATGATCGAACGCCTGGAGGTGGTCGACGAGCCGCGCAAGGAGTGGGAGCTGCGCATGGAGATCGCGTCCGCCCCGCGCTCCGGCGCCGTCGTGGCGACCCTGCGCGACGCCGAGGTGCGGCGCGGCGACTTCGCCCTCGGCCCGGTGACCCTCCAGATCGACTGGGCCGACCGGGTCGCGGTGACCGGCGCCAACGGCGCGGGCAAGTCGACCCTGCTCGGCGCGCTCCTCGGCCGGGTCCCGCTGGACGCCGGACACGCCGCCCTCGGCTCGGGCGTCCTGGTCGGCGAGGTCGACCAGGCCCGCAAGCTGTTCCACGGACCCGAGGCGCTGCTGGACGCGTTCGGCGCGGCCGTCCCCGACACCGAACCGGCGGAAGTGCGCACGCTGCTGGCCAAGTTCGGCCTGAAGGCGGAGCACGTGCTGCGCCCGGCGGCCACCCTGTCACCGGGGGAACGCACCCGCGCGGCGCTCGCGCTCCTCCAGGGCCGAGGGGTGAACCTCCTCGTCCTCGACGAGCCCACCAACCACCTCGACCTGCCGGCCATCGAGCAACTGGAGTCGGCCCTCGACGCCTACCAGGGCACCCTCCTGCTGGTGACCCACGACCGCCGCATGCTGGACGCGGTCCACGTCACCCGGCGCCTGGAGGTCACCGACGGCAAGGTGACGGAACGCTAGGGCCTGTCCGGCGGATCATGCCGCAGACGCGGGATCCGGCACGCCCTCCCCCGGAGGGGGTGCCCCCAGCGGCGTTGTCGTCGGTTGCCGACGTCCCCCGCCCTTCGGCCGGGGGCACCCCCAGAGCACGCACCGGACGCCGCTCCTCGACGGGCAGACGTCGCCTGCCGCGGCACTGGACCGGCTCACCCGGCGCCGGACCCGGCCCCCGCGCAGCGCGGAGGACCGGGCCCGGCACACGCGTCCTACCGCTTGCCCTTCGGGCCGTCGGTCAGGCCCGCCCGGCGCAGGGCGTCCGCCATCGCGCTGTTGGCCGGCGGCGGCGCCTGACGCGAGCCGTCGGCCCGTCCACCCCCGCCGCGCTGCCCGCCCTGCCCGCCCTGCCGGCGCTGCTGCGGCGGACGACCGCCGCGCTGCGGCCGGCCCTCGCCCGACGGATCGCCCTTCGGGGCCGCCTCGTCGTCCAGCCGGAGCGTCAGCGAGATCCGCTTGCGCGGGATGTCGACGTCCAGGACCTTCACCTTGACGATGTCACCGGGCTTGACCACGTCCCGCGGGTCCTTGACGAACGTCCTGGACAACGCGGAGACGTGCGCCAGTCCGTCCTGGTGGACGCCGACGTCGATGAACGCCCCGAAGGCCGCCACGTTCGTGACCACGCCCTCCAGGACCATCCCGGACTCCAGGTCGGAGATCTTCTCCACGCCCTCCTTGAACGAGGCCGTCCTGAACGCCGGCCGCGGGTCGCGCCCCGGCTTCTCCAGCTCCCTGAGGATGTCGGTCACGGTCGGCAGACCGAACGTCTCGTCCACGAAGTCGGCCGGCCGCAGCGAACGCAGCACCGCCGTGTTGCCCACCAGCGAGGCCACCTCCTGACCGGACGTCTTCACCATCCGCCGCACCACCGGGTAGGCCTCGGGGTGCACGCTGGAGGCGTCCAGCGGGTCGTCGCCGCCGCGGATCCGCAGGAAGCCCGCACACTGTTCGTACGCCTTCGGGCCCAGCCGGGGCACCTTCTTCAGGGACTGCCGTGACGTGAACGGCCCGTTGGAGTCCCGGTGCGCCACGATGTTCTCGGCGAGGCCGGAGGTGATGCCCGAGACGCGGGCGAGCAGCGGGGCCGAGGCGGTGTTGACGTCGACCCCGACGCCGTTCACGCAGTCCTCCACCACCGCGTCCAGCGAACGCGACAGCTTCACCTCGGACAGGTCGTGCTGGTACTGCCCGACGCCGATCGACTTCGGGTCGATCTTCACCAGCTCGGCGAGCGGGTCCTGGAGCCGGCGTGCGATCGAGACCGCGCCGCGCAGCGACACGTCCATGTCGGGCAGCTCCTGCGAGGCGAACGCGGACGCCGAGTACACGGAGGCCCCGGCCTCGGACACCATCACCTTGGTGAGCTTCAACTCCGGGTGCTTGACGATGAGTTCCCCGGCCAGCTTGTCGGTCTCGCGGGACGCGGTGCCGTTGCCGATCGCGATCAGCTCGACCGCGTGCTCCTTCGCCAGCCGCGCGAGCCTGGCGATCGCCTCGTCCCACCTGTTGGCAGGGACGTGCGGATGGATGACGTCGGTGGCCACCACCTTGCCGGTCGCGTCGACGACGGCCACCTTCACGCCCGTACGGAAGCCGGGGTCCAGGCCGAGCGTCGCGCGCGTGCCCGCCGGGGCGGCGAGCAGCAGGTCGCGCAGGTTCGCCGCGAAGACGTTCACCGCCTCGTCCTCGGCGGCCGTGCGCAGCCTGAGCCGCAGGTCGATGCCGAGGTGCACCAGGAGGCGGGTGCGCCAGGCCCAGCGGACCGTGTCCTTCAGCCACTTGTCGCCCGGCCGCCCCCGGTCGGCGATGCCGAACCGGTGCGCCACGATCCCCTCGTACGACGACGGTCCGTCCGTCGGCTCCTCGGGCTCCAGGACGAGGTCGAGGACCTCCTCCTTCTCCCCGCGCAGCATCGCCAGGACGCGGTGCGAGGGCAGCTCGGTGAACGGCTCGGCGAAGTCGAAGTAGTCGGCGAACTTGGCGCCCGTCTCCTCCTTGCCCTCCCGCACCCGCGCGGTGAGCCGGCCCCGCACCCACATGCGCTCGCGCAGCTCGCCGATCAGGTCGGCGTCCTCCGAGAACCGCTCGGTGAGGATCGCCCGGGCGCCGTCGAGGGCGGCCTGCGGATCGGCGACGCCCTTGTCGGCGTCGACGAAGGCGGCCGCCGCGGCGAGCGGCTCCACGGACGGGTCGCCCAGCAGTCCGTCGGCGAGCGGCACCAGGCCCGCCTCCCGCGCGATCTGCGCCTTCGTCCGCCGCTTCGGCTTGAACGGCAGGTAGATGTCCTCGAGCCGCGCCTTGGTCTCGGCGCCCCGGATCCGCGCCTCCAGCTCGTCGCTGAGCCTGCCCTGCTCGCGCACGGACTCCAGGATCGCCGTCCGGCGCTCCTCCAGCTCCCGCAGGTAGCGCAGCCGCTCCTCGATCGTGCGCAGCTGCGCGTCGTCGAGCATCTCGGTCGCTTCCTTGCGGTAGCGGGCGATGAAGGGCACCGTGGAGCCGCTGTCGAGCAGCTCCACGGCGGACTTCACCTGCCGCTCCCGTACGCCGAGTTCCTCGGCGATCCTGCCTTCGATGGACCCTACTTCGATGGACCCGGGTGTCGTCACGATCCCGTACCGCCTTCTCCACTGGGGTTGCGCGGCAATTGTGGCAGGCGGTGCCGACACCCGGGGATCGGGGCGGGTCCGGGCGGGTCTCAGGCCCGGCCGTGCCGCGTGCTCGCGGAGGCCCCGCCGAACAGCCGGGCCACGGCCCGGAAGGGCAGCGTCACCACCGTGGCGATGGCTCCACCGATCTGCCGCAGTACATCTGCGATCGCACGGAACACGGAAGTCTCCTCTCGTCCCCGGCCGCGACGGCCGGACCCTGTCGTCTCCCGGCCGTCGCGGCCGGACCCTCCGTCTACCTCGGCCGCGGCCGATCATGCGTGTCCGGCTGCCGCCGTCCTCGCGACCAGGGTGTTCGTCCCTTTTCGTCCCTGATCGCCCGCGCGGCTGTCCACGGGCGGCCGGCCGCCCATGGCAGGAAAGGTGGGGAACTCGTCGTTGCGGCCGTCGCGCGGCCCGCGAAGAATCGACCGCATGGCCCAGCGAACCGTCCTCGTCGTCCTCTTCGACGACGTCCAGAGCCTCGACGTCACCGGCCCCGTGGAGGTCTTCGCGGGGGCCGACCGGCACGCTCCGGGCACGTACCGCGTGCGGACCGCGTCCCTGGACGGCGGTGCCGTGCGCACCTCCAGCGGCCTGGCCCTGGTGCCCGACACGGCTCTCGCCGACGCGCCCGAACCGCACACGCTCCTCGTGCCGGGCGGGCAGGGCACCCGCCGGCCCGACCCGCGGCTGACCCACTGGCTGCGCGAGCACGGCCCGCACGCCCCGCGGCTGGTCTCCGTGTGCACCGGCGCGATCCTGCTCGCCCGCGCGGGCCTGCTGGACGGCCGCCGCGCCACCACCCACTGGGCCTACTGCGCCACCCTCGCCCGTGACCACCCGGCGGTCGAGGTCGACCCCGACCCCGTCTACGTGCGCGACGGGCGGGTCTCCACCTCGGCCGGCGTCACCGCGGGCATCGATCTCGCCCTCGCCCTGGTCGAGGAGGACCTCGGCCGGGAGGTGGCGCTCGACGTCGCCCGCCACCTGGTCGTCTTCCTGCGCAGGCCCGGCAACCAGGCCCAGTTCAGTGCCCAGCTCGCCGCGCAGACCGCCCGCCGCGAGCCGCTGCGGGAGGTCCAGCACTGGATCACCGAGCACCCGGAGGCCGACCTGGGCGTCGAGGCGCTGGCCGCCCGCGCCGCGCTGTCGCCCCGCCACTTCGCCCGCGTCTTCCGCGCGGAGACCGGCACGACCCCGGGCCGCTACGTCGACCGGGTCCGCCTCGAGCACGCCCGCCGGCTGCTGGAGGACACCGGCGAGGGCGTCGAGGAAGTCTCCCGCGCCAGCGGCTACGGCACCCCCGAGGCCATGCGGCGGGCCTTCGTCAAGGCGCTCGCCGTCTCCCCGGCCGAGTACCGCCGCCGCTTCCGCCCCGCCGCGGACCTCGCCTCCGGCCCTGCTCCCGCTCCCGCGCCGGACCCCGTTGCCTCACCGGTTCCCGTCCCCGCCGCGGCCTCCGCCCTCGTCCCGGCCTCCGTCCCCGACCCCTGAACCTGAAAGTCCACCGGCCCTTCCGGAAGGCAGCGCATGCAGATCGCCATCGTCCTCTTCGACCGCTTCACCGCCCTGGACGCCGTAGGCCCCTACGAGACCCTCGGCCGCCTCCCCGACGCGCGGACCGTCTTCGTCGCCGAGCGCCCCGGCCCCGTGCGCGCGGACACCGGGAACCTCGCCCTCACCGCCGACCGGGCCCTCGCCGAGGTGCCGCGCCCCGACATCGTCGTCGTGCCCGGCGGCCCCGGCCAGAGCCCGCAGATGGACAACCCCCTGCTGCTGGACTGGCTGCGCGCCGCCGACGCCACCAGCACCTGGACGACCTCGGTGTGCACCGGCTCCCTGCTCCTGGCCGCCGCCGGACTCCTCGAGGGCCGCCGGGCCACCTCGCACTGGCTCGCCCTGGAACAGTTGCGGCGGTACGGCGCCGAACCGACCGGGGAGCGGGTCGTCACCGACGGCAAGTACGTCACCGCGGCCGGCGTCTCCGCGGGCATCGACATGGGCCTCACCCTGCTCGGCCGGATCGCCGGCGACGAACACGCCCAGGCCGTCCAGCTGCTCACCGAGTACGACCCGCGGCCGCCCTACGACGCCGGATCACCGCACAAGGCACCGGCCCACCTCGTCGAGGAGTTCCGCGCCAAGAGCCGGTTCATCCTGACGTAGTCCAGGTGAAGCGCGGCTCCCTGCGCTCCAGGAAGGCGGCGACCCCCTCCGCGGTGTCGCCGCTGCCGCGCGCCTGCGCCGCCCAGTGGGCGTCGCGGTCCGTGCGGCCGTCGGCGAACTCCTTCGCCGCGGCCTGCGTCAGCCGCGAACGGGACACCAGCACGCGCGTGAACTCCCGCACCCTGCCGTCGAGTTCGCCGGCCGGCAGCACCTCGTCGACCAGGCCTGTGCGCAGCGCCCGCGTCGCGTCGATCAACTCGCCGGAGAACAGAAGGTACTTGGCGGCGGACGGCCCCACCAGCGTCACCAGCCGCCGGGTGGCGGAGGAGGGGTAGACGATCCCGAGCCTGGCCGGCGTCACCCCGAACAGCGCGCCCTCCTCGGCGAACCGCAGGTCGCAGGCGGCCGCCAGCTGCGCGCCCCCGCCCACGCAGTGCCCCTTCACGGCGGCCAGCGTCGGCTTGGGAAAGGCGGCGAGGGCCTCCTCGGCCCGCACGGCCAGCGCCTGGGCCTCGTCCGGCGAGCCCTGGAGCGTGGAGATGTCGGCCCCCGCGCAGAACGTGCCGCCCGCCCCGGTCAGCACCAGCGCCCCCACGCCGGGATCGGCGGCCAGCTTCGCCAGCAGCGGCGGCAGCGCCCGCCACATCGCGGCCGTCATGGCGTTGCGCTTGGCCGGATGGTGCAGGACGACGGTGGCGACGGCGTCGGTGACACCGTGCAGCAGTTCGGGCTCCATGGCCCGGATGCTAACCGTGCGGCCGCGCACCCGATCGAGCCCGGTGGGGTGAGCGTCACGGCATCGGGGGCAAAGGTGACCAAAAGGGGGACGGCACGAGGAGGCGCCCATGGACACGTCCACCCGGCCCCGAGGCGAGGCGGCCAGACTGCGCAGGGAGTTCAGCCGGCTCACCGTGCTCGGGGTGATCCTGGTGGTGGCCGGGCTCGTCGGGCTCGTCTACACCGGTATCGCCACCCTGACGTCGATGCTGCTGTTCGGCTGGCTGCTCCTGATCGGCGGCGTCGTCGGCCTGCTGCACGCGACCCAGGCCCGGGGCACCAACTTCTTCTGGCTCGGCGTGATCGTGGCCGCCCTGAACATCGCCGCCGGTGTCGTGATCATCCGCAAGCCCGACGAGGCCGCCGCCGCGCTCACCATGTTCGCCGCCCTGCTGTTCCTCACCGGCGGCCTCTTCCGACTGGTCGGCAGCATGGTCGTACGGGGCCCGCAGTTCGGCTGGACGCTCCTGCTGGGCGCCTTCGACCTGCTGCTGGGCGTCCTGGTGCTGATCGACTGGCCGAGCAGCAGCCAGTACGTCATCGGCTGCTTCTTCTCCCTCGCCCTGCTCTTCGACGGCCTCGGCCTGCTCGCCACCGGCTTCGGCGGCCGGCGCATCGTGGGCATGGTCTCCGAACGCACGGTCTCCGAGCGCGTCGCCGACGGGACCGGCGCCGGGGACGCACCGGGCGGGCGCCCCGCCGAACCCGTACAACCCGAAGAGTGAGCGAAGGCGACGTGAGCACAACAAAAGTGGTCGGTTTTCCGGCAGAAGGAGGCCGAGGCGGTCGGGAACGCTCTATATCGGCTGACTTCTGTTCAGGCATCCGAGGGGAAGCGTCGCGTTACCAACACTCGACGTGTGGTGACAATCGAGCGCAAGGACGGCGACCGGACGATGGAGAACCAGGGGTGCGGGCCCGGCCCACGCCCGGAGGGCGAGGCGGGTGCGCCCCCCGGAACGCCGGAGGACCCCCCGGCCGGCAGAGTGCCGCAACCGCAACCGCAACCGCTGCCGCTGCCGTACGAGGGCGTCTGGCGGTTCACCGCGTCCGCTGTGGACGCCTCGGTCCCGCAGGCGAGACACGCCGTGCGGGACCTGCTGCACCGGCAGGGGGTGCCGGCCTCGGACGACCTGCTCCAGGGCCTGCTGCTGATCGTCTCCGAGCTGGTGACCAACGCCGTACGGCACGCGGCGCTGCTGTCGCCGGTCCTCGCGGTGGAGGTGGCCGTCGGGGCCGAGTGGGTGCGGGTGTCCGTGGAGGACAGCCATCCCTACCGCCCGACCGCCCTGGAGGCCGACCACGGCCGGACGGGCGGCCGGGGACTGCTGCTGGTGCGGGAGATCGCCCGGGAGGCGGGCGGGGTGTGCGACGTCGAACACACCACGAGCGGCGGCAAGGTGATCTGGGCCGCCCTGCCGCTCAAACCCGCGGGGAACCGCTAGCTCACCAGCCGGCGCCGGTTCACCAGCCGGCCGAGGGACCCGTCAGCTCCCGCACCGCCGGCCTGGCCGCGTCCAGCACGGTCATGAACCAGGAGGAGAACACGTCCTTCGCGTGCCGCTCCGCCAGCTCGGCGGGCGTCACGAAGACCGTGTCGCCGACCTCCTCCGGATCCGGCCGCAGCGCGGACTGCACCATCCCCACGAACAGGTGGTTGTACTCCTGCTCCACCAGGCCCGACGCCGGGTCCGGGTGGTTGTAGCGGACCGTGCCCGCCTCCGCCATCAGCGAGGGGGACACCCCCAGCTCCTCGAACGTGCGCCGCGCGGCCGCCGCGAACGGCGCCTCACCCGGGTAGGGGTGACCGCAGCACGTGTTGGACCAGACACCGGGGGAGTGGTACTTGCCCAGCGCCCGCTGCTGAAGCAGCAGCCGGCCCCGCTCGTCGAAGAGGAACACCGAGAACGCCCGGTGCAGCCGCCCCGGCGCCTGATGGGCCGCGAGCTTCTCCGCGGTACCGATGGTCACGCCGTCCTCATCGACCAGTTCCAGCAAAATCGCGTCCGCGGTGCCGTTCGACGAGCCGGTCGTCGCGGTGGCAGGTGTGATCGGCATACCCATCCTTAACATCGGTCCTCGCGCCCCCAGTCTGCCGTACGCGCACGGCGCTCCCGGCACTTCCCCGCGAACGCCCGCATGTCCTGCCGCACGGCGTGACCGCGGCCGTCGCCGCTCCGTCGCCGGAAACGGGGCCCGGTGGGTGATCTTGCCCGGCGCCGCGCGCACGGAACCGTCCGGAACGGATGTGCGAACGCCGAGCCGCCCGGGCCCTCAGTGACAGAGCCGCGCCTCGTGCTGCGCGTGGCCGTGCGGCTCCAGCTGGAAGGTGCAGTGCGCCACGTCGAAGTGGTCGCCCAGGCAGCCCTGGAGTTCGTGCAGCATCTTCTCGTGGCCGATCGCGTCCAGCACGTCCCAGCGCACCACCACGTGCGCCGACAGCACCGGCATCCCCGAGGTGATCGTCCAGGCGTGCAGGTCGTGCACGTCCTCGACCCCGTCCAGGGCGAGCATGTGGGCCCGCACCTCGGCCATGTCGACGCCCTTCGGGGCCGCCTCCAGCAGCACGTCCAGCGTCTCGCGCAGCAGCTTCACGGTCCGCGGCACGATCATCAGACCGATGACGAGCGAGGCGACCGGGTCGGCGGCCCGCCAGCCCGTCGTCAGGATCACCACCGCCGACAGGATCACCGCGACCGAGCCCAGCGCGTCCGCCGCCACCTCCAGGAACGCGCCCCGCACATTGAGGCTGTCGGCCTGCCCGCGCATCAGCAGCGTCAGCGAGATCATGTTGGCGACCAGGCCGATCCCGCCGAACACGATCATCAGTCCGCCCTCGGTGGGGGCCGGTGTGAGGAACCGCTGGACGGCCTCGTACACCACGTACCCGCCCACGCCGAGCAGCAGCAGACAGTTGGCGAGGGCGGCCAGGATCTCGGCGCGGGCGTACCCGAAGGTGCGGTTCCCGGTCGGCGGGCGGCCCGCGAAGTGGATCGCGAGCAGCGCCATGCCCAGCCCGAGCGCGTCGGTCGCCATGTGCGCGGCGTCGGCGATCAGGGCGAGGGAGTCGGCGACCACACCGCCGACGATCTCCACCACCATGACGGTGAGCGTGATCGCCAGCGCGGCACGCAGCCGGCCGCGGTACGCCGCCGCGGCCGTACCCGTGGCCGGCACGTGCGTGTGACCGTGCCCGTGGTCGTGCCCAGCCCCCATGGGAAACAGCCTCCTGTGATCGGCCCGGGAACCCAGTGAACTACGGGCGGGGGGTATCCGGCAACGCGGCACTGAACACCGTTGTCATCTGCCCTGACCTGCGGAAACGAAGTCCAGGTCAGGCGCGCCCTACGGCAGCTCGGCCGACTGGCGCAGCTGCCAGCCACGCCAGGCCGACCCGACCATCTCGCGCATCCCGCGCGAGGCGGTCCAGCCCAGCTCCCGGGCGGCCAGCGCGGCCGACGCCACCGCGCGCGGCGCGTCCCCGGGGCGGCGCCCCTCGACCACGGCCGGCCGGGTGTCGCCGGTGACCTCGCCGATCAGGGTGACCAGCTCGCGCACCGAGACACCCTCGCCGCGGCCGATGTTCACCGTCAGATCGCCGCGCGCGTCCGGCGCGCCGAGCCGGCGGGCCGCCGCGAGATGCGCCTCGGCCAGGTCGGCGACGTGGATGTAGTCCCGTACGCAGGTGCCGTCCGGGGTCGGGTAGTCGTCGCCGAAGATGCGCGGGGCCTCGCCGCGGGTGAGTCGGTCGAAGACCATCGGGACGATGTTGAAGACGCCCGTGTCGGCCAGTCCGGGCTCGGCCGCCCCGGCCACGTTGAAGTAGCGCAGGCACGTCGTCGCCATGCCGTGCGCCTCGCCCGCCGCCCGCACCAGCCACTCCCCGGCGAGCTTGGTCTCGCCGTACGGGTTGACCGGGGCGCAGGGGGTGTCCTCCGTGATGAGGTCCACGTCCGGGTTGCCGTAGACGGCCGCGGACGAGGAGAACAGGAACCGCCGGACACCGGCCCCGGCTGCCGCCTCCAGCAGGGTGGCCAGGCCCCCGACGTTCTCCCGGTAGTAGCGCGTGGGCTCCGCCACCGACTCGGCGACCTGCTTGCGTGCCGCCAGGTGCACCACCCCGGTCACCGCGTGCTCGGCCAGGACCCGCTCGAGCAGGCCGGCGTCGAGCGCCGAACCCGCGACGAGGGGCACGTCCGCCGGGAGCCGCGCGGGCACGCCGGCCGACAGGTCGTCCAGCACGACGACGCGTTCGCCGGCGCCGGTCATGGCCCGCGCCACATGTGCCCCTATGTATCCGGCCCCGCCGGTGATCAGCCACGTCATGGCCGCCCACCCTATGCCGAGGTCCCGGGTCCGCGCGCAATGTCCCGGATGTCTGCCGTGGGGGAACGCGGTTTGTGGGCGGGGCCGCCGATCGCACATGATGATCTCGGCGAAGGCCGGTCCGGGCCGCGTGGATCCGACCTGAACGGCCGGTGAACGCGGCCTTCCCGGCATCCGATAACCTCTGCCGAATGCCGCGCGCCCGGTGCCGTCACCGGTGCCGTACAGGGGCGCCCGCCATGCAGAGCCCACCATGCAGAAGACCGGCGCACACGCGCCGGACCAGGGAGTGAGTTCGGTTGTCGACCGCCATCCTCACCGGTCAGCCGGTCCCCGGTTCGTCGATCGAGGCCGACCTGCGGTCCCTCGGCTTCGACGTCCGGACCGCCGCCGACGCCGCCGACACGGAGACGCTTCTCGCCGCCGTCCCGGCGGACCAGCGGGTCGCCGTCGTCGACACCCGCTTCGTGGGCCATCAGCACGCGCTGCGCCTCGGTCTGACCGACCCCCGCTTCCCGCTCGCCGCGGTCCCCGGCGCCGTCACCGCCCAGCCGGCCGGCCGCCAGGCCCTGACCCGCGCGATGGCCCGCGAGAACTCCGCGAGCGGCGGCACCGCGGAGGGGGGTGCCCCCGCGCGAGCGAAGCCGAGCGTGGGCAACGCGGGGGATGCGGACAGCCTCGCCGACCGCATCGCCACCGCCCTCGACGCCGACGGCAGCGAGGTCCACCGGCCCGAGCTGGGCAGCCTGGTCGCCGCCGTCCCCGCCGACCCGCAGGCCCGCAACGAGGCGCGGCAGGCCGTCGGCGCCGTCGACGACGAGGCCGTACGCCTGAAGTCGGCCGTGAAGGCCCGCGACGGCTTCTTCACGACGTTCTGCATCAGCCCCTACTCGCGCTACCTCGCCCGCTGGTGCGCCCGCCGGGGCCTCACCCCGAACCAGGTCACCACCGCCTCGCTGGTCACCGCGCTGATCGCGGCGGGCTCCGCGGCCACCGGCACCCGCGCCGGCTACGTCGCCGCCGGACTGCTGCTGATCCTCTCCTTCGTCCTGGACTGCACCGACGGCCAGCTCGCCCGCTACTCGCTCCAGTACTCCACCCTCGGGGCCTGGCTGGACGCCACCTTCGACCGGGCCAAGGAGTACGCCTACTACGCGGGCCTCGCCCTCGGGGCGGCCCGCGGCGGCGGCCATGACGATGTATGGGCGCTCGCCCTCGGCGCGATGATCCTGCAGACCTGCCGGCACGTCGTGGACTTCTCCTTCAACGAGGCCAATCACGACGCCACCGCGAACACCAGCCCCACCGCCGCCCTCTCCGGCAAGCTGGACAGCGTCGGCTGGACGGTCTGGGCGCGCCGGATGATAGTGCTGCCCATCGGCGAACGATGGGCCATGATCGCCGTCCTGACCGCGGCCACCACCCCGCGCGTCACCCTCTCCGTCCTGCTCGTCGGCTGCGCCCTGGCCGCGACGTACACGACCGCGGGCCGCGTCCTGCGCTCGCTGACCCGCAGGGCCAGCCGTACCGACCGGGCCGCGCAGGCCCTGGCCGACCTCGCGGACAGCGGGCCGCTGACCGGCGCGCTCGTCCGCTTCCTGCCCGGCAGGCCCCGTCCCACGGCGCCCCTGAGCGCCGCCGTCGGCGCCGTCCTCGTCACCCTCGGCGCCTGGCTGTGGGGACCGAGCTGGTGGGTCGTGCTGATGGCCGGCGCCTACGTCCTGCTGTCCGCCGAGGCCGTCGCCCACCCCCTCAAGGGCGCCCTCGACTGGCTCGTCCCCCCGCTCTTCCGCGCCGCCGAGTACGGCACGGTGCTGCTCCTCGCGGCGAAGGCCGACGTGAACGGAGCGCTGCCTGCCGCTTTCGGGCTGGTTGCCGCCGTCGCCTACCATCACTACGACACGGTGTACCGCATCCGCGGGAACGCCGGAGCGCCGCCGGCCTGGCTGGTGCGCGCCGTCGGGGGGCAGGAGGGGCGGACGCTGCTCGTGGCCGTGCTCGCCGCGGTGCTCACCGCCGGGCAGTTCACGGTCGCGCTCACGGTCCTCGCCGTGGCCGTCGCCCTCGTGGTGCTCGCCGAGAGCATCCACTTCTGGGTCGCCGCCCACCGGGCAGGCGCCCCGTCCGTACACGACGAAGGAGAACCCGCATGATCGGCCTCGTGCTGGCGGCCGGCGCCGGACGGCGTCTGCGCCCCTACACCGACAGCCTTCCCAAGGCGCTGGTGCCGGTGGGGCCCGCGGGCATAGAGGGCGGACCCGATGCGGTCACCGTGCTGGACCTGACCCTCGGCAACTTCGCCGAGATCGGTCTGACCGAGGTCGCGGTCATCGTCGGCTACCGCAAGGAAGCCGTGTACGAGCGCAAGGCGGCCCTGGAGGCGAAGTACGGCCTCAAGCTCACCCTGATCGACAACGACAAGGCCGAGGAGTGGAACAACGCCTACTCCCTGTGGTGCGGACGTGACGCCCTCAAGGACGGTGTGATCCTCGCCAACGGCGACACCGTGCACCCGGTCTCCGTCGAGAAGACCCTGCTCGCCGCCCGCGGCGACGGCAAGCGGATCATCCTCGCGCTCGACACGGTGAAGTCCCTCGCCGACGAGGAGATGAAGGTCGTCGTCGACCCCGCCAAGGGCATGACGAGGATCACCAAGCTCATGGACCCCGCCGAGGCCACCGGCGAGTACATCGGCGTCACCCTCATCGAGGGCGACGCCGCCCCCGACCTGGCCGACGCGCTGAAGACCGTCTGGGAGAAGGACCCCCAGCAGTTCTACGAGCACGGCTACCAGGAGCTGGCCGACCGCGGCTTCCGCATCGACGTGGCGCCGATCGGCGACGTCGAGTGGGTCGAGATCGACAACCACGACGATCTCGCCCGTGGACGGGAGATCGCGTGCCACTACTGACCCGGCTGATCCCCTCGCCGGTCGTCGTCGACATCCGTCCGGGTGCCCTCGACGACCTCGTCGGGGTCCTCGCCGACGAACGCATCTCGCACTCGGGCAAGCTCGCCGTCGCCGTCAGCGGCGGCTCGGGCGCCCGGCTGCGCGAGCGCCTCACCCCCGCCCTGTCCGGCGCCACCTGGTACGAGGTGGACGGCGGCACCCTCGACGACGCCGTGCGGCTCGCCGGTGACATAAAGGCCGGCCACTACGACGCCGTCGTGGGCCTGGGCGGCGGCAAGATCATCGACTGTGCCAAGTTCGCCGCGGCACGGGTGGGCCTGCCGCTGGTCGCCGTACCGACGAACCTCGCGCACGACGGGCTGTGCTCCCCGGTCGCCACCCTCGACAACGACGCGGGCCGCGGCTCCTACGGAGTGCCGAACCCGATCGCCGTCGTGATCGACCTGGACGTCATCCGGGACGCGCCGGTCCGCTACGTGCGGGCCGGCATCGGTGACGCCGTCTCCAACATCTCCGCGATCGCGGACTGGGAGCTGGCCCACCGCGTCAAGGGCGAGAAGATCGACGGACTGGCCGCCGCCATCGCGCGGCAGGCCGGCGAGGCGGTCCTGCGGCACCCGGGCGGCGTCGGCGACACCGGCTTCCTCCAGGTGCTCGCCGAGGCGCTCGTCCTCAGCGGCATCGCGATGTCGGTGTCCGGCGACTCCCGCCCCTCGTCCGGCGCCTGCCACGAGATCAACCACGCCTTCGACCTGCTGTACCCCAGACGCGCCGCCGCCCACGGCGAGCAGTGCGGACTGGGCGCGGCCTTCGCGATGTACCTGCGCGGAGCCCACGAGGAGTCGGCGTACATGGCCGAGGTGCTGCGCCGGCACGGACTGCCGGTGCTGCCCGACGAGATCGGCTTCACGACGGAAGAGTTCGTCAAGGTCGTGGAGTACGCCCCGCAGACCCGCCCCGGCCGCTACACGATCCTCGAACACCTCGACCTCAAGACCGAACAGATCAAGGACACCTACGCCGACTATGTCAAGGCCATCAGTAGCTGAACTCAGACCGGTCGTCCACCCCGCGGGGGTGAAGGACCGGCGCAGCGGTGAGCACTGGATGGGACGCCTCTACATGCGTGAGGTGTCCCTGCGGGTCGACCGCTATCTGGTGAACACCAGGGTCACGCCCAACCAGCTCACGTACCTGATGACCGTCTTCGGCGTGCTCGCGGCCCCGGCCCTGCTGGTGCCGGGGATCACGGGCGCGGTGCTCGGCGTGGTCTGCGTCCAGATGTACCTGCTGCTGGACTGCGTCGACGGCGAGATCGCCCGCTGGAAGAAGCAGTACTCGCTCGGCGGCGTCTACCTGGACCGGGTCGGCGCCTACCTGACCGACGCCGCCGTGCTCACCGGCTTCGGCCTGCGCGCCGCCGACCCGTGGGGCACCGGGCGCATCGACTGGCTGTGGGCCTTCCTCGGCACGCTCGCCGCGCTCGGCGCGATCCTGATCAAGGCGGAGACCGACCTCGTCGGCGTCGCCCGCCACCAGACGGGCAAGCCGCCGGTGCAGGAGGCGGCCTCGGAGATGCGCTCCTCCGGCATGGCACTGGCCCGCAGGGCCGCCGCCATGCTGAAGTTCCACCGCCTGATCCTCGGCATCGAGGCCTCCCTGCTCATCCTGGTCCTGGCGATCGTGGACCAGGCGCGCGGCGACCTCTTCTTCACCCGGCTCGGGGTCGCCGTCCTCGCGGGCATCGCGCTGCTCCAGACCGTGCTGCACCTGGTGTCCATCCTCGCGTCGAGCAGGCTGCGATGAGCACCCCGGTGAAGGTCGGCGCGGTGATCATCACCATGGGCAACCGCCCCGACGAACTGCGCGCCCTGATCGACTCGATCGCCAAGCAGGACGGCGACCGGGTCGAGGTGGTCGTCGTCGGCAACGGCTCGCCCGTCCCGGACGTCCCCGACGGCGTCCGCACGATCGAGCTGCCCGAGAACCTCGGCATCCCCGGCGGCCGCAACGTGGGCATCGAGGCGTTCGGCCCGAGCGGCCGCGACGTCGACGTCCTGCTCTTCCTCGACGACGACGGCCTCCTCGCGCACCACGACACCGCCGAGCTGTGCCGCCGGGCCTTCGAGGAGGACCCCGGGCTCGGCATCATCAGCTTCCGCATCGCCGACCCGGAGACCGGCGTCACCCAGCGCCGCCACGTGCCCCGGCTGCGCGCCTCCGACCCGATGCGCTCCTCCCGCGTCACCACCTTCCTCGGCGGCGCCAACGCGGTGCGCACCCAGGTCCTCGCCGAGGTCGGCGCCCTCCCGGACGCGTTCTTCTACGCCCACGAGGAGACCGACCTGGCCTGGCGGGCCCTCGACGCGGGCTGGATGATCGACTACCGGTCCGACATGGTGCTGCACCACCCGACGACCGCGCCCTCGCGGCACGCCGTCTACCACCGCATGGTCGCCCGCAACCGGGTCTGGCTGGCCCGGCGCAACCTCCCCGCGCCCCTCGTCCCGGTCTATCTCGGCGTGTGGCTGCTGCTCACTCTACTGCGCCGCCCCTCGCGCCCGGCCCTGAAGGCGTGGTTCGGTGGTTTCCGGGAAGGGTGGACCACATCGTGCGGGCCGCGCAGGCCCATGAAGTGGCGTACGGTGTGGCGGCTGACCCGACTGGGCCGGCCTCCCGTCATCTGACAAGCTCGTCCCCGAGGGCCCGGGCCGTTCTGCGGCCCCCCGGCACGTGCCGGCCCGGTTCAGGCCGCGCATCCCGAAGACGAAAGTTTCCTACTGGTGAGTGAGACAACGCATGACGGCGCAGTCGCGGTGAGCGCGCCGCCGTCGCCCGACGAGGGCCTCACGGCGGCGCGGCTGGCCGCCAAGTACGGGTTGGCCGTGAGCGGTGCCCGGCCCACTCTGCGGGAGTACGTCCGCCAGCTCTGGGGGCGCCGTCACTTCATCCTGGCCTTCTCGCAGGCGAAGCTGACGGCTCAGTACAGCCAGGCCAAGCTGGGGCAGCTGTGGCAGGTGGCCACCCCGCTGCTGAACGCCGCCGTGTACTTCATGATCTTCGGCGTGATCCTCAACGCCAGCAAGGGCATGCCGAAGGACGTCTACATCCCGTTCCTCGTCACGGGCGTGTTCGTCTTCATGTTCACGCAGAGTTCGGTGATGAGCGGGGTCCGCGCGATCTCCGGGAACCTCGGTCTGGTCCGCGCCCTGCACTTCCCGCGGGCCTCGCTGCCGATCTCCTTCGCCCTCCAGCAGCTCCAGCAGCTGCTGTACTCGATGGTCGTACTGTTCCTGGTGGTGATCGGCTTCGGCAGCTACCCGGACGCCTCCTGGGCACTGATCGTCCCGGTGCTGGTGCTCCAGTTCTGCTTCAACACCGGTCTGGCCCTGATCTTCGCGCGGGCCGGCGCGAAGACCCCGGACCTGGCGCAGCTGATGCCGTTCGTGATGCGGACCTGGATGTACGCCTCGGGCGTGATGTTCTCCATCCCGGTCTTCCTCGCCGACAAGCCGGCCTGGGTGGCCAACGTCCTCCAGTGGAACCCGGCGGCCATCTACATGGACCTGATGCGCTTCGCCCTCATCGACGAGTACGGCGCCGAGAACCTCCCCGACCACGTCTGGGCGGTCGCCGGTAGCTGGGCCGCGCTGTTCGCGATCGGCGGCTTCGTCTACTTCTGGCAGGCGGAGGAGAGGTACGGCCGTGGCTGACCAGCAGCCGGGCACCCGGGTCCCCACCGTCATCGCCGACGACGTGCACATCGTCTACCGCGTCAACGGCGCCCGGACGGGCAAGGGGAGCGCCACCGCCGCCCTCAGCCGCATCGTCAGGCGCAGCGAGGACCGGGGCGTGCGCAAGGTGCACGCGGTGCGCGGCGTCTCCTTCGTCGCTCACCGCGGCGAGGCGATCGGCCTGATCGGCTCCAACGGCTCCGGCAAGTCCACGCTGCTGCGCGCCATCGCCGGCCTGCTGCCGCCGGAGAGCGGCAAGGTCTACACCGACGGCCAGCCCTCCCTGCTCGGTGTCAACGCCGCCCTCATGAACGACCTCACCGGCGAGCGCAACATCGTCCTCGGCGGACTCGCCATGGGCATGTCCCGGGAGCAGATCAAGGAGCGCTACCAGGAGATCGTCGACTTCTCCGGCATCAACGAGAAGGGCGACTTCGTCACCCTGCCCATGCGCACCTACTCCTCCGGCATGTCGGCCCGCCTGCGGTTCTCCATCGCCGCCGCCAAGGACCACGACGTCCTCATGATCGACGAGGCGCTGGCCACCGGCGACGCGAAGTTCCGCAAGCGCTCCGAGGAGCGGATCCGCGAGCTGCGCCGGCAGGCCGGGACGGTGTTCCTGGTCAGCCACAGCAACAAGTCGATCCGCGACACCTGCGACCGCGTGCTGTGGCTGGAACGCGGCGAACTGCGCATGGACGGACCGACCGAAGAGGTCCTGCGGGAGTACGAGAAGTTCACCGGGAAGTGAACCGGTGCCGTCGGGGCCCCGCCGGAACCCTCCGGCGGGGCCCCGCGTCTGCAAAGGAAGCGTCAACTCCCGCCGGTCGTAGGAATCTTGACGCCGATCGGTGTGTTGTTGTGATGTCCGGGACACCCGCGCGGGCCCCGGTGCGTTGTACAACGTAAGCTGTACCGGTCCCGAAACGCGGCAAGTGGGGCCATAATGCGCGACACCCTCGAGCGCCGACGCCGCGCGGGCGGCCGGGCGGCGTGTCCGAAATAGTGGGTGTCGGGTTGTCGGTGTAGAACGGGAGATGTGACGGCGATGGCTACGGAAACTCCCCTGCTCAACGCAGCATGCGCCGTCCCTGCCCCGGGCAGCCGACGATGACGGCGCCGGACGTCGCGGACACGGAGCGCTCCACCCTCGCCAAGGCCGCGCACGAGAACTTCCCCGTGGCACCCTTCTTCCTGCCCCGGGACTGGCGCGAGGACCTGGTCGCCGTGTACGGCTTCGCCCGCCTCGTCGACGACATCGGTGACGGCGACCTCGCGCCCGGCGGCGCCGACGCCCGCCTGCTCGGCGTGCCGGCCGCCGAGGCCGAGGACCGGCTGGTCCTCCTCGACGCCTTCGAGGCCGACCTGCGGCGCGTCTTCGACAGCACGCCCCGCCACCCCCTGCTGCGCCGCCTCCAGCCGGCCGTGCGCCGCCGCTCGCTCACCCCCGAGCCCTTCCTCGGCCTGATCGCCGCCAACCGCCAGGACCAGCTCGTCACCCGGTACGAGACCTACGACGACCTGCTGGCCTACTGCGAGCTGTCCGCCAACCCCGTGGGCCGGCTGGTCCTCGCCGTCACCGGCACCACGACCCCCGAGCGCGTCCGCCGCTCCGACGCGGTCTGCACCGCCCTCCAGATCGTCGAGCACCTCCAGGACGTGGCCGAGGACCTCGGCCGCGACCGCGTCTACCTCCCCGCCACGGACATGAAGCGTTTCCACGTCCAGGAGGCGGATCTCGCCGCGGCGACCGCGGGGGCGTCGGTGCGCGCCCTGGTCGCCTTCGAGGCCGAGCGCGCCCGCGACCTCCTGGACGAAGGCGCCCCCCTCGTGGGCAGCGTCCACGGAAGGCTGAGGCTGCTGCTCGCGGGCTTCGTGGCGGGAGGAAGGGCGGCGCTCCACGCGATCGCCGCCGCCCACCACGACGTTCTTCCCGGCCCGCCCAAGCCCGGCAAGCTCCGGCTGCTGCGCGAGGTGGGCGTGACCCTGCGAGGAGAGGGGTGATCCGGACCGTGGACTCTCCGCCACCCGTGTCCGCACCGGTACTCGCCGCCTACGGCTACTGCGAGACCGTCACCGGACAGCAGGCGCGCAACTTCGCCTACGGCATCCGGCTGCTGCCCACCGCGAAGCGCCGCGCCATGTCGGCGCTGTACGCGTTCTCGCGCCGCGTCGACGACATCGGCGACGGCGCGCTGGACGGCGAGGTCAAGAGCGCCCGGCTGGAGGACACCCGGGCACTGCTCACCCGGGTCCGCGCGGGCGAGGTCGAGGAGGACGACACCGACCCCGTCGCGGTCGCCCTCGCGCACGCCGCCAGGACCTTCCCGATCCCGCTGGGCGGCCTGGACGAGCTGATCGACGGCGTCCTGATGGACGTCCGCGGCGAGACCTACGAGACCTGGGACGACCTGAAGACGTACTGCCGCTGTGTGGCGGGCGCCATCGGACGGCTCTCCCTCGGCGTCTTCGGCACCGAACCGGGAGCGCGCGGCGCCGAACGGGCGCCGGAGTACGCCGACACCCTCGGCCTCGCCCTCCAGCTGACCAACATCCTCCGGGACGTCCGCGAGGACGCCGCCGGCGGGCGCACCTACCTGCCCGCCGACGACCTCGCCAAGTTCGGCTGCTCGGCCGGCTTCGACGGGCCGACACCGCCGGAGGGCTCCGACTTCGCCGGCCTCGTGCACTTCGAGGTGCGGCGCGCCCGCGCCCTGTTCGCCGAGGGCTACCGGCTGCTGCCCCTGCTCGACCGGCGCAGCGGCGCCTGCGTCGCCGCCATGGCCGGCATCTACCGCCGCCTGCTGGACCGCATCGAGCGCGACCCCGAGGCCGTCCTGCGCGGCCGGGTCTCCCTGCCCGGCCGGGAGAAGGCGTACGTCGCCGTCCGCGGCCTCTCCGGTCTGGACACCCGCCACGTGTCCCGGCTGACCGGCAGGAGGCAGATCTGATGGACCCACGGGGTGACCACGCGGACCCCGGTGACGTCACCGGGGAGGAACGGCACGCAACCCTCCGCCGCGGCGCCGCGTCCCTGACTGCGACGGACCGCCGTGCGGAGTCCGACCGTCACGGCGGGCCCGCGGGGGAGGGCGCACGATGAACGACGAACCGCGCTCCGGCGTCCCGGAGACCTCCGGGCGGGACGCCGTCGTGATCGGCGGCGGGCTCGCCGGCGTCACCGCCGCGCTCGCACTCGCCGACGCGGGCGTCCGCGTCACCCTGCTCGAGGGCCGGCCCCGGCTCGGCGGCCTGGCCTTCTCCTTCCGGCGCGGCGGGCTCACCGTCGACAACGGCCAGCACGTCTACCTGCGCTGCTGCACCGCCTACCGCTGGTTCCTCGACCGCATCGAGGGCACCGCGCTGGCGCCGCTCCAGGACCGTCTCGACGTGCCCGTCGTCGACCTCGCCAGGCCCGAGGGGCGACGGCTCGGCAGACTGCGGCGCGACGCGCTGCCGGTCCCCCTCCACCTGGGCCGCAGCCTCGCCACGTATCCGCACCTCTCGCTCGCCGAACGCGCCTCGGTCGGCCGGGCCGCGCTCGCGCTCAAGCGCCTCGACCTCGCCGATCCGGCCCTGGACGCGCAGGACTTCGGCAGCTGGCTGGCGGCCCACGGGCAGTCGCCGCGAGCCGTCGAGGCCCTGTGGGACCTGGTCGGGGTCGCCACCCTCAACGCGGTCGCCGGCGACACCTCCCTGGCCCTGGCCGCGATGGTGTTCAAGACCGGCCTGCTGTCCGACCCGGGCGCCGCCGACATCGGCTGGGCCCACGTCCCGCTGGGCGAACTCCACGACCGGCTGGCCCGCAGGGCACTCGACTCGGCGGGCGTGCGCACCGAGGTCCGGGCCCGCGTCTCCGCCGTCTCCGCCGCCGCCGACGGCACGTGGACCGTCCGCGCCTCCGGCGTGCCCGGCGAGACGCTCCGCGCGGACGCCGTCGTGCTCGCCGTACCGCAGCGCGAGGCCCACGACCTGCTGCCGGACGGGGCGCTCGACGCCCCCGAGCGGCTCCTGGAGATCGGCACGGCGCCGATCCTGAACGTGCACGTCGTCTACGACCGCAAGGTGCTCGACGCCCCCTTCCTCGCCGCGCTCGGCACCCCCGTGCAGTGGGTGTTCGACCGCACCGACGCCTCCGGGCTGCGCGAGGGCCAGTACCTCGCCCTGTCGCAGTCCGCCGCGCAGGACGACATCGACGCACCCGTCGCCGCCCTGCGCGAGCGCTACCTGCCCGAGCTGGAACGGCTGCTGCCGGGCACCCGCGGCGCCACCGTGCGGGACTTCTTCGTGACCCGGGAGCGCACGGCCACCTTCGCTCCCGCCCCCGGCGTCGGACGGCTCAGGCCCGGCGCCCGCACCAAGTCACCCGGCCTGTACCTGGCCGGGGCGTGGACCGCCACCGGGTGGCCCGCGACCATGGAGAGTGCGGTCCGCAGCGGCGTGAGCGCGGCGGACGCCGCCCTCGCCGCCCTCGGACGGCCCCGCCCCCGCCGCCTCTTCGCGTTCGAGGAGGCGGCCCGCCGCGGCGTCCCGGGAGACGCCGCAGCCGGCAGCGGCAGCGCCGCGGGCCGGAACCCCGGCCGAGAACCGGAGGGCCCCGGTGTCCCCCTGCGAGGTGGGACCCGGTGACGTTCGATCAGCACGGCTCGGCACACCCCCGCACCCCCTCCGGTACCGCGACAAGAGGAGAAACTGTGCCCACTGTGCCCCCGGCCGAGAAGGCCGCAAGGAGGACCGCGGTGGACGTGACCGCGCTGCTGGAGCGCGGCCGGACCCTGGCCACACCGGTCCTGCGCGCGGCCGTCGACCGACTGGCGTCTCCCATGGACACGGTCGCCGCCTACCACTTCGGCTGGATCGACGCCCAGGGCAACCCGACCGACGGGGACGGCGGCAAGGCCGTGCGTCCCGCGCTCGCCGTGCTCTCCGCCGAGGTCACCGGTGCCGCGCCCGAGGTGGGCGTGCCCGGCGCGGTCGCCGTCGAACTGGTCCACAACTTCTCGCTCCTGCACGACGACCTGATGGACGGCGACGAGCAGCGCCGCCACCGCGACACCGTCTGGAAGGTCCACGGCCCCGCCCAGGCCATCCTGGTCGGCGACGCCCTGTTCGCGCTGGCCAACGAGGTCCTGCTCGAACTCGGCACGGTCGAGGCGGGCCGGGCCGCCCGGCGGCTGACCACCGCCAGCCGCGCCCTGATCGACGGCCAGGCCCAGGACATCTCCTACGAGCACCGCGACCGCGTCAGCGTCGCGGAGTGCCTGGAGATGGAGGGCAACAAGACCGGCGCCCTGCTGGCCTGCGCCAGCTCCGTCGGCGCCGTGCTCGGCGGCGCCGACGCGCACACCGCCGACACCCTGGAGCGGTACGGCCACCACCTCGGCCTGGCCTTCCAGGCCGTCGACGACCTCCTCGGCATCTGGGGCGACCCGGAGTCCACCGGCAAGCAGACCTGGAGCGACCTGCGCCAGCGCAAGAAGTCCCTGCCGGTCGTGGCCGCGCTCGACGCCGGCGGCCCCGCCTCCGAACGGCTCGGGGAGATGCTCGCCGCCGACGCCAAGCGCAGCGACTTCGCGAACTTCTCCGAGGAGGAGTTCGCGGCCCGTGCCGCGCTCATCGAGCAGGCCGGCGGCCGTGAGTGGACCGCCGAGGAGGCACGCCGTCAGCACACCATCGCCATCGAAGCCCTGAACGCCGTCGACATGCCCGAGCAGGTGCGGGAACGGTTCACGGCGCTCGCCGACTTCGTCGTCGTACGAAAGAGATGATCACTATCGGTCGAATAACCCTCGCGTAGTCGCCGGCCGGTGTCGCGGGAAGAGACGCACCGGCCGACGGCGGACCCACAGCAGACGCAACGCCATGCACACTGCACGAAGGGGAAGCCATGACAGCGACGACCGACGGAAGCACCGGGGCCCTCCCGCCCCGCGCTGCCGCGGCCAGCGAAACCCGTATCGACATCGACATCCCCGCGGCGGCCGGGGGACAAGAAGCCGCCGCGCGCGCGATGCGGCGCGCGACCGACTTCCTGCTCGCCCGGCAGGACGTCGAGGGCTGGTGGAAGGGCGACCTCGAGACGAACGTCACGATGGACGCCGAGGACCTGCTGCTCCGCCAGTTCCTGGGCATCCAGGACGAGGCGACCACCCGCGCCGCCGCCCTGTTCGTCCGCGGCCGGCAGCGCGAGGACGGCACCTGGGCCACCTTCTACGGCGGCCCCGGCGACCTGTCCGCCACCGTCGAGGCGTACGTCGCCCTGCGGCTGGCCGGGGACGAGCCCGACGCGCCGCACATGGCGAAGGCCTCCGCCTGGGTCCGCGACCAGGGCGGGATCGCCGCCGCCCGGGTCTTCACCCGGATCTGGCTGGCGCTGTTCGGCTGGTGGAAGTGGGAGGACCTGCCCGAACTCCCCCCGGAACTGCTGTACTTCCCGAAGTGGTTCCCGCTCAGCATCTACAACTTCGGCTGCTGGGCCCGGCAGACCATCGTGCCCCTCACCGTCGTCTCGGCGAAGCGCCCGGTGCGTCCGGCGCCCTTCCCCCTCGACGAGCTGCACACCGACCCGGCCGAGCCCAACCCGCCCACCCCGCCGGCACCGCCGGCCAGCTGGGACGGGCTGTTCCAGCGGCTGGACAAGGTCGTGCGCGGCTACCGCACGGTCGCGGTGCGCAGACTGCGCAAGGCCGCCCTGAACTCGGCGGCCCGCTGGATCATCGAGCGGCAGGAGAACGACGGCTGCTGGGGCGGCATCCAGCCGCCCGCCGTGTACTCGGTCATCGCCCTGTACCTGCTCGGCTACGACCTCGAACACCCCGTGATGCGGGAGGGCCTGAAGTCGCTGGACCGGTACGCGGTGTGGCGCGAGGACGGATCCCGGATGATCGAGGCCTGCCAGTCCCCGGTGTGGGACACCTGCCTGGCCACCATCGCGCTGGCCGACGCGGGGGTGCCGGCCGACCACCCCCAACTGGTCAAGGCCGCCGACTGGATGCTGGGCGAGCAGATCGTGCGGCCCGGCGACTGGTCCGTGCGACGGCCCGGACTCCCGCCCGGGGGATGGGCGTTCGAGTTCCACAACGACAACTACCCCGACATCGACGACACCGCCGAGGTGGTCCTCGCGCTGCGCCGGGTCCGCCACCACGACCCGGAGCGGGTGGAGAAGGCGATCGGGCGCGGGGTGCGCTGGAACCTCGGCATGCAGTCGAGGAACGGCGCCTGGGGCGCGTTCGACGTCGACAACACCAGCCCCTTCCCCAACCGGCTGCCGTTCTGCGACTTCGGCGAGGTGATCGACCCGCCGTCGGCGGACGTCACCGCGCACGTCGTCGAGATGCTCGCCTTCGAGGGCCTCTCCCACGACCCGCGCACCCGGCGCGGCATCGCCTGGCTGCTCGCCGAACAGGAGCCGGACGGCTCGTGGTTCGGACGCTGGGGCGTCAACTACCTCTACGGCACCGGCTCGGTGGTGCCCGCGCTCACCGCCGCCGGACTGCCCGCCCGGCACCCGGCGATCCGGCGGGCGGTCGCCTGGCTGGAGCGCGTGCAGAACGACGACGGCGGCTGGGGCGAGGACCTGCGCTCCTACGACGACCGGGCGGGCTGGAGCGGCCGGGGCACCTCGACCGCCTCGCAGACCGCCTGGGCGCTGATGGCGCTGCTCGCGGCCGGGGAGAAGGACTCCGGGGCCGTCGAGCGGGGCATCGCCTGGCTCGCCGAGACCCAGCACGAGGACGGCTCCTGGGACGAGCCCCAGTTCACCGGCACCGGCTTCCCCTGGGACTTCTCCATCAACTACCACCTGTACCGGCAGGTCTTCCCGCTGACCGCGCTCGGCCGGTACGTCCACGGCGAGCCCGTCGCCCCGAAGGCGCCGGTTCCCGTCGAGGCCGAGGGGAGCTGATGGACGCGCGGCCCGCCTCCGCCCCGCTGCTGATCGCCTGCGCGCTCGGCATCGAGCACCTCGCCCTGCGCATGGGGGACCGGGGCGGGGCGGGCGGGCCGGTGACGGTCCTGCGCACCGGGATGGGGCCGAAGGCTGCCGAGCGTTCCGTCACCCGGGTCCTCACCGACCCGGTGCTCGCCGGGGCGGTCGTGCTCGCCACCGGTTTCTGCGCGGGACTGGCCCCCGGGATGCACCCCGGCGACCTGGTGGTCGCCGAGGAGACCCGCGACCCGCGCGGCACCGTGCCGTGCGTGAACACCGAACTGCTCGTCAAGGAACTCGTGCGCACCCTGCCCGGGCGCACCGTCCACACCGGCCCCCTGACCGGCTCCGACCACGTGGTGCGCGGACCGGAGCGGTCCGACCTGCTTGCCACCGGCGCGATCGCGGTCGACATGGAGTCGGCGGCCACGCTCCTGAGCGCCGTCCGCGCCGGCACGCGCCCGGTTGCGGCCGTCCGGGTGGTCGTGGACGCTCCTGAACATGAACTCGTCCGGATCGGCACGGTGCGCGGTGGAATATCGGCTTTCCGCGTCCTTCGTTCCGTCCTGCCCGCATTCTTCGAATGGCACCGCAACGTGTTGCTCCCCCGGAGGTGAGCCAGATGGCCATGCCGCTGCGCCAGTCCATCAAGGTCGCTACTTACTTGGCTGAACAAAAGCTCCGCAAGCGGGAGAAGTTCCCGCTCATCGTCGAGCTGGAACCCCTCTTCGCCTGCAACCTCAAGTGCGAGGGCTGCGGCAAGATCCAGCATCCGGCGGGAGTGCTCAAACAGCGTATGCCGGTCGCCCAGGCCGTGGGCGCGGTGCTCGAATCCGGTGCGCCCATGGTGTCGATCGCCGGCGGCGAACCGCTGATGCACCCTCAGATCCACGAGATCGTGCGCCAGTTGGTGGCGAAGAGGAAGTTCGTCTTCCTCTGCACCAACGCCCTGCTGATGCGCAAGAAGATGGACAAGTTCACGCCCTCGCCCTACTTCGCGTTCGCCGTGCACATCGACGGGCTGCGCGAACGGCACGACGAGTCGGTGGCCAAGGAGGGTGTGTTCGACGAGGCCGTGGAGGCGATCAAGGAGGCCAAGCGGCGCGGCTTCCGCGTCACCACCAACTCGACCTTCTTCAACACCGACACCCCGCAGACCATCGTCGAGGTGCTCGACTTCCTCAACGACGACCTCAAGGTCGACGAGATGATGATCTCGCCCGCCTACGCCTACGAGAAGGCTCCCGACCAGGAGCACTTCCTCGGCGTGGAGCAGACCCGCGAGCTGTTCAAGAAGGCCTTCTCCGGCGGCAACCGGCGCCGCTGGCGGCTCAACCACTCGCCGCTCTTCCTGGACTTCCTGGAGGGCAAGGTCGACTTCCCGTGCACGGCCTGGGCGATCCCGAACTACTCCCTCTTCGGCTGGCAGCGCCCCTGCTACCTGATGAGCGACGGCTACGTGCCGACGTACCGCGAACTCATCGAGGAGACCGACTGGGACAAGTACGGCCGCGGCAAGGACCCGCGCTGCGCCAACTGCATGGCGCACTGCGGCTACGAGCCCACCGCCGTCCTCGCCACCATGGGATCGCTCAAGGAGTCGCTGCGCGCCCTGCGCGAGACGGTCTCCGGGAACCGGGAGTGACGCCATGACCGCCGTCTCCCTGGGCGTCCCCGAGGTCCCGGTCCGGCCGGTCGCCGCACGGCGCGTGTCGCGGCGGATCCAGGTCGGGTCCGTGGCGGTGGGCGGTGACGCTCCGGTGTCGGTGCAGTCGATGACGACGACGCGTACGTCGGACGTCGGGGCGACGTTGCAGCAGATCGCCGAGCTGACGGCGGCGGGCTGTCAGATCGTGCGGGTGGCGTGTCCGACGCAGGACGACGCGGACGCGCTGGCGACGATCGCGCGCAAGTCGCAGCTGCCGGTGATCGCGGACATCCACTTCCAGCCCAAGTACGTGTTCGCCGCGATCGAGGCGGGCTGTGCGGCGGTGCGGGTGAATCCGGGCAACATCAAGCAGTTCGACGACAAGGTCAAGGAGATCGCGAAGGCCGCCAACGAGCACGGCACCCCGATCCGGATCGGGGTGAACGCGGGCTCGCTGGACCGGCGGCTGCTGCAGAAGTACGGCAAGGCCACCCCGGAGGCGCTGGTGGAGTCGGCGCTGTGGGAGGCGTCGCTGTTCGAGGAGCACGACTTCCGCGACATCAAGATCTCCGTCAAGCACAACGACCCGGTCGTGATGATCGAGGCCTACCGCCAGCTCGCCGCGCGGTGCGACTACCCCCTGCACCTCGGCGTCACCGAGGCGGGCCCGGCGTTCCAGGGCACCATCAAGTCGGCGGTGGCGTTCGGCGCGCTGCTCTCGCAGGGCATCGGCGACACCATCCGGGTCTCCCTGTCGGCCCCGCCGGTGGAGGAGGTCAAGGTCGGCAGCCAGATCCTGGAGTCGCTGGGTCTCAGGCAGCGCGGTCTGGAGATCGTCTCCTGCCCGTCCTGCGGCCGCGCGCAGGTCGATGTGTACAAGCTGGCCGAGGAGGTCACGGCGGGCCTGGAGGGCATGGAGGTGCCGCTGCGGGTCGCGGTCATGGGCTGTGTCGTCAACGGTCCCGGCGAGGCCCGCGAGGCCGACCTGGGGGTGGCCTCCGGCAACGGCAAGGGGCAGATCTTCGTCAAGGGCGAGGTCATCAAGACCGTCCCCGAGTCCAAGATCGTCGAGACCCTCGTCGAAGAAGCCATGAAGATCGCCGAACGGATGGAACAGGACGGCGTCGCCCCGGGGGAGCCGGCCGTCACCGTGAGTTGAGCAGCACGGACCGAGAGGGGGCCCGAGCGTGACGATCCTGGAGAAGATTCGGCAACCACGCGACCTGAAGGCGCTGTCCGAGGCGGAAATCGGCGAACTGTCCGGCGAGATCAGGGAGTTCCTGGTGCACGCGGTCGCCAGGACGGGCGGACACCTCGGGCCCAACCTGGGGGTGGTGGAACTGACCGTCGCCCTGCACCGGGTCTTCGAGTCACCGGTCGACCGCATCCTGTGGGACACCGGTCACCAGAGCTACGTGCACAAGCTTCTGACGGGTCGTCAGGATTTTTCCAAGCTGCGCGGCAAGGGCGGTCTGTCCGGCTATCCCGCGCGCGAGGAGTCCGAGCACGACGTCATCGAGAACAGTCACGCCTCCACCGCCCTCGGCTGGGCCGACGGCCTCGCCAAGGCCCGCCAGGTGCAGGGCGGGAAGGGCCACGTCGTCGCGGTCGTCGGCGACGGCGCGCTCACCGGTGGCATGGCCTGGGAGGCGCTGAACAACATCGCGGCCGCCAAGGACCGGCCGCTGATCATCGTCGTCAACGACAACGAACGCTCCTACGCCCCGACCATCGGCGGCCTCGCCGACCACCTCGCCACCCTGCGCACCACCGACGGCTACGAGAAGGTGCTGGCCTGGGGGAAGGGCGTACTGCTGCGCACGCCCGTCGTCGGCCACACCGTCTACGAGTCGCTGCACGGCGCGAAGAAGGGCTTCAAGGACGCCTTCGCCCCGCAGGGCATGTTCGAGGACCTCGGCCTGAAGTACGTCGGGCCCGTCGACGGCCACGACGTCGGGGCCGTGGAGTCGGCGCTGCGGCGGGCCAAACGCTTCCACGGGCCGGTGCTGGTGCACTGCCTGACCGAGAAGGGCCGCGGCTACGAGCCCGCCCTCGCGCACGAGGAGGACCACTTCCACACGGTCGGGGTGATGGACCCGCTGACCTGCGCGCCGCTCGCCCCGCCCGGCGCCCCCTCCTGGACGTCCGTGTTCGGCGACGAGATCGTGCGGATCGGCGAGGAGCGCGACGACGTCGTGGCGATCACCGCCGCCATGCTGCACCCGGTCGGCCTGGCCGCGTTCGCCGCCCGCTTCCCCGACCGGGTGTGGGACGTCGGGATCGCCGAACAGCACGCGGCGGTCTCCGCGGCCGGGCTGGCCACCGCAGGCCTGCACCCCGTCGTCGCCGTCTACGCCACCTTCCTCAACCGGGCCTTCGACCAACTGCTGATGGACGTGGCGCTGCACCGCTGCGGGGTGACGTTCGTCCTCGACCGCGCCGGGGTCACCGGAGTCGACGGCGCCTCCCACAACGGCATGTGGGACATGTCCGTCCTCCAGGTCGTCCCCGGACTCCGGATCGCGGCCCCGCGGGACGCCGACCAGCTGCGCGCGCAACTGCGCGAGGCGGTCGCCGTGGACGACGCGCCCACCCTGGTCCGCTTCCCGAAGGAGTCGGTCGGCCCCGGGATCCCGGCCGTCGGCCACGTCGGCGGCATGGACGTCCTGCACCGCGGCCCGGCGCCGGAGGTCCTCCTCGTCGCCGTCGGCGTCATGGCGCCGGTCTGCCTCGGCGCCGCCGAACTGCTCCAGGCCCGGGGCGTCGGCTGCACGGTGGTGGACCCCCGCTGGGTCAAACCGGTCGACCCGGCGCTGCCCGCCCTGGCCGCCGGGCACCGCCTCGTCGCCGTGGTGGAGGACAACAGCCGTGCCGCGGGCGTCGGTTCGGCCGTCGCCCTGGCCCTGGGGGACGCCGAGGTCGACGTGCCCGTCCGGCGCTTCGGGATCCCGGAGCAGTTCCTCGCCCACGCCAAGCGGGCCGAGGTGCTCGCCGACATCGGCCTCACGCCCGTCGAGGTCGCCGGACGGATCAGCGCGAGCCTGGCCGCCCGCGACGCGCGCGACGCGCCCGACACCCGCGACACCCGCGATGCGCCCGACACCCGCGACGCGCCCGACGCGCACGGCGCCGTCGGGAAGACGGCTGCCGGCCCGGCCGAGGAGGCGGCTGCCGGCCCGGCCAGGGAGGCGGCTGCCGGTCCGGCCGAGGAGGCGGCTGCCGGTCCGGCCGGGGAGACGGTGCGCGGCACCGTCGGGAACCCGGCCGGCGGCCCGGCCGAGGGGACGGCGACGGCCGGCGGCACCTCCGACAAGACCACCGACGGCCCCGGCGAGGAGACAGCGGAATGACCACGGAGTTCGACCTCGGCGCGCTGCTGGCCGAGCGCGGAGCCGAACGCTACGAGCTGCACGGCAGGTACCTCAACCACCAGCTGCCGCGCATGCTGCACACCATCGGCTTCGACAAGGTCTACGAGCGGGGCGAGGGCGCGTACTTCTGGGACGCGGACGGCAACGACTACCTGGACATGCTCGCCGGGTTCGGGGTGATGGGCCTCGGCCGCCACCACCCCGTCGTCCGCAAGGCGCTGCACGACGTCCTCGACGCCTCGCTCGCCGACCTCACCCGCTTCGACTGCCAGCCGCTGCCCGGACTGCTGGCCGAGAAGCTCCTCGCCCACAGCCCGCACCTGGACCGGGTCTTCTTCGGCAACAGCGGCACCGAGGCCGTGGAGACCGCGCTGAAGTTCGCCCGGTACGCCACCGGCAGGCCCAGGGTCCTGTACTGCGACCACGCCTTCCACGGGCTGACCACGGGCTCCCTGTCGGTCAACGGCGAGGGCGGGTTCCGGGACGGCTTCGCGCCGCTGCTGCCCGACACCGCCGTACCCCTCGGCGACCTCGACGCGCTGGCGCGGGAGCTGCGCAAGGGCGATGTGGCCGCGCTGATCGTCGAGCCGATCCAGGGCAAGGGGGTGTACGAGACCCCGCCCGGCTACCTGCGCTCCGCCCAGGAGCTGCTGCGCCGCCACAAGGCGCTGCTCATCGCCGACGAGGTGCAGACCGGCCTCGGCCGGACCGGCGACTTCTACGCCCACCAGCACGAGGAGGGGGTCGAACCCGACCTGGTCTGCGTCGCCAAGGCGCTCTCCGGCGGCTATGTGCCGGTCGGCGCCACGCTCGGCAAGGACTGGATCTTCAAGAAGGTCTACTCGTCCATGGACCGGGTGCTGGTGCACTCGGCGAGCTTCGGGTCCAACGCGCAGGCCATGGCGGCCGGGCTGGCCGTGCTGTCCGTGATGGAGAACGAGCAGATCGTCGCGAACGCCCGCGTGACCGGGGAGCTGCTGAAATCCCGGCTCGCGGCGCTGACCGACAGGTACGAGCTGCTCGCCGACGTGCGCGGGCGGGGCCTGATGATCGGCATCGAGTTCGGCAAGCCCCGCTCGCTGAAGCTGCGCAGCCGCTGGACCATGCTCCAGGCGGCCCGCAAGGGCCTGTTCGCGCAGATGGTGGTCGTCCCGCTGCTCCAGCGGCACCGCATCCTCACCCAGGTCTCCGGCGACCATCTGGAGGTGATCAAGCTGATCCCGCCGCTGGTCGTGGGGGAGCGGGAGGTGGACCGGTTCGTGGACGCCTTCACCGAGGTGATGGACGACGCGCACACGGGTGGGGGACTCGTCTGGGACTTCGGCCGGACGCTGATCAAACAGGCGGTGGCCAACCGGTAGGGAAACCGGTGGAGCGATCGGTGGACCCTCCCCGAGGGCTCTTTGCCTCTCAGGCAATAAATTTGCCGCAGAGGCAAAGTTCCGGCTGAATGAAGGTATGAGCCACCCCACTTCCGAGGAGGCCGGGCCCGCTCCCGGGCCGGTGGACGACCTCGGCGTCGTCGCGCCGCAGCTGCGCGCCCTGCGCCGGCGCGCCTCCCTCACCCTGGAGGCCGCGGCCCGCACGGCCGGGCTGTCGCCGGCCCACCTCTCCCGGCTGGAGACCGGGCAGCGCCAGCCCTCGCTGCCGATGCTGCTCGCGCTCGCCCGTGTCTACGGTACGACCGTCTCGGAACTGCTCGGCGAGAGGGTCGCCGACCGGGACGCCGTCGTGCGCGCCGCCGACATGGAGCCCACCCACGCGGGCGGCTGGACCTACCGGCAGTCCGGCGCGCCGGGGCGGGGCATGCAGGCGCTGCACGTGCAGGTGCCCCACGGCTCGCAGGGCGACATCGTGCGGGTGCATCCCGGCGAGGAGTGGCTGCACGTCCTGCGCGGGCGGCTGCGGCTGCGCCTCGGGGACGCCACCCACCTGCTCGGGCCCGGCGACAGCGCGCACTTCGACTCGCTGACCCCGCACCGCATCGCCGCCCAGGACCCCGACGGGGTCGACCTGTTGTTCGTCCACACCCTGTTGCAGAGCCCGACGGCCGCCCTGTGCCTCGGCCCCACCCCTGGAGAGACGCCATGACCGACATGGAGGAGAAGTTCCCCCGGAGCCTGTGGATCCGGCTGATCATCTACATCGCGGTGGGGCACCTCTTCGCCGGGTTCCTCTGGCTGCTGTTCGAGGTCGGCGCCAAGCAGTAGGCGGCGGGGGACCGGACGCCGGGGGTGCCCGCTCAGTCGAGCAGGCGCTCCCGGAGCCGTTCGCGGGTCTCCGGGGCCAGACCGAGGCCCTGCTCCAGATAGGCCTCGACACCGCCCCAGGTGTCCTCGATGGTGTGGAACGCGGCCGCGAGGTACTCCGCACGGGCGTCGAACAGGGGGCTCAGCAGCTCCATGACCTCGGCGGAGTACGCCTCGGGGGAGGTGCCGTTGCGGCGCACCTTGTAGCGGCGGTGCTTGGCGTTGGACTCCAGGTAGTCGGCCAGGATCGCCTCCTCCTCCACGCCCACCGCGAGCAGCGTCACGGCGATGGACAGGCCGGCCCGGTCCTTGCCCGCCGCGCAGTGCATGAGCGCCGGGACGCTGTCCTCGGCGAGGGAGTGCAGCACGCGCGAGTGCTCGCCCGTGCGCTCCGTCACGATCGAGCGGTAGGAGGCGATCATCCGGCCGGCCGCCTTGCCGTCGCCGAGGATCTCCCTCAGCTGCTCGATGTCGCCGTCGCGGACCATCTTCCAGAACTCGGCCCCGTCCGCCGGGTCGGAGAGCGGCAGGTTCACGTTGCGCACGCCCGGCAGCTCGACGTCCGGGCCCTCCAGCCTCTGGTCCGCCGCGTTGCGGAAGTCGAAGACCGTGTGCAGGCCCAGCGAGGCCAGGAACGCGGCGTCCTCGTCGGTGGCGTGCGCGAGATGTCCGCTGCGGAACAGCACACCGTGGCGGACCCGTCGGCCGTCGACGGTCGGCAGGCCGCCCACGTCCCGGAAGTTGCGCACTCCGGCCAGCTCGGGCTCGGTCGACGGGATCTGCTGCGTCACGGGGGCTCCTCCCGGTCGTCGGTCCCGGCCGGCGCGGCTCGACGTGGCCACCGGAACACTTCCCTGACCATACGACATGGATGCCTGGGGCAAACGGGTCCTCGACCAGGCCTTCGAGACCGCCGCCGACCCTGTTCGAGACCTGCGCCGAGCCTGTTCGAACCGAGGGTCCGGCGCGCGGTCCGCCGGCGGAGGTCCCTCCTGGAGGGCCGATCGGTGCGCACCCGGCACATGGTGACCCTGACGCGCTGGTTGTCCATTCACGCCGCATCTGGGCGTTCTGTCCGAATTGAATCCTTCATTCCAACTCGCTGTGGAATAAGGGGCTCTGGGGACCTGTCACGTGAGCAGCGTCATATCCGTGACCGTGAGTCGCCTGTCATGCTCACGTAATACGGTGGTTTTCCAAGGCTGTTCATCGGAAAACCGGCCCCTCGATTCACGGAAAGTGACCGGGAATTCCCGCCGGGGATCAAGAGAAAGCCTCGACGAGTACAACCTTCGCTTGTCCCTGTGCGTCGTGGTCGCTTACGTTCCAGACCAATCCGGACGGACGCCCAATCCTGCCGCCGCCCGGAGCCCGCACACTCACCCGTGAACGGCAGGAGCGGGGGACCCACAGGCAGTACCGCCTGTTCCGGTCTCCGGAACGGCTAGGGGTACAGCCGCGCCCCGGCGCGGCCGGACATCTCCAGTCCGCACCCGACAGCTCACCTCGCAGGCGCCGGAGAGGAATTCGCCATGCCCGCCAAGGGTAAGCACCGCCGTCCGAAGCCCCAGCGCTTCACCCGCTCCATCGCCGCCGCCGGAACCGGCGGCGCCGCGCTCGCCCTCCCGCTCATAGGGGCCACCGGTGCGCACGCCGCACCGTCGCAGTCGGCGACGCAGGCGGTCTCCGCGGCCTCCGCGCTCTCCGCCGCTCCGGAGAAGGCCGTCCAGGCCGTTCCCGTGACGCAGAAGTCCGCGAAGTCCGCCACGACCTACACGGTGCGTTCCGGCGACTACCTCTCCAGGATCGCGGACGAGCAGAACGTCAGCGGCGGCTGGACCCGGCTCTACGCGGACAACCGTGAGGCCGTCGGGGACGACCCCTCGCTGATCCACCCGGGTCTGAAGCTGTCGATCGGCGAGAAGGCCGCGACGGGCGCGACGGGCACGACCAAATCGCCGTCCGGTTCGTCCGGTTCGTCTGGTTCCTCCTCCTCGAAGCAGTCCTCGGGCTCCACCGCGAAGTCGTCGGCGTCCTCGAAGTCGTCCTCCTCGGACTCCACGAAGCCGTCCTCCTCGAAGGCGTCCACCACGCAGGCCGCCGAGAACACCGCCGCCGCCACCGGCTTCGCCCTCCCGGTCTCCGGCGCGACCGTCGGCACCCCGTACAAGATGTCCGGCAGCATGTGGTCCAGCGGGTACCACACCGGTGTCGACTTCGTCGTCCCCACCGGCACCTCGCTCAAGGCCGTCGGCGCGGGCACGGTCGTCTCCGCGGGCTGGGGCGGCGCGTACGGCAACCAGGTCGTCATCAAGCTCGCCGACGGCTTCTACGCCCAGTACGCCCACCTGTCCTCGCTCTCCGTCTCGGCCGGCCAGTCCGTCTCCGCCGGCCAGCAGGTCGGCCTCTCCGGCTCCACCGGCAACGTGACCGGCCCGCACCTGCACTTCGAGATCCGTACCGGTCCCGACTACGGCTCGGACGTCGACCCGGTCGCCTACCTCCGCTCGCACGGCGTCTCCGTCGGCTGACGCACCGTCCGACCTGCTGTCCGACGCGCCGCCGAAGGCCGGCCCCCGATCCCCGGGGCCGGCCTTCGGCGTTCCCTTGCCCCCCGGAGCCGTTTCCGGATCGACGGCTTCCGGACGCGGTCGTCGCGCGGCGCGAGCGACGAGGGCCTTATTCCCGCATTGGCCAAGTCTTTAGGAGTGGCTTATCTCACCGCCCGTCAACCCCTGCCTACGGTCGCGTAGGTCACATTCGAAGGTGAATCATGAACGGCTGTGGCAGACGATTCGAAGAATGACAACAGCTCAGTGATCGGGTCGTACGTGGCGGTGGGGGACAGCTTCACCGAGGGCGTCGGCGACCCCGGTCCCGACGGGAGGTTCGTCGGCTGGGCCGACCGGTTCGCGGTACTCCTCGCGGACCGGCGGCCCGAAGGTGACTTCCGGTACGTCAACCTCGCGGTGCGCGGCAAGCTGCTCGACCAGATCGTGGAGGACCAGCTTCCGCGAGCGGTCGAGCTGGCGCCGGACCTGGTCTCCTTCTGCGCGGGCGGCAACGACATCCTCCGGCCCGGCACCGACCCCGACGAGGTCGCCGAACGCTTCGAGCGGGCGATCGCGGCCCTCGCCGCGGTGGCCGGCACCGTGATGGTGACGACCGGTTTCGACACCCGTGGCGTCCCCGTGCTCAAGCACCTGCGCGGCAAGATCGCCACCTACAACGGACACGTGCGCGCCGTCGCCGACCGGTACGGCTGCCCGGTCCTCGACCTGTGGTCCCTGAAGTCCATCCAGGACCGGCGGGCCTGGGACGGCGACCGGCTCCACCTCGGGGCGGAGGGCCACACGCGGGTGGCGCTGCGCGCCGGTCAGGTCCTCGGCCTGGAGGTGCCCGCCGACCCGGAGCAGCCCTGGCCGCAGCTCCCGCCGCGCGGCACCCTCGAGATCCGGCGCGACGACGTGCAGTGGGCGCGCGAGTACCTGGTGCCGTGGATCGGGCGCCGGCTGCGGGGGGAGTCCTCGGGCGACCACGTGACCGCCAAGGGCATCCTCTCGCCCGACGACATCAAGATGCGGATCGCCGCGGTGGCGTGAGCCGGCCGACGCGGCCGGCCGTTCCCGGGGAGCGGCCGGCCGCGCCACGAGCGAGGCGGGCGTGCCACGAGCGAGGCGGGCGTGCCACGAGCGAGGCGGGCGCGCGTACGGGCCCGCCGGTGGCCCGTGCCGGGGCACCGGCACCGGGGGACCGGCGCTGCCCGCGACGGTGCGCGGACCCGGCCGGTCCGGCTTCAGCGCCCCCGGGCGTCCGACGGTCCCGCCGGCCCCAGTTCCCGGGTCAGCGCCTCCTCCACCCACTCCTGCGCACGGCTCCGGGACACCGCGCCGTCGTAGGACGTGAGCTGTACGGCGAGGCCGTCGAGGAGGGCCGTCAGGCGCAGGGCCGTCCCGGCCGGGTCGGGACAGCGGAACTCGCCCGCGGCCACCCCCTCCGCGATCACCTCGGCGAGCGCCGCCTTCCACCGCCGGTCGAGATCGCGGGCGACCTCCCGCAGCGCGGGTTCGCGCAGCGACACCGCCCAGCCCTCGATCCACAGCCGCCAGCCCTTGGCCGGCCCGGTGGGGGCGTACCAGCGCACCGCCGACCGCAGCCGGCGCAGCGCCGTCGTCCGGCGGCCGAGCAGCTTGCGCAGATGGGCCAGGTCGCCCTCGGCGGCGTAGGCGAACGCGTCGGCGACGAGCCGCTCCTTGGTGGAGAAGTGATAGAGCACCAGCGCGTTGCTCACGCCGAGCGCCGAGGCCACGTCGGCGATCCTGACCGCCGCCACGCCCCGCGCCTCGATCTGCTCGATGGCCGCCCGCAGCAGTTCCTCGCGCCGCTCGGCCACACTCAACCGGACCCTTGCCACGCCGTCACCCTACACAGGGCCTGCGACCTGCGCGGACGCCGTCAGCGGTGGTGGCCGAAGCGTTCCGCGATGACCGGCAGCCGCTGTCCGGCGATGGCGTGCGCGGCCTGGCGGGGGGTCGTTCCGTCGGACTCCGCGCGCGCCAGTACGCGTTCCACCAACGCGCGCATCGAGCGGCGCGTGTGGGCGAACGCCTCCCCGGCGTCCGCGCCGATGTCGCCGAACAGCGTCCACCACCACCAGGCGTTCGTCCCGGAGTTGACGACGACGTCCGGCAGCACGCTCACCCCGCGCGCGTGCAGCAGCGCCTCCGCCTCGGGCAGGACCGGCATGTTGGCCGCCTCGGCGATCCAGCGCGCGGTGATCCGCTCCTGCTCCCGCGGCCCGATCGCGTACGACACGGCGGCCGGCACCAGCACCTCCGCCTCGGCCGACAGCCAGGCGTCGCCCGGGAGTTCGGCGAAGCCCGGGCGCAGCGCGCCGCGGTCGACGGTGCCGTGGGCGTCCCGCGCGGCCAGCAGCGCCTCCACGTCGAGGCCCGCCGGGTCGGCGATCGTGCCCTTGACGTCGGCGACGGCCACCACCGTCAGCCCCGCGCGCGCGAGGAAGCGCGCCGTCGCCCCGCCCATGGTGCCGAACCCCTGGAGGGCCACCCGGGTGCCGGCGTACGGCACCCCGGCCCGGTCCAGGGCCGTGAGCACGGACTCGGCGACCCCGCAGCCGCCCACCAGCTCGTCCAGGCCGATGCCGTCCACCTCGACCGCGAAGGCGTCCGCGAGCCGTGCGCGGGCCGCGTGCTCGTCGTCGAGCAGCGGATAGACGGCCTGGATCGACGACACCAGCCCGGCCTCGGCGGCGGCCCGGTCGACGACGTCCTGGCTGAGTCCCAGGTCCTCACCGGTGGTCCAGCAGCTCTCGACGTACGGCCGTACCGCCCGCAGGTACCGCACCAGCAGCCCGTACGCCTCCGGGTCCCGGGGATCGCAGTCGATGCCGCCCTTCGCCCCGCCCAGCGGGACGTAGCGCGCCTCCGGGTCGTAGTGCAGGGCCTCCTTGAGGCTCATGCCGCGGGCGAGGCCGGTCACCTCGTCGAGGGTGCAGCCCTCCCGCATCCGCAGGCCGCCGCTGCAGACGCCGCGCACCAGCCGGTCGACGACCAGGTGACCTTGGCGGCCGGTGAGGTGGTCGGTCCAGGTGAGGGACAACAGGGGGGCGGTCATACGGGCTCCTCGCCGGGGACCTTTACTGAACAGTGGGTCAGTATCGGGAACCTGCGGGCGCCGTGTCAACGCGCCGCGGCCACCCCCCTGAACGGGTGAGCGGGGGTTTGTCGGACCGGCCGACCATAATGGGAAACCTCAGCGACCCCACCTGGAGGTACCGTGGCCGGATTCCGTTCCCTGAGCCCCGGGCTCCGCGCACTGCAGCCCGAGGCCTTCGGCGCGGACCCGAGCGGTGAGCGCATGGCGCGCATCCGCAGATCACCCCACTTCGCGAACGGGGTCTTCCAGAACCCCGGCGGGGAAGCCAGGACCCGGCCCTCGGCCTCCCCGCTCGACCTCGCCAAGGCCTTCTTCGACAAGGACACCCGCCCCCGCCGCGCCCCCACCGGCACGGTCCCGGTGCACCCCACCACCCTCGCCGACCTGGCCCGGCCGCCCGCCACGGGCCTGCGCCTGACCTGGATGGGGCACTCCAGCGTGCTCGCGGAGATCGACGGGCACCGGGTGCTGTTCGACCCCGTCTGGGGCGAGCGCTGCTCCCCCCTCCCCTTCGCGGGCCCCAAGCGCCTGCACCCGGCCCCCCTGCCGCTGGCCGCGCTCGGCCCGGTCGACGTCGTCGTCATCTCGCACGACCACTACGACCACCTCGACCTGCCCACCGTCAAGGCGCTGGCGGGCACGGACACCCTGTTCGCGGTGCCGCTCGGCGTCGGCGCCCATCTCGAACACTGGGGCGTGTCCGCCGACCGGCTGCGCGAGCTGGACTGGCACGAGGCGACCCGGATCGGCGGCCTCACCCTCACCGCCACCCCGGCCCGTCACTTCTGCGGCCGGGGCCTGCGCAACAGCCAGCACACCCTGTGGGCCTCCTGGTCCGTCGCCGGCGACGAGCACCGGATCTTCCACAGCGGGGACACCGGCTACTTCGACGGCTTCAAGGACATCGGAGCCGAGCACGGCCCGTTCGACGCCACCATGATCCAGATCGGGGCGTACTCGGACATGTGGCCGGACATCCACATGACCCCCGAGGAGGGACTGCGCGCCCATCTCGACCTCCAGGGCGGCAGTCCGGGCGGGGTTCTGCTGCCGATCCACTGGGGGACTTTCAACCTGGCGCTGCACGCGTGGGCGGAACCGGGGGAGTGGACGAAGGACGCGGCCGAGGAGGCCGGCCAGGCGGTGGCGTTCCCCCGTCCCGGCGAGCCGTTCGAGCCAGGGGGGAAGCTGCCGGCCGAGCCGTGGTGGCGCGGGATGTCCCATCCGATTGCGCACCCGTGGCGGCGTCCACGGGGTGCTGAGAGTGCGGCCGGGACGAGCAGGGGGGATCTCGACCTCGCTGGTGAGCGGTGACGTCGGTCGGGGACGAGCTCGGCGAGCGAGAAGCCGCTCGACCGCCGGTCCGACCGGGGCGCCCCGGTCGGACCGGCGGTGGCGGTGGCGGCGGTGCGGTGGAGCGGGGCCGCTGCCGCCGGCCGGCCCCGCCGGGACGCCTCAGGGACCAGGAGCGGGAGGTCGCGGGCCGGGCAGGGGGAGGGGGCGCGGGCGGGCCGCGTCGATGCCGTCGAGGCGGGCGAGCGCCCCGCACACCCTGTCGACGTCCTGCAGGCCCAGGCACCGGTGGTGCGCCAGACGGTTGCGGGCTTTGTGCAGAGCCTCGCACAGCGTGCCGAGCAGATCGGTGGAGGAGCCGGCGAAGAGCTTCATGAGGAAGCTCAGTTCGGAGAGCTCCATCAGGGACGGGGAGGAGGGCACGCGGTAGTCCCTGCCCTGGCCGCGCAGCCGATGGCGGGCGCGGTCGCGCAGACTCTGCACACTCATCCGGTTCAGCCGCAGATACGCGTCCTGCAGCTGGCCGCGGCCCGAGGCCAGCAGCGGGTAGACGACGCGCAGTTGGGCCCGCCACACCGCGGTGCGCAGGTCCTCGGTCAGTTGGTGTTCCGCCGTCCCGCCGCCCGGGGAGCGCAACCGGTCGGTGATGCGGACGTGCAGTCGCCCCTCCCAGGCGTCGACGGCACCGTCGGCCCAGGCGTCCCGGAGGTCCTGGGCGGGAGCGGGGGTGACGGGCCCGAGGTGGCGGCCGACCGGGGCGGCCGCGAGGCCTTCCGGGGAACAGCACAGGGCGTCCCGGATCGACTTGACCGCGGCCTCGTCGTTCTCCCACACACCCAGACCGGGTACGGCGAGCAGGGCGGGCAGCAGGGCGAGGTCCGGGCCGGCCAGCTCGGCCGCGGCCTCTCTGCGCAGCTGCGTCCGCACGGCGCGGGCATAGGCGGCTTCAGCCGGTGAGGCAGGGGGGATGGCCCGCAGGCCGGCGGCCGGCGGCCCGTCGCCGCCGGTGGCGTCGCGCTCGGACAGAGGCTCGGGGGAGGGCCGGACCGCTTCGGTGTGCGCGGCCGCGGTCAGACCGTCGAGCCGTCCCAGGACGCCCCACCACCAGTGGATCCGTGCCGTGTCCGGATCCGACCGGGCGGGGAGGTCCGCGGGAATGTCCCGGTACCGGGCGGCGAGCAGCAGACGCGGAGTGCACTCGGCGGGCGGCGGCTCCGCCCGTACCTGGTGGGTGAGCCGCTGGTACAGCGCCACCAGGCCGTCGAGATCGGGTTCGAGCCAGGAGCGCGCGCTGACGAACCAGCGGGCTCCTGTCCGGCCCCCGGTGAGCAGCGTCTCCAGTACGCGCTCCAGCGGGTCCTCGTCCTCCGCCGGCATCCGTGCCTCCAGGGCGTGCTGGAGACGTGCGCCGAACGACGGGACCGCGGCGAGGTCGCGCGAGCCGTCCGGAGCGGGCGGACCCCAGATGCTGCGGCGCGGTGGGCGGGCCCCGGTCCGCGGCCCGGGAACCCCCGCCTCCGCGAGCTCGGCGTGCACGTTCTCGACGCGGGCGCCGGCCGTACCGGCGACCACCTCGGTGAAGAGCCGGTCCGCGGTGCCGTTCTCGACCAGATGGTCGGGAAAGAGCCACAGGCAGCTGCGGCCGTGGTGCAGGTCGTGGGCGACGGCGCCCACGTGGTCCCGGACGCCGGGCAACCCCGCCGTCAGCGGATGGCCGACGCTCGCACCGGGCCCCGGCACCGCCGTCCGCGCGTCTTCCGGATCCACGGGTGCCGCACGCGGATCCGGCGCGTCACCCCGCGGCGCCACCGGTGCCCGCGGTGTGCAGGGTGTGAAGTGCCGTGCAGACGGCGGAGTCCAGCAGGAGCCCTCCGTCCTTGACCGGGTCGAGGACCTGCAGGGCGCTCAGTTCTCGCTGCAGGCGCTCGGCGGCCTCCAGCGGAGAGCCCTCCTCGGGGGTGACGCGTTCGGCGAGGAGCTCGGCGACGTCCGTCAGCGGCAGCCCTTCGCTCCGGTCGTCGAGGCAGGCGTACTCGACCCAGTCGCGCAGGACCTCCACCTGGCGTTCGGTGAGACCAACGGCGTCGATGAAGGCCCGGGCCAGCAGCGGATCGGTCAGACGGTCGCGTCCCCAGGCGCAGGCGTCGGTGCGCTGCATGGAATGCGAGGCCGCCCGGGCGACCACGTCCTCCACCAACTCCGGCCAGCCGCCGGTGGCGGCGATGAGCCGGCTGCGCTGATCGGGCGTGTCGTAGACGCATTCGGGCCACGCCCGCAGCGACTCGACCGTCCAGCGCTCCATGCGCACCACCTGGCCGGTGTCGGACCGCAGGTCGTCCTGACGGTTGGAACGCAGCAGGACGGACCGCAACCGTTCGGCCAGCTCGCGCCGTCCGAGGCGGGCCTCCACCTCGGCGCACTCCGCCTCGTCGGCGTCGAGCAGGTCGACCACCAGCAGGGACGGCTTGCGCGTCTCCGCACCCGGAGCGGAGTTGCGGGTGATCCACTCACCCAGCTCGCCGGGACGCACGCACTCCACCTGAACGGTGCTGTCGTGCGCCCGGTCCTCGGCGGTGCCGCGGCGGGTCCTGATCTCGCTGACCTGGTCGGCCGCGAGTTTGGAGCGCAGGGCGTCGGCCAGCCGGGCGCTGCCGAGCGCCGGGCTGCCGAACACGGTGACGGGGCCCGCGCCCTGGGTCAGCACGGCGATCCGGCCGTCGGTGAGCGGGCTGAACCGGCGCAACCCGCCGGTTTCCAGTTCCAGCGTGCGCCGGGCCTGGAGCGGGTTGTACTCGTAGGGGGCGTCGAACTCGGCGGTCTTGAGCTCACGCTCGATGTCGTCCACGGCCCACAGCAGGTTCACCATGTTCGGGCTGCGCATGGTGTAGCCGCGGCCCTCGGGCCCTTCCGGGCCCTCGACCAGGATGCCGAGGCCCACCATCTCCCGGAGGTAGCCGGCCGTCACCTGCTCGGTGTGCTCGGGGAACCCCGGCTCCCACACGGCTGCGGCCTCGTCGTGGATGGTCCGGGCCGAGTAGGTGGCCGCGTAGCTGTCCTGGATCGCCATCCGGGCGGTCACCAGACTGAGCACCCGGTAACGGTCCTCCAGGTTGACGGTGATCCGCAGCTTGTCCCGCAGGCCGTCCAGGACCGCCCGGGCGGTGATCACCTGTTCCACGTCCTCCTCGGTGATGAGCACGGGAGGGTGGGACTCGGTGCGCTCCAGCCGCTGCCGCAGCGTGGTGACGAGCGTGCGGCACATGAGCTGGATCAGCGGCGGGTAGTAGTTGGTCGCCGCCAGCAGCCGCCAGACCAGGTTGCGTTCCTCCTCCGACGGTCCGAAGACGAAGCCGAGCGCGGCGAGCGGCTCGACGACCAGGGACCGCGCGGAATCAGGGTCGAGGGGGCCGATGAGCACGTCCACGCCGCCCTGCACGGTGGGGGTGTTGGACATGGTGCCGAACCGCTGCACCTGGTGCAGGCCGGCGAAGACCGGCTTGAACCGGCCGGACGTGTCGTCGCGGAGCTGACGCAGCGCGCGCAGCACCACGAAGTCGGAGGTGCCGCCGCGGGTGGCCACCTTGTTGGAGTCCGCCGTCAGGAAGGGGTCGGCCTCGTCCGCCAGCAGCAGCACCCGGCGCACACTGTTGGCGTCGAGCCAGTTCTTGATGGAGTGGGCGATGACCTCCGGCCCGGCGTTACGGCCGAGGCGGGCGAAACCGGGGTGCCGGTCGAGCGCGGTGCGCAACTGCTGCCAGATGCGGTCGGGCCCCTGGGACTCGCCGATGCCCAGGCCCCGCAGGTCCATGTAGACGGCGATCTCGTTCTCCCTGCCCTGCCACTCCGCCTCGATCCGGCGCAGCAGGGCCGACTTGCCCAGCTGCCGGCCCCCGTACAGGAACATCCCGCCGCGGGGGTCGAGGACGGTCGCCTCCTCCGCGGTGCGTCCGTAGAACATCTCCCGGGGGACGACACCGGCGTCCTGGTAGGGGTTGGTGCGGGCCCAGGGCAGGGTGACGCGCTGAAAACGCTGGAACGAGCCGTACGCCCGTGCGGCCATCCAGCCGATGACGGCGTGGTCGACGACGAGTGTGGGCGTGACGTGCTGGGCCAGCGCGTCGGCGAACCGGAAGCGCTGGGCCAGCGTGAAGGTCTGGGGGCAGAGCAGCAGGGTGGGCCTGAGCTGATCCTGTCCGGTGAGCAGGTCGGCGGGGCTCTGACCGATGAGGGGCCGGGTGGCGAGCAGGACCTGGAACACGCCTCCCGATCCGGAGCCGAACTCCGGAACATGGGAGGCGACCCGGTTCATGTCGCAGGAGACCTCGTAGCGCAGGACTCCCTGGAGCCCGTTGGTGCCCTGGTCGGCACGTATGCTGTGCGCGTTCAGGCCCAGCAGCCGCAGCACGCTCTTGAGGTCGGTGCTGCGCTGCCGGGCGGCCCCGGGCCGCCGGTCGTGGATTCTCTCCCAGGCCTCCAGGGCGACCTCGGCCTCCGCGCTCTGACGGTCACGACGGGACGCGCGTCGTGCCAGATAGCGTGCGTCCGCGTTCTCCTTGGCCATGCGGGAGGTGTCCGTGTTGAGCAGGTCGACGAAGCCGCGCAGATCCTCGGCGACCAGGTCGCGCTCCTGAGGGAGCCGGTTCTTCTGCTCCGCCTCGGTGATCAGTTCCGAAGCCGTCGCCCAGTCCTTGCGCTCCAGCAACCGGCGGACCCGCTGCTTGTCCTCCTCGCCCAGCCGGGTCTTGTCCAGCCGGTCCTCCAGCGCGGCCTGGTGGGCCCTGATCCGGTCCACCGACGGCCGGCCCAGTTCGTCCGCCCGGCGCAGCATCGCACCGTAGTCGACGGCGGTTCCCGAGGCCCTCAGCGCCTGGTGCCGGCTGGACAGCGCGTCCAGGCTGGCGCGGATCCGCTCGTCGTCGACGTGGGTGAGGTTCTGCCGCCGAGCGGTCTCGAAGTCCGCGATCGCGATCTCGATCCGGCGGCCGAGCCTCTTGTTCCACAGGGCGCACTGCTCCCGCAGACGGCCCATGAGGTCCGCGGCGGGCAGGTCCTGCGAGCCCGGCCTCGCGAGCCCGGCGTCGAGCAGTTTCCGCGCCAGGTCCAGACGCCCGTCGGCGGCGTACGCCTCGAACGCCTCCTCCTGGGAGGGCGGACTGTCCAGCAGCCGTACGACCGTCGGGTACGCCGCGGGGTCCGCGTACGCCGGTCCGCCGTCCGCGTTCCTGGGCAGTTCGGGCGCGAGGAGCAGCCAGGAGGCGTCCGGTTCGGTGGCGGGCCGACCGCCGTCCCCCGCCGGGCGCACGGGCTCCTGGCCGTCGCCGTCGCGCGAGGGGCTCTGGATCCAGTCGGCCAGCAGCGCGAAGGCCGCCTCCTCGACGCAGAGGGGGTCCTGGGCCGTGATCTGCCCCGCGAGCCGGAACAGGTCGGTGTGCGGGGTGGTCCGGGACGGCTGCGAGGTCGCCGTCTCGATCTCGGTGACCGAGGCACGCAGCAGCGCGGCGACCTCCCGCACCGCGTCCTGCAGCGCGACCAGCGCCTTCGCCTCGATCGGCTTGCGGGCCTGGCTGCTGGACCGGTAGCGCCGGTCGGTCTCCTCGATGACGCTGTCGACCTGCCGCGGCTTGGCCAGCCCCGCGGCGGCCTTCCTGATGGCTTCGACGCATTCCGCGCCGTCGTCCAGCGCGCCCCAGTCCACCACCGCCCGCACCCCGGCACCGAGCACGGTCTTCTGGTCGAGCAGGTGGTGCAGCACATTGGTGGCGCGAGGGTAGGGGGTGCTCCGTACGGCGAAGTCCTCGATCAGCGCCTGCGCCTGTTCCCCCAGCTCCGTACGCCTGGCCAGGACGGAGTCCGCCTCGGCGGGCTCCCCCGTCGTGAAGAGCGGGCGGCCGCTGTTCAGCGCCTCGCACGCCTTGTGCATGAACTCCTGCCACGGCTCGTCGAGCGTGACCCGCTGCAGTAGGTCGCGGCGCAGATCGGTGCCCCATCCCTGGGCGAGGGAGCACCTCAGGTGGGCGACGAGCGCGGTCGCGCACGCCGGGCCGTCGGGGAGGGCCGGGTCGCCGTCGCCGGTGCCGGTCAGCTGCGCTTCGAAGACGGACTGCACCTGCCACGGCTCCTGCTCGGCCGCGAAGGCCGCCGCCAGATAGGCCAGGGCCTGCGCCCGTCCCTCCGGCTCGTCCGAACAGCGGGTCAGCCAGTACGCCCTGTCGAGTCGCCCTGCCCGGACCAGGCGCGTCACCCGGTCCTCCTGCCACGGGCAGCGGTCGTGCTCGGGCTCCTCCCCGGCCGCTTCCCCCTCCGTCGCGTCCGCGTCCGGCACCCCCGCGGTTCTGCGCTTGCGCAGGCTGCCGTTACGGGGCCGGCGCGGGGCGTCGTCCGCGCCGCCCTCCGCCGTGCGGCCGGGGGGAAGGGGATCGGGCTCCGGGGTGGGCGTGGGCGCGGGCGGCGCCGGGACGGGGGCGGGGGACGGACCGGAAGCCTGCCCGCCCTGTCCTCCGGCACCGGTGACCGGGACGGAAGCGAACGAACCCGAGATCTTCGGAGCCCTCGCGAATCCGGGTGACATCCCGCCGAGGACGTAACTGCCGCCCACCTGTGCGGGCAGGATCACCGGAGTTCTGCGCTGGCCGTCCTTCGGCCGGGTGTCGCCGCCGGGGTGACGGGGCGCGCCGCCGTCGCCGTCCTGCGAGGGGTGTGCGGTGTCGGCCGGTGCGTCTTCCCCGGCGGGCGGGGTTTCCTCCGTGACACCGGAGCGCTCCTCGGGCGCCTCCTCCGCCGACCGGGCACCGCCGGCTTCGGCGGTGCCGTCCGTGTCGTCGGTGCCGTCAGATCCGTCGGTGCCGCCGGTGTCGTCGTCCTGTGTTCCAGGCGGCCGCGGCGGCACCGCACCCGTACGACCCCGGGCCGCGGAATCCAGGTCCGGGAAGGCCTCCAGGCGGGCGAGGTCCGCGCGCAACTCCGCGATCAACGTGCTCAGTGCGACGCGGCTCCTGTCCAACCTGGCCTCTTCGAGCTGTGCCGTGAGATCGGCGATCTCCGCACGGACGGCCTCCGCCTCGGCATCCACACGACGGCCGAGGGCCGCGCTCAGTCCGGCGAGGGACCTCGCGGCGGAGCCGGCCGGGAGCGTCGTCCCGCCCAGAGCGGCGATGGCCTCCCGGAGTTCACGGAATCCCGCGCGGAACGCCTGCAGGGCTTCGTCCACCCGCTGGTCGGGCACGGTCCCGGTCCGTACGACGGCGGCGGTGTGCTCCAGGAGTCCGGCCAGTTCGTCCGCGCCGGCCGTGAGCCGGGAGAACCGGCGCTGCAGTTCCTCGAGTCCGTCCAGGCCTGGTACGGACTCCTCCGCCACGCCGTCTCCGGTGTGCTGGTCCATCGCTGTGCCCCCCGACTCCCGGCCGACGGGCAGTTCGTACAGCCGGGTTCCCCTGTGCTCGCTCACGGCTACATCCGGCCATGACGCGTGCGCGGCAGGTTACCCAACAGCCGTGCCGTTCGCCAGGAATCTCCGAATTCCCTGCTTCGTACCGACACGGGGCCTATCATGCCGCCGGGTCACGCGGCCCGACCCGACGGCGGTGCTCTCCGGACCGAGCCGGGCCGTCCGTCCGTTCCTTCCGGGGCCTCACATCGGTGAGTGTGCCGTGTGCCGTGTGCCGCGTGGCAGAGGAGGCGGGAGCCGAGCCGCCGCCCGCGGCGCCTGCCCCGCCCCGGCGAGTCCTTCTAGGGTCTGTTGCGAAAGTGGATCTTGGTCGTGGATGATCACGCCCTGTGGGGCGTGGTGATCTGACGAATGGACAGTGGGCCCGGCTTGAGCCGTTGTTGCCGCAGGGCATCAAGCCGGGCCGTCCGCCGGTGTGGACGCGACGGCAGCTGATGGACGGCATTCGGTGGCGGACCCGTACCGGTGCTCCCTGGCGTGATGTGCCGGAACGCTACGGGCCCTGGGAGCGGGTCTACGACCTGTTCCGGCGCTGGCAGCGCGATGGCACCTGGGCCAGGTTCGTCACTCAGCGAGATACGACAAGCTCGCCGTCCGCTACGAGGCGACCGTGTTGGTTGCAGTCCTCAACGAGTGGCTGTGACCAGCACCTTCCCAACAAACCCTAGTCGACCCTGACCACGTACTTGCCCCGCACACCGCCCGCCTCCAGCGCCCGGTGTGCGGCCGCTGTCTCTTTCAGCGGGAAGACCGTGTCCACCGCCGGCCGCAGCTTCCCCTCTGTCACCTGGCGGGCGAGGTCGTCGAAGAGCGCACGTTCGGGGTTGCCGCTGAAGAAGCGCACCCGGCCGCGTCCGTGGACGGCGCTGGCCGCGATGTAGCCCAGCGAGGCGGCGGGCCGCGTCAGGTCGAAGGCGATGGTGACCATGCGTCCGCCCGGCTTCAGCATCCGCCGTACGGTACGCAGGTCGGTGCCCGCCGTGTCGAGGACCACGTCGAACAGTCCCAGTTCCGCAGGGGACACGGTCCGGTGGTCGACGGCGTGGTGGGCACCGAGCGTACGGACGAAGTCGAGGTTGGCAGCGCGGGCCAGGGCCGTGACCTCGGCACCGTACGCCTGTCCCAGCTGGACGGCGGCGTTGCCGACGCCGCCCGCCGCGCCCCGTACAAGCAGCCGTTCGCCGGGGCGCAGTGCGGCCTTGTCGCGGAGGGCCGTGACGGCCGTGGTGGCCACCGGCAGCGCGGCAGCGGCCACGAGGTCCAGTCCGTCCGGGACCCGGCCGAGCCGCTCGGGCCGTACCGTCACGTACTCGGCGGCGCTGCCGAATCCGGAGCTGCGGCCCAGGACGCCCCACACCTGGTCGCCGACCGCTACGCCGGTCGCGCCGGTGCCGAGTGCGGCGATCTCGCCAGTGAAGTCCAGCCCGATGCGCTGCGGGAACTTCCGGCCGGTGACGAGGCGGGCCCGACCGGAACGGGCCGCCAGTTCGCCGCCGTTCACGCTGAACGCGCGCACGCGCACGAGGACCTCGCCGGGTGCCGGTCCGGGACGTGGCACCCGGCCCACATACAGCACCTCGGGGCCGCCGAAGCGGTCGAACAGTACGGCTTTCATCGTGCGGTCGTCCATCGTTGCGTTCTCACCTTCGCCACCAGTGGCCGTGCGGGGGATCGTGGCGCCGAGCGTAGGCTGGCAAGCGGACGAGATCGTCCATTTGACCGGAGGTGAGAGACAGCGGTGGGGGAATCCTCTCGGATCGCGGGGCAGGACAGTCTGCGGGCGGACGCCCGGCGCAACCGGCAGCGCATCCTTTCGGCTGCCCGCGTGGTCTTCGCCGAGCACGGCATCGACGCGCCCATGGCGACCGTGGCCCGGCGGGCGGGGGTCGGCGTGGCGACGCTGTACCGGCGTTTCCCGACGCGGGACGCCCTGGTGCGGGCCGCGTTCGCGCACCAGATGGACACCTGTGCCCGGACGCTCACCGAGGCGCTGGCCGACCCCGATCCGTGGCAGGGCTTCCAGCGACTGGTCGAGACGGTCTGCGAACTGCAACGGGAGGAACGGGGCTTCCCGGCCGCATTCGTCGCGGCCTTCCCGGACAGCACGCGAGAACACGCGCGGGTACGGGAACAGGCCGAGCGGGACTTCATGACCCTGGTCCGCAGGGCTCAGGCGGCGGGCGTGCTGCGGGCCGACTTCCACCCCTCCGACATTGCCGTGGCCCTGTTGTCCCACTGCGGTCTGGTCACCGCATTGCCGGATGACCGTGCCGCGTCCCGGCGTCTGGTGGCGTACTTGCTCCAGTCGTTCCGCGCCGAGGCGGCCCACGGAGCGCTGCCAGCGCCGAGCGCACTGTCGCTGCGCAGTCTTCCGCTCGCAGTCCACGGCTCCCAGGGACAGCGGTCCTCCGGAACCTGATACGAAGCGGCGCCTGCCGCGTGGCCGCCCTTCGGGCGACCGCGCCACTTTCGCAACAGGCCCTAGCCGACCGCGGGGAGGGTGCCCGCCGAGCCGTGGTGGCGCGGTCCGGTGGCGGGGTGTGGCGCGGTGTGGCGGGCGGACGGCCCGGCCCGCACCCGGAAGTCAAGGCCACGGCCGATACGGTGAGTGACATTCCGGAAGGTGTCACCGGAGGGTGGGGTGTCCCGGAGGTCGTCCCGGCCGCCCGGCCCGGCCCGCCGGGAGGGGCCGGGGCACCGGTCGGCGGGGGCCGGGGAGCCATCTGCCCCCCGGCCCCCGTCGACCGTTCGTGAACGCCTCTGACCAGGTCTGACCGATTCCCTCACCTCAACTGTCCGGACACCTCACGGGCTTATCGGTCTGTCGTACGAAGCCTCATACCAGAGCGGGACCCTCACCGGGGGACTTCGCCAACTGACCATCGCGCTTGTCGGATCGGCGACTACTGTGAGTCGCCGTCGGGTGGGAAGGTGCCGAAATCCCTCGGCCCTCCCGACCGGCACCGCGATGGCGCAAGCCCGAGGAACGCACCCCACGCGAGCCCCGGGCCCGACGGACAGTACGAGGACACCGATGTCTCACCTCCGCGCACCGGCCGCACGCGCAGACCGCCGTGAGGGCGGACGGCACGGAAGGCCGGCCGCCGGCACCGCACCCGCACCGGCCGAGAGGCACATACGGCCCCAGCTGATGCGACTCGCCGTGCTGCCCCCGACCGCCGTCGCCCTCAGCGCCTGCGCGGCCGTCCTGTTCACCGTGCGCTCCACCGGCGCCAGGCCGGGACCGACCCTGTGGGCCGTCCTCGCCGGGGCCGTCGCGGTGACCGGCGTCGGCATCGTCGTCGCCGCCGTGGCCGCCGACCGGGCCGCCCGCTCCGTCAGCGAACGCGTCACCGCCCTGCGCCGCAGCACCGCGCGCGGCGAGGCCGACCTGCGCGCCCTGCTCGACGCGCTGCGCCGCGGCGAGACCCCGCCGCACCGCAAGCCGCGCGGCGGCCCGCCCGGCGACGCCGACGAGTTCGAGCTGCTCGCCGCCGACCTGTCCCGCGCCCACGACGGGGCCGTCACCGCCGTCGTCCGGGCCGCCCAGCTCCCCAGCCGGACGGGCAGCGAACAGAAGCTGGAGGTGTTCGTCAACCTCGCGCGGCGCCTTCAGTCCCTCGTGCACCGCGAGATCTCCACCCTGGACGAGCTGGAGAACGAGATCGAGGACCCCGACCTCCTCAAGGGCCTCTTCCACGTCGACCACCTCGCCACCCGGATCCGCCGGCACGCCGAGAACCTCGCCGTCCTCGGCGGCGCCGTCTCCCGGCGGCAGTGGAGCAACCCCGTCCCCATGACCGAGGTGCTGCGTTCCGCCATCGCCGAGGTCGAGCAGTACTCGCGGGTCAGACTCGTCCCGCCGGTCGACGGCGAACTGCGCGGGCACGCCGTCGCCGACGTCATCCACCTGCTCGCCGAACTCGTCGAGAACGCCACGGTGTTCTCCGCCCCGCACACCCAGGTCCTGCTGCGCGCCAACCTGGTCACCTCCGGGCTGGCCGTCGAGGTCGAGGACCGCGGCCTCGGCATGCCCGTCGACGAACAGGGCCGGATGAACGCCCTGCTCGCCGACCCCGACCAGGTCAACGTGGGCCGCCTGCTCGCCGACGGCCGCATAGGCCTCTACGTCGTCTCGCAGCTGGCCCGCCGCCACGGCATCCGGGTCCGGCTCCAGAACAACATCTACGGCGGCGTCCAGGCCGTACTCGTCGTCCCGCAGGCCCTTCTGGGTGCGGCCGGACCGTCGCCGCAGGCCGGGGAGAGCGGCGCGGGCGCGGTGCCGGCGGGTGCGGCGGTCGGACAGGTGCTGCAGGGCGGGGAGCGGCCGCCTCTGGCCCTGCAGGCCGGCGCACGGCCCCAGGACCAGCCCCAGCCGGGCACGCGGCCCCAGCCGGGCATGCAGCCTCAGCCGGGCATGCAGCCTCAGCCGGGCATGCAGCCCCGGCCGGGCACGCAACCTCAGCCCCAACTTCTGCCCCGAGCGCAGTCATTGATGCCACATCAAGTCGCTTCACAGGAAGTGCCGTTGGCGTCTCGTCAGGACCACCTCCCCGTCCCGCCCTCCGTCCAGCACGACACCGCCGCCCCGAACGGCGGCCGCCCGGCCCCGCTGCCCGTCCGGGGCGCGCACGAGGAGCGGCCCAATCCGGCCGAGGCGGTGCCCGGGATCCGGCCCGCCGACCGGGCCGCCGTGGAGGAGGTCGCGGGCCTCGTGCCCACCCCGCGCGCGAGCGCGGTGCGCGGCACCATGGGCAAGCCGCGACTGCCCCGCCGCCGCGCCCGGGAGCACATCGCCCCCCAGCTGCGCGGCGGCCCCGCCCCCCGCCCGGACGCCGAGCGGCCCGCCGGGCACGACCCCGGTCTGATGGCCGCCTTCCAGCGCGGCGTCGGCCTCGCCGAGGCCCAGCAGAGCCGGGAGGCGGACGTCCTGCCGGTCCAGGGCGGCCCCGCCGCCACCGACGTACCGCACGCGACGGCCGCCTCGCCCCGGCCCGACGCCGGGGCGCACACCCCGCAGGGCCGGCCCGGCGGCGTCGACCACCAGTCCACCACCCGGCACGACGGGAGCGCACCAGCCGGATGAGCACCCCCCTCACCACCCCTGCCCCCACCTCCACCGCTCCCGCTGACCTTCGTACCCCAAGGAGTCGATCCACCATGGCGAGCGATGCGCCGACCGGCCAGGTATCCGATCTCGACTGGCTGATGAGCGGCCTCGTGCAGCGCGTACCGCACACGCGGAGTGCGGTCCTCCTCTCCTGCGACGGCCTCGTGAAGTCCGTTCACGGCCTCGACCACGACAGCGCCGACCACATGGCGGCCCTGGCCTCCGGGCTGCACTCGCTCGGCCGCAGCGCCGGGCTCCGCTTCGGCGACGGCGGGGAGGTGCGGCAGGTCGTCGTCGAACTCGACTCGACGCTGCTGTTCGTCACCACCGCGGGGTCGGGCACCTGTCTCGCGGTGCTGGCCGGACGCGAGGCCGACGCCGCCGTGCTCGGCTACGAGATGGCGATGCTCGTCAAGAGCGTGCGGCCCTACCTGGTGACCGCGCCCCGGCAGCACACCGTCGAACCCTCGGTGATGAAACCTTGAGGACGGCGGCGGCCGGCGACGGGCCCTGGCTCGACGACGCGGCCGGACGGCTGGTGCGCCCGTTCACGGTCAGCAACGGCCGCACCAGACCCACCGTCGCCCTGGACCTCATGTCACAGGTGAGAACCACCGGGACGACCCCCTTCGGCCATCTCGGACCCGAGCACGCGCAGGCACTGGACCTGTGCCGTGCTCCCGTGCCGGTCGCCGAGGTCGCCGCCCACCTGAGGCTGCCGGCGGCCGTCACCAAGGTGCTGCTCGCGGACCTCGTCGACTGCGGGGCGCTGACCACCGGGCCCCCCGAGTTCCACCACCACCCCACCGACCGGGCCCTACTGGAGGCAGTGCTCGATGGACTACGACGACAGCTCTGACCACGACGGCTCCGACCCCTTCCCGACCGCGCTGAAGATCCTGGTCGCGGGCGGGTTCGGGGTCGGCAAGACCACGTTCGTCGGCGCGGTGAGCGAGATCGCGCCCCTGAGCACCGAGGAACTGCTCACCACCGCCGGCGCCGCGACCGACGACCTCGACGGCGTCGAGAACAAGGTCGAGACGACCGTGGCCATGGACTTCGGCCGCATCAGCCTCGACCCGCAGCACGTCCTGTACCTGTTCGGCACCCCCGGACAGGAACGGTTCTGGTTCATGTGGGACGAGCTGTCCGAGGGCGCCCTCGGCGCCGTCGTCCTCGCCGACACCCGTCGCCTGGAGCAGTGCTTCGCGGCCGTCGACTTCTTCGAGGAGCGCGGCCTGGGCTTCATCGTGGCCGTCAACGAGTTCGACGGCGCCCACCGCTACGACCCCGAGGAGGTGCGTGCCGCGATAGACCTGGACCCGGCCATCCCCATAGTGCGCTGCGACGCCCGCATCTCCGCCTCGGGCGTGCAGACCCTGCTCACCCTCGTCCGCCACCTCATCGCCCACGCGCCGGCGGTACCCCGGCCGAGCCACGGCGCCCACAGGTGACCCCGCACCACCCCCTACCGGAGCCGCACATGCCGTACGTCCACAGCGACGGAGCCCGCCCATGAGCTACGACCCGCCCCGCCCGGCCGGTCGACTGCTGCTCACCCCCGAGGACGAGGAGGCTCCCGCCCGCACCCTCAGGCTGCGCGGCCTCGGCCTGGGAGAGCGGGCCGAGCCCGGTCTGGACGCCTTCGCGGACCGCCTCGCCGAGATGACCGGCGCGCCGTACGCGATGGTCAACTTCATCGACGTGGAACGGCAGTTCTTCGCCGGTCTGCACACACCGCCCGGCGGCCGGGCCGCCCGCGGCGGCAAGCCGGAACTGGGCCGCCGGCTCGCCCGCGAGTACGGCTACTGCCCGTACGTCGTCGCGCGGCGCAAGGCACTGGTCCTGGAGGACGTCCGCGACTATCCGCGGTTCGCGGGCAATCCGGTCGTCGAGGAGTACGGCATCCACTCCTACCTCGGCGCCCCGCTGATCGACACCGCCGGCATGGTGCTCGGCACGGTGTCCGTGGCCGACCTGACGCCCCGGCCCTGGGGCAGGGCGGGGCTGGCGACCATCAAGGCGACCGCCGCGGACCTCGCCGGACGGCTGGAACACCGGGAGACGGGAGGACCGTCCCGGTGAGCCGGTCCGCCCCGGTGAGCCGGTCCGGCCGGGGTCCGTCAGAAGCCCCGCCAGACGTTGTCGAAGGCGGCGTCCTCCACGGACCGCCGCTGCCGTACGGCGGTCAGCTCCGTCACCGCGTCGCCGACCGCGACCAGCACCGTCGCCACCTCGTCGGTCAGCGGGCCGGGGAAGCCGTCGCCCTCCTCCTCGCGGATGCCGGTGGTGGTGGCCAGGCCCGCCAGGACGGGCTCGCCCGCGGCCCAGCGTTCGGCGGCGCGGCGCCGGGCCGGTGAGTCCGCGGCCCCGCTCCGCCCGGCGAGCCGGCGGCCGCGCGGGCGGGCCGGCACGCCGTCGTCCTCCATCCGGGCGGTGTAGGCCTGGGTCAGCCCCCGGCCGCGGCGCCACAGCCACTCCTCGACCGACTCGTACGGCTCCCGCCGCACCACCGAGGCCGCGGCCTCGGCGAGGAGCCGGTCGGCCGGCGCCGGCGCCGTCCCGGGCGTCACCCGGTCGTCGGCGAGGACGAGCACGCCCGCCTCCACCAGGTCGATCAGCTCGGCCCCCGCGAGCGCGAGGGAGAGTTCACCCCGCTCCACGGGGCGCGCGGGCGGCACGTCCAGCGAGACGATCAGCAGGTCCTGCGCCGTGGTCATGGGCTGTTCCCCCTCGGTCGGTTCCCTCCAGGGTGGCACGGGGGGCGGGGGTGTGAAGCGGAGCTGTGGCTCCGCTTAAGAAAGTCTCGATGGACCACGCCGCCGCCGTACGGCAGATTGCTACCGGATTCCACCCCCTTCCCCCGCCGCGGGCCTCCTTCGGCATGCCCGGCGCGGGGGTCTCACCGTCAGGAGCCGTAGCGTTGAAGGCGCTGGTCAAGGAGAAGGCGGAGCCGGGACTGTGGCTCGCGGACGTGCCGGAGCCCGTCGTCGGACCCGGTGACGTACTGATCAAGGTGCTGCGCACCGGTATCTGCGGCACCGATCTGCACATCCGGTCCTGGGACGGCTGGGCCCGGCAGACGATCCGCACCCCGCTCGTCCTCGGGCACGAGTTCGTCGGCGAGGTCGTCGGGACCGGGCGGGACGTCGGCGACATCAAGGCCGGCGACCGGGTGAGCGGCGAGGGGCACCTCGTCTGCGGCCGGTGCCGCAACTGCCTCGCCGGGCGCCGCCACCTGTGCCGGGCCACCGTCGGGCTCGGCGTCGGCCGCGACGGCGCGTTCGCCGAGTACGTGGCGCTGCCCGCCGCCAACGTCTGGGTGCACCGCGTCCCCGTCGACCTCGACGTGGCGGCGATCTTCGACCCGTTCGGCAACGCCGTCCACACCGCCCTGTCCTTCCCGCTGGTCGGCGAGGACGTGCTGATCACCGGGGCCGGCCCGATCGGCCTGATGGCCGCCGCCGTCGCCCGGCACGCCGGTGCCCGCAACGTCGTCGTCACCGACGTCAGCGAGGAGCGCCTGGAACTCGCCCGCAAGATCGGCGCGAGCCTCGCCCTGAACGTCTCGGGCGCGACCATCGCCGACGGACAGCGCGAACTGGGCCTGCGCGAGGGCTTCGACGTCGGGCTGGAGATGTCCGGCCGCCCCGAGGCGATGCGCGACATGATCGCCAACATGACGCACGGCGGCCGGATCGCCATGCTCGGCCTGCCCGCCGAGGAGTTCCCGGTCGACTGGGCCCGGATCGTCACCTCGATGATCACCATCAAGGGCATCTACGGCCGTGAGATGTTCGAGACCTGGTACGCGATGTCCGTGCTGCTGGAGGGCGGCCTCGACCTCGCCCCGGTGATCACCGGCCGCTACGGCTACCGCGACTTCGAGGCGGCGTTCGCCGACGCGGCGAGCGGCAGGGGCGGCAAGGTCATCCTCGACTGGACCGCGTAAGCCATCCGCCTTCTACGAGCCTGGAGCTTCCCGATGTTCGACTCCGTGCGCGACGATCTGCGCGCCACCCTCGACGAGATCCGCGCCGCCGGCCTGCACAAGCCCGAGCGGGTCATCGGCACCCCGCAGTCCGCCACCGTCGCCGTCACCGCGGGCGGCCGGCCCGGCGAGGTCCTCAACTTCTGCGCCAACAACTACCTCGGCCTCGCCGACCACCCCGAGGTGATCGCCGCCGCCCACGAGGCCCTGGACCGCTGGGGCTACGGCATGGCGTCCGTGCGGTTCATCTGCGGCACCCAGGAGGTCCACAAGGAGCTGGAGGCGCGGCTGTCGGCCTTCCTCGGCCAGGAGGACACGATCCTGTACTCCTCCTGCTTCGACGCCAACGGCGGCGTCTTCGAGACGCTGCTCGGCCCCGAGGACGCGGTGATCTCCGACGCCCTCAACCACGCCTCCATCATCGACGGCATCCGCCTGTCCAAGGCCCGCCGCTTCCGCTACGCCAACCGCGACATGGCCGACCTGGAGCGGCAGTTGAAGGAGGCCGTCGAAGGGGGCGCCCGCCGCCGGCTGATCGTCACCGACGGCGTCTTCTCCATGGACGGCTACGTCGCCCCCCTCGCCGAGATCTGCGACCTCGCCGACCGCTACGACGCGATGGTCATGGTCGACGACTCCCACGCCGTCGGCTTCGTCGGCCCCGGCGGCCGCGGCACCCCCGAGCTGCACGGCGTGATGGACCGCGTCGACATCATCACCGGCACCCTCGGCAAGGCCCTCGGCGGCGCCTCCGGCGGCTATGTCGCGGCCCGCGCCGAGATCGTCGCCCTGCTGCGCCAGCGCTCCCGCCCCTACCTGTTCTCCAACACCCTCGCCCCGGTCATCGCCGCCGCCTCCCTCAAGGTCCTCGACCTGCTGGAGTCGGCCGACGACCTGCGCGTCCGGCTCGCCGAGAACACGGCCCGCTTCCGCCGCCGCATGACCGACGAGGGCTTCGACGTCCTCCCGGGCGACCACGCCATCGCGCCCGTGATGATCGGCGACGCGGCGCGGGCGAGCCGGCTGGCCGAACTGCTGCTGGAGCGCGGGGTGTACGTGATCGGCTTCTCCTACCCGGTCGTCCCGCAGGGACAGGCCCGCATCCGGGTCCAGCTTTCCGCCGCGCACTCCACGGCCGACGTCGACCGTGCGGTGGACGCCTTCGTGGCGGCGCGGGCGGAACTGGAGGCCTGACCCGGCCGGACACCTTGCGATAATCGCCCCATGATCGAGGCGCGGCGGCTCCACATCCTCCGTGCGGTGGCCGACCACCGCACGGTGACGGCGGCTGCCGCCGCGCTGTACCTCACCCCGTCCGCCGTCTCCCAGCAGCTCACCGCCCTGGAGCAGGAGACCGGCCACCACCTGGTGGAACGCGGCGCCCGGGGCGTACGGCTCACCCCGGCCGGCGAGATCCTGCTCGCCCACACCCACGCGGTCCTCGCCCAGCTGGAGCGGGCGGAGGCGGAACTGGCCGCCTACCGCTCGGGCGCGGCCGGCACGGTCACCGTGGCCGCCTTCGCCACCGGCATCGCCCTGGTCGTCGCGCCCGCCGTGGCCCGGCTCGCCGGCACCGACCCGGGGATAAGGATCCGCGTCCAGGACGCCGAGGGCGACGCCAGCCTGCCGATGGTCCTCGACCGGCAGGTCGACGTCGCCGTGGCCGTCGAGTACCGGGGGGCGCCCGCCGCCGACGACCCGCGCCTCGCGCACGTACCGCTCTACGCCGAGCCCTTCGACGCGGTCGTACCGGTCACCCACCGCCTCGCCGAGTGCGCCGAGGTGCCGCTGGCCGAGCTGGCCAAGGACCCCTGGATCGGCCCGTACCCGGGCAACCCGTGCCACGACGTGGTCGTGCTGGCCTGCGAACACGCCGGGTTCCAGCCCCGCCTGGAGCACTCCTCGGACGACTTCCGCGCGGTCGTGGCGCTGGCGTCGGCCGACGCGGGCGTGGCGCTCGTCCCGCGCTCGGCCCTGCGCGGCATGGACCTGACCGGCGTGGTCGTCCGCCCGGTCGACGGGGCGGCCCCGACCCGCCGCGTCTTCGCGGCCGTACGCCGCGGTGCCGAGGAGCATCCGCTGATCCGTCCGGTGCTGGAGGCGCTGGAGGAGGTCACCCCGGCCTGAGATTTTCATATCTGGGATAGCATCCCAAATATGAAACAGTTCGCCGAGGGAGAGGCCGATGCCCGGCTGGCCGCCCGGCTGGCCGAGCTGCGCGCCGAGCGCGGCTGGTCGCTGGGGGAACTGGCCGAGCGCACCGGGGTGAGCCGCTCCACCCTGTCCCGCGCCGAGCGCGCCGAGATCAGCCCGACCGCCGCCCTGCTCAACCGCCTGTGCCACGTCTACGGCCGGACCATGTCCCGGCTGCTCGGCGAGGTGGAGGCCGGGGCCGGGCCGGCACCGCTGGTGCGGGCCGGCGAACAGCCCGTCTGGCAGGACCGGGCCTCCGGGTTCGTCCGGCGCTCCGTGTCGCCGCCGCACCCCGCGCTGCGCGGCGAACTCGTCGAGGGCCGGCTCGCCGCGGGCGCCGACCTCGCCTACGACCGCCCGCCCGTGCCGGGCCTGGAACAGCACATCTGGGTCCTGGAGGGTGCCCTGGAGGTGACGGCCGAGGACACCGGACACCACCTGGCCGCCGGCGACTGCCTGCGGCTGCGGGTGTGGGGGCCGACGCGGTTCCGGTGCGCGGGCGGGAAGGAGACGCGGTACGTGCTGGCGGTGGTGCTGCCGTGACGACGATCAGGCTCGACGCCTCCCGGCTCCTGGACCTGTCGGGCCGGTTGGCCGACCTGCTGGTCGACACGGTGCACGGCGGCGCCTCCGTGGGCTTCCTCGCCCCGCTCGACCGCGCGGAGGCCCTCGCCTGGTGGGAGGGGCGCGCGGCGGGGGTCGCCGCCGGGCAACTGGCGGTCTGGGCGGCCCTCGACGACGACGGCCGGGTCACCGGCACCGTCACCCTGGCCCTCCCCGACAAGCCCAACAGCCGTCACCGCGCCGAACTCGTCAAACTGATGGTCCACCGGGACGCCCGGGGGCAGGGCCTGGGCCGCCGGCTGCTGACCACCGCCGAGGAGGCCGCCGCCGCTGCCGGTGTCACCCTCCTCCACCTCGACACCGAGACCGACAGCCCCGCCGAACACCTCTACCGCACCGGGGGTTGGACCAGGGCGGGGGTCATCCCCGACTACGCGGCCGACCCGTCCGGCGTCCTGCGGCCGACGACCCTGTACTACAAACACCTCGCCCCGGTGTGACTGTCAGTGCCTGCCGCTAACCTGCGCAGCATGCCGGACGCCGAAGACGTACGCCGTGTCGCCCTGTCCCTGCCGGACACGGCCGAGAAGACCGCCTGGAACATGCCCACGTTCCGGGTCGCGGGAAAGATGTTCGCCACCCTGCCCGAGGACGAGACCTCCCTCGCCGTGCGCTGCCCCAAGGAGGAGCGCGACGAGCTGGCCCTCGCCGAGCCGGGGAAGTTCTGGATCGCCGACCACGAGGCCCAGTTCGCCTGGGTCCGGGTCCGGCTGGCCGCCCTGGAGGACGAGGCCGAGCTGCGGGACATCCTCGCCGACTCCTGGCGCCAGGCCGCCCCGGCGCACCTGCTGGAGGCGCACCCGCGACTGGGGGTGCCGGCGCAGGGCTGACGGGCGCTCGGCGAGTGCGGCTCCGACAAAGGCGTGCGCGATCACCGACCCGAGTGCGGTATTGTTTCCCTGCACGTCCGGCCGGGCGAAACCCCAGGTCAGGCGGGCAACGGGACGTGGCGCAGCTTGGTAGCGCACTTGACTGGGGGTCAAGGGGTCGCAGGTTCAAATCCTGTCGTCCCGACTTTTCGAAGTCGCGGGTCAGAGGCCGTTTCAGAGGAGATCTGAAACGGCCTCTTGATCGTTTTTGGGGACCGGCTGGGGTCCGGCGCACTTGACCGGGCTGAAGCGCACCTCGACCCGGTCGGCATGCGCCCTGCGCCCCGTGTCCTCGCCCGCTTTCCGGAGAGCGGCATCCGCGCGGCCGCCTGGGTCCCCCCCGTCCTGCCGGTGGCTCGCCCATCGCGCCCGTCGCAACCAGCTGATTCCGACGGGCATCGCGCACGCCGTCCGACGTGGCCGGCGCGGCCTGACGCCGACTCACCCCGTCGAACACCTCCACCGGCCGCCGGCTCTCGCGGCCCTGGCGCCGGACTGCCGCGGGTGGGTTTCCACTTCGGCGACCTGCGCGGGCCGGCCGAACACGGTCAGGCCGGGTGGTGGGGCCGTCCTGCCCGTCGGCCGGCCGGAGGCGGAACAGCGCCCGTCGAGGTCCGTTCTGGGCGATTCGATGCAGTATGTGCTTGATCTTTACTTATATGGTCTTTAGCGTTCGCCGGGGGAAACGCTGCGAGGTTCGAGTCCCGTGTCACCGTCCGGAAGCGAGGTGTGGAGCCCGTGCGCGCGAGGTGTGGCTGCCGGCCCGTTTCGGTTCACAAGGGACGTACCAGAGGGACGCGATGGCTGCGGGCGTTCGCCGTACTGCCGTTGCTGGCGTCGGTGCTCGCCGCTTGTGGCAGTGACGAGGGCTCGGGCAGGCCCACCCTCAACTGGTACAACTTCCCCGACGACTCCGGCGCGCTCCAGAAGGCGGCCGACCGGTGCAGCCAGGCGTCGGGCGGTCGCTACAGGATCAGCTACAACAAGCTCCCGCGTGCCGCGGACGGCCAGCGCCAGCAGCTTGTCCGCAGACTCGCCGCCGAGGACGACTCGCTCGACATCCTGGGCCTGGACGTCACCTGGGCGGCGGAGTTCGCCGAGGCACGCTGGATCCGGGAATGGACGGGGACGGCGAGGCGGCAGGCCGTGGAGGGCACCCTGCGCGTACCGCTGCAGACCTCGACCTGGAAAGGCAAGCTGTACGCCGTCCCGTACAACACCAACACCCAGCTCCTGTGGTACCGCAAGGACCTGGTGCCCACCCCACCCAGGACCTGGGCCGAGATGCTGGACATGGCCGGCGCCCTCGCCCGGCAGGGCAAACCGCACTTCGTGGAGATCCAGGGCGCCCAGTACGAGGGCCTGACCGTCTGGTTCAACACGCTGATCAACAGCGCGGGCGGCTCCATCCTCAACGCGAGCGCGACCGAGCCCTCCCTCGGTCCTCCTGCCGTGCGGGCCGCCGGGATCATGCGTGATCTGGCGAAGTCCCCGGCCGCGGATCCCTCCCTGTCCAACCAGATGGAGGACCAGAACCGCCTCGCCATGGAGTCGGGGGCGGCGGCGTTCGAGCTCAACTACCCGTTCGTCTATCCGTCGATGAAGGCGAACAACCCCGAGCTGTTCAAGGACTTCCGCTGGGCGCCGTACCCTCAGGTCGACGCGAACCGCCCGGCACGGCCCACCATCGGCGGCATCGACCTGGCGGTGAGCGCCTACTCGCGCCACCCCGCCCTGGCCTTCGAGGCGGCGCTGTGCCTGCGCAACCGGGAGAACCAGCTCACCGCCGCGCTCGAGGGCGGTCTGCCGCCCACCCTGCGCGCCCTGTACGACGAGCCCGCGTTCATGAAGGAGTACCCCTTCTCCAAGGACGTGCTGGCCGCCCTGGAGTCGGCGAGCGTGCGCCCGATCACTCCGGTCTACCAGAACGTGTCGATCGCGGTCTCCCACACGCTGTCTCCGCCGTCCGGGATCAAACCGGAGAAGTCCGTCGACACCATCAGGGAGCAGATCGACGATGCCCTGCGATCCGAGGGTGTGATCCCGTGAACCACCTCCTCCCGCACCACTTTGCCGGCCGGCGCCGCAGCGCGCGGGCCTCGTCCTCGGAGGGCCCGAGATGAGCACGCGGGCGCGACCCGCCGGAGCACCGCCACCCCCCGAGCCGGAGACGGAGCAGGCGGAGCCGCACCGGGCGGCACTCTCGGCGGGTGCCAGGCAGGAGCGGCGGCTCGGCTGGCTGCTCTGCGCGCCCGCGGTCGTCGTCATGATCGCGGTGACCGCCTACCCCGTCGGGTACGCCGTCTATCTGTCCCTCCAGCGGTACGACCTGCGCTTTCCCGGACGAGCGGAGTTCGTGGGCCTGAGCAACTACGGGGCGGTGCTGTCCTCCCCGTTCTGGTGGGACGCCTTCTGGGTCACGCTTTTCCTCACCGCCGTGTCCGTGGCGATCGAACTGGTCCTCGGAATGGGGCTCGCCCTGGTGATGCACCGCACGATCTTCTGGCGCGGCGCCGTCCGCACGTCGGTCCTCATCCCGTACGGGATCGTCACCGTGGTCGCCGCCTTCTCCTGGCAGTACGCCTGGACCCCGGAACTCGGATACCTCGCCGAGCTGTTGCCCAGCGGAGAGGCTCCGCTGACCCAACAGTGGCCCGCCCTCTGGCTGATCATCCTCGCCGAGGTGTGGAAGACGACGCCGTTCATGGCCCTGCTGCTGCTCGCGGGCCTCGCGCTGGTCCCCGAGGAGACCCTGAAGGCGGCCATGGTGGACGGTGCCACCGCCTGGCAGCGGTTCACCAAGGTCATGCTGCCGCTGATGAAACCGGCCATCCTGGTGGCACTGCTCTTCCGCACACTGGACGCGTTCCGGATCTTCGACAACATCTACATCCTGACCGCGGGCGCCCACGGGACCGGCTCCCTGTCGATCCTCGGGTACGACAACCTGTTCACCGCGCTGAACCTGGGCATCGGGTCGGCGATCTCGGTCCTGATCTTCCTCTGCGTCGGGATCATCGCCTTCACCTTCGTCAAACTGTTCGGCACCGCCGCACCCGGCGCGGAGGTGAAGCGCTGATGGCCGAGGCGGGAAAGACGCATGCCGCCCGATGGGGCGTCCTGAACGTGGTGGTGGTGCTGTACGCCCTGTTCCCGGTGTGGTGGATCGCCGCGCTGTCGTTCAAGGACCCCGGCACCCTCACGGACGGCGACTACATCCCCAGGGACTGGACCCTTGAGAACTACCGGGGCATCTTCGAGACCTCCGAGTTCACCCGCGCACTGATCAACTCGATCGGCATCGCCCTGATCGCCACCGTGATCGCGGTGGCGCTGGGCACCATGGCCGCCTACGCGGTGGCCAGGCTGCGCTTCCCCGGCAAGCGGGTGCTCATCGGCATGTCACTGCTGATCGCCATGTTCCCCCCGATCTCCCTGGTGTCACCCCTGTTCAACATCGAGCGGATCATCGGGATCTTCGACACCTGGGTCGGGCTGATCATCCCGTACATGACCTTCTCCCTGCCGCTGGCGATCTACACCCTGTCGGCGTTCTTCCGGGAGATCCCCTGGGATCTGGAGAAGGCCGCCAAGGTCGACGGGGCGACGCCCGCGCAGGCCTTCCGGATGGTGATCGTGCCGCTGGCCGCGCCGGGCGTGTTCACCACGGCCATTCTCGTGTTCATCTTCTGCTGGAACGACTTCCTGTTCGCGATCTCGCTGACGTCCACCGAGTCCGCGCGCACGGTGCCGGCCGCGATCGCGTTCTTCACCGGCAGCTCCCAGTTCCAGCAGCCCACAGGGTCGATCGCCGCCGCCGCTGTGGTCATCACCATCCCGATCATCGTTTTCGTCCTGTTCTTCCAGCGGCGGATCGTCGCCGGACTGACCTCCGGGGCGGTCAAGGGGTGAGCGGACCGACCGCGGCGGACGGGCCACCGGTCCGGGACACCGACCGCGGCGCGCGGACCCGGAAGGCATGAAGGCAAGGAGGCACCACCATGGCCGAGATCATCCTTGAGGGAGTCACCAAGCGCTTTCCCGACGGGTCCCTCGCCGTGAAGGGCGTGGACCTCGACATCGCCGACGGCGAGTTCGTGATCCTGGTCGGTCCGTCGGGATGCGGCAAGTCCACCACCCTGAACATGATCGCCGGACTCGAGGACATCACCGAGGGCACCCTCCGCATCGGAGGCCGAGTCGTCAACGACCTGGCTCCCAAGGAACGCGACGTCGCCATGGTGTTCCAGAGCTACGCCCTGTACCCGCACATGAACGTCCGGGAGAACATGGGCTTCCCGCTGCGCCTGGCCAAGGTGGACAAGGACACCATCGACGCCAAGGTGACGGAAGCCGCCCGGATCCTCGACCTCACCGAGCACCTGGACCGCAAGCCCGCCAACCTCTCGGGCGGTCAGCGCCAGCGGGTGGCCATGGGGCGGGCGATCGTCCGTGATCCCAAGGCGTTCCTGATGGACGAGCCGCTGTCCAACCTGGACGCCAAACTCCGGGTACAGATGCGCACCCAGATCTCCCGGCTGCAGCGGAGCCTCGGCACGACCACCGTGTACGTCACCCACGACCAGACCGAGGCGATGACGCTCGGCGATCGCGTCGTGGTCATGCGGCAGGGCCTGGTCCAGCAGATCGGCACGCCTGCCGAACTGTACGACCTGCCGCGCAACATCTTCGTCGCGGGCTTCATCGGCTCCCCGGCGATGAACTTCCTGAACGCCACGCTGGAGCACGGCGCCCTGCGCTCGCCGCTCGGCGACCTGACCCTCGACGACCGTACGCGGCAGGCGCTGGAACGCCAGAACGCGCCCCGCGAGGTCATCGTCGGGCTGCGGCCGGAGGCGTTCGAGGACGTGGCCCTGTCCCACGACCCGGACCGGACGGGTCCGGTCTGCACCGTCACCGTGGAGGTACTGGAGTCGCTGGGCTCCGACGCGTACGTCTACTTCACCGCCGAGGGCGGGCCCGCCACGAGCACCGAACTGGAGGAGCTCGCCAAGGACTCGGGCCTGCGCGACACCGGCACCGACACCCAGCAGATCGTGGCCCGCCTGGCCGCCGCCACGCGTGCCCGCGAGGGCGAACCGGTGGAGCTGCGGGTCGACATGGCCAAGGCCCACGTGTTCGACCCGGCGACCGGAGCGAACCTCACGCATCCGGTGAGGGCGCACTGACGACTCGCCGCACAGGACGCGATCCGCGTCCGTGTACCCGGCCACCCGAGAGGCGGCTGGTCCCAGGGCCTCTCGTGGTGATCATGCCGGGCTCGCGGGGTCCGGCCTGATCCAACCGAAAGACCCTCGCCGACCGGGCAGGCGTCCCGGAAGGCGGACTTCGCCGTGTCCGCGGCCGGGGGCGGTCCCGGTCGCCCTCCGGGGGCGCACGGGAGCACCGGGGGCGTCCGGCGCGTTATTCCTTGGACTCCGTCGGAGCCGTCGCGGGACACTGCGAGGGCCGGCCCGGCCGGTTGCCGGACGACCGCACGGGGTGGGGATGGGATCGTCTGAAGCGCGCGAGGTCAGGCCCGGGAAGGGCTCCGTACTGCTGGCACTGCACTATTACGGACGGGAGCTGGGCCGCCTCCGGTGGCTGGCCGCTCCCGCCCTGCTGCTGCCGGCGCTCGGCAACATCGGCATCAACTACATCGCCCCGCTGGTCGTCGCCAAGCTCGTCGGGCGGCTGGCCGGCGAGCCCGGCATCGGTGTCGGCCCGGCGCTGCCGTACGTGCTCGGCTTCGCCGGGGTGCTGCTGCTCGCGGAGACGCTGTGGCGGGTCGGGCTGCACTGCCTGAACCGCCTCGACGCGCTCGGCATCGAGCATCTCTACGTGATCGGCATGGACGAGCTGTTCGCCAAGGACGCCGCGTTCTTCCACGACAACTTCGCCGGATCGCTGACCAAGCGCGTGCTGAGTTTCGCCTCCCGCTACGAGGAGTTCGTCGACACGCTCACGTTCCAGATCGTGGGCCGTTTCGTGCCCCTGCTGTTCGGCTCGGTGGTGCTGTGGCACTACGAGCCGCTGCTCGTCGTCGGACTGCTGACGATGATCGCCCTCACGGCGTGGTGCGCGGTGCCGCTGATCCGCCGCCGGCAGGCGCTCGTCGCCGAACGCGAGGAGGCCATCGCCCGGGTCGCCGGCCACGTCGCCGACAGCCTGATGAACATGGACACGGTCCGCGCGTTCGCGGCGGAGGACCGCGAGGCCGCCGAGCACCGCTCCCGGGTCGCGGCGTCCCGGCGGCTCACCCTGCGCTCGTGGGACTACGGCAACCTGCGCATCGACACCCTGGTGGCGCCGATGTCCGTGCTGACCAACGCCCTTGGCCTGCTGCTCGCGGTCGCGCTCGGCGGGGGCGGCCACGGCGTGGAGGCGGTCGTGGTGGCCTTCACGTACTACTCCAACGCGACCCGGATCATGTTCGAGTTCAACCAGGTCTACCGCCGCCTGGAGAGTTCGATGACGGAGGCCGCGCAGTTCACCGAACTGCTGCTGTCGCCGCCGACCGTGCTCGACCCGCGGGTGCCGGAACCGCTGCGGCCCGCCGCCGCCGACGTCCGCTTCGAGCGGGTGACCTTCGCCCACGACGGCGCGCGGCCGCTCTTCGAAGGGCTCGACCTGGCCGTGCCCGGCGGGACGAAGCTCGGCCTCGTCGGCCGGTCCGGCGGCGGCAAGACCACCCTGACGCGGCTCCTGCTGCGGATGACGGACATCGACGGCGGACGCATCCTCGTCGGCGGCCAGGACATCACCCGGCTGCGCCAGGCCGACCTGCGCAGCCTGATCGCCTACGTGCCGCAGGACCCGGCGATGTTCCACCGCTCGCTGCGGGACAACATCGCCTTCGCCCGGCCGGACGCCACCGAGACCGAGGTCCGCCGCGCCGCCGAGGCGGCCCACGTCACGGAGTTCGCCGACGCGCTGCCCGAGGGTTTCGACACCCTGGTCGGCGAGCGGGGCGTCAAACTCTCCGGCGGTCAGCGCCAGCGGGTCGCGCTCGCCCGGGCGATCCTGCGGGACGCCCCGATCCTGCTGCTCGACGAGGCGACCAGCGCCCTCGACTCCGAGAGCGAGATCCTCGTCCAGGAGGCGCTGTGGCGGCTCATGGAGGGGCGGACGGCGCTGGTCGTCGCCCACCGGCTGAGCACCGTCGCCGGGATGGACCGGCTGGTCGTCCTGGACCGCGGCCGGATCGTCGAGCAGGGCACCCACCAGGAGCTGCTGGCCGCGGACGGCGCCTACGCCAAGCTGTGGCAGCACCAGTCGGGCGGCTTCCTCGACGACAGCCAGGCCCGGGCGGCCGATCTGCGCTGACCGTGCCGCCGCCGGGCCGGGGGCCGCCGGCGGCCCGCCCGCCCCGTCACCGGCGGGTGCGGGCCGGGCGGGGCGGGCTGATGAACTGGAGCTCCAGGGCGGCCGGCGGCCCGGCGACACCCGGGCCGCCCGCCGCCGCCCAGGCCAGGATCTCCTCGGTGCAGTCGTCGTCCGTCGCGAAACCGATCCAGGTGGCCCGGCCGCCCGCCCGGCGGCCCGCGCCGGACGGCTGGACGACGATGACGTTGGCCGACTCGCAGGGGCCCAGACAGTCCGTCGTACGGACCGCGAAGGCGCCCGCCGACGCGGCGGCCGCCGCGCGCAGGCGCTCCAGCTGCCAGGCGTGGTCGTAGCCGGGGTGCTTGCGGGCGTCGCCGCAGCAGCAGCCCCGGCAGACCACCAGGGTGCAGGGCCGGCGCGCGGCGGCGCCGACCAGCGCCACGCGCCGGGCGGCCGGCACGGGCGGGGCGGAACGCGGCCCCACGCCGGTCAGGACGCCGACTGGCCGACGTGGGCCAGCGCCTGCCGCAGCAGGAAGCCGTGCCCGCCCGGCATCTCGCTCTGCACCGCGGGCGAGACCGCCTCCTGCGGGTCGAACCACACCAGGTCCAGGGCGTCCTGCCGGGGCCGGCAGTCACCGGTCACCGGCACGATGTACGCCAGCGACACCGCGTGCTGACGCGGGTCGTGGTACGGCGTGACGCCCTGCGTGGGGAAGTACTCCGCGACCGTGAAGGGCTGCAGGGACGCCGGGACGCGGGGCAGCGCCATGGGGCCGAGGTCCTTCTCCAGATGCCGCAGCAGGGCGTCGCGGACCCGTTCGTGGTGCAGGACCCGACCCGAGACCAGGGTCCGGCTGACGTTGCCGTCCGGTCCTATCCGCAGCAGCAGGCCGATCTTGGTGACTTCGCCGCTGTCGTCGACGCGCACGGGCACGGCCTCGACGTACAGGATCGGCATGCGGGAGCGGGCGAGTTCGAGTTCGTCCTGGCTCAGCCAGCCGGGCGTGGTATCGGTCAAGTCTGACATTGCTTGATCATACTTTCAGTCCGTCGGGAAGCCGGTAGACCCGGCGGGCGTTGTCCGCCCCGGCCCACCGCGCCAGGCGCAGCGCGTCGGGCAGGCCCAGTTCGTCGGCGTCCACCCGGTCCTGGAGCAGATCCCCCAGTCCCCGGCGGAACGCCAGCGCGCCGAGCCCGTAGAACTCGGCCACGCCGTAGGCGTCCGAGCTGTACAGCAACTTGCGGAACGGTGTGATCTCCAGCGCCTCCTCCAGGACCGTCCGCGCCCGCACCGGGCCGACGTGGTGCAGGGTGAGCCCCACGTCCAGGTACACCTGCTCGAACACCGCGGCCAGATAGGCGGCTTGCCGCTGGTAGGGCCAGCAGTGCAGGAGCAGCACCGGGATCGTGCCCGCGATGAGGTGCAGCCAGTCCGTCAGCCGGGCCGGATCCGCCCGGTGCAGGCGGACGTCGTTGTCGCCGAAGCCGGTGTGCAGCTGCAGCGGCAGTCCCAGATCGACGGCGGTCCACAGCAGGTGCCGCACGAGCACGGGCTCCGCCAGGCGTCCGCCGCGCGCCAGCCAGCGCCGGGCCGCGCGGGTCACCTCCGCGTCCGCGGGCCGGACCGGGTCGAGGCCGAAGCCGGTGCGGTACGCGGCCACCGACTTCACCGCCACCACACCGGGCGCGCGCACCGCGTCCAGCGCGGCCGCCCGGAACGCGTCGCCGTACCCGTCCGCGTCGACGCCCCGCGCGGCCACGGCCTCGGCGACCGTCTCCAGCCGGACCACCTCGTGGGCCGTCCCGCCCGCCGCGTCGGCGAGTGCGGCCGGAGTGGTGAGGCGGTCCGGCGCCAGACCGGTGTCCACGCAGAACACGCCGGTGCGGGCGGCCGTCAGGAACCGCCGGTTCACCTCCCGCGGTCCCAGCTCGGCCCGCCGCGCCAGATAGGCGTCGGCCGGGGCGTGCCGCTCCAGGTCCAGCAGGGGCGCGCAGTGACGGCGCACGGCCACGCCCGCCGGGGTGTCGAAGGGGGAGCTGCCCGGCCAGCGGTCGCCCTCGGTGAGCAGCGCCTCGAACCCCGGCCGGTCCAGAGAGGCGGTGACCACGCCGTGGCAGTGGTGGTCGACCAGCTCCAGCTCGGCGAGCGCCTCGTGGACCGGTCCGCCGCCCATGTCAGTACACCCAGCGGTAGGCCGCCGCCACCCGCTCGTCGTCCAGCCCGGCCACGCCCTCGATCTCCCCCTGCCGCACGGCGGTCACCGCGTCGGCGAGGACCGGGCCCAGCGCGGCCCGCAGCACCTCGTCCGCGCTGAACTCCGCCACCGCCTCGCCCAACGAGGTCGGCAGCCGGCGCACGCCCCGCGCCGCGGCCTCCTCCGGGGCCAGCCGGGCCGGGTCGCCGGTGGTCTCCTCGGGGAGGACCGCGGCCGAGACGATCCCGTCCAGGCCCGCGGCGATGAGGCAGCCGAGGGCGAGATAGGGGTTCGCGGCCAGGTCGACCGGCTTCACCTCCAGGTTCGCCAGCTCGGCACGCCGGCCCGCGGTGCCCCGCACCAGCCGGATCGCGGCCTCGCGGGTCTCCAGGCCCCAGGCGGTGAACACGCCCGCCCACTGGGAGGGCCGCAGCCGCAGCCGGCTGGCGGGGCTGGGCACGGTCACCGCCGTGAGCGCCGGGAGATGGGCGAGGACACCCGCCGCGAAGGCCTCCGCGTCGGCCGTCATGCCGTACCGGCGGTCGCCGCCGCTGTGCAGGTTGGTGCCGTCGCGCCAGGCGGAGAGGTGGACGTGGCCGCCGTTGCCGACGCCGCGTGCCAGCACCGCGGGGGAGAAGGAGACCCGCAGGCCGTGCCGGCGGGCCACCGCGCGGATCGTCTGGCGCACCAGCACGCTGCGGTCGGCCGCCGCCACCGGGTCCAGCGCGGCCACCGAGATCTCGAACTGGCCCGGCGCGTACTCGGGATGGACCTGGTCGACGTCCACGCCCTGGGCCGCGCACGCCGCCAGCAGCTCGGCGGCGCAGTCGCTCAGCTCCACCTGCCGGATCGCGCCGTACGCCGGCCCCGAGGTGGCGGGGACGAACTCGCCGGGCGGCGCGGAGTCCAGGCCCATGGACCACTCGATCTCGATGCCGGCCCTGAAGGCGAGACCGTGCGCGCGGGCCGCCCCGGCGACGGTGCGGCGCAGGAAGGTGCGGGAACAGCCCGGGTGCGGCTCGCCGTCCTGGGTGATGCGGTCGACCGGCGCCCACGCCCAGCCGGGCTGCGCGGCCAGCACCACCAGCCGGTCCAGGTCCGGGTAGAGGCGCAGGTCGCCGTCGGGGGAGCCGAGGACGTCGGTGGTGACGCTGCGGTCGTCGGCGAGGAAGGTGTCGAACACCGGGGACATCCCCACGCCCCAGGCGGCCGCGGAAGCCAGCTGGGCCGTCGGGACCGTCTTCACCCGGCCGACGCCCGCGGTGTCGACGTAGGCCAGGACGATCCCGTGCACGCCCCGGCCCGCCAGTTCGCCGCTGAGGGCCCTGGCCCGTTCGACGTCGCCGGGGCGGCCGCCGGGGAGGGGATCGTCGAGGGTGGTCATGTCGGCCTCCAGGGTCGCGTCGGCGCGCGCGGGCGGTGCCGGTCAGGGTTTCACGGCCACCGCGCCGTACTGCGGCACCACGGTGGCCCCACCGTCCTCCGCGCGCCAGCGGGAGCAGGACACCAGGCCCGGTTCCAGCAGGTCCAGGCCCGTGAGGAACGCGGCGATCTCCTCGCCGGTGCGGGCGGTGATCGGCGGGGTGGCGTTCTCGTTCCAGAACCTCATCGCCGGGATCTGGCCCTCGCCGCTCAGCGCGCTGTCGTGGGTGGGGTGCGTGAGGACCAGATGGCTGCCCGGCGGGAGCTCCGACATGATCCGGCGCACGATGTCCCGCGCCGCCCCGCCCGTCGGCCTGCGGTCCTCGCCCACGTCACCGCTCCTTCGCGCGCCCTGCCCGTCGTCCGCCATTGTGCCGTCGGGCGATCACCGGTGTCCCGGGATCGGCCGCACCCGCGACCCCGGGCACGGGGCCGGCCGAGGGTCCCCCGGTAGGGTGACAATCCGGTCACCCCCGTTCAGGAAGCAGGACATGCCCTACTCGCACGCCCCCCAGCTGACCGCGCCCGAGCCGTCGGCCGGCGGCGCCGACATCCGTCTCGTCGTCACCGACATGGACGGCACGCTGCTCGACGACGACAAGCGGACGCCCGACGGGCTCTGGGAGGTCCTCGCGCTGCTGCGGGAGCGGGGCGTGCTGTTCAGCCCCGCCAGCGGCCGGCAGTACGCGACGCTGGCGCGGGAGTTCGCCGAGGTCGCCGACGGGATGGTCTTCATAGCGGAGAACGGCAGCTACGTCGTCCGCGACGGCGAGGAGCTCAGCTCCGACCCGCTGGACCCCGCCGTGGTCGCCCGCGTCGTCGACGCCGTACGGCGGCTCGTGGCGGGCGGCGCGGACGTCGGGGCCGTCGTCTGCGGGAAGCGGTCCGCGTACGTCGAGCGTGCCGACGAGGCCTTCCTCGGCGAGGTCGGCCGCTACTACCTGCGCCACCGGGTCGTCGAGGACGTCGCCGCCGTCGAGGACGACGTCATCAAGGTCGCCCTGTTCGACTTCGGGCCGGCGGCGGAGACCACCGCACCCGCCCTGGCCGCCTTCGCGGACACCCACCAGGTCGTCGTCTCCGGCGAGCACTGGGTCGACGTCATGAACCGCACCGCCAACAAGGGTGCCGCCCTGCGCCGGCTCCAGCGCGAGCTGGGCGTCACGCCCGCGCAGACCGTGGTGTTCGGCGACTACCTCAACGACCTGGAGATGCTGGACGCCGCCGACTGGTCCTTCGCCATGGCCAACGCCCACCCGGAGGTCGTCCGGCGGGCCCGCCACCTGGCTCCCTCCAACAACGACAACGGGGTGCTGCGCACCCTGGTCCGCCTTCTCGATCTGCCGGTGACCGGGCTCTGACCCGGGCGCCCGGCTCCGTCCGGCCCAGGGCTCCGTCCGGCCCAGGGCTCCTTCCGGCCCGGGCCTTCAGCGGCTCACGGCCTCACCGGCTCACGGCTTCAGCGGATCGTGGCCGATCGTCATGAGCCGGTGGCGCAGGCCGGTGTCCTCCGCCGCGGGCTCGTCCGCCGCGTCCGTCTCGTCGTCGACCGTCTCCACCACCTCCCGCATCACGCGGAGGTCGTCCCCGGTGAGGTCGGTGCGCCGCTTCTGGAGGATCGCCAGCACATGGCGGCCGGTCGGGGTGCCCGCCTCCCCGGGCAGGGCCTCGGCGTCCTCGCCGGAGTCCCGCACCCGGAGCCAGGCGGCCAGTTCCTGCGAGGTCATGTTCACCACGCGGTGGAAGTCCTCCCACAGCGCGTCGAGTTCGAGAACGTCGGTCATGGCGTGCCCTTCCGTCGTGCCACTGCGTCGTGCGCGTGAGGCGTGCGCGTGAGGCGTGCGCGTGAGCCGGGCGCCCGCGTCGTGCCCCTGCCGCGTGGCCGGTGTCCCGCGTGGTCCGTGCCGGCGGTCAGTCCTCGCGCGGCCAGTTCTCCGCCTCGAACATCCACCGCTGCTTCTCCAGCTCGGCGGTGATGCCGATCAGCAGGTCCTGGGTGACCGGGTCGGCCTTCTCGGTGGTCCCGATCCGCTCCCGCAGCCGGTCGATGGCCGCGCCCAGGGTCTCCGCGATCACCCGCACCACGTCCTCGTCGCGCAGCCAGCCGTCCTTCGGGGACGGCAGCGTGAACGCCGACGCGATCGTCTCCGGGCGGCCGTCCGGCGGCAGGCCGAGCGCGGCGGCCCGCTCGGCGACCGTGTCGGCGAAGGCGCGGGCGGTCGTGACGACCTCGTCGAGCTGGAGGTGGATCGAGCGGAACCGCGGGCCGACGATGTTCCAGTGCGCCTGCTTGCCGATCAGGGAGATCCCCAGCAGATCGACGAGCGTGCCCTGCAGCGCGTCGAAGGTGACCTGGCGGGCCGGTTCGGGCAGAGGGCTCTTGACGACAGTCATACGGCGGTCCTCCTTCTCACGTCGTCTCGTGCGGTACGGAGCAGGTCGGCGCGTTCCGCCTCGTCGGTGCCGCCCCACACGCCGGACGTCTGGCCGGCGGCGAGGGCGTACTCCAGGCAGTCGGCGGCCACCGGGCACCGCCGGCAGACCCGCTTGGCGTCCGCGGTCTCCCGCAACGCCGGTCCGGACGTGCCCACGGGGAAGAAGAGTTCGGGGTCCTCGCCGATGCAGGCGGCACTGCGCAACCACTCCATGGGGGCGCGGGTGCCCAGGGCGATTCGGCGCAAACGCGGCCTCCGACGGGAGCGGCCGCGGCTCCGGAGCGGGTGCGTGCGGGACTCCGGAGCGGCCGGCACCGCCGCCCGGTGGCCTTCCGGTGACCTTCCCACGGGACGCGGCGGCGGTCTATAGTCCGAAACTAGCACTGCTAATTAAGCGGTGCTGGTCAACGTGCTGATCAATCTGTCGGACCACAGCGTCGTCGTCGGTCAGGAGTCCCCAGTCGTGCGTCCCGTCCACTTCGCGGCCGCCCGCCGCACCCCCATCGGCAAGCTGCGCGGCGCCCTGTCCGCCGTACGGCCCGACGATCTCGCCGCGGGCGTCATCCGCGGCCTGGTCGCCGACCTGCCCGCGCTCGATCCGGCCCGGATCGACGACGTGTACTGGGGTGCCGCCAACCAGGCCGGCGAGGACAACCGCAACGTCGCCCGCATGGCCGCCCTGCTCGCCGGACTCCCCGAGACCGTGCCCGGCGCCACGGTGAACCGGCTGTGCGCCTCGGGCATGGAGGCGGTCACCGCCGCCGCCCGCACGATCGCCGCCGGCGAGGCCGAGATCGTGCTCGCGGGCGGCTCCGAGTCGATGAGCCGCGCCCCCTTCGTGCTCGCCCGCCCCGACGAGGCCCTCCCGCACCGGCTGGAGACCGTCGACACCCGGCTCGGCTGGCGCCTGGTCAACCCCGCCATGAAGGACCTGCACGGCCTGCTGGCGATGGGCGAGACCGCCGAGGAGGTCGCCGAACGGTACGGCATCCCCCGTGAGCGCCAGGACGACTTCGCGCTCCGCAGCCACCGGCGTGCCGCGCTCGCCCGCGAGAAGGGCCACTTCGACGACGAGATCCTGCCGGTCCGGCTCCCGGACGGCGCGGTCGTCGACGCCGACGAATGCGTCCGGGAGGACACCTCCTACGACAAGCTCGCCCGGCTCCGGCCCGTCTTCCGGCAGGGCGGCACGGTCACCGCGGGCAACGCCTCCCCGATGAACGACGGCGCCGCCTGTCTCCTCCTCGTCAGCGAGGAGGCCCTGAACGAACTGGGCCTGGAATCCCTCGGCCGCTACGTCGCGGGCGCCTCCGCCGGCGTCCACCCCGACGTGATGGGCATCGGCCCGGTCCCCGCCACCCGCAAGGCGCTGGACCGCGTCGGGTGGAGCGTCGAGGACCTCCAGGAGGCCGAGTTCAACGAGGCGTTCGCCGCACAGGCGCTGGCCTGCGTGGACCAACTGGGCATCGACCCCGAACTGGTCAACCCCAGCGGCGGCGCGATCGCCCTCGGCCACCCGCTCGGCTGCTCCGGGGCCCGCATCCTCACCACCCTCCTGCACCGGATGCGGCGCACGGGCGCGGAGCGCGGCCTGGCGACCATGTGCGTCGGGGTGGGGCAGGGCAGCGCGGTGCTGGTCGAGCGGCACTGACGCACCACGACGCGGCGGCCCGGCGGCCCCGGCCGCCGGGCGGGAGGCTCCTCACCGGGCCCGGTCACGTGTGCGTAGCATCGGTTTCCGCATGAACACGATGACGTTGTGGCACATCACCGGCTGGGAGTTCGCCGCCCTCGCCCTCGCGGCCCTGCTGGTCGGCTTCTCCAAGACGGCCGTCAGCGGGGCCAACACGGTCAGCCTGGCGGTCTTCGCCGCGGTCCTGCCCGCCCGCGCCTCCACCGGCGTCCTGCTGCCGATCCTGATCGCCGGGGACGTCCTGGCCGTCCTCACCTACCGGCGGCACGCCCACTGGCCCACGCTGTGGCGGCTGTTCCCGGCGGTGGCCGCCGGTGTCGTCGTCGGCACGCTGTTCCTGATGCGGGCCGACGACGCGGCCGTGCGCACATCCATCGGCGCGATCCTGCTGTTCATGGCCGGGGTCACGGTGTGGCGGCGGCGCGCCGCCGAGGCGGCCGACGACCCCGACGCCGTGGTGACCCGCGCCGGCCGCCTCAAGGCCCGCGCCTACGGCGTCCTCGGCGGCTTCACCACGATGGTCGCCAACGCCGGCGGCCCGGTGATGTCGATGTACCTGCTGTCGGCGGGATTCCGCAAACTCGGCTTCCTCGGCACCTCCGCCTTCTTCTTCCTCGTCGTCAACGTCTCCAAGGTGCCCTTCAGCGTGGGCCTCGGCCTGATCGACGGCCGCTCGCTGCTCCTGGACGCGGCGCTCGCCGTCTTCGTCCTCCCCGGGGCGCTGCTCGGCAGGTGGGCGGTGCACCGCATCGACCAGCGGCTGTTCGAGCGGCTCGTCATCGCGGCGACCGTGGTGGGCGGCCTCCAGCTGCTACTGCGCTGACCGCGGCCCCGCCAGCAGGGCGGGCAGGTCCGCGAACGAGTCGACGACGTGGTCCGGGGTGCCGTCGGCCGCCTCCAGCGCCCGCGGCAGGAACTTGCCGGTCCTGACCAGCACCCCGGTGATCCCCGCCCGTTGCGCCGCGAGGACGTCCGACTCGACGTCGTCGCCCACCATCAGCGCCTCCCCGGCGCCCGCCCCGAGGCACCTCAGCGCGGCCGCGAAGAACGCCGGCGACGGCTTCCCCGTCACCTCGGCCGCCACTCCCGCGGCTGCCTCCAGCCCCGCCAGGAACGCCCCGGCGTCCAGCCGCAGTCCCGCGTCGGTGCGCCAGTACAGGTTGCGGTGCATCGCCACCAGCCGCGCACCCCGCTGCAGGTGCCCGAAGACCCGGTCCAGCGCCTCGTAACCGAACTCGGGACCCGCCCCGCCGAGGACCACCACGTCCACGTCGTCCGCGTCGAGGCCGACCAGGTTCACGCCGGCGAGGTCCTCCTCGACGGCACCGCTGTTCAGCAGCGCGCACCGGGCGCCCGGGAACCGCTCGGCGAGGTGGGCGGCGGTCGCGGCCGGCGCGGTGAGGACGTCCTCGGCGCCCACCGGGAAACCGGCGTCCGCCAGCGTCGCCGCGATCGAGGCCCGGGTCCGCGAGGTCGTGTTGGTGACGAGGACGACGCCGAGCCCGGCCTCCCGCACCGCCCGCAGCGCCTCCACCGCCCCCGGGAGCGGCTTCCAGGAGACGGTGAGGACCCCGTCGACGTCGATCAGCACGGCACGCACAGCACCCATACGGGGACGATAACGCCGGGGCCGGCGGTCCGCCGCGAGGATCATGGGGGGGGCGCCCGGGTGCCGTCCGGGACCGGCCCCCGCGCGTCCGCCGCCGCCCCCGCCTCGTACGCTCGACGCCATGTCCGCCCACGTCCTGGTCCTCGGCGGCACCACCGAGGCCCGCGAACTGGCCGCCGCCCTCGCGGCCCGCCCCGGTGTCCGGGTGACCTCGTCACTGGCGGGGCGGGTGTCCCGGCCCGCGGCCCTCGCGGGGGACGTCCGCAGCGGCGGGTTCGGCGGGGCCGACGGGCTCGCGGCCTGGCTGGCCGAGCACGCCGTGGACGCCGTGGTCGACGCCACCCACCCCTTCGCCGCCGGCATCACCGCGAACGCGGCGCACGCCGCGACCGCCGCCGGACGGCCCCTGATCGTGCTGCGCCGACCGGGCTGGCGGCCCGGCCCCGGCGACCGCTGGCACCGCGTGGGCTCCCTGGCGGAGGCGGCGGAACTGCTGCCCCGCCTCGGCGGACGCGTCCTGCTGACGACGGGACGCCTGGGCCTCGCGGCCTTCGCGCACCTCACCGGACCGCACTTCGTCGTCCGGTCCGTGGAGCCGCCCGCGCCGCCGATGCCGCCGGACACCGAACTCGTCCTGGCCCGCGGCCCGTTCACCGTCACCGACGAGCTGGCGCTGCTGCGGGAGCACCGCATCGACGTGCTGGTCACGAAGGACAGCGGGGGAGTGGCGACGGCCGCGAAACTGACGGCCGCCCGCCGGCTGGGCCTGCCCGTCGTGGTCGTACGGCGGCCGCCGCTGCCGGACGGCGTGACGGCGGTCCCGGACGTGGCCGGAGCACTGGAGCGGCTGGGGCTCGACGCGCCGTGACGCGGTGCCGCTCCCTGATCCGGCCTGATCCCAACGAAAGACCCTAGTCGCCCCGGCGGTTGCGGCGCAGGAGGTACGTGTCCATGATCCAGCCCTTGCGTTCGCGTGCCTCGGCGCGCAGACGCTCGATGCGGGGGCCGGCCTCGGCGAGCGGGCCGGAGACCAGGATCTCGTCCGGGGTGCCGATGTAGGCGCCCCAGTAGATGTCGATGTCCTGGTCGGCGTACCGGCGGAAGGCCTGGTGGGCGTCGAGCATCACCACCACGTCGTCCACCCCCTCCGGGAACCCCTCGGCGAGCCGCCGCCCGGTGGTGATCTGCACCGGCCCGGCCACCCGGTTCAGGCCCGTGCGGTGGCGGGCGACGAGCGACGAGACGCTGCTGACGCCGGGCACCACGTCGTACGCGAAGGTCACCGCGCCCCGTGCCAGCACCTCCTCCAGGATGCCGAGCGTGCTGTCGTACAGCGCGGGGTCGCCCCACACCAGGAACGCGCCGCTCTCGTCCTCGCCGAGTTCCTCGGCGATCAGCCGTTCGTAGATCCCGGCACGGGCGCTGCGCCAGTCGCCGACGGCGGGGGAGTAGGCGGCGCCGCCCGCGCGGCGGTCCCGCTCCGGGTCGCGGGCCTCCACGACCCGGTAACCGCCCTCCGGCAGGTGCGTGTCCAGCATGTCCCGGCGCAGCCGCGTGAGGTCGCTCTTCACCTCGCCCTTGTCGAGGACGAAGAACACGTCCGTGCTCCGCAGCGCCCGGACCGCCTGGAGGGTCAGCTGGTCGGGGTCGCCCGCGCCGATGCCGATGACATGAATCGTTCGCACGGCCACGAGTCTGCCGTACGCCACCGGCGGTGCCGGTGGCGGGTGTCAGTGCAGCCGCGGCGCCGAGGCCCGCGCGTCCACCGCCGTCCCCGACTCCTCCACCTCCCCCGCCAGCCGCCGCGCCCAGTCGGCCAGTGCGGCGAGGTCCATCCCGTACGGGTCCCACCGCCCGGAGCCGCCGGCCCACTCCTCCACGGACGCCGCCCCGCGCCGCAGCAGACGCGGCCCGCCCGTGAGGTTGCCGCGGGCGGCGTGGGTGAGACCGACCGCGAGCTGGGCCAGTCCCCGCCACAGCGCGCGCTCCGCCTCCGGGCCCGACTTCCAGGCGTCCTCGAACACCTCGTGGGCGTGGAACGGCTTCCCGGCGTCCAGCAGCGCCTGCGCCTCGGCGACGCTCTCCCGCGGACGGCGTACGACGCCCTCGGGCTGGCGCTCCACCCCGGCCGCCCCGTACGGCAGCGGCCGCCCCAGCCCGTCCCGGGGCCGCGCGCTGCGCGCCCGCCCCTCCTCGTCCCGGTCCCGCGCGTCCCCGCCGTTCCTCATGCTGCCCATGGGGCGATTGTCCCGCGCCGGTGCCCCTTTCGGTGCAGCGCCCGGTGTGGGGTAAAGTGCTGTTCGCGCGATCACGCGGGCATCCGCGGGAAGCGCACCGGGACGTGGCGCAGCTTGGTAGCGCACTTGACTGGGGGTCAAGGGGTCGCAGGTTCAAATCCTGTCGTCCCGACCAGCGTCATCGCAGGTCGGAAGCCGCTTTCTCATCCGTGAGAAGGCGGCTTCGGTGCGTTCGGGGGATGTTCCGGCGCGGTGAGGGGCGGTGCTCCTCGCGCCGGGGCCGAGAGGCGCGGCGGCCGGATTCCGTGCGGCGAGGCCCGGCCGCGCCCGAGGTCCGGCCGCGCCGATCGCGGACCGGGCGGCCGGCGTGGCGAGGGCACGGATATTCTGGGATCATGCCGTCCCCCCGCCGCACCGCCCGACAGGCCGACCTGCTGGAACGACTCGTCGCGCTGCTGACGGCACAGGGGTTCTCCGACCTCACCCTGGACGATCTCGCCGAGCGGCTGCGCTGCTCCAAGACCACCCTCTACCAGCTGGCCCGCAGCAAGCAGGGGCTGGTCGTGGAGGCGGTCAAGCACTACTTCCGGGGGGCGACCGAGGCCGTGGAGAAGCGGGTGGCGCAGACCGACGACCCCTCCGACCGCGTCCGCGTCTACCTGACGGCCGTCGCCGAGCAGCTGCGCCCGCTGTCCCGCCGTTTCCTCGACGACGTGGCCGAGTTCCCGCCCGCGCGCGAGGTGTACGAGGCCAACACGCGCATGGCGGCGGAGCGGGTGCGCCGGCTGATCGCGGAGGGCGTCTCCGACGGCGCCTTCCGCGAGGTGCACACCGCCTTCGTCGGCGAGGTCGCCGCCGCCACCATGCGCCAGATCCAGCAGGGCGAGCTGAAGGCGCGCACCGGGCTGACCGACGCCGAGGCGTACGAGCAGCTCGCCTCGCTCATCGTGCACGCCGTCTCCTCCTGAGACCGGCGGCTCCGGCATCTCCGCTCCCGTCCGCGGATGCCCTGGCACGCCCACGTGCAGTACTGTGAATGATACTTTCGTACTCCTTCCAGTATCACTCCGTGGAGGCCGACATGCCCGCCACCCGCGCCCTGCCCACCGAGGAGGCCGTCGACCTCGTCGAGCTGACGCGCACCCTGGCCGCCAGGGAGCTCGCGCCCCGGGTCGCCGACGCGGAGGCGGACGGGACGTTCCCGCGGGACGTCTTCCGCACCCTCGGGCGCAGCGGTCTGCTCGGGCTGCCCTTCGCCGAGGAGGACGGCGGGGCGGGACAGCCGTACGAGGTGTATCTCCAGGTCCTGGAGGAGATCGCCGCGGTCTGGTCCAGCGTGGCCGTGGGGATCTCGGTGCACGCGCTGTCCTGTTTCCCGCTGGCCCGTTTCGGCACCGAGGCGCAGCGGCGCAAGTGGCTGCCCGAGATGCTGGGCGGAGACCTGCTCGGCGCGTACTGCCTCTCCGAGCCGCACGCCGGCTCGGACCCGGCGGCGATGCTCACGCGCGCCGTCCGCGACGGCGACGAGTACGTCCTCAACGGCGCCAAGGCGTGGACGACGCACGGCGGGTACGCCGACTTCTACACGGTCATGGCCCGCACCTCCGACGACCGCGCCCGCGGCATCTCCTGCTTCCTCGTCCCGGCGGACACCCCGGGGCTCAGCGCCGACCCGCCCGAGCGGAAGATGGGCCTGACGGGGTCGGCGACGGCCACCATGCGCCTCGACGACGTGCGGGTGCCCGTCGAACGGCGGATCGGGGAGGAGGGGCAGGGCTTGAAGATCGCGCTCGCCTCCCTGGACTGCGGCAGGCTCGGCATCGCCGCCGTCGCCACCGGCCTCGCCCAGGGCGCCCTGGACCACGCGGTGCGCTACGCCCGCGAGCGCGAGACCTTCGGCAAGCCGATCATCGAGCACCAGGGCCTGGCCTTCGTCCTCGCCGACATGGGGGCGGCGACCGAGTCGGCGCGCGCCACGGCGCTCACCGCCGCCCGGCTCAAGGACGCCGGCCTGCCCTTCACCCGGGAGGCGTCCGTCGCCAAGCTCGTGGCCACCGACAACGCCATGAAGGTGACCACGGACGCGGTGCAGGTCCTGGGCGGGTACGGATACACCCGCGACTTCCCCGTCGAGCGCTACATGCGCGAGGCGAAGGTCATGCAGATCTTCGAAGGAACCAATCAGATCCAGCGCATGATCATCTCGCGTGCGCTGGACCGGAACGAGGGCGGTGCGCTCACCGTCTTCGGCAAGGAGTGATGATGCAGCTCGAGAACACCGCCGCCCTTGTCACCGGCGGTGCGTCCGGCCTCGGCGCGGCCACCGCGAAGGCGCTCGCCGAGGGCGGCGCGCGGGTCTTCGCCCTCGACCTCGAGGACGGCATCGACAAGGCGCCCGAGGTGCCCGGCGTGAGCTACGTGCCCGCCGACGTCACCGACCCCGAGCAGGTGCGGGCCGCCGTCGCCACCGCGGCCGGCTCGGGCGTGCCGCTGCGCACCGTCGTCAACTGCGCCGGCATCGGCCCGTCGATGCGGATCCTCGGCAAGAAGGGCGTCCACGACCTCGCCCTGTACGCGAAGGTGATCCAGATCAACCTGGTCGGCACCTTCAACGTGCTCGCGCTCGCCTCGGAGGCCATCGCCGAGACCGAGGCCGACGGCGACGGCCAGCGGGGCGTGATCGTCAACACCGCCTCCATCGCCGCCTACGACGGCCAGATCGGCCAGGCCGCCTACTCCTCCTCCAAGGGCGGCGTCGTCGGACTGACCCTGCCCGCCGCCCGCGACCTCGCCCAGTACGGCATCCGGGTGTGCACCATCGCCCCGGGCATCGTCGAGACCCCCATGCTGGCCACCGTCTCCGAGGAGTTCCGCGACTCGCTCGCCGCCGGCGTGCCCTTCCCGCGCCGGCTCGCCCGACCCGAGGAGTACGCCAGGCTCGCCCTGGCGATCGTCGACCACGACTACCTCAACGGCGAGACCATCCGCATGGACGGCGCGCTGCGGATGGCGCCGCGGTGACGCTCGGGCACTGACCGGCCGACCGGCACCCGGAAGTCGCCGGAAGCCGCCGGAAGCCGTCGGAAGTCGGAGGAGGAACGGGACGCACGGTGAACGTGCGTCCCGTTCTGCTGTATGCCGTATCGGGCGGCTGGGCGGCCGGGCGAACGGTCGGCCGGACCGTGGTCGCCGGTCGCCGGGCTTCGGTGTCGGCGCCTCCTCGGGGCGGATGACGTTCCCCCGTACGGGGTAGAGATCGCTCCCTCAGGTGTAGGCCCGCCCGCCCCCCTGCCCCTACTTTGTTCTTACATTCGGACCTGCTTGTGAAATGATGTCTTAACAAAGTATTGACAGTGGGCGCCCCAGGGGATTGGATCCCGTCCCAGCAGCGCGCAGTTCCCGACCTTCCGGTCCGGGCCCGGATCCTCGTGATCGCCTCCCCTTTCGCCGTCGTTCCCCTGTCGCACAGTGAGGTGCAGGAAAGATGGACAGCTCTTCCCCCTCCCGTCCCTCCCGTTCCCGCGGAATCGCCCCGGTCGTGGCCGTGGCCGCCGCGGCCGCCCTGACCCTCGCGGGCTGCTCCAGCAGTTCCGGCGGCAAGAAGGCCGAGGACGGAGGGGGCGAGGCCGCCGCCGGCAAGGCCACCACGCCCCGGATGACCGTCGCGCTGGTGACCCACCAGTCGCCCGGCGACACCTTCTGGGACATCGTCCGCAAGGGCGCCGAGGCCGCCGCCGCCAAGGACAACGTCAAGCTGGTCTACTCCGCCGACCCCAACGCCGGCAACCAGGCCACCCTGGTGCAGAACGCGATCGACCAGAAGGTCGACGGCATCGCCGTCACCCTCGCCAAACCCGACGCCCTCAAGGACGTCGTCGCCAAGGCGAAGGCCGCGAACATCCCCGTCGTCGGCCTCAACTCCGGTGTCAGCGAGTGGAAGAGCCTCGGTCTGATGGAGTTCTTCGGCCAGGACGAGACCGTGGCCGGCGAGGCGCTCGGCAACCGGCTGAACTCCGAGGGCGCCAAGAAGGTCGCCTGCGTCATCCAGGAACAGGGCAACATCGGCCTCACCCAGCGCTGCGACGGGGTGAAGAAGACCTTCTCCGGCACCACGGAGACCGTGTACGTCAACGGCACCGACATGCCCTCGGTGAAGTCGACGATCACCGCCAAGCTCAAGCAGGACAGCGCCGTCGACTACGTCGTGACCCTGGGCGCCCCGTTCGCGCTGACCGCCGTCCAGTCGGTGTCGGAGGCGGGCAGCAAGGCGAAGATCGCCACCTTCGACCTGAACAAGAACCTCACGGGCGCCATCGACCAGGGCACCATCCAGTTCGCCGTCGACCAGCAGCCCTACCTCCAGGGCTACCTGGCGATCGACTCGCTGTGGCTCTACAAGAACAACGGCAACTACCTGGGCGGCGGGGAGCAGCCGGTGCTCACCGGTCCGGCCTTCGTCGACAAGTCCAACGTCGACGCGGTCGCCGCGTACGCCGCGAAGGGCACCCGGTGATGAGCATGACCCAGCACGCCGGGCCGGCGGTGACCACACCGCCGGCCCCCGGCCCGAAGGAGACCGACGGCCGGACCTCCCGACGCCCACTGGCCCTGCGGCTGCTGGCCAGGCCCGAGGTGGGGGTCTTCCTCGGTGCCGTCGCGGTGTACGTCTTCTTCCTGGTCACGGCTCCGCCGGTGCGCGACGGCAGCTCGATGGCCAACGTCCTGTACCAGTCCTCCACCATCGGGATCATGGCCCTGCCGGTGGCGCTGCTGATGATCGGCGGCGAGTTCGACCTGTCGGCCGGTGTCGCCGTCGTCACCTCGGCGCTCACGGCGAGCATGCTCAGCTACCAGCTCACGATGAACGTCTGGGTCGGTGTGGTCGTCGCGCTGGTCGTGTCCCTCGGGATCGGCGCGTTCAACGGCTGGATGCTCGTCAGGACCGGCCTGCCCAGCTTCCTGGTCACCCTCGGCACCTTCCTGATCCTCCAGGGCGTCAACCTCGCCGTGACCAAGCTGGTCACCGAGAACGTCGCCACCGACGACATCAGCGACATGGACGGCTTCGGCCAGGCCAGGAAGGTCTTCGCCTCGTCCTTCGACGTCGGCGGCGTCCAGGTCAAGATCACGGTGGTGTGGTGGCTGGTCTTCGCCGCCCTCGCCACCTGGGTCCTGCTGCGCACCAAGTACGGCAACTGGGTCTTCGCCGTCGGCGGCAACAAGGAGTCCGCCCGGGCCGTGGGCGTCCCGGTGACGTTCACGAAGATCTCCCTGTTCATGCTGGTCGGCTTCGGCGCCTGGTTCGTCGGCATGCACCAGCTGTTCACGTTCAACACGGTGCAGTCCGGCGAGGGCGTCGGCCAGGAACTGATCTACATCGCCGCGGCCGTCATCGGCGGCTGTCTGCTCACCGGCGGCTACGGCTCGGCGATCGGCCCGGTCTTCGGCGCCTTCATGTTCGGCATGGTCCAGCAGGGCATCGTCTACGCCGGCTGGAACCCCGACTGGTTCAAGGCCTTCCTCGGCGTCATGCTCCTGGGCGCCGTCCTGATCAATCTGTGGGTCCAGCGCACGGCCACCCGGAGGTGACCCCATGACGAACGACAAGACCGGCACCCACGGTGCCGTCCTCGCGGACATCCCCCCGGCCGACGCCGACCGCCCCCTGGTCGAACTGCGCAACGCGGGCAAGTCGTACGGCAACATCCGCGCCCTGCATGGCGTGCACCTCACCGTCCGCCCCGGCGAGGTCGCCTGCGTGCTGGGCGACAACGGCGCCGGCAAGTCCACCCTCATCAAGATCGTCTCGGGGCTGCACCAGCACACCGAGGGCGAGTTCCTCGTCGACGGCGAGCCGGTGCGTTTCACCACCCCGCGCGAAGCCCTGGACCGCGGTATCGCCACCGTCTACCAGGACCTCGCCACCGTCCCCCTGATGCCGGTGTGGCGCAACTTCTTCCTCGGCTCCGAGATCACCAAGGGCCCCTGGCCCGTGCGGCGCCTCGACATCGAGACGATGAAACGGACCGCCGACGAGGAACTGCGCAACATGGGCATCGTCCTCGACGACCTCGAACAGCCCATCGGCACCCTCTCCGGCGGCCAGCGCCAGTGCGTGGCCATCGCCCGCGCCGTCCACTTCGGCGCCCGCGTCCTCATCCTCGACGAGCCCACCGCCGCCCTCGGCGTCAAGCAGTCCGGCGTCGTCCTGAAGTACATCGCCGCCGCCCGCGACCGCGGCCTCGGCGTCATCTTCATCACCCACAACCCGCACCACGCCTACATGGTCGGCGACCACTTCAGCGTCCTGCGCCTGGGCACCATGGAACTCTCCGCCTCCCGCGACCAGGTCAGCCTCGAAGAACTCACCCACCACATGGCCGGCGGCACCGAACTCGCCGCCCTCAAACACGAACTGGCCCAGGTGCGCGGCGTCGACGTCGACGAACTCCCCGAGGAGCGGGACCTCACCCCGCCCCCGGCGGAGGGCGGCGGGGAGAAGACCTGAGGGTGCGTCGCCTAGCCTGACGGGCATGGACACGACGGACGACACCGCCCTGCGAGCCGTACGGCTGGAGGCCGGCGCCACCGCGTCGGCACCCGCACTCCTGCTGCGCCCGTGGTGCGCCGAGGACGCCGCCGGGGTGGCCGAGGCGTACCGGGACCCGGTGCTGCGCCGCTGGGCGACCGTGACCGTGCGGGACGAGACCGAGGCGCTGAGCTGGCTGCGGACGCAGCACGACGGCTGGGAGACGGGGGAGCGCCTCGCCTTCGCCGTCCTGGAGGCCCGGCCCGACGGCGGCGAAGGGCGGTTGGCGGGACACGTCGTCCTCAAGGCGCCGCACGGTCCCGAGCCGGAGGTCGGCTACTGGACCGCCGCCCCCGTACGCGGCCGGGGCGTGGCCCCGCGCGCGCTGAGCGCGCTCACGCACTGGGCCTTCACCGCCTTCCCCGAGGTGACCCGTCTGCGACTGCTGCACACCGCCGCCAACACCGCCTCCTGCCGGGTCGCGGAGAAGGCCGGCTACGGCTTCGACGCCGAAATGCCTCCCGCACCACCGGAGTTCCCGGCCGTCGGCCACCTCCACATACGGGCCGCCACCGGGCGGACCCCCGCGTGAACACCGCCCGTGGCCGACCGGGGCCGTTGCCCTCCTCCTCCGGCCGGACGGCTTCCCGGCCTCCCCGGACGCCGGCGCCCCGGGCGGGCGCGATCCGCGCGGACAAGCACCGGTCATGACAGCGACCCGGTGGCCGGCCCCGCCCCGCCCGGGCGGCGGGTGCGGGCCGCCCGACAGGCGACGGCCCGCAGCCGCTCCTATCCTGGTGCTGATGGGCCGCGCGCGGCCCGTGCCCCTGGTGCGGCTGTGGTCTGCGGCGAAGTCTCCTGGCGGGAGTGAGCCCATGACCCATCCGCATGTCCGTGCGCGCAGGGGAGCCGTGGTCGCCGCCGCGACGGCGGCCCTGGTACTGCCGCTCGCGGGCGGTACGGCGGGGGCGGTGCCCCCCGTCGGGACCACCGTCGCCGCGGCACCTTCCCCGACCCCCTCCGGCGACGACGTCCGCGACCTCACGCCCGAGGTGAAGCAGCAACTCGACCAGGCCGTCCAGCAGGTCATGAAGCAGGCGAACATCCCCGGTGTGTCCGTCGGCGTCTGGACGCCGGACAAGGGCGAGTACGTGAAGTCCTTCGGCGTCGCCGACAAGGACACCGGCCGGAAGATGGCGCCGGACCTCTTCATGCGGATCGGCAGCGAGACCAAGACCTTCACCGTCACGGCCGTGCTGGAGCTGGTCGACGACGGGAAGATCGGCCTGGACGACCCCATCGGCAAGTACGTCGACGGCGTACCCAACGGCGACGAGATCACCCTGCGCCAACTGGCCGGCATGCGCAGCGGACTGTTCAACTACTCCATGGACGAAGGCTTCTTCAAGGCGCTGACCTCAGACCCGGAGCGGCCGTTCGCGCCGCGGGAACTCCTCGGCTACTCCTTCAAGCACCCGGTGCTGTTCCAGCCCGGCGCGGAGTTCAACTACTCCAACACCAACCTGATCCTGCTCGGCCTGGTCGTCGAGAAGATCAGCGGGCAGACCCTCGCGGACTACATCCAGGAGAACGTCCTCGACCCGGCCGGCCTGGACGACACGAGTTTCCCCACCGGCAACGAGTTCCCGCAGCCGCACGCGCAGGGCTACACGAACCAGACCGCGACCGGCAAGGTCGAGAACGCGACCGACTGGAACCCCTCCTGGGGCTGGGCCGCCGGCGCGATGATCTCCAAGCTGGAGGACCTGCGGGTCTGGGCGCGGACCGTGGCCACCGGTCGATTCCCCGACGGAGGAAGGATGATCAGCCCCGCCACCCAGAAGCAGCGGCTGATCACGCCGTCCATGCCGGTCCCCGGCTCGGGCTACGGACTCGGCATCTTCGACGTGCAGGGCTGGATCGGCCACAACGGCTCCCTGCCGGGCTACCAGTCCCTGACCGTCTACCTGCCGTCGGCGCGGACCACCCTCGTCGTCGTGCTGAACACCGACGTCAACTACAAGAACGAGGAGCCCAGCACCCTCTTCGGCAACGCCATCACGAAGATCATCTCGCCGGACCACGTCTTCGACCTGCCGGCCCAGCCGGTCCCGAAGTGAGGGAGCCGGCCGGCGGTGAGGCGAGGGCCGGCGGTGAGGCGAGGGCCGGCGGTGAGGCGAGGGAGGTGTGCGGCGGTGAGCCGGGTACCCGCCGCCGCCCGTACGCCGGTCAGGCGGCGCGCACCTCCGCGATCGTCACCGGCCGGTGCTCGTGCAGCGACAGCGTGCACGCCTCCGCGATCCAGCCGGCCTCCAGGGCGTCCTCGACCGTGCAGGGCGAGGGCCGGGTGCCGGCCACCACCTCGGTGAACGCGGTGAGTTCGGCCCGGTAGGCGGCGGTGAAGCGGTCCATGAAGAAGTCGTGCGGGACACCGGCCGGGAAGGTCACACCCGGCTCCACCGAACGCAGCGGCAGCTTGTCCTCCAGGCCCACCGCGATGGAGTCCTGGAAGCCGTGGATCTCCATGCGGACGTCGTAACCACGGGCGTTGTGACGGGAGTTGGAGACCACGGCGATCGTGCCGTCGTCCAGGGTGAGGACCGCGCCCGTGGTGTCGGCGTCGCCCGCCTCCCTGATGAAGTCCGCGCCCCGGTTCCCGCCGACCGCGTACACCTCGCGCACCTCGCGGCCGGTGACCCAGCGGATGATGTCGAAGTCGTGCACCGAGCAGTCCCGGAAGATGCCGCCCGACGCGGCGACGTACGCGGCCGGCGGCGGCGCCGGGTCCAGGGTGGTCGACCGCACGGTGTGCAGGGTGCCCAGCTCACCGGAGCGCACGGCGGCGCGCGCGGCGACGAACCCGGCGTCGAAGCGGCGGTTGTAGCCGATCTGGATCGGCACGTCCCTGCCCCGGACGGCCCGGAGCACGTCGACGCCCTCCCGCATGGTCCTCGCGACGGGCTTCTCGCAGAAGACGGGCACGCCCGCGTCGACGGCGGCCAGGATCAGCGCCGGGTGGGCGTCGGTGGCGGCGGCCACGACGATGCCGTCCACCCCGGCCGCCAGCACGGCCTCCGGGGAGTCCGCGACCTCGGCACCGAACCGGTCGGCGGCGGACTTGGCGGCCTCGGCGAACGGGTCGGCGACGACGAGCGACTCGACGGCGTCGAGTCCGGACAGGGTCTCGGCGTGGAAGGCGCCGATGCGGCCGAGGCCGAGAATGCCGATACGCATGGGGGTGCAGCTCCTTGGAGGTCGTGCGGGTCGTGCGGGTCGTACGGGTCTTACGCGTCGTACGGGGGAGAAGGGGGCGGAGGAGGGGCTAGGCGGTGTCTTCAAATGTCACGCCCACATCAGGAGCGATGCGAGGGTGACGGCTGCTTGGTAGGACTCGGCGGTCTTGTCGTAGCGGGTGGC